>NZ_BAABED010000001.1:0-615597 GCF_039539965.1 Arthrobacter methylotrophus | reverse complement strand
GGTCCGGTGTACGGGGTGCAGTGGCGCAGTTGGCCAACACCCGACGGCGGGCACATTGACCAGATCGCCGAACTCATGAAGAACCTGGCCGCCAACCCGGACTCCCGACGACACATCGTCTCGGCATGGAACGTATCCGAGATCAAGGACATGGCCTTGCCGCCGTGCCACGCGTTCTTCCAGTTCTACGTTGCCGACGGCAGATTATCGTGCCAGTTGTACCAGCGTTCCGCCGACATGTTCCTGGGCGTCCCCTTCAATATCGCCTCCTACGCATTGCTGACCTGCATGGTGGCCCAGCAGCTGGGTCTTGAGCTTGGCGACTTCGTCTGGACCGGCGGGGATGTCCACGTCTACGACAACCACGTCGAGCAAGTCACGGAGCAGCTTTCCCGGGAACCCTACGAGTACCCTCAGTTGCGCATCAACCGCAAGCCTTCCTCGATTTTCGACTACGCCTTCGAGGATTTCGACGTGGTCGGGTACCGGCACCATCCCTCTATCAAGGCACCAGTGGCAGTATGAGCACTCTCGAAACTCCCCCGGAGTCGGCGTCCTCCGGTGAGACCGCGGAAGCAATCAACGGTATCGGTTTGGTGTGGGCACAGACCGGTAACGGCGTTATCGGCAAGGGCGGGACCATGCCGTGGCACGTCCCCGAAGACTTGAAGCACTTCAGCACGCTAACAACCGGGCATCCGGTCATCATGGGCCGCAAGACCTGGGAGTCGTTCCCTGCAAAGTACCGTCCCCTGCCGGGCCGAACCAATATCGTGGTGACCCGGCAACAGAACTGGGCGGACTCGCCCGAAGCGAGCGGCGCCGTCGTCGTCTCCTCCCTTGACGCCGCCCTTCTCGAGTCCCAGTTCGCCCCCGGCGGCCAGAACGTTTGGATCATTGGCGGCGGCGAAATCTACGGGCAGTCCATGGACATCGCGAATATCGCAGTAGTCACCGTGATCGATGCGGACATTGACGGCGACACTTTCGCTCCGGAGTTCAGCGAGGCCTGGAATCTTGTGGCGACGCAGCCCGCGGAAGGCTGGCTGACCTCCAAGAACGGCACCAACTACCGGATCGCCACGTGGCGCCGGACGGAAGACTGAGAATGCTGAAGAAACCTGAGACCCTGTTCGTACTGGGCTACATGTTGTTGCCGCTCTTCGCGCTGCTGTCCGCGATCATTGGCCTCACCATGATCTTGGGCGGCAACAAGATCATGGGGGTCATCGTCCTGGTGCTGGTGACCCAGGTCTTCGCTTTCGGCGCGTTCTACGCACTTCGCGCCCGCAAAGCGGCGATCCTCCAAGAACCCGACAACTTTCCCAAGTAACTCGCAGTTGTTGTCGTTATGAGCCCTCAAAACGACAACAACTGCGAGTCAGTTGGGTCCCCGTGACGTAACCGAGAGCGGCCGGGAGCAGCGAAAGCCTAAACTAGTTCAATGACTACAGCAGCTAATCCGTCCGTTGGACTGGTCGGTTGGCGTGGCATGGTCGGCTCCGTCCTGATGCAGCGCATGCAGGACGAAGGCGACTTCGCCAACATCAACCCGGTATTTTTCTCCACCTCAAACGCGGGAGGTGCCTCGCCGTCATTCGCTGGAACAGCGGAAGGCAGTACGGGCAAGCTCGAGAACGCGTTCGATCTTGAGACGCTTGCCAAGCTGCCGATCATCGTCACTGCCCAAGGCGGCGACTACACCAAGCAGGTCCACGGCGAGCTCCGTGGCCGTGGCTGGGACGGGCTCTGGATCGATGCAGCATCCACGTTGCGCATGAACGACGACTCCATCATTGTGCTGGACCCCATCAACCGCGATGTCATCGACGCTGGCCTGTCTGCCGGCGTGAAGGACTACATTGGCGGCAATTGCACGGTCTCCTGCATGCTCATGGGCCTCGGCGGCCTGTTCAAGAACAACCTGGTCGAGTGGGGTACCTCCATGACCTACCAGGCGGCCTCCGGTGGCGGTGCCCGCCACATGCGCGAACTACTCAAGCAGTTCGGCACCCTCAACAACGAAGTCAGCAGCGAACTGGACGATCCCGCCTCGGCGATCCTGGAAATCGACCGCAAGGTCCTGGCAACGCAGCGCTCCGGCGTCGACGCCACCCAGTTCGGCGTACCGCTGGCCGGTTCCCTGATCCCCTGGATCGACGCCGACCTCGGCAACGGCCAATCCAAGGAAGAGTGGAAAGCCGGGGTGGAAACCAACAAGATCCTCGGCACCGGCAACGGCAAGCCGGGCAAAGACCATGTGATCATGGACGGTCTCTGCGTCCGCATCGGGGCTATGCGCTCCCACTCCCAGGCACTGACGCTCAAGCTGCGCGAGGACCTGTCCGTCGCCGAAATCGAGAAGCTCCTGGACGCTGACAACGAGTGGGCCAAGGTGGTGCCCAATACCAAGGAAGCCTCCATGTCGGACCTCACGCCGGTGGCCGCCTCCGGCACTTTGGAAATCCCCGTGGGCCGCATCCGCAAGCTCGAGATGGGCCCGGAATACATCAGCGCCTTCACCGTGGGCGACCAGCTCCTCTGGGGCGCGGCCGAGCCACTTCGTCGCATGTTGAAGATCGCTACCGGTACCCTCTAGGCGTCCTGCGCAGCATCTGCTGGCCCGCCGCCCTCGACTGGGCGGCGGGCCAGAGACGTTTGGGGTCCCGTCAACTCGCCATGAATCTCAAGTACTTCGCCGCCTGCAGCTCGAAAGACCGCCGGGCGGCCGGGGCCAGGCCTTCCGGGGTGAACGGTTCGAGCTCGACGCCGGGGCCCCTGCCCGTCCCGCCGGACCCCGTGCCGCTGCGGGACCACGTGCCCACCACTTGTCCGCCTGACACAATCATCCGCTTGAAGACACCGTTGCCGCCTGGAACGACCTTCTGGAAATGCTCGGCGGGGAGGACGAGGCTGCGGTCCGTATACCCCAGGAGGAATTCGTCGAATCCCGGCAAAGCGAGGACCGTGCGGGAGCCCGGCACGCCGTCGTCAAGCAGGGCCGCTGTTGCGGGCGAAAGCCAATAGGACGTTCCCCGGAAGACGAGCTCAACGAGTTGGCCGCGAATGGCCTCGTGGGCCGCCCGGACCTCGGCCTTGGGGATCTGCGTCCACCACGCGAAGTCGCTGAGCGTTGCCGGGCCGTGGCTGCGTAGATACCTGAGCAGGAATTCGGCAATCCCCTCCCCACGGTCCAGCACCTTGGATTCCGGAATCCATTCGTCGAAGGACACGAACAGCTGTTGTCCAAGTGCCTTGCCCGCGGCGCCCGCCGGGGGTCCCTGGACCAGCCAGGCGTTCTGGCACAGAATCCACAGCAAATGGATGCCCCGCTGGGCCGAGGTGGTTTGGCCGGCGGCTTCGAAGATCTTGAAAAGTTCCTCGCGGGTCATTCCGGGGCTACCGGCCACACGCTCAAGGGCAAGGTCCCGGCACGTGGCAATGTCCGCCTCACCGATGCCGAGCTCCCGGTGCCGTGTGGCAACAGAACGCATGGACCGATCCGTGGTGATAGCCAGGATCCAACGCAGGTCTTGCGGTGGAACCAGGTGCAACGTGCCTCGCATGGGCCATGACCGGACCACCGTCCCGTTCTCCAAGGCTTCCAACACCTTCGAGAGGCCAGCACCAGAGACACGCTGCCCTACCGCCCAGAACGCCGATGCAAGGTCTTGAGCCTGCATGGCGCCCATCGCGGACACGCATTCCTCCACGCTGTTGAAGCCGCCGAGCAATCCCTGGCTGGCAAGGCGCAGTCTGCCCATGACTTTGGGCGTTACACGGATCTTTGCCGAGGCTCCCATGGCCCCATCATAGGACGGCAAAGCGGACAGCTTTGGTCCTCAATGCCAAGCAAGCGGAACTCCCATCCCGCTCACAGGGGCCTTCCAGCAGGTGCTCCTACGCTAAGGGAATGCTGTTCGGTGAGTTGGGTCCGCTGCTGCGGCCGCTTAGCCGGCGGTTAGCAGCCGCTGGTTGGTGCGCCGCCGCCGTCGGGCTTGTCTGTGGCTTGGCAATCGCAGTCGGCGCGGGAGTGCGATTGTCACCGTCGATGCAGACCGTCCAAGAGGTGGGACTGGGCGCCACCGGCGCAGCCGCGATCTTGCTTGGCCTTGCGGCTGCATGCCAGCCGTCGTCCCACCTGCAGATGGACGATCCTGAATCGGTGTTCCAGACAGGCGCCTCGGATCAGGTGCGCAGCTTCCTGCTCGCCGCCGTCGTCATGCTCCTCGGGGTCATGGGCTTCGCCGCCGCAGGCTGGATTTCGCCGAGCGGTCCGTCCCCGCAGAGCATCGCATTCAGCCAGATCTTCCTGCTGGGGGCATCAAGCTGCGGACTAACGTTCCTGCTGCTCAACAAAGTCCTTCCCACCGGAAAGCGCTGAAGCGCGCCATAGCTTCCCTAGAGCGAAACGCCGATCAGCACAGGTTCCGGGTGCAGTTCAATGCCGAAGCGCTCGACGACGCCGCGGCGCACCTCGCGCGCGATCGCCACGATGTCCTCCGCGCGGGCTCCTCCCCTATTGGTGATGGCCAAGGTGTGTTTGGTGGACAGCGAGGCACGGCCGCCTGACACGCTCGCGGGATCGAGTCCGAAGCCTTTGCCGAATCCCGCCTGATCGATCAGCCACGCCGCAGAAAGCTTGACCAGGCCATCGCTCCCGGCCGGGTACTGCGGCGCCTCCTCCGGCAAGGACGCAGCCGCAGCGGCCGGAACAATCGGGTTGGTGAAGAATGAACCCGTCGAGTACGTATCCCTGTCCGTAGCGTCCAGGACCATGCCCTTGGAAGCGCGGAGCCGCAGGACTTCACGCCGGACATCGTTGGAATACGCACGCTTCCCCGTCTCGACTCCCAATGACCGGGCAAGCTCTGCATAGCGGATAGGCGCGCTCATGCGTCCGAGCGGCAACTGGAACTCAATCGTCAACACCACGTAGCGGGGCGAGCCCTCGACCGTGGTCTGCTTGAGGATGGAATCCCGGTAGCCGAACGTGAGCTCGGAGTTGGTGAAGGTCTGCACGGCGTTACGTTCGCGGTCCCACGTACGGACGGCCGCGATGGTCTGGGAGACGTCGGCACCGTACGCGCCCACGTTCTGTACCGGAGTGGCACCCGTGGCTCCCGGGATCCCCGAGAGCGCCTCCAGCCCGGACCATGCGTGCAGTACGGAATGCTCGACGAAGGCATCCCAGTTGTGCCCAGCTTGGACCGCTACCGAGACGCCGCCGCAGCTGTCTTCGGAGTTGACGGCGAATCCCTGCGAAGCGATCTTGAGTACGGTGCCCGGGTATCCGGCGTCGGAAATCAGCAGATTGGAACCTCCACCGATGATGAGCAACTTCTCGCCCGCGGCATCCGCCGAACGGACGGCGTCGATGATTTCCGCCTCGGTGCGGGCCTCCACAAAGGTGCCGGCAGGGCCACCCACGGCGGCCGTGGTCAGTTCGGAGAGCATCGTCTGGGTCACCAATCAAGCCTAGCGGGGATTGCCTGCTGCCACGGACTCCGGAGCGCGCTTCCGCGAGACAGGTGCCAGGAAAAAGCTCGCGAGGAGCAGGATCAGGACGGCGAGCAAGGAGTGGAGGATGCCGAAGCGCTCCGCCAACAAACCCAACAGGGGCGGTCCGCAAAGGAAAGCCCCGTACCCGATTGTGGCGACCACCGAAACCCGGGCCGCAGCATGCGCGGGGTCGTCCGCAGCGGCGGACATGCCCACCGGGAAACCCAACGAGGCACCAAGCCCCCAAATCGCGAGGGCAACAAAGGCCAGCCAGGGCACAGGCGCGAAGACAAAGAGTGCCAGGCCGACCACAGCCGTAGCGGAACACCAACGCATCACGGGAACACGGCCGAAGCGGTCCAGAACCACGGTCCCGGCAAAACGGCCCACCGTCATGAACGTCACGAAGATTCCATACCCCACAGCTCCGGCGGCATCGGATTGACCGTGGCCGTCGGCCAACGCCAAGGCCACCCAGTCCCCCGCTGCGCCTTCTGCCAGGGCCAGCCCCAAGACCAGCAGCCCGAGCATGAGGGTACGGCGTTCGCGCCATGCCCGGGCAACCATGCGCTTGCTGTCCAGCGGTTCAGCCGGTGTCAGTTCACCTGGCTCGATAATAGGCAAAGGGCCGGTTGAAGGACCGTCGAAGGTGTCCGTCTTTGCGGGTTTGAGAGTCTTTGCTGGTGCTACTGGCGTTGAGTCCGCGCGGAACCAAGCTGCCGCAGTCACCACCGAACCCGCGACCACGATGCCGGCCGCGGCGAAATGCCAGAAAACCGGCAGTCCCGCGGAAGCTGCCCAAGCACCGAGTCCTGCGCCCGCAACGGTGCCAAGGCTGAAGGATCCGTGGAGGCGGGGCATGATGTGCCGCTCGAGGGCGCGTTCCAGCGATGCTCCCTCGACATTGGACGCTGTGTTCCAGCTGGCCGTGCCAAGGCCGATCACCATGAATCCGATTGCCACGACCACTGGATTTGCTAGCACGGACGTGCCAAAACCTGCAACGGCCAGGCCGAGGCCCACCATGGCACCGCCGATCCGCGTGGTCAGGCGTGATCCCAGCCGGATGACGATCACCCCGGATGCGGACACCGAGAGGAACGAGGCAACGGTCATGCACATCAGTAGGAGGCCAACCGTGCCGGGCGTCAGGTTCAGCTCGCTGCGGATCGCGGGCAACCGCGACACCCAGGAAGCGAAGGCCAGGCCGCTGGCGCCGTAAGCGGTCACCACAGCATTGCGCCACCGCGACAGGTCCGCCGCGGTGGCGCGAGGTGCTGGCTGTTGCCGCCGGTTCAAGCCAGCTTCACAACGGCTTGGGACTTCATGAGGACCTTCTGGCCGGCACAGGTGACGGTCAGGTCGATACGCGCGGTGCGTGCTTCGGCGTCGAGCGCTCCCACCACGCCGGCAACCTCGATCACGGCACCAGGCTCGCCGGTACCGGTGGTGTCGGCAACCAGCACCGGTTTGGTGAAGCGCGTCTGGTAGTCGACGACGGCGGCAGGGTCGCCAGCCCAGTCACTCACCAGTTGCACGGCGGCGCCCATCGTGAACATACCGTGGGCGATCACTCCGGGAAGTTCGACGCCGGTGGCGAAGGCTTCGTTCCAGTGGATCGGGTTGAAGTCGCCCGATGCGCCCGCGTACCTGACAAGGTCCTGGCGGGTGACCTCGATGCTGCTGCTTCCGATTTCCTGCCCGACGGTGAGTTCTTCAAGTTTCAAGCTCATGGTTACTGTCCCTCTCCGCGGACCAGGATGGACGAGGTGGTGGTGGCGACCCTTTCGCGCTGGTTGTCCTGGCGGACCGCGAAGATTTCCGAACGCGTGGTGATCATGGCCCCGCCGCCCATGGCCCGGACGCCGTCGACATGCAGTTCGGCGCGCAGCTGGTCCCCGGCAACGATGGCGCGGTGGTGCGTGAAACGCTGCTCGGCGTGTACGACGCGGCTGAAATCAATCCCTGAATCGGGATCCTCAATCAGCCGGGCATCCGCCCTTTGGGCAACGATGATGGCGAAGGTGGGTGGGGCGACGAGATCGCCGTGGCCAAGGGCCTTGGCGGCATCGACGTCGAAATGGGCCGGGTGGGTTGCCTTCACGGCCCGGGCGAACTCCCGGATCTTTTCGCGGCCGACGTCGTACACCTCTGCGGCAGGGTAGCTGCGGCCCTGCAAGTCGGGGTTAATAGTCATGCTCCAACCCTATCGGCCTGCGGCCGGTCCTCTCATGCACGGAATGAGGGTGGAAGCCGGTGCGCTACGCCACTGTGGGTGGCCCGAACCACGTGGTGAGCGCATCTGCGAGGCCCCGCCGGGCCGGGTCGTCCACCCAGGCCACATATCCGTCGGGCCGGATTAACACGGCGGTAGGAACAGTGACCACCCCGAGCACGGGGAGCTCCCATGTCCCAGCGTATGTGGCGTCGATCAACTCAACCCGATCTGACCAGGGAGTGATGTCGATGCTACCGGGCTCGCCGAGGTTGAGCAGCACCGGCCGGGCATCGTGCAGGAGGGTGAAGACCCGCCGCGGACCGTCGGCGGTGACGACGTCGAGATCGGGCATGCGGCGCCCGAGCTGCGGGTGTCCTTCGCCGAGGTCGTAGTGGATGTCGAGGCCGGACATCATCGCGGCGAAATGCCTGCGCGGCTCCTCCATACTCAGGAGCTCGGCCATGAGCTCGCCCACGGCCTTCGTGCGTTCGTCCGGGCGGCGAAGCGCCACACTCGCCATGGTGTTGCGCAGCACGCGGGCAGCCACCGGATGACGCTCTGCATGGTAAGTGTCCAGGAGGCTTTCCGGCGATGTCCGCTTGACCACCTGGGCCAGCTTCCATCCCAGGTTCACCGCATCCTGCACGCCGATGTTGAGCCCCTGCCCTCCGTCCGGGGCGTGCACGTGCGCGGCGTCGCCGGCCAGGAGGACCCGCTTGTCCCAGTAGGCCGCCGCTTGCCGCGTCATATCGGTAAACCTGGAAATCCAGGTGTGGTTATGGACCCCGTAATCGGTCCCGCACACCGCGATGAGCGCTTCACTCAGATCGCGCAGGGTCGGATCGCGCAGGGTCGGATCGCTCGGGGGGCCGATATGCTCTTCGGTCACCATGACCCCCACCGGCCCATGATCCTTGTAGACCACCTGGCCGTCGCGGATCTCGTACTCCAACCTGCCGAAGGAATGGATGCCAAACGCATCGCGGTGGATACCCAATGGCGGCTCCTCGGCCATCTCGACCTGGGCGATCAGGGCGCTGGTGGTCGGATCCCACCCCGGGAACTCGATTCCGGCCGCCTTGCGTATCAGGCTCCGGCCGCCGTCGCACCCCACGAGATACTGTGCCCGCAGCCGCTGGCCGGTTGCGAGTTCGACGTCGACGCCGGTCGCGTCCTGCACAAACCTCGTCACCTCGTGTCCATAGTGGATCGTTACCCCCAACTCGCGGACCCAGTCGGCAAGGATGCGCTCGATGTGGTTCTGCCACAGCCCAAGTCCGTAGTTGTGCCGGGTGGGAAAGTCGCTGATGTCCAAAGAGACCTTGGCGAATCCCGCGACCTGCGCGGTCTTTCCTTCCGCGAGGAATCGATCAGCGATTCCACGCTGGTCGAGGACCTCAATGGTGCGTGCGTGCAGACCGCCTGCGCGCGAACCGGCAAGGTCCTGGCTGGCACGCCGCTCGACGATGACGGCGTCAACCCCCGCCAGCGCCAGCTCAGCCGCAAGCATCAGTCCGGTGGGACCACCTCCGGCGATCACCACCTCCGGAGTCAAGGCACTACTTCTTCAAGCTCTTGCGGACCTGCTGTCCACGGACCACCCTAGCCACGACATGCAGGACGAGCCCGAGGCCGATGACGAACAGCGACGTCACCGCGAGACCTTGGTTATGTGAGGTATTGCCGATGATCGTGAGGATGATCCCGACGGCGATAAGCCCCATCGCGCCGAAAACCAGCGTCTTGTAGGTGGCGGAGGCAGTAGCCCAGAATTCGTTCAGCACCACCCAAGTTTAGGGCACTCGTCAGCCCAACGAGTCCTCCGGGGCAGGAATTGACCGCATACGTGCGCGAGCGTCGGGTCAGGACCCAACATACGTGCGCGAGCGTCGGTGGAGGAGAGCGCCGTCGATCCGCCCTCGACTCCAATGGACGCGCGCTCACCTTTAGGGCCCATTCCCCGGGACGCTCCATCACTTATACGCGTCTGGGACGGATCCCTCCCGCACAAGTTGTGCAGGAGGGATCCGGGAATTGCCACCATAAGTGAGCGAGCGTCCTGAAAAGCCGGACATAAGTGAGCGCCGGTGGCTGGACCTACAGGGAGGGCTGGACCCCGAACGCCACTGCGAGTTTCATGATCTTTTCGGCACGGCCAAGGCGGGGCAGGTCGGAACCATCGCGAATGACCCTGCCGTTGGCTTCGAAGTCGTTCATGAAGTCGGTGGCCCAAGCGACGTCGGAGGGGGTGGGGCTGATGACTTCGTTGATGACCGTGGTCTGGTCGATGGCCAGGCAGAGCTTGCCGGTCATGCCCATGGTCACCGTGATGCCGGTCTGCTCGCGCAGGATCGGGTGGTTGGTGCCGACGGTAGGGCCGTCGATGGGACCCGGCAGGTTACCCACGCGGCTGGCGACAACAAGCTTGGCACGCGGGTAGGCCATCGCTTCCGGCGTCGCAGCCATGCCGGTGTCCCGGCGGAAGTCGCCCGAACCGAAAGCTAGGCGAAAGGCGCCCTGGGCACGGGCGATGTGGTTGGCTTCCTCGATGCCCAGCGCAGATTCAACCAGCGGAATCACGGGAATCTTGCCGTCCATGCGGTGGAAGGATTCCGTCACCTGATCCGCGGATTCCGTCTTGGCCAGCATGACGCCCAACAGGCCGGGCGTGCCACGGAGTCCGGCGAGGTCGTCAGCCCAAAAGGGGCTCGTCGCATCGTTGATGCGGACCCAGGCCTGGCCGCCCGCGGTGAGCCAGTCAATGACGTTGTTCCGTGCCTGGTCCTTCTGGGACGGGTCAACGGCGTCCTCGATATCAAGGATGATGGCGTCCGCGCGAGATGAGGCCGACTGGTCAAAAAGCTCCGTCTTCATGGCGTTCACGAGGAGCCAGGAGCGGGCAATATCTGCGGGAATGCTGCGGGTGGACCGAATGGACTCGGCCGCGGTGCTAGACGTCATGTACCTACCGTATCCGGCCATCCGCCAGGAACGCTAAGAATCGGGCGAAGGTGTGAGCATCAATACGAACAAAACGATTGTGACAGGCCGCCCGGCCCCAACTAGCTCGCAGTAGATGCCGTTATGAGCCCCTAGAACGACAACAACTGCGAGCTAGTTGGGTTTGGCGCGCTTTGGATGGTCTACATCTCAACCCGGCGACGCTGGGCGAATTGTGTCCTTGGGTTGCCCGGAGTTGCCGAGGATTTCGCTGGATTTCCCCCGGTTTCGCGCCGTTTCCGAGCATTACCGCCGAGCTTCCAACTCTCCTAGATGTGCGCTTACATCGTTCCCACCGGTAATTCGCTCTACCCAGACCAAGGCCCGCCCAACTACATCCGTCCCAAGAAAGTAGCTCCCATGAAACTGCACCAGCCCCTTCTAGGCGTCGCGGCCGCCGTCGTCCTTGCCCTGACGGTGACCGGCTGCGGCGGCAATGCCCAAGCGGGAGACCAATCCGGAGGCCAAACAGCCGGTCAAACGGAAGTCAGAGAACTCCGTTACCAGGGTTCGGCAAACAGCGTCGGCCTCCCCGAGCTGGCCGCAGACCTCGGTTATTTGGGGGACATCAAGCTCAACTGGGTAGGCAACACCACCAGCGGCCCACAGGACATCCAGTCAGCGGCCACCAACCAGACCGACTTCGGCGGTGCGTTTGCGGGAGCCGTGGTAAAGCTGATCGAGGCAGGAGCTCCGGTGACCGCCGTCGTGAACTACTACGGCGAAGACGCGAAGACCTTCAACGGTTTCTACGTCAAGGCAGACAGCCCCATCAAATCCGCCCGGGACCTCATCGGGAAGAAGATCGCTGTCAACACCCTGGGCGCCCACTACGAAGCCGTCATCAACACGTATCTCAGCCAGAACGGCCTCGGCCAAGACGAAATCAAACAGGTACAACTCGTGCCGCTGGCGCCCAACGACACCGAGGAAGCGATCCGCCGCGGTCAAGTGGATGTTGGAACCCTGGGCGGTGTCCTGCAGGACCACGCCATTGCCGCCGGCGGGCTGCGTTCGCTCTTCAACGACTACGAACTCTTCGGCACCTTCGCCGGCGGACAGTACGTGCTCCGCAATGACTTCATCGAAAAGAACCCCAACACCGCGCGGATCTTCACCACAGGGGTGGCCAAGGCCATCAAGTGGGAGACCGAAACGCCGCGCGACGAAGTGATTGCCCGCTTCAAGAAAATTATCGACGCCCGCGGACGCAATGAGAGCACCGCGAATCTGCAGTACTGGAAGAGCCCCGGTGTTCCGGACAACGGCGTCATCAAAGACGAGGATTTCACCCGCTGGGCCGGATGGCTCAAGAGCTCGGGGATCGTCAAGAACGATCTGACGGCGTCGAAGTACTACACCAACAAGTTCAACGAGCTAGCAACGAGCGCAACCGCGAGCACAGCGAAGAAGGGATAGCCATGACCGCCAAGATCAGCCTCCGCAACGTCACCAAGCAATTCACGGTCCGCGCCGGCAAGGCCTCCACAGGCTCCAAGGCCTCCACGGCTGGGGCAGCCGGCAAGGTCGGCGCGAAAGAGCCCGCCACACTGACCGCCATCGACTCCCTGAGCCTCGACGTGCGCGACGGCGAATTCCTCACCCTGGTGGGGCCAAGCGGTTCCGGCAAGACCACTTTGTTGGACCTCCTGGCCGGCCTGTCCACGCCCACCTCCGGCGAGGTATTGGTGGATGGGCGGCCGGTAACGGGGCCCGGCAAGGACCGCGCAGTGGTCTTCCAGCAGTACGCACTATTCCCTTGGCGCACGGCGTCGGCCAATGTGTCGATCGGGCTCGAAGGCAAGGGCTCAGATGGGCGCAAGCTCAATCGCCGGGAACGTGCGGGCAAGGCGAGCGAATACCTGAAGCTCGTGGGTTTGGCCGGCTTTGAAGACCGCTACCCGCATGAACTCTCGGGCGGCATGAAACAGCGCGTGGCCATAGCCAGAAGTCTCGCGTATGAGCCCGATGTCCTGCTCATGGATGAGCCCTTCGCCGCTTTGGACGCCCAGACCCGTGAACAGCTCCAGGACGAACTCCTCCGGATCTGGCGGGCCACGGGCAAGACGATCGTCTTCATCACCCATGGCATCGACGAAGCCGTATACCTGGGCCAACGCGTCGCCGTCTTGAGCGCCCGGCCCGGACGCCTCAAGGAAATCGTGGACGTGGTCATCCCGGACCGCAACGGCGGCGAAGACATCCGTTCACATCCGGCCTTCGTCGAACAACGGCATCAGGTCTGGACCCTGTTGCACGACGAGGTCCGCGTAGCCCAGGACGCCGGTCACCGCAAGATCCTGCCGGACGGCACCGCCCCGGACGAAGTCCCGGGAACAACTCTCGAAAGGAGCGCAGCCTGATGACCACAACACTGACGAAACAGCCCACGGCGAGCGCCGCACCCCAGCCGGTTTCCGCCGTCGGGCACTCCGATTCGGTGGGGGCGGGGCGTCGGAGAAGGACGGCGGTGCTCGCCTTCTTGCGGACCGCAGCCGCCTACGCCGGTTCCGGTCTGTGGAAGGCCGCAGGGATTCTCGCGTTCCTGGCTCTCTGGGAACTCGGGCCGACGTACCTCGCAAGCCCCTCGACCCGGGTATTCCTGCCGCCCTTGCACGAGGTTCTGGCTGCGTGGGGCAAACTGTTCGAATCGGGAACCATTCAGGGGCATCTGGTCGCGAGCCTCACCCGATCAGTGTTTGGATTCGGTGCTGCCGTGGTGGCTGGCGTGTCGCTCGGTTTGCTGATCGCCTGGTACGGACGCCTCAACTCCGTCCTGAGTCCGCTGCTGGAATTGTTCCGTAACACTGCCGCGCTCGCCCTCCTGCCTGTGTTTACCCTGCTGCTCGGGATTGGTGAGGAGTCCAAGATCAGCATCGTGGCCTACGCGGCGTTCTTTCCCGTATTGCTGAACACGATCGCGGGTGTGAAGACCGTGGACCCGCTGCTCATCCGGGCCGCGAAGTCGCTCGGCCTCTCGAGCCTCGCGCTGTTCCGGAAGGTGATCCTGCCCTCCGCGGTACCCACAATTTTTACGGGTATCCGCATGGCAGGCACGGCCTCCATTTTGGTGTTGATTGCTGCCGAGATGGTGGGGGCAAAGGCCGGGCTCGGCTACCTCATCGTGAATGCCCAGAGCAGTTTCCTCATCCCCGACATGTACGCCGGCATTCTCACGGTATCCCTTTTGGGCTTGGCCGTGAATTTCCTCCTCGTAGCCCTGGAACGGCATTTCTCCCGCTGGCGAACCGCCGTCGGATCCGGGGCCTGACCGTCAATACATCGATCTGGACCCAACCGAGTCACAACAGAAAAGGAACAAATAATGTCCGTCATTACCGAAACAAAGTTGGAATTCGCCAAGCTCGGATCCCGCATCGGCGCCGAAATCCGGGGCTTCGACCTCAGCGGCGATCTGTCCGATGAAACCGTGGCCCACATCCGGGCCGCGCTCAACGAACACAAGGCCCTCGTTTTCCGGGAGGCCAACATTCTCAGCGACGAGACCCAGGTGAAATTCGCCAGCCATTTCGGGCCACTCACCACGGCACACCCGACGGTGGCTTCCGTGAAGGGCGAAGAGAACGTATTGCCCGTAGACAGCGAGAACGGCTCCGCAAACAATTGGCACACCGACGTCACGTTCGTGGTCAACCCGCCCCAGGCTTCCACTCTTCGCAGCATCGATCTCCCGTCCTATGGTGGCGAGACGCTGATTGCTTCCTCGGCCGGGGCATACGCGGATTTGCCGGAGGAGCTCCGCAATTTCGCAGACACCCTCTGGGCGATCCACACGAACGACTACGACTACTCGGTGCCGAAGAACCTGGAACACGAGAATGCCGACGAGCGCCGCAAGGAATTCACCCGCATCAAGTTCGAAACCGCCCACCCCGTGGTGCGTGTCCATCCCTTGACCGGCGAGCGCGGATTGTTCATTGGGGGCTTCGCGCAGCGCCTTCGGATCGTGGGGCTGTCCAACACGGAGTCGAAGGACATCATCCGTTTGCTGCAGGCCTACGTGACGCGTCAGGAAAACGTGGTGCGCGTGAACTGGGAGCCGAACCAGTTGGTGCTCTTCGACAACCGCATCACCCAGCACTACGCGCCGGACAACTATGACGGCCAGCCGCGCAAGCTCAACCGCGTGACCATTGCCGGCGACATCCCGGTGGGCGTCGACGGCAAGGCCAGCCAGTCGATCCAAGGTGACTCCTCCGCCTATTCAGTCGTCGCGCCGCTCAGCTAGGCCGTCGCAGCCCAACTAACTCGCATTTGTAGTCGTTTTCGAGCGTCAGAACGACAACAACTGCGAGTCAGTTGGGCTTAACCCGCGTTAGGGGAGCCTGCTGCCCCGCGCTGCCACCCACAGGCCGTACCACTCAGCGCGCGTCATGGCCGTGGCAACAGCAGCGGCATCGGCATCGGCACAGGCGACGATCCGCCCAGGATTGGAGCTGCCGAGCACCGGGGAAATGCGTGCCGGATGCTTCATGAGCCACCCCAACAACACGGACTCGGGAGTGGCGCCCTTCTCCCCCGCCAATTGCGCCACCAGTGCGGTAGTCGCGCTATCAGCGGCAGTCGGGGCATCCGACGTCGAGCCCGTGTACCTGCCCTGGGCGAGGGAACCGTAAGCCTGTAGCTCGATCCCCCGGCTGACGCAGTGTTCCAGAGTGCCGTGCGGGAAGCTGTAGCCGCGGGAGTCATCGTGGTTGACCAAGACGGTGCTCTCCAGCCAGGCCCGACGGTGAAGGCTCATCTCCAACTGATTGGCCACGATCGACACCTCCAGTTGGTCCTGCAGGAAAGCGATTTGCGCACCGGACATGTTGGACACGCCCAATTGCCGCACTTTGCCTTCCGCCATGAGCTGCCCGACGGCGGACGCCACCTCCGCGGGTTCCATGAGGGGGTCCGGGCGGTGCAGGAGCAACACGTCCACATAGTCGGTCTTGAGCCGTTCCAGGCTTCCGTTGACCCGTTTCAGGATGGCGTCCTTGCTCAGGTCGTAGTGGCCTTCGACTCCGGGCTGGCTGAGCCGGATTCCGCATTTGGTCTGGAGCTGGATTCTTTCGCGCAGCCCGGCCGTCCGGGACATGACCTCGCCGAAGACGGCCTCGGACTTGCCGTTGCGGTAGATGTCGGCGTGGTCGAACAAGGAGATTCCGATCCCCATGGCAGCGTCGATCGCGGCCGCGGCCTGCTCGATTTCGGCAGCCCCGTATTCGCTGCCCTCCCAGGGACCACCAAGTCCCATGCAGCCATAGATGAGCCGATTGTTCGCGGGTTGACGCTTTTCTGTCATTTTTCAACTCTTTCACATGCAACTGACCCGCAGTTGTTGTCGTTTACAGCCTTCAAAACGACAACAACTGCGAGTCAGTTGGGGGTGGGGCCACGGTCGCCGGGTTCCCTCACAAGCTTGCGAGCGGAGAGAACGACTGGGGACTAGACGAGCCAGGCGGTGGTGTTCGCCGGGAGCTTGCCGCCGTCGAGCGGTGCGCTGCTCACGACGACGGTGCCCTCCGGAAGAGCCACCGGCTCGCTGCCGAAGTTCGTCACCGACTGCCAGCCGTTGGGCCGGGCGAAGTGCAGCACGGACTCGTTGCTGGAGGGGATCCATTCAAGGTCCTCGGCCGCCCGCAGTTCCGAGCGCAGTTCCAGGGCCTTGCGGTACAGCTCCAGCGTGGAGCCTGGGACGTTGTCCTGCGCATCCACTGCATAACCGGCGAACCACTCAGGCTGCGGCAAGTGGGCATGTCCCTCACCGAAGCCGAACGAGGTACCTTCGCTTGTCCACGGCAGCGGGACTCGGCAGCCGTCGCGGCCGACGTCGACACCCGGGTTGCGGAAGAACGCCGGGTCCTGGCGCTGGCCGTCCGCGATGTCGCCCACTTCCTGCAAGCCGAGTTCTTCGCCCTGGTACAGGTACGCGGAACCTGGCAGGGCGAACATCAGCAGCGATGCGGCGCGGGCCCTGCGCAAGCCGAGCTCGGCGTCGACGTCGGAGGCCAAACCGCCGTCGAGCAGCCATGCCTTGCCGTCCTGGCCGGCGCCGTCGAGGCCGCCGATCTGGGGCAAGCCGTAGCGCGTAGCGTGGCGGACCACATCGTGGTTGGAGAAGACCCACGTGGACGAGGCACCGGATGCTGCAGCCTCGGCCAGGTTCTTGGTGATGATGCTGCGGAACTGGGCGGCGTCGAAATCGGCCTTGAGGAGGTCGAAGTTGAAGGCCTGGCCGAGTCCGTCCGGGCTGGCGTAGCGGGCGCGGCGGTCCGCGTGGACCCAGGCTTCGGCGACGGCGGTCCGGGGCGGGTTGTACTCGTTGAAGAGCTTGCGCCACTCGGCATAGATCTCGTGCACTTCGTCGCGGTCCCAGAAGGGGTGGGCGCCAAGGGCGTTGTCACCTTCCTTGGGCAGTTCGCTCTTCGAGGGGAGCACCTCCGGGAGGTCCTTCGTCAGCGCATGGGCAACATCAATGCGGAATCCATCCACGCCACGATCGGACCAGAAGCGCAAGGTCTTCAGGAAGTCCTCGCGAACCTCCGGGTTGTCCCAGTTGAAGTCCGGCTGCTCCTTCGTGAAGATGTGCATGTACCACTGTCCCGGTTTCTGTTCTGGACCGGGTTCAGTGATGCGTTCCCAAGCCGGGCCGCCGAAGACCGAGTCCCAGTCCGCCGGGGGCAGTTCGCCGTTCTCGCCCCGGCCGTCACGGAAGATGTAGCGTTCACGGGCTGCCGAGCCCTTCGGGGAAGCCAGCGCTTCCTTGAACCATGCGTGCCGGTCCGAGGAGTGGTTCGGAACGATGTCCGCAATCAGCTTGATTCCTGCAGCGTGCAGGGCAGCCGCCATCTCATCGAAGTCCGCCAGCGTGCCCAGCTTCGGGTCCACGTTGCGGTAGTCGTCGACGTCGTAGCCGCCGTCCGCGAGCGCGGACGGGTAGAAGGGGCTCAGCCAGACGGCGTCGATGCCGAGGGACTTGAGGTACGGGACCTTGGCGGTGATGCCCTTGATGTCGCCCAGTCCATCGCCGTTCGCGTCGTAGAAACTGCGAGGGTAGATCTGGTAGACGGCCGCTTGGCGCCACCAGTTGGGATCGGCCATGCGCTCGGAGCGCTCGGAGCGCTTTGGGTCGAAGTGAGTTGCCAAGGTGACGGTGGAGGACAAGGGGGTTCCTTTTCTGTGTCGACGCAACGGTGTATGTAGTGAATGGGGCTGTTTATTTAGAATCTAAATTTAGTACCTCAAGTATTATGTGACGCACACCTACAGGAGGTCAACAGGCATGCCTGACATCGCGACTGCCACTCCGCAGATGATGCGGCGGGTCAACGCGGCCACCGTACTCGGCGCCATCCGCTCCTCCAACGCAGTAACCGTCTCGGAGCTGATGGACGTCACCGGCCTGACCCGCGCCACCACCATTTCGGTGTGCGAAGACCTTATGGCCCGGGGCTGGATCCGCGAACTGGAGAAGGATTCCGATACCTACCAGAAAGGCCGCCCCGCGCGGCGCTTCGAACTCGACGAAAGTGCCGGCTGCGTCCTGGGGATCGACGTCGGCGTCCTCAAGACCACCGTGGTGGTGGCCGATCTGCGGGGCCGGACCGTGGGACGGGCCAGCGAGCCTTTTCGCGGCAGGGAGATCGAAGCGGAGGAACGGATCCGCGTGATCAGCGAGACGGCCCTGCTGGCGCTTGACGCTGCCGGCGTGGCGCCGGACAAGGTCCTTGCGGTGACGGTGGGGCTTGCCGCCCCCGTGGGCCGCGACGGAAACATTCTGGTCAGCCAGCCGTTCTGGAGCCTGTTCGACGTCGGGCTGAAGAAAGCCCTGCACGATCTGCACGGGTGGGCCGTTGTGCTGGAGAACGACGCCAACCTGGCCGCGCTCGGCGAGCGCTGGCGTGGCTCCGCCGTCGGGGTCGATGATCTGGTGGTTCTGCTGTCAGGCGAGCGTTTCGGCTCGGGCGTGATGGAATCCGGCAGACTGCTCCACGGGGCCGCGGGCGGTGCGGGCGAAATGGCCTACTTGGACATGGTGGAGGGAGTGGGTTCCCCCGATGGCCTCGCCGCGCTCGCCAGGTTGTGGGCGGCTGAAGCTTTGGCGGGAACGTCGAAGACTACCCTCCGGACGGCGGCCGCGCCGGGCCACGAGGTGACTGCAGAGCACGTCTTCGCCGCCGCTGCGCAGGGCGACAAAGTGGCGCTGGGAATCCTGGACCGGCTCTCGGACCGGCTGGCCCGAGTGGTTTCCACGGTGGCCATCCTGCTCAACCCGGAGCTCGTGGTGATCGGTGGCGCAGTGGCAGATTCGGCGTCGACCCTCCTGGAGACGACCGCGCGGAAGCTGGCAAACTACACCGCCACTCCCCCACGCTTGGCAGCGTCCCCCCTGGGCGACGCGATTGTGGGCATCGGCGCAGTGCGCCATGCGCTGGACCATGTTGAGAAGAACTCCCTGGACCTGGAACTACGGCGCGTGCAGTTGCCTGCCTCCAAGGACACCCGCTAGTCCGGCATCGCCATGGTGCGCAGGTCCAGCTGGCGCAGCACCCGATCGGCAACCTCGGGATCAGTGCCAGGCTCGCCCCGAGCAGCCACCACTTCCTGCCGTGCCGCATCGAGGGCGATGGTCTGGACCGCAATGGCCAGTTCCCTTCCGCGTTGGCGCTTCTCCGTTGCCGACTCGTTCTTCAACGTCCCGTCCAGCAGTTCGGCGTGGAGGCGGGTCATCTTTTCCTTGACGAGCGCCACTTTGTCAGCCGGCAGTTCCTTCATCAGATCGTGTTCCTTGAGGGCCGAGATGGCGGCAGCCTGCGCGCGCTTGGCCAGGAGGCGCGCGGCGTCCCTTTCGTGCGAGCCGTCCTCGGAGGCCTTGAGCACGCGCATGAGCCACGGAAGGGTCAGCCCCGGCAGCACCAAAGTGGCCAGCAACACCGCGCATGCGATAACCAGGGTCTCGTGCCGGGCCGGGAAGTCGCTGCCGTCGGCAATCGTCAACGGAAGGGCCAGTGCCAGTGCGAGGGTCGCGAGGCCGCGCATGCCGCACCACGTGAGGATCAAGACTTCCTTGGGCGACGTCGGCAGCAGGTTCTTCCGTTTGCGGGCCGCGATCGCCAAAAGGCCGAGCCACGCGAAGCGGACGACGAACACCAGCACGCACACCGCCGCGGCCGGACCAATCATGCCGAAAACGGCCGCACCTTCATCCCGGATCACAGTCCGGATTTCCAGCCCCACCAAACCGAAGGCCAGCCCCGTGGCAAGGAGCTCCACCACATCCCAGAAGGCGTTCCGGGTGACGCGCTCGGCAGCATCCTGGGACCGCGCGTGCCGCTGCGTCTCAAGCGCGGTGACGACGACGGCGATCACCCCCGAAGCGTGGAGTTCTTCCGCGAGGATGTATGCAGCGAAGGGAACCACCAAAGTGACGGCGCTCCGGGCCACCATGGAGGTGACCAGCTTGGTGATCAGCCTCGTCAACCAGCCCATCGCGATCCCGACAATAACGGCCAAGCCCGCGCCGATGATGAACTGGAGCACGACGCCGGCCCCCACCTTCGTTCCGGAGACCGTTGCTGCCACGGCTGCCTGGAAGATCACGATAGCTGCGGCGTCGTTGAACAACCCTTCACTTTGCAGCACAGTAATGAGCCTGCGCGGCATATGCACGCGGCCGGCGACCGAATCAACAGCCACCGGGTCCGGCGGAGCCACCATGGCACCCAGTGCGATTGCCGCAGGGATGCCGATACCCGGAATCATGAGCCACGCGGCGCCGGCGACGACCGCCGTCGAAACCACTACAAGGGCGACAGCCATGAGCAGCAAGGTCCGCCAACGGACCCGGAACACCGCCCAGGAACTTTTCTGTGCAGTCGCGAAGAGCAGCGGCGGGAGGAAGATCGGCAGGATCAGCTCGGGAGCAAGCTCAAAGTCCGGAAATCCCGGGATGAAGGTCAGCGCCGCCGCCAGAAGCAGCATCAACACTGGATACGGGAGCCGCAATCGATCCCCCAGGCCCACGGCCACGACCGTTGCAAGCAGCAATCCAACAATGAGTGCCAACTGGTCCATGTTCCTGATATCCCCAGACGTCGTCGTGGCAGCGCCCCCTCTTGCCGAGGGGCCGGTCATACCAACTTATCGCGGCCGGACGCCCTGCCGGCCCGGCGGAAGCAGCTAGGACCTTGTGAGTCAGCTAGGACGCGGTGAGAGCCTCCACCACTGCCACGTTCCCATCTCTGAACTCGATGGTGCGTCCTATGGTTTCGGGCAGTTCCAGGACGGCGGCAGCCACCAAGGCGACATTGGCCCGGGAGGTTGCGGTCCCGGTACCCGGATCCAAGGGATCCACCTCAATGAGCGCCGAGCCCGGATTGCCGGTCAGCGCTCCGGGTCCCAGAATCGTCCAGTCCAGATCGGTGCCACGCAGATACTCGTCCGCCGCGGCCTTGGCTTCCGCGTACGCGTAGAAGCTGTTGTCTTCGGGGACGCCGTGGCCGGGTCCGGCGCCGAGGTAGGACACCATGACATACCGAGCCACGCCCTGCTGCGCCGCGGCATCCATCGAGCGGATGGCGGCATCCCTATCCACCGCGTACGTCCGGTCCGGGTCACCTCCTCCGGCTCCGGCGGACCACACCACGGCGTCGTGGCCGTTGAGGGCTGAGGCGATCTCCGCCGTTGTCGATTGCTCGACGTCCAGAATGACCGGAGCGGCGCCCGTCGCCGCGACTTCCGGCGCGTGTTCCGGATTGCGGACGAACGACGTTACCTCGTGACCCTCATTGCTCAGAATGCGGGACAGCTGCAAGGCCACTTTGCCGTGGCCGCCGATGATTGCGATTCGACTCATGGATCCATTCTGTCGTAGAGGTCAAACATCGGCGCGGCCATGTTTATTCAAAGACGATGGATAAACTCCGAAATTAGCCTTTTTCGAACGCTTCAAATTCATGTCAATTCTCCCGGAATAACTAAGTCTGCTTACAATTCCAGTTGCCCCTGCTCTGCGGTAACTCCCCAGCACCGGCTGGACGGAAGAGCGGCCATAACCCGCGGCACTCACTTTACTGAAACGCCAATACGAGTGACTTTCCGCGCGTGCGAAGCAAAAGCGAGTGGCATCCACTCGTGTGTAGTTAATGACCAATTTCTAAACTCAAATCACCCTGCAGCAGGAATAGGAATACCCCTTTTATAAATCTCATTGATGGATTTATCCATCAATGAGCGGATTTGAGGGCTTCCTCTGTGCTGCGCAATTAAGCAAAAGGGTCTCAACAAGCGCCATCCCCTGCGCGTGCGTATCACTTCCCGGGCCAAACCAACCGGCTGGCCCAAGCAACGACGAAGCACGGGGATCTGAAATGCATCAGCAGGATTACATGCACAGCGGGATCGGCGGAGGCAGCGTCTCCGCACTGATATCCAACGGAGTAAGAACACTCACCAGATACAAGGCATCCATAGCCACGTGGGCAGTTGTGCTGGCGATCGCCCTGGCGGCCATCATGACGCAGAACTATGCACAGGTACTGGCGCCGGCAAGCACGAGCGCTGCAAGCATCCCGGCCGTCGGTCCAGGAACCGCGATTGCCGCCCCTTCACCGGCCGCAGACTCAACGCCGAGCGAAAGTCCCTCCCCGGCCCCTCCACCGGCGCCGGTACAGGCAAAGGCGTCGGCCGCCGTCGTGCCCTCAGCGCCTGAGGCGGCACCGGCAGCCGCTCCGGTGCCTGACACGAACGCCTACACGGTGGTCAGCGGCGACACCGTCGGCTCGATAGCGGCCCGTTTCGGAGTCGACGTGAACGCCATGCTGGCTGCCAACGGGCTCAGCGCATATTCCGTCATCTTGCCAGGCCAAGTATTGAAGCTGACAGGACCGCCGCTTGCCGTCCCGCCCCCGGTGGCCCCTGTGGCGCCAGCGGCTCCTGCTCCCGCCCCTGCTCCTGCTCCCGCCCCTGCTCCCACCCCGGCCCCGGTTCCGGCTCCGGCGGTTCGGACCATCTATGTTGCGGGTTCAGGCGGGCAGGCCGCGGTAAACAGTTGCATTGGCCCTATCCACTTCACCCCGACGGACGCCTACTCGCTGTTTATCACTGAACACGATTTCTGCGGCGGGTGGGCGCGGTTCTCGGGCATAGGCGTCGGCGAGACGGTGAGCATCCCCGGTTACGGAACGTACACCGTAACTGCCCGCGGCCAGGTGCCCCAAGGCGGCACCACCAACGACGTCGCAGCCGTATTCGGGGGATTCCCGCGGGCTGTACTGCAGACCTGCATCCCGGGCACCAACCAAATGCTCGTGATCGCACTCAATTAGGACCGGGCACGGGTTTCAAAGAAGGTCAGTGTTGCCGGGCCGATTCGGGGGCGGTGGGCCTCGTCCCGAAACGGGGGTAGAGCGCCAAGAAGCGCGATTCTGCTGGATCATTCCCCAGGTCAACGGTGCCCGCCGCGTGATTCCGGGACACCCGGACCTGGGGAAGCCGATGATCCAGCAGAATCGCGCGTTCCCCTTGCATCCGCCTTCTGGCAGGACCTTCACACAGGGTCTGGATGGGATGGCTTCAGTCTGGACGGACCCACCAGGGACCGGGCAAGAACAGAGTTGAGATGCTCCACGAGGTAGGTCGTTACCATCCCGAGCCGGGCTGATACGTCCCGGCGCTCCATTCGTCTCCTTCCGGGTCAAGTATCCTTGCCCGGCGCGTGCCCCGCGCCGTATCCTCCGGCGCGATCACCGCGATTCCGCCGGCTGCCAGCGCCCGCCGGTAGAAGCCATCAGCATCGTCGACCAAGAGGTACAGGCCCCCGCCCGTTGATCGGCCAATCAGTGCCGGCTGCTGGTAGTCCGCGTCTGCGCTTGAGACCATGATGACAGCATCACCCATGCGGGCCTCGGCATGCACGACTTCCCCAGCGCTTCCGTCCTGGCGTAGGACGATGGAAAACCCGACTTCCTCCATCCAGGAGAGTGCCGCTGGTGCGTCGCGCTAACTGAAATAGGCATATAGCCCGGCATCCATGAACGCATTACCTCAATACGTATCACCGCCGAAAGCGTTTCTGCCCGTCGTACGGCGGTGCCCGGGACTACCGGCGCACCGGTGAGTTCGAGGATTGTGGCTTGTGCTCACATGTGTAGCCGGACGACGAAGAGGAAGTAGCACCAGACGGGCAGCGAAAGCAGCGACAACACGGCAATCGCGGTCCGCACTAGGGATTGCTCGCGCAGGATCGCGGAAAGCAGCCTGAATGTGAGGATTCCGATGATTCCTCCGACGCAGTTCAGGATCACGTCGTCGATATCCGATGCTCCAACCGCAAACACGCCCTGGATGATCTCTACAGCGACGCTGACCGAGGCGACCGTGAGCACGGTCAGCCATGCGGCCGACCGATGCCGGAGCCACGATACGTAGACTCCAAGCGGGATGAAGATCAGGATGTTCCCGACGACGTTGGCGAACGCCACTCTGCCGGTCCCGGAAGAGTGGCTGGACACATATTCCGCGATACTCGCGAACGGGATGAGATTGATCGATCTCTCCGAACCCGGTGCGCGAGAGAGGAGAAGCAGCCTTAGGAGGAAGGCCGCGTAGAGAGCAAAGACGGCGAAGATGGCCACGGTCTCCGCTTTCGCCCGTTTCGTGGTGAATCGCCAGCTCGGCCCATCATCCGTGGCTGCGGTGGCTTGCGATCGTACATCCATACAGTAGGACGTTACAGAGGGAACCTGTCGTGCTCCTGTGCATGACTCAAGATGTCTACATGGGCCGCAAATCCGTCCATACGGAAGTGGCCGATGTCCTCGTTCTGGCGGCATCTCTCGCTGAGCCAATTCAAGAGTCCTTGGCGTTGGATCAGGTACTCAAAACAGCAGCAGGCCAGAAGCGAAACGCCTCTGGCCTGCGGAAACTGTAGCGGTGGGGAGGCTCGATCTCCCGACCTCACGATTATGAGTCGTGCGCTCTAACCAACTGAGCTACACCGCCACGAATGAGAAGAACCTGTGTCAAACCGGTCAAAAACCGCCTTGACACAGGCCCTCATTCAGAGCCCCCCACCGGAATCGATCCGGTGACCTCGTTCTTACCAAGAACGCGCTCTACCACTGAGCTAGGGGGGCAACGAGTAAATACTCTACCGGACGATTTCTCAGGCTACAAATCGGCTGCAGGACAGGGAAAAACGGCGTCGACACAATCTGCATAAGGGTCCGAGCCGAGGGTCCCGAACCGCGCTGAAACCAGGGCAGTCGAAGCACCTGAGCAGGGTGGATGTGGTCAGCGGCGACTGGAGCGTCCGGATCGGCGCCCTCGTCCGATTCCTGCTCAGACGGTTCGCGAGCGCCCCCTGGGGCCGCCGACGCCCTCTCAGCGGTCTTCTGGCGAGTCGCCTCTCTTAGCCGGCGCGCATGAGACAGCCATCGTTAAACAGCCAGAGGCCGGCTCGAAAGCCGGCCTCTGACCAGAAAACCAGGAACTAACCCTGTTTACCACTTGCCCTTGCGGTTGAAATCGCGGTGGCCAGCGTCGCCGCCGGTGCGCGGCTTGCGTGCGCTGTTGCCGTGTCCGCCGAAGCGGGAGTCGCTGCTCTGTCCGCGGTCGCGGTCGCCGTAGCTGCCCGTTCCGGCACCGGCGCTGCTGCGCTCGCTGTAGGAACGGCCGCCGCGGTCAGCGGATGAACGCTCGCCACCGGCGTAGCTGCCATGGTCGCCTTCAGTCTTACGGAACTCCTTCTTGAAGCCACCGTTGCCTTTGAAGTTTCCGCCGCGGTCGCCCCCGGAGTAGCCGCCACGGCCACCACCGGAGTAACCGCCACGGTCAGAGGCCGGCTTGCGACCGTTGTCCAACTCGAGGTGAATCAGTTCGCCGCCGATCCGGGTGCGGGACAGGGCACGCAATTGCTCGGGGCTCAGGTCCGCCGGGAGCTCCACCAGGGAGTGGTCCGAACGGATATCGATGCCACCGATCTGTGCCGAGGAAATGCCGCCTTCGTTGGCAATGGCGCCAACGATCGAACCCGGCATGACGCGCTGACGGCGTCCGACGGCGATCCGGTAGGTGGCGTTGCCCTCGGTCAGGGCGCGGGTGGGGCCGCGGGAGCCGAAGCCGTCCTTGGCGCGCTCGCGCTTCTGGAATTCGGGTGCGGCGGGCAGCTCCTTGACCAGGAGCGGCTGGCCGCCCTGTGCCATCACGGCAAGTGCGGCAGCGATCTCCGAAGCCGGAACGTTGTGCTCTTCCTCGTACGAGGCGATCAGGTCGCGGAATGCTGTCACGTCCTCGGACTCGAGGGTCTCGGTGATCTTGTCCGCAAACTTGCCCAGGCGCAAGGTGTTGACCGTCTCGGCGGTGGGCAGGTGCATCTGCTCCACCGGCTGGCGCGTGGCCTTCTCGATGGAACGCAGCAGGTACTTCTCCCGCGGCGTCATGAACAGGATGGCGTCGCCGCTCCGGCCTGCACGGCCGGTACGGCCGATGCGGTGCACGTAGGACTCGGTGTCGTGCGGGATGTCGTAGTTGACCACGTGACTGATGCGCTCAACGTCAAGGCCACGGGCCGCGACGTCGGTGGCCACCAGGATGTCGATGCGGCCTTCCTTCAGCGCATCGACGGTCCGCTCACGCTGCTGCTGCGGGATGTCACCGTTGATGGCGGCGGCCTGGAAGCCTCGGGACTTCAACTTGTCTGCGAGGTCCTCGGTGGCCATCTTGGTGCGCACGAACGCGATAACGCCGTCGAACTCTTCAACCTCGAGGATGCGGGTAAGGGCATCGAGCTTGTGCGGGCCCATGACCTGCAGGTACCGCTGGCGGGTGTTGGCGCCGGTGGTGGTCTTGGACTTGACCGAGATCTCGGCCGGGTTGTTCAGGTACTGCTTGGACATGCGGCGGATCTGGCCCGGCATGGTGGCAGAGAACAGCGCTACCTGGCGGCCTTCAGGGGTCTCCTGGAAGATCTGCTCGACGTCGTCGGCAAAGCCCATGCGCAGCATTTCGTCGGCTTCGTCCAGGACGAGGTACTGCAGTTCGGACAGGTCCAGGGAACCCTTGGAGATGTGGTCGATCACACGGCCGGGGGTACCGACAACCACCTGGGCACCGCGGCGCAGGCCTGCAAGCTGCGGGCCGTAGGCGGAGCCACCGTAAACGGGGAGGACGGTGAAGTCGTCAATGTGCTTGGCGTACGAGGTGAAGGCCTCAGCAACCTGGAGCGCAAGCTCACGTGTCGGCGCGAGAACCAGTGCCTGGGTCTTGCGGGACGGACCATTGAGGTCGTGGAGTTCAGCCAGGCGGGACAGTGCCGGTACTGCGAATGCTGCAGTCTTACCGGTGCCGGTCTGGGCGAGGCCCACGACGTCGCGGCCTTCGAGCAGCAGCGGAATGGTTGCCGCCTGGATCGGAGAAGGCTTTTCATAGCCGACATCCTGCAGGGCGGCCAGAACGCGGGGGTCGATTCCGAGGTCGACGAAGCGGATGCCCTCTTCTTCTTCCTCGGCGGGGGACTCGGCCTTGACCGGAGCTTCGGCAGCGTGTGCCTCCGCTTGAGCGGGCGCCGCAGGCTCAATGAACTCGGCGGCGGGGGCCGTTTCGACGGCGGTCGCCACAGTTTCGACGGCGGTTTCCGCAGCGGGGGCGGTCTCCACAGTTTCGACAGTCTCCGCGATGTCGGAAGACTCGGCGATGAAGGGGTCGTTCAGGTTTTCGGGCATAGGGGAAAGTTTCCTCATCCATAGGGGGCCAGTCGGCGCGGCCCGGTTGGGCTTGGCCGCAGTACACGTTGCGTGCAGAAGAACCAGGAGGCTCTGGTGCTCGCAAGAAGTCCGGCGCTGTCGCAATCCCATGGCAGGACTTCCCGCTGCATCTCTTGGCTGCTATCTCAGCAGTCTGTACAGCGTTTTCTTCGCCCGGCTCTCCCTATGAAAATGCCCGCACACATTTTGCGGGCCCCAACACTGACCAGTCCTGCCTCAAGAATTGGGCAGGAAAAAGGGATTTCCGGAGTGGGGGATATTTCAATTGTAGGGCACAGAATAGTCCCCCGGTGACATAACTGTCGACGACGACGGTGAGCTTGAGCACATAGGCGCCCTGCGCACCCCTCGGGACGGCCCCTCCCCGACCCTCAGGACGGCATCCCGAAGACGCCTGCAGGAACGGTTTTCAGGCGTCCACCCCGTTTCGGCGCATGAGTTTTTCGAAGCTGTCGTGGTAGTCGGACTGCAGCAGGACTTCTCCGTCCGCTTCAGCGTCGAGCAGCAATTGCATGTCCTCGAGGTTGGGGTTGCTGAACCACTGCCCTACCGTGATGCCATGTTTCGGCACGAACAGCTGGTGGATGTAGTCGCCGGCCGAAATGCTGCCAGTCTTTACTACTCGCAAGTAGGTGCCGACCCTCCCAGCGTCAGTGAAGCGTTTGACCCACATCGGTTCGTTCATGCGGCGCTGGAAGGTTGCGCACGGCACTCGCGGTGAAGTGACTTCAACTTCGACGTCCAGTCCGATTTTCCAACGTTCTCCAATCACGGCACCGGTGGTCTCGATTCCGGTGACGCGGAGGTTTTCCCCGAAGATCCCGGCGGGCATGTCCCTTTGGAGTTCATTCGCCCAGTAGTCGGCGTCCGCCTGTGAGTAGGCGTAGAGCGCTTGGTCTTCGCCGCCGTGGTGGATCCGGCTCGCCTGGATGTCTCCGTGGAGCCCCAGCTTGTGGACCTTCACCGGACCGTCAACGGGGCGCTTGTCAATGGCCGTCACTCCCACCGACCCTTCAACGTCAGGCAGGAGTTGGTGCACCCGGCAAACAGCAAGCAACGATGCGGTATCCATGGTTACAGTCTACGTACGCCACTACGGATCGAAGCGATAGCCCATGCCGGCCTCGGTGTGCAGGTGCCGGGGCTGTGCCGGGTCGCGTTCGAGCTTGCGGCGGAGCTGGGCAATATAGACGCGCAAGTACTGGGTCTCCTTGGCGTAGGCCTGCCCCCAGACCTGGGTGAGGATCTGCTGCTGGCTGACCAGCCGGCCCGCGTTGCGCACCAGCAATTCCAGGATGTTCCACTCGGTGGGCGTCAGCCGCACTTCGGCGCCGTCCTTGGTGATCTTCTTTCCCGCCAGGTCAACGAGGAAGTCTGCGGTCTGCAGCGTCGGCACTTCATGCCGGGGCGCCGCCCGCCGCGAAGCGGCACGGAGCCTGGCGAGGAGTTCGTCAAGGCCGAAAGGTTTGGTCACATAGTCGTCGGCACCGGCGTCGAGGGCTTCCACTTTATCTTCGGAGCCGTGCCGGGCGGACAGCACGATGATGGACATGGTGCTCCAGCCACGGATGCCCCTGATGACATCGACGCCGTCCATATCCGGGAGGCCAAGATCGAGCACCACGATGTCCACGGGCTGCTGCGCCGCGGCTTTGAGGGCATCGGTGCCGTTGCCGACGGTGATGGCCCGGTAGCCGTGGGCGTGGAGGTTGATTTGCATAGCCCGGGCGATCTGGGCCTCATCTTCCACGATCAGCACTAGGTTCATGGCCGCTCCCCCGTCCACAGAGGGAGTGTGACCACCATGGTCAGCCCGCCTCCCGGCGTCGCCTCAGCCATGAGCGTACCGCCCATGGCTTCGGTAAATCCTTTGGCGACGGCGAGTCCCAGGCCGATTCCGCTGCGCCCGTCCCGGCTGGAGGCTGAGTCGTCGAGCCGCTGGAAGGGGCGGAACAAGTCCAACACGGCCGCGGGCGCGATCCCCCGGCCGTGGTCCGTGACCCGAAGTTCGCTGGCTGGGAGTCCGTCGAGGGCAATGCCCGCGCCGGTGCGTGCCACCAGCACCACGTCCGAGTCCGGTGCGTATTTCACGGCGTTCTCCACGAGGTTCGCCACGACGCGTTCGAGCATTCCGGCGTCGGCCTCTATATACGGGAGGTTGGGCGGCAGCTCATTCCGGATGCGCTCCCCGGGTACGCCGCGTAGCGCCTCCGGCAGGATTTGGTGCCAGCCCAGCCCACGCAGCAGCGGGTTTACAGCATCGGCGGTGATGCGGGACATGTCCAGCAGGTTGTCCACCAAATGATCGAGGCGATCGGCGTAGTCCTCGATAGTGGCGAGCAATTCCTGCTCGTCTTCCGGTGCGAATGACACTTCCTCTTGGCGCAAGCTGCTGACGGCAAGCTTGATGCCCGCCAGCGGAGTGCGGAGATCATGGGAGACGGCGCGCAGGATGGAGGTCCGCATCTTGTTGCCTTCCGCCAGGCGCAAGTTGTCCTGCCTGCTCTTGACCAACTGCTGGCGCTCCCGCACTGCCACGACGAAGGCGCCGAATGCCGCGAGCATGCGGCGGTGTTGCTCGGAGAGCGGCCCGCCGCGGAGCAGGAGCGTGTAATGGGGATCGACGACGGCGGCGTGGTCCGCGGCCGCATGGGTCACCGGCGGTTGATGCCCCGAGCTTGCAAGAACCTGCCACGCCGGGCCAGGTGCCCCCGGCGAATCAAAGGTGGACAGGAGTGTCACCGCGTCCATACCGAGGTTGACCCGGATCTTGTCCAGGAAGGACTCAAGGCTGCCGTCCGAACTCAGGATGCGAAGGGCCAGCTCGCTCAGGGCCCTTGCCTCGGCGTCGGAATGCGCGGCTTCCTGGGCTCGACGCGTTGCCAGCCCGACCGCGAGTGCCACACCGCACGCCACGGCAAGGAAGATGACCATGGTGAACAGCGTGGTGGGATCCGCGATCGAGAGGGAGCCCACGGGCTCGGCCGAAAAGTAGTTCAAGAGAAGGCTGCCCAAAAGGGCGGACACCACGGCCGGCCATAGTCCCCCGATCGCGGCCACGGCGGCAGCGGCAGCCAGCTGAAAGAGCATGATCATCGCGAAGTTCCGGTAGTGCAGCCCGGACACCAGGGCTTCGATGGCCACCGGAAGCACCAAGGCCAGGATCAGGCCAGCCAGTATGCGGCGTCGCCCGATCCCCTCGGCTGCCCGTAGCGGCAGTCCTGTTGCGTTCACTTCCGCCGCTGCCATGGCTCAATTCTGGCACGGCGGCCGGGCCTACCGTGAAGGCGCCGGCGCCGCGCAATCGCCGGCTCAGCCCAACCGCTGGAACATGTCCGGCCTTAGGATGCTGGCATGAGCCATTCAATGACGGATACCTCCGATGTTCTCGCCCTCGATTCCCTCTTGAGCACCGAGGAACTGGAGCTTCGCGAGAAGGTGCGTGACTTTACCGATCAGCGCATTCGGCCGAACATCGCCCGTTGGTACGAGGACGCGGTCTTCCCAAGGGAGCTGCCCGCGGAACTGGGCGAACTCGGTGTCCTGGGCATGCACCTGGAGGGCTATGGCTGCCCGGGACGCACCGCCGTCGAATACGGTCTTGCCGCCATGGAGCTCGAGGCGGGCGATTCCGGTATCCGTACTTTCGTGTCGGTCCAAGGTTCGCTGGCCATGACCGCGATCCATCGCTGGGGCAGCGAAGAACAGAAGGAGCAGTGGCTCCCCCGCATGGCCGCCGGCGAACTGATCGGCTGTTTCGCGTTGACGGAGCCGACGGCGGGTTCGGACCCGTCGTCGATGGCCAGCTTTGCGCAAAGGGACGGCTCAGGCAACGACGCCGGTTGGGTGCTGGATGGTTCGAAGCGCTGGATCGGCATGGCATCGATCGCCGACGTCATGGTGGTGTGGGCAAACACCGGCGACGGCATCAGAGGCTTCCTGGTCCCGGCCGGAACTCCAGGAGTCACAGTGACTCCCATCGACGCGAAGCTCTCCATGCGTGCCTCGATCCAGTGCGATGTAATGTTCGACGGCGTCCGGCTGGGTCCGGAGGCCCTCCTCCCGGGCGCCCAGGGCCTCCGCGGCCCGTTCTCTTGCCTCAACGAAGCGCGCTACGGCATTTCTTGGGGTGCCATGGGCGCGGCCCGTGACTCCTACGAGGCCGCGCTCGAATATGCCGGAAGCCGCATGCAATTCGGCAAGCCCTTGGCCGGCTACCAGCTGACCCAGGAAAAACTTGTGAACATGCTCGTGGAAATCCAAAAGGGCACCCTGCTGGCGCTGCATCTGGGGCGACTCAAGGATGCTGGCAAGCTGCGGCCGGAACAGATCTCGGTGGGCAAGCTCAATAATGTACGTGAGGCCATCAAGATCGCCCGCGAGGCCCGTACCATCCTGGGTGGCAACGGCATCACGCTGGACTACTCACCACTACGCCATGCCAACAACCTGGAATCCGTGCGTACCTACGAAGGGACGGACGAGGTCCACACCTTGATCCTGGGCCAGCACCTTACGGGGATCCCGGCGTTCCGCTACGGACAGGACCCTTGTTGACGTGCACCAATCCCGACCATGTTTGAAAGAGGAGCGGCCGGGACACGCCGCTGCAATGGCGTGTCCCGGCCGAATCCTGAGTCAAAGAAGGTCAGAACTTGAGTGACTTGCCGATCGCCTGCTCCAGGTCCGCGATCAGGTCCTCGATGTCCTCGATGCCGCAGGAAAGCCGGATAAGGTTGACCGGCACGGCCAGCTCGGTGCCCTTGACCGAAGCGTGCGTCATCTCCGAGGGGTAGTTCATGAGCGACTCGATGCCGCCCAGGGATTCGGCCAGCGTGAAGACCTGGGTGGACTCTGCCACCTTGCGGGCCGCAGCTTCGCCGCCCTTGAACTGCACGGAAATCATGCCGCCGAACTTCTTCATCTGCTTCGCGGCCAGTTCGTGCCCCGGGTGGGAAGGCAGACCCGGGTAGAGCACGGCCTCAACCTCGGGGCGCTCCAGCAACCACTCGGCCACGGCCTGGGCGTTCTCGCTGTGGCGATCCATGCGCACGCCGAGGGTCTTGAGACCGCGGGTTGTCAGGAACGCATCCATAGGTCCGGACACGGCGCCGACGGCGAACTGCACAAAGCCGATCTTCTCAGCCAGCTCAGCATCCTTGACCACGATCGCCCCGCCCACAACATCCGAGTGGCCGCCGATGTACTTGGTGGTCGAGTGGACCACGACGTCGGCACCCAGGGCGAGCGGGGTCTGCAAGTAGGGCGACGCAAAGGTGTTGTCGACGACCAGGAGGGCACCGGCGTCGTGCGCTACTTTGGCGAGCGCATCGATATCGGTGATCTTCATCATCGGGTTGGAAGGGGTCTCCACCCAGACGATGCGCGTCTTGTTCGCCGCAACGGCCGCCGCGACGGCGTCAAGGTTGGACATGTCCACTGGCGTGTTGCCGATGCCCCACTCACCGAGCACACGGTTGATGAGCCGGTAGGTTCCACCGTAGGCGTCGTTGCCGAGGACGATGTGGTCGCCGGGCCGGGCAACGGCGCGGATCAGGGAGTCCTCCGCAGCAAGGCCCGAGCTGAAGCTGTATGCGTGGGTTCCGCCCTCGAGTGCGGCGAGCTGCTCCTGCAACGCATCCCGGGTGGGGTTGGTGCCGCGGCCATATTCGTAGCCGTCGCGCAAACCGCCTATGCCGTCCTGGGCATATGTCGAGCTGAAGTGCACTGGCGGAACCACGGCGCCGGTGCGCGGTTCGAAGGCCTGGCCGGCGTGGACGGCGCGCGTGTTGAATCCTGCTTCGTTTGCAGACATATGAACTCCTAGGGTCAGTTGCTCAGGTAAGCGAGAAGGTCGTGGCGGGTCAGAATGCCCACGGGCGCTCCAACAAACGTCACCATGACGGTGTCGACGTCGGACAGCAGCTCCCGTGCGGCCGAGATGGTCTCGAGTGAGCCGATCACCGGCAGGCGCTCCCCCATGTGCTCGGAGATCTTGTCGGTCAATTTCGCCTCGCCGCGGAACAGCTTGGTGGTCAGCGTGCGCTCATCGACGGCGCCCAGCACTTCGCCCATGACCACCGGCGGCTCCTGTGAGAGGACCGGGATGTGCGATACCCCGAACTCGTTCATGATGTTGATGACATCGCGGACAGTCTCATTGGGATGGATGTGGACAAGCTCGGGCATCTCGCCGGTCTTGGACTTCAGCACTTCACCGACCGAGGCTTCCTCGCCGCCGGACAGGAAACCGTAGGAGCGCATCCATTTGTCGTTGAAGATCTTCGCCAGATAGCCGCGGCCGGAGTCCGGCAAGATCACGACGACGACGGCTTCCTCGCCCAGGTCTTTGGCCACCTGGAGCGCCGCCACCACAGCCATACCGGATGAGCCGCCCACCAGGAGCCCTTCCTCGCGGGCCAGGCGCCGGGTCATCTCGAAGGAGTCGGCGTCGCTGACCGCAATGACGTCGTCGGGAACGGTCTTGTCGTAGTTGACCGGCCACATGTCCTCGCCGACGCCTTCCACGAAGTAGGGACGCCCGGTACCGCCCGAGTAGACCGAGCCCGCGGGATCTGCGCCGATGACCTTGACCCGGCCGCCGTCGGACTCCGGCCGATCGGCAGACACGTCCTTGAGGTACCTGCCGGTACCGGTAATGGTGCCGCCCGTCCCGGCGCCGATGACCACATGCGTGATCTTGCCGTCGGTATCCCGCCAGATCTCCGGCCCCGTGGTTTCGTAGTGGCTACCGGGAGCTGCGGGGTTGGAGAACTGGTCCGGTTTGTAAGCTCCCGGGATTTCCGACGCAATGCGGTCAGAGACGCTGTAGTAGCTTTGCGGGCTGTCCGGGGCCACTGCGGTGGGAGTGACGACGACTTCGGCACCGTAGGCCTGGAGTACGGCACGCTTGTCCTCGCCCACTTTGTCCGGGACCACAAAAATGCATTTGTAACCCTTTTGCTGGGCCACCAAGGCCAGCCCCACGCCGGTGTTGCCCGAGGTTGGTTCCACGATGGTTCCACCCGGTTTGAGCTTCCCGTCCCGCTCAGCCTGCTCGATCATCTTCACCGCGATGCGGTCCTTGATGGAACCGCCCGGGTTCACATATTCGAGCTTCACCAGAATGGTCGCTTTGATGTCCCCGGTCACGTGGTTGAGCTTGATGAGCGGGGTATTGCCAATGAGGTCCAGGACGGACTGGGCGTACTTCATAGGTACCAAGTTACCGCTTGGTTCGGTCTGCCCCGGCGCAGCAAGGAATCGGCACCACGCCGGAGCGTCGTCTAGCCAAAGAACGGCCCCGCGGGCAAGCTAACCGTGACGCTCTTCAAGGAAAGGACATGCACCATGGATTGGACCCTCGAAGTAGTTGTGCTCCCCGTGAGCGACATTGACCGTGCGATCGATTTCTACCGCGACAAGGTGGGCTTCGCCCTTGACCACAACACCACCAACGAGCACATGCATGTAGCCCAGCTGACTCCCCGGGGCTCCGGTTGTTCGATCGTCATCGGTGACCTCCCTGCGCAGAAGGAGATGGCACCGGGCTCCATGCGGGGATTGCAGCTTGTGGTCGCGGACGCGCGGGCCGCACGGGAGGAATTGATCAGCCGCGGCGTGGAGGCCAGCGAAGTCACCGTCTTCGACGAGCGCGACGGCGGCACGTTCTTTGGCTTCAGCGATCCGGACGGTAACACCTGGGCCGTGCAGGAGCTCAAGGTCCGTGCCGAGAAGCCCCTGATCCCGGCCGAGGCCCGCGGGCGCTTCGGGGCAGAATAGAGCGGCCCCGGGGAGCGCTCGCCGTGGGGACGAGGAAAGGGTGGAGAAGGCATCGCAGCTATTTCCTTCCCATCGGGATGCTGGTGGCAGGTGTCCTCTGCCTGGCGTTCGGGTTCCTTCGCCTTCCCGCTTTCGAGGAGCTGACGGCGCGGACAGTCCCCATACTCGCCTTCGTGCTGGCAATGACCGTGGTGACCGAATTGGTGGCGGACGCGGGCCTGTTCCAAGTGCTGACCGACAAAATCGCCGTGTTCGGCCGGGGGCGCGTCTGGGTCCTTTGGCTTCTGGTCATTGCGCTCGCAACTGTTTCCACCGTGTTCTTGTCGCTGGACACCACCGCGGTTCTGGTAACCCCGGTGGTCGTGCTCCTGGCCGTGCACGCGCGGATCCCCGCTTTGCCTTTCGCCCTCACCGCCGTCTGGCTCGCCAATACGGCGTCCATGCTGCTGCCGGTATCCAATCTGACCAACCTCCTAGCCCAAAGTCGCCTCGGAATGTCCCCGGTCTCCTTTGCCGGACTCGTTTGGGCGCCCGCTATCGCCGGGATCGTGGTGCCGGTGACCTTGTTGGGCATGGCTTTCCGGAAGCAGCTGGCCGGCCGATACGGCCCCCAACCGACCCACAACGTGCGGGACAGGCCCTTGCTGCTCATGTGCGCGGCGACCCTGGTGGTCCTGCTGCCCGCACTGGTTTCCGGGGTTCCCGTACAGTTCCCGGCCATGGCCGCTGCGCTCGTGCTCCTCGGTGTTTTCCTGCGACGGCGTCCGGGCTCCTTGCGTTGGTCCATGGTTCCGTGGCGGCCGCTCATGCTGACGATCGGTCTTTTCATGGTGGTGGAGACGCTGCACGACATCGGCCTGACACCTTTGCTCGCAGGCATTGCCGGCACCGGGGATGGCTTTCCTTCGCTTCTGCGCCTCGCTGGACTTGGCGCCGCGGCAGCCAACGGAGCCAACAACCTTCCGGCTTACCTGGCCCTCGAGCCCGTGGCCGGCTCTCCTGTCCGGTTGGCGGCTTTGCTCATCGGCGTCAACATGGGTCCGCTCATCTCGCCGTGGGCTTCACTGGCCACGCTGTTGTGGCACGAACGGCTGCAGGCCCTCAACGTCCAAATACGCTGGGGAGGGTTTGCCGCGGCAGGACTTGTCGCCGTGGTGCTGCTCCTGCCACTCTCCGTCTTGGTCCTCTGGTTGTCGTCGGGAGCAGCCTGACGCCTTGTTTCCAGCCCTACTGTGCTTCAAGCCTACTCTGCTGAGGCTCGCTCCTCGGGCGGAAGGTTCTCCCACAGGCCCAGGACGTTGCCCTCGGTGTCCTTGAAATAGGCGTAGTAACCCATTCCCGGAATGGCATCCTTCGCTTTCACCACCGAGCCGCCCAGGCGTTCGATCTCGGCCAAGGCAGTGTCGATGCTTTCCACATCCACCGTGATCACTGGCGAGGTGAGTTCGCCCGCCCTTGCCATCATCCCGCCGTTGATGGCTCCGGGCTGGCTGGGCATGCCTGTTTTCTCGTCGCTCGGGGTGGTGACGACGATGCTGTAATCCATCTGCGGCATCGGATTGATCTGCCAATCGAACGCCGATTTGTAGAAGTTACTGGCCCGCTCTTGGTCATCCGCGGGGATCTCAAAGTGCACGATTGCGGCCATTGTTTTCTCCTGGGTTGCTTGTCGAAGACGCGGATGCCCCGCGCCTCAGGTGGAGTGTAACCCTGCGGGATTCGCGGCGTAAGGGGAACCGGGACTACGCGTTTCCGGACATGTCCGGTCTTGTCAGACGATCGTGCGACCATGAATGAATGACGATCGTCGACGCTCCACCCGCCGCAGCTGCTGCGGCCGACGCATCGGTGCGATGGCATCCCGGTGGTTCCTTTGATCTCCTCCAGACCGTCGGAATCATCATGCGCGGCAACGGCGATCCGTCCTTCGCTGCGCGGCAGGACGGCGTGTGGATGGCCTTCACGACGCCGGACGGTCCGGCCACTCTGCGACTCACCGCCGCGGGATCCGGGCAGGACACGCACGTCGATGCCCAGGCTTGGGGCGCCGGTGCCGATTCCGCCATCGCCTCCGTACCTGCCCTGTTGGGAAGCGGTGACGACTGGTCCGGCTTCGACGAAGAAGCCTTCCATGCAACCCTTCCGCGAATAGTCAGGGAAGCCCGACGCCGGAACCTCGCCGTCCGTTTACCTACCACCGGCCGCGTGGTGGACTCCCTCGTGCCCACGATTCTTGAGCAAAAGGTCACCACTATCGAAGCCCGGCGGGGCTACCGCTACCTGATGTACCGCTACGGAACCGCGGCCCCCAGCGCTGGCAGACACGCGCCGTCGGGCCTGCTTGTCCCGCCATCTGCCAGCCATTGGTTGACCGTTCCTTCATGGGAGTGGCACAAGGCAGGAGTGGGCCCCCAACGTTCGGCCACGGTCATGCGCACGCTGCGATCCGCCGTCGCGCTTGAACGGCTCGCCTCACTCAGCGCGGCCGAGGCGGGAGCCAAGATGCAGACGATTCCAGGCATCGGCGTCTGGACCGCCGCCGAGGTTGTCCAGCGGACCCACGGCTGCCCGGACTCGATCGCGGTGGGCGACTACCATCTGGCCTCGTATGTCGGCTATGCGCTGACCGGCCGGAAAACGGACGACGCCGGAATGATCATCCTCCTGGAACCGTGGCGTGGGCACCGGCAGCGGGTGGTCCGGATGATCGGACTCAGCGGCTTCCGCAAGCCCACTTTTGGACCCCGCATGACCATTCAGGACCACCGCGGGCACTAGCGCCTCATCCACCTGCAACGCGGGGTCACTTACGGCCCATGTTGCTGCCGGATATGGGCCCTAAGTGACCCCGCGTTGGCTGATACGGAGCGGAGTTTCGCCCGCTTGAGCCGGACAATGAGGCCTCTGAACCCTTCGGCCAGATCATGGGCGTTGGCCTTGAAGTAGGACCAGCCGGCGCTGGTGAAAGCCTCATCCCTGCGGTTGTCCCTTGACTGCTGTTCCCGCGTGAGGTGCGGAGCGCCGTCGTACTGCACGGCGATCCGGAACCGCCGGTACCCGAGGTCCGCGGACGGCGACCACGGATCGTCCGGATCGAGGCGGAGCTGCAATTCCGGTTCAGGCAACCGCGCATCCAACATGGCCAGCCGCAGGAATGTCTCCGGAAACGAGTCCGCTCCGACCCGCATGTCTTCAAGGGCGAGCCGGCCCTTCTCCACGCCTTTCATGTTCGGATGCTGCCGGATCAGGAGGCGCAGCCCCTCCTTGTCCGCGTAGGGCTCCGTCCTTCCTTCAAGGCCCGGGCGGGGCATGCGGATCAACTGATCTCCCATGGCAATCACGTACGGCAGCGGCAACTGATGCGTCAGATCAAGCCACGTCCGGGACGGGGAGGACACCGGGATTCCGCCTATTTCCGTGACCTCGCCAGGGAGGACTCGCACCCGGTGCCCCGTCACTCCATTCCGACGGACCCGGGGAAGCTCATGGGGCTTGCTGAGGTGGACCGTCCCACCGCCGCCCAGCCACGGAGGAAGGCCGAGCCGGGTCAGTATCGCGGCGCTCTCATGGGACACCCAGGCACCCGGTGTTGCCGCCGCAAGGACCCGCGCCCGTTCGGCAAGTGCAAACTCACGTCCCCCAGGCAGATGAATCAGCCGGCCGCCGTCGGACACGTCCCTGGCCCGGAGACGCTTCGGAGTGACGCCAAGGGCACGGGATTCATAGACCGTGAAAGGACGATCACTGAGTTCCTCCGGCAGCGGATTGATGCGGACCATGCGATCCAGTTTGTCCGCAAACGGAGGCCGGGTAGGAGTTATCCACAGGCAGACTTCCCACCACGCCAACGCGGGGTCACTTACGGCCCGTGTTGCTGCCAGACATGGGCCGTAAGTGACCACGCCTTGGATCAAAGACCCAGGCGGGCGATCGCTTCCTCCCGCATGTCGACCTTGCGGACCTTCCCCGACACGGTCATGGGGAAGCTCTCCCGGATGTCCACGTAGCGCGGAATCTTGTAGTGGGCCAGCTTGCCGCGACAGAATTCCTGCACTCCGGCCAGGTCCAAAGCTGATCCCGGTTTCAGGATGATGCAGGCCATCAGTTCCTCCCCGAACTTGGCATCCGGGACCCCGATCACTTGGACATCCTGGATGGCGGGATGCCGGTACAGGAACTCCTCGATCTCGCGGGGATAGACGTTCTCGCCTCCACGGATGACCATGTCCTTCATGCGGCCTTCGATCACGATGAAACCCTCCGGATCCATCCGGGCGAGGTCGCCGGTGTGCATCCAGCCTTCGTCGTCGATGGCCTCGGCCGTTTTGTCCGGCTGGCCCCAGTACCCTGCCATGACGGAGTAGCCGCGCGTGCAGAGCTCGCCGATCCTGCCCCGTTCCATGGTTTCGCCCGTGCCAGGATCCACGATCTTGGACTCGAGCCGCGGCATGGTGCGCCCCACCGTGGTGGTCCGCTGCTCCAAGGTGTCCGCCGCGAGGGTCATGGTGGACACCGGCGAGGTCTCGGTCATGCCGTAGCAAATGGCCACGTCCCGCATGTTCATCTCGGAAATGACGCGCTCCATGACCTCGATAGGGCACAGTGAGCCGGCCATGACGCCGGTGCGCAGCGTGGAGAGGTCGTAGGAGGCGAAATCCGGCAAAGCCAACTCGGCGATGAACATAGTGGGCACCCCGCACAGCGAGGTTCCGCCGAAGTCCTGCACGGCCTCCAGGGTAGCGGCCGGGGTGAATCCACGCCCGGGAATGATGGTGGCTGCCCCGAAGCTCAGGGCGTTGAGGTTCCCGATGACCATGCCAAAACAGTGGTAGAACGGCACCGGAAGGACCACCCGGTCGCGTTCCGTATAGCCCAGCAGCCTGCCGATCTGGTTGCCGTTGTTGAGGATATTGTGGTGCGTCAACGTGGCACCCTTGGGGAACCCCGTAGTCCCGGAGGTGTACTGCAGGTTGATGGGATCGTGCGCGTCCAGTTCCGCCATCCGCGCCGTGAGCGCTAAGGGCGCGACGTCGTCTGCCCGCTTCAGCAGCTCCGCGAACGTCAGCTCGGCGTCCATTTGCGGTTCACCTGCGTTGAGCATGTCCAGTCCAAGATCGGGAAGGAACACCAGCTCCCGAAGCTCCGGGCATCTGGTCAAAGCCTCCCGGGCCATGCCCACATAGTCGCTGTTCTTGTCCGACGGAGCGGCCACCAGCATCCGCATGCCGTTCTGCCGGACCACGAATTCGAGTTCGTGGCTGCGGTAGGCCGGGTTGACGTTGACCAGGATCGCGCCGATCTTCGCCGTGGCGTACTGCAGGATGGTCCACTCGGCGCAGTTCGGGCTCCAGATACCTACCCGGTCACCTTTGGCGACACCCATGGCGAGCAGGGCACGGGCGAGGCGGTCGACGTCGTCGTTCAGTTTTTCGTAGCTCCAGCGCCGGGCCTCAGCGCCCGGAACAGGGGCCGCTTCGATGAGCGCATCCCGTAGCGGGAACCGCGCCGCGACGCGTTCAAAATTGGCGCCGATGGTCTCTTCAAGCAGCGGGACGTCAGTGTCCCCGGCTGTGTAGGAAAGCATGAACGCACGCTACCAACTACGCAGGTCCAAGAGAAGGCTTTTGCTTGGAAGTCCTACAAAATATTTCAGGCGCTGGCCGCAGCAGCCGGTAATGTGAATCCCATGAGTGCACCCATTGACCTGCAAGCCACGTTCATTCCTAACGACGGCGAATTCTTCCGCGTTAAGCTCGCCCTGGAAATCGCGATCGACGAGGTGGTGAACGAGCCCGGTTGCATCCGTTACGAACTCACCGAAGCCAACGAGGACAAGCTGGTCCTGACCGAGCAGTGGGCCTCCGAAGAACACCTCGACATGCACTCCAAGGGCATCGCCGTCCAAGACCTCAACGAATCCCTCAGCGCGTTGCTCGCTGAGCCGGTCAAGCTCGAGCGCCTCTAGGAGTTTTCGGCGCGCTGCTTCGCGATATGCGCGTGGACCTCGGTCATGTCCAATCCCTTCACAGCCTCGATGACCTGCTCCAGTTGGGGGCCGTTCAGTGCGCCCGGCTGGGAGAACACGAGGACCTTCTCGCGGAAGGCCATGAGCGTGGGGATGGAGGAGATACCGGCCTCGGCGGCGAGCTGCTGCTCGGCCTCGGTGTCCACTTTAGCGAAGAAGACATCGTCGTGCTTCTCGGAAGCGGCCTGGTAGGTGGGGGCAAACTGCCTGCACGGGCCGCACCACGCAGCCCAGAAATCCACCAGGACAATGTCATTGCCCTCAATGGTCGTTGCGAACTGCTCGCCGGTGATGTCAACAGTAGCCATGCATCCACGGTACGCGACGACGCGATCGAAGTCGCCCTTGTTCGCTACCCGGCAAACCGGGAATAAAGCACGACGGCGGGCGGCCGGCTTGGGGACGCCGGGTACCTTCGCCTAGTGCCAGAGGTGCGGTGCGGCCCGGCGTGCACCGGGAAGCGCATTGTTCTCCCGCCATTCGTGGATCCATTCAGGAAGCTCAAGGTCCGCGGGAGGCTCCCCGAACTCGGCCAGGATTTCCTCCTGGCTCACGGGCATGCCCTTCTCGACAAGCCGCGTGGCAATGTGCGCACGGGCGTAGATCTCGCCGTCGACCACCATGCGCTGTTCGAAGTAGATCGCTTTAGAGTCGAGTCCGATGATCTTTGACTCGATAGTGTACCGCTGCCAAAGCTGCAACGACTTCCGGAACGCGATGGTCTCCCCCGCAGCTACGGGGCTCCAGCCCCGGCGGCGCATCTTCTGCCAGATCCCTGCGCGCACCATGAGGTCGAAGCGTCCAAGATCCATCAGCGAGAAATACATGCCGTTGTTGACGTGCATGGCGATGTCGATGTCCGTGGGCATCACGCGCATGGGCAACGACGACGTACCCCAAACGCCGAGCCGGCTCCGCCTGGACGAGGTGAACAAGATCAAAAGGGTTCGGAGAAGCAAATGCATAATCGCAATGTTACTTCGCAGTAATATTGCGCGGAAGCTTTGTTTTGTGTGTCGCTGGATAGCTTGGCGTTTACCGCAGGTTCACGTACCGCGGGCAAAATGTCTGGAAACAAAATGAAGAAGGTATCAAGGAGATTCAGTGAGCATCACCGCTACTAACAGGCCGTACGCAGGCGCGTGGCCTGAACTACCCCTTCACCAGGAGCTGGTCTTGCAGGACGCCCGCGGCAACAGGATCGTGGGCACCCTGGACGGCATGACCGAGGACCGCAGCACGCTTTGGATCCAGCTGTCCGGCGGACTGGGACGGCAATTGGTCCACCACCTGGATGGCTACTGGCTGGAGCCGGGCAGCGCCAGCTAATCCAACTCGGACACGCAAAATCCCTGATGACACCCGGATATGGGTGTCAAGCGTCCATCTGCGCGTCGCAGACCATTTTCCCAACAAAAAATCCCCGGAACCATGTGTGGTTCCGGGGATTTAATTTTGTGGCAGATGAGGGATTCGAACCCCCGTAGGCGTTGCCAGCTGATTTACAGTCAGCCCCCTTTGGCCGCTCGGGTAATCTGCCGAACTTCAAAAGAAGTCACTCCCGATCATCGTTTCGTTTCCGATCCGGTAAGCGCGAGCAAGACAACCTTACAGAACTTCCGCCGAAGAATCGAATCGAGCCCCCGAAGCCTCAAAATCAGCGCTGAGACTACCCGAGGATTCGACCAGCCAGCTTCGCCTCGAAACTGGCGGCCTGCTCGAGCGTGATTTGGTTGAGCTGCACAGCCCGCAACAAGTCCGCGTGGACGCCATCCAGCCGGGACGCCGCGTCCGGGACCGGGCTCAGGACCACAGAGGCTGCCAGCGCGGCGGCCGCAACCGCGCTTGCGGCGGTGACGGCTGACTTGGTGACGTATCGGACGGCCTGGTGGCTCATGGCACTCCCCTTCAGGATGAACGTTTGCAACTGGTACAACTCTGAACGGGCCGCCTCGGTTCCGGCCATGTATGTGCTGTGAGCGAACTGTGAACACACGGCACACGCCGGGCGCTTCCGTACTAGGCTGGATGGCAGACAAAACCGCCCGTTTCCGGGCCAACCCACCGGGCCAACCCACCAATCAGAAGGAGAGTCATGGCAGGCGAATCCACGTTCGACGTCGTCAGCAAGGTAGACAAGCAGGAAGTCGCCAACGCGCTGCACCAGTCCCAGAAGGAAATTGCCCAGCGCTACGATTTCAAGGGCGTTGGGGCGGAGATCGACTTTAGCGGCGAGAAGATCCTGATGAAGGCCAACTCCGAGGACCGCATCCTCGCTGTCCTGGACGTGTTCCAGTCCAAGCTCATCAAGCGCGGAATCTCCCTGAAGTCCCTCGACCAGGGCGAGCCCTATCCCTCCGGCAAAGAGTTCCGGCTGGAATGCTCCATCAAGGAGGGCATTGCCCAGGACATCGCGAAGAAGATCAACAAGATCATCCGCGACGAGGCCCCGAAGTCCGTCAAGTCGCAGATCCAGGGCGACGAACTCCGCGTCACTTCGAAGTCCCGCGATGACCTGCAGGAAACCATGAACATCCTGAAGAAGTTCGAAGAGGCCGATCTCCAGTTCGTGAACTTCCGCAGCTAAGGCTTTGCTGCGGCCCAGGCCGCGATCCTGAAGTGCGACGACGGCGCGTTGCCCCCTGAGCGGGCAACGCGCCGTCGTCGTTAATAGGGTTAGGCGCGTCACGCCGGGCAACTTTTTGGGGTCGAGATCCGGCGAAGACCCCGGGATTCCGCAACTGCACCGATCCGCGGAGGTCAAAAGACTGCCGCGCGTGACAACCACCCCCGTGGGCCGGAGTCGGCATCGCCGTCGCAGTGTCCATCGCTTTCGGCGCACTGCTCACCTTCGGCCCTCGGGGACTGACCTTCGCTGCGCAAGAGGCGATCGGAGGGGGACTCTCGATCGCCGCCGTCGCACTCGTCACCTGGATGGTCTTCTGGATGGCGCGCATTGCCCGCAGCCTCGGCAGCGAGCTCAGATCCCAGGTGGACAAGATGGCCGACGGCGCCGCGTGGGGCCTCGTTGTCGTGGCAGCGCTCGCTGTAGGCCGCGAAGGACTTGAGACGACGCTATTCCTCGGGGCCGCGGCGCAGGCAGCCGGCCAGTCAACGCAGCCGCCGATCGGCGCGTTGCTGGGCTTGGCCGCTGCCGCCGGGATCGGATACCTCCTCCACCGCGGAGTCCGCAAGGTCAGCCTCTCGCGGTTCTTCACCTGGACCGGCGTCGGACTCATCGTGATCGCCGGCGGCGTGCTTGCCTATGGCATCCACGACCTCCAGGAAGCCGGGATCCTGCCCGGGCTCCACAGCCTCGCGTTCGACGACTCCGCCGCCATCCCGCCGTCGTCCTGGTACGGCACCCTGCTGAAGGGCACCCTCAACCTGTCTCCGGCCACCACATGGCTCGAAGCAGGAGCCTGGCTGCTGTACGTGGTGCCGGTGCTCATCTTATACATCCGTGCCAACAGTTCCGCGCCGGGAACGCCCTCCGGTGCCGGCAAGGACAGCGCCCGCACTTCCCAGGCCGCCGAAGCCGCGGAATCCTTCGGCGATCTTGATCCTAAACTCGACGCCCGCGAAGCAGACCTCGAGCCCGGCAAGGAATGGACCGGTTGGCACCGCGCGGAGAAGGACCCGTTCCGGCCCACTGGCTACACGGCACTGACCTCGGCCGAACGTGCCCCCACGGTGGCACTCTCCGCGGACAAACTCGGCAATGGCGCCAAGGAACTCCTCGACGAAGTTGCCCGGGGCAAGGTTACCGGCGAGGAAGAAGTCTGGTCCCATACGGACCTCTGGGACTTCCAGGCCAACGTCGACGGCGCCCGGATCGTCTACGAAAACCTCAAGCCCGCGCTCACGCAGAAGGACGCAGCCTTGGCCGCGAGCCTCGACGACAAGTTCACAGCCCTGCAAGCCGAACTGAAGAAGCACGCCAAGGGAGACGGCTTCGCCTACTACAACGAACTCAGCCCGGCCCAGATCCAGTCGCTTGCCACGCTGGCGGATGCCTTGGGAGAGCCGCTGTTCAAGCTCACCTCGGCAGTCTCGTGTTGTGAGCGCCACCGGAAGACACCGGCGAGGCCTTTGACCTCGCGCCGGGCATGCTGACGTTGACCTTCGGCTTCGGCTGGGGTCTCTTCAAAAGGGACGGCAAGCCGCATTTCGGACTTGTTGGACGCCGACCCGACGCTGACCGCCCTGCCGCATTTCCCCGGCGACGCCCTGGAAACCGCGCGTACCGGTGGCGACATCGTGGTCCAGGCGTGCGCCGACGATCCCCAGGTTGCCGTGCGCGCGATCCGCAACCTTGCCCGCATCGGCTTCGGCAAGGTGCGCGTCCGTTGGTCCCAGCTGGGGTTGGGGCGCACCTCTTCCACGTCACGGGTCCAGGCGACACCGCGCAACCTTTTCGGCTTCAAGGACGGCACGGCCAACCCGCTACCTGGTTGCCCGGCTGATCAGGATGCTCATCGAGATCCGGGACCGGACGTCGCTCCGGGAGCAGGAAGGGCTGATCGGGCGCACCAAGGGGACGGGAGTGCCGTTGTCCGGGGGGGGTGTCCCTATGTTTTTCGTCAAGCGGTCCGGGCCGGTTTGTCTTCGTAGAGGGTGCCGTGTTTGAGCATGGAGAAGATGACGTCGCAGCGTCGGCGGGCCAGGCAGATGACTGCGGCGTTGTGTTTCTTTCCCTGGGCCCGTTTCTTTTCGTAGTAGTCCTTGGACGCCGGGTGGTGGCAGCTGGCGATCCAGGCGGATCTGAAGAGCGCGTTCTTGAGCTGTTTGTTGCCGGAACGGGCGGGGAACTCCCCGCGGATCGAGGTGCCGGAACGCCGGGTGACGGGTGCGATGCCGGCATACGCGGCCAGGTGGCCTGCGGAGGTGAAGGTGCTGGCGTCGCCGATGCTCAGGAGTATGGTCGCGGCGGTCTTGATGCCGACTCCCGGCATGGACATCAAGACCGTGGAAAGAGGGAAGTCATCCAGGAGCTTTTCCACTTCGGCGGCAACGATGGCCCGCTGCTCTTTGAGTTCCTTGATCTGGGCTGCGACGCGTGGAATCACGAGTTCGACGGCGTCGGTGCCGATCACGGTGACGGTCTGCTCGTCCAGGGCTGTGAAGACTGCGTCGATGAGCTTGGCGGGGTCTTTCCGGCTGTGGTTCCTGGCCCAGCGCAGCACGTTTCCACGCCCGGCGGCCCGGAGCCCGGTCGGCCCGGCGTATTTGATGAACAGCTCCAGCACCAGGGTCCTGGTCAGGACGGTGCCCGGGAAGACTCGCTCCAGGGCGGGGAAGATCTGCAGCAGCAAGGACCGCAGCCGGTTGATCGCCCGTGTGCATTCGTGGGTCAGGTCAGCGTCGAAACCGGAGAGTACCTTCAACGCGGCCAGCACTTCGCTGTCCCGGTCCACGGACCGCAGGGTGTGGGGCATAGAGCGTGCCGTGTCCGCGATGATGAAGGCGTCCCGGGCATCGGTTTTGGACTTGCCCGGGTACAGGTCCGCGGCCTTGCGCATGGCCAATCCGGGCAGGTAGGCCACCGTGGCTCCGCAGTCCCGAGCCACGGCTATCGGCAGTGCGCCGATGGTGTTGGGCTGGTCAACGATAACCAGCACTCTGCCGTGTTGCTGCAGGCCTGTGAACAACTCACGGAGCCGGGCCTCGTCCTGGGGCAGGGCTTGTCGAAAATCCGCTCGCCCGAGCGGTCCAGGGCGGTCGCGTGATGTTCGGATTTCCCGACATCCAGCCCGCAGAAAACAGCGATTTCCTCGTCCATACGCGCCCCTTCGCGTCCTCTGGCCGCAGTCACGACACCCGATGCTGGCACCCACGTTACAAAGAGACCTCGCCCCTCCCAAAGGGGCTGGCCCTGTCCCTATCAGCAGTCAACGCGTGTCTCCGGAACCGGCGACAACACCCCCCGGATCATCAGTGACAGGGCAAGAAAGTCATACCGGGTCCAGCGACCAAATCCCCGGCTCTCGGGGACCCAATAAATGTAACGGGAATTCACCGCGCCGGACTTTGGTCTGAAGGGCCGCGACGGCGAACCGCTGATCGCCCTGGATTCCCACGTCCGCTTGGCCCACGCCAACCAGAACAACGGAGTGAAAATGCTCCGCCGCGGATACAACTACACCGACGGCTCGGACGGACTTGGCCACCTCGACGCCGGCCTGTTCTTCATCGCCTTCGTCACGGACCCGCGGACACACTATGTACCGATGCAGATGGCCATGGCCAAGAGCGACAAAATGGCCTTGGAGTACCTCAAGCACACCGGTTCCGGCCTGTTCGCGGTTCCCCGGGGATTAAGGCGGGCGGCTTCATTGGTGAGGGCTTGTTCGCGTGAAGCCGCCCGTCGTCGAACGCGGCGTTGCCCCGGCAATTCGGTGACATACGGGACCGCTAGCTAGGAAAGCGGGCGTCCTGCCATCCGTTCGAGCCGTTCAATGCGCTCCCGCATCGGCGGGTGGGTGGCGAACAGCTTGGTCATGGCGCCGCCGCGGAACGGGTTGGCAATCATGAGGTGCGAAGTGTTCACGAGGCGCTGGTCTTGGGGCAGCGGCACTTGATTCACGCCCGTTTCGATCCTGCGGAGGGCTGAGGCGAGCGCCAGTGGGTCGCCGGTGAGCTCGGCGCCGTCCTGGTCGGCGTCGAACTCCCTGGTGCGGGAAATGGCGAGCTGGATCAGCGAGGCGGCAAGCGGCGCCAAGAGCGCCATGGCGATCATGGCGATCGGATTGGCGTTCCGCCGGTCCCCGCCGCCGAAGAACAGCAGCATCTGTCCCACCGAGGTGATGACGCCGGCGACGGCGGCCGCGATGGACGAGGTGAGGATGTCGCGATTGTAGACATGCATGAGTTCATGGCCGAGGACGCCGCGGAGTTCGCGGGCGTCGAGCAAGTTCAGGATGCCTTCAGTGCAGCACACGGCGGCGTTCTTTGGATTGCGTCCCGTGGCGAAGGCATTTGGGTTCATGGTCGGGGAAAGGTAGATCCGCGGCATTGGCTGCTTTGCCCGTGCGGAGAGTTCCCGCACGATCTGGTACAGCTGGGGGGCCTGTGCTTCCGAGACCGGGTAGGCGGCCATGGAGCGGATGGCGATTTTGTCGCTGTTCCAGTATCCGTAGGCCGTGGTGGCGACGCCGATCAGGGCCATGATCCAGATAGGCCCCGCGCTGCGGGTGCTCGCGGCGATCAGGGCGCCGAGTCCCAGCAGCACTGCCCAGAGCACACCGAAGAGCGCTGTGGTCTTCAGGCCATTGTGATGATTATGCACTTCACTACTTTCTTGGAGTTCGCTCGCTGTTGTTTTGCATCGCATGCTGGTTCTGTTCCGATTAACGCCGACGGCGGCCCGGACGTTCCAGCCCCGTCCGGCATGCACACCCCCGGCCCAACTGACTCGCATTTGTGGTCGTTATGAGCCCTTTTAACGACAACAACTGCGAGTTAGTTGGGGACGCGAAGCGGAGGTCGGCTACGGAACCGGGTGAGCGGAATCGTACTCGAGGAATCCGCGCTGCCAACGGGCCACGAGCCACGCCAGCACCGCGCATAGCACGCCGCCCACGAGCAGCACCCAACCTTCGCTCAGTACTTTCGTGACTCCACCGGCGAGCATGTCCCCTACTCGCGGACCACCGGCAACCACCACGATGAACACGCCTTGCAGCCGCCCCCGCATGTGGTCCGGAGTAGCCGATTGCAGGATGGTGGTGCGGAAGACCGCGCTGATGGAGTCCGAGATTCCAGCGAAGGCACAGCATAGGGCAGCCGGGATGATCCAAGGGGTCACACCACCGCGTCCCGAATCGCCGGCCAGCACCACCACCAAGCCGAAAGCGGCGATGGAGAATCCCCATCCTGCCACGGACCACACCACGGCGCGGCCTTGGCTCCGCACCCTTCCCAGGGGTCCGGAGAAAAGGCCCGCCAGGAAAGCGCCGACGGCCACCGAGGCAAGCAAGACGCCCACGGTGGTGTCGCCGCCGCCGATCAAGGTGGCGCCGATCGCGGGCATCAAGGCTCGCGGCTGGGCGCAGATCATCGCGATGAGGTCGATGATGAAGGTCATGCGGAGGTTGGGCCGCGTGCCGAGGAAACGGAAGCCTTCGACGACGGAGCGCAGGCCGGGTGCCGACGCGTTCTCGGCTGCGGGAAGGGACGGGAGCCTCATAAGGCTCCACAGCGCGAAAGCGAAGCTGATGGCATCGATCGTGTAGGTCCAGCCAAAGCCGCTCGAGGCAACCAGCACCCCCGCAAGCAATGGACCCGCTGTCATGGAAAGGCCCATATTCAGCATGCTCAAGGCGTTGGCCGCCGGAAGCAGCTCCTTCCGGACCAGCAGGGGAACAATGGCGCTGCGTGCCGGCCCGTTGATGCCCTGCGCGCCGCTCTGGATGGCGACGAGCACGAAAAGGATCCAGACATTGTTCAGTTGGAACCATGCTTGGAACGCCAGCGCCACGCTGCAGGCCCACAAGACGAGGGAAGAGGCGATCGCGACTTTCCGCCGGTCATAGGCATCGGAAATCGCGCCACCGAACAGGCCCGCAATCACCAGCGGAACCAAGGCAAAAATGCTGAGCAGGCCAACATAGACGCTCTGTTGAGTGATGCTGTAGACCTCAAGGCTCACGGCGACGAGCGTCAACTGGGATCCGACCATGGACACCGAAGACCCTAGCCATAAGCGGCGGAAGGCAGGGCTTTCGCGGAGCGGGGTCATGTCAGCCAGGAGTTTTGCCACCGTCCAACCCTACCCACCAGGCCGCCCGCCCCTCGGGGACTCCGGCATGTGGCAAGCTTCGGGTATCCGAGGTTAGCCTCGCCTTATTGTGAAGTACTCATAATAAGTGCTTCAATGAGGGCATGGCAGATCGTTCGGCAGACCAGGAAGCGTGGGCTTCCGCCCTGCATTCCCACGGACGCCGCGTGACCAAGCAGCGTCTTGCAGTGCTCGCTGCCGTCCAGCACAACCCGCATTCACCTGCCGAAGGCATCCTGGCTGCCGCACGCAAGGATCTTCCCGAACTGACAGCGCAGTCTGTTTATGTGGTGCTGAGCGACCTCACCGACTTACAAATGCTGCGACGCTTCGAACCGCCCCATTCGCCGGCACTGTACGAGACTAGGGTGGGGGATAACCACCACCACGCCGTCTGCAGCAGTTGCGGCCGTGTGGAGGATGTTGACTGCGCCGTAGGCCATGCGCCTTGTCTCACCCCGCACTGGGATGAGCACTCCAAACCTATGACCATCCAGATCGCAGACGTCCTGTACCAAGGCATCTGCCAGGACTGCCGGGCCAAACAACAACTTCCTACTCAAACGCAAGTAACCCACGAAATAGGAGAACGATGACCGCGAACATCTCTGCGCCCCTTTCGACCACCCAGTCGGGAGCGCCTGTTACATCCGACGCGCATTCCCAGTCCGTTGGTGCCGACGGTGCCATCATCCTGACCGACCACTACCTGGTGGAAAAGCTCGCCCAGTTCAACCGCGAGCGGGTCCCGGAGCGTGTAGTCCACGCCAAGGGTGGCGGCGCTTTCGGTACCTTCAAGACGTCCTCGGACGTTTCCAAGTACACCAAGGCAGCCCTGTTCCAGCCCGGCGTCGAAACGGACATGCTCATCCGTTTCTCCTCCGTGGCAGGCGAGGCAGGCTCCCCGGACACGTGGCGTGACCCCCGCGGCTTCGCCGTCAAGTTCTACACTTCCGAGGGCAACTACGACCTCGTGGGTAACAACACTCCGGTGTTCTTCATCCGCGATGGCATCAAGTTCCCGGACTTCATCCACTCGCAGAAGCGCCTCCCGGGTACCCACTTGCGCGACGCCGACATGCAGTGGGACTTCTGGACCCTCTCCCCCGAGTCCGCACACCAGGTCACCTGGCTCATGGGCGACCGCGGCCTGCCGGCATCCTGGCGTGAAATGCAGGGCTACGGTTCGCACACCTACCAGTGGATCAACGCCGAGGGCGAGCGCTTCTGGGTCAAGTACCACTTCAAGTCCAACCAGGGCGTCAAGAGCCTGACCGGCGACCAGGCCGAAGAGCTGGCCGGCTCGGATGCCGACTTCTACATCCGCGACCTCCAGGAGAACATTGCCGACGGCAACTTCCCGTCCTGGGAACTCAACGTCCAGGTCATGCCCTACGAGGACGCCAAGACGTACCGCTTCAACCCGTTCGACCTCACCAAGGTGTGGCCGCACTCGGACTACCCGCTGATCCACGTGGGTACCATGGAGCTCAACAAGAACCCGGAGAACTACTTCGCGCAGATCGAGCAGGCCACCTTCGCGCCGTCGAACTTCGTTCCGGGTATTGCCGCTTCGCCGGACAAGATGCTGCAGGCCCGTATCTTCTCCTACGCCGATGCGCACCGCTACCGCGTGGGCACCAACCACGCCCAGATCCCGGTGAACCAGCCGAAGAACCAGGTCAACAACTACAGCCAGGACGGCGCGGGACGCTACTTGTTCAACGCCCCTTCGGTTCCGGTCTACGCGCCGAACTCCCTGGGCGGCCCCGCTGCCGTTGAGCCGCAGAACCCGGCCGGCGGCTGGGAGAACGACGGCGAACTGACGATCTCCGCCCACTCCCTGCACGCAGAGGACGGCGACTTCGTCCAGGCCGGCGCGCTGTACCGCGAGGTCTACAACGACGGCGCCAAGGCCCGCCTGCTGGAGACCATCACGGGCGCCGTGGGCGGCGTCAAGAGCCCCGGCATCAAGGAACGCGCCATCCAGTACTGGACCAACGTCGATGCTGAACTCGGTGCCAAGCTGCGCGCCAACCTCGGCGCAGGCGAAGGCGAATCGGCTGCAGAAGCAGCCAACAAGCTGTAACAACATCCACAAAAGAGGCAACCCCGCTACGGATTCTCCGCGGCGGGGTTGCCTCTTTTAAGAACTATCCACATACGGGATTCCGGCTATGGCCACGGCTGCCGAGGCATCCATAGGATCCCTTTATGAGCACATTTACCGGGATCCCTGCCCCCGCCATCGCTTTCTATGCCGAGCTTGAAGAGAACAACAACCGCGAATGGTGGCTGGCACACAAGGACATCTACGACTCCGCAGTAAAAGAACCACTGACATTCTTACTGGAGGAGCTTGCACCGAGGTTCGGACCGGGGAAGATCTTCCGCCCCAATAGGGATATTCGGTTTTCCCAAGACAAGTCTCCCTATAAGACGGCACAGGGAGCGTTCGCTGCCGACAAGGAAGGCGTGGGCTTCTACCTGCAGCTCAGCGCGGACGGTCTGCTGCTCGGCGGCGGATGCCACTCGCGTACCCCGGAGCAGATTGCCCGGTTCCGCGCTGCCGCGGATTCGCCGGCCAGCGGGGAAGAACTCCAGAAGATCGTCGATGCCATCACCGCGGCAGGCTTCGCGGTGGAAGGCGAGAGGCTCAAGACCGTACCGCGTGGTTTCGTCAAAGACCATCCGCGCGCCGAGCTCTTGAAGCACAAGTCTTTGTCTGCCGGGGTGAGCTTGGGTGAACCCGAATGGATGTCTCAGCCCTCGGCCAAGGAAGAAATCGCCAAGCGTTGGGAGGTACTGCGCCCGCTTGTGGAGTGGGTCAACGAAAACGCGGCGGCGTAGACCACGGAGCAGCGGCCGAAGCTAGAGAAGACGTGGGATCCAGTCCCGCGGTCAAACCCTGCTGAGGCTGTCCTCGTCGTCGCTGGAGTCGCTGGAGTCGCTGGAGTCGATTGTGTTGCCGGAGTCGCTGTTCCTGCCGGGAGCCGACGCCATTCCGGAGACAGCTGCCTTCGCCGCGGCGAACTTCTCGTTGAGGCGGGAGTGGCGCTGCCCATAGGCAAAGTAGATGGCGAGTCCGATTACCAGCCAGATGGCGAAGAAGATCCAGGTTTCTACGGCCAAGTTGGTCATCAGGTAGATGCACAGCACAGCCGAGACCACCGGAAGCACCTTGCCGAACGGAACCCGGAAGGCCGGCTTCAGGTCCGGACGCTTCTTCCGGAGGACCAGGATTCCCAGGCTCACCATGACGAAGGCCGAGAGCGTGCCGATATTGATCATTTCTTCCAGAAGATCCACATTGGTCAGCCCGGCCACGATTGCCACGGCTGCACCACAGATGATCTGGAGGCGGACCGGCGTCGAACGTTTCTCGCTCGTCTTGGACAGCGCACGCGGAAGCAAACCATCGCGGCTCATGGCCAGGACAACCCGGGCCAGGCCCATAAGCAGCACCATGATGACGGTGGTCAAACCGATCAAGGAGCCAAAGGCGATGACCTTGGCCGCGTCGGTGTTTCCAACCGCTTCGAAGGCCGTGGTGAGGGTGGGGTTTTTGGCTTGGGCCAGCTGCGTGTAGGACACCATGCCTGTCAGGGCCAAGGACACGAGGATGTACAGCAGTGTTACCAGCGCCAGGCCGCCGAAGATGCCACGGGGCAGGGTCTTCTGCGGGTTCTTGACCTCTTCAGCGGAGGTAGCCACCACGTCGAAACCGATGAAGGCAAAGAAGACCAAGGCCGCACCGGCGAAGATGCCCAGCGTTCCGTACTGCGCCGGAACCGCGCCGGTGAGGAAGCCGAAGAAGGATTGTTTCATGACATCCGCGCCGTCCGTGCCGCCGGTTGGCTGCGATGCCGGGACGAAGGGGGTGAAGTTGGAGAACTTCACATAGCTGAAGCCGACCACAATCACGAACAGCACCACGGCGATCTTGATCAGCGTGAAGATGTTGCCCACGCGGGCGGAGAGCTTGGTGCCGAGCACAAGGAGCACCGTGAAGATGGCAACAATCAGGAAGGCGCCCCAGTAAAGGTCCACCCCCGCGATATTCAGCGCCGGTGGCATGTCCACGCCCATGAGCGCGAACACCTTGCTCAGGTAGATGCCCCAGTACTTGGCGATGACCGCAGCAGCCGTGAAGAGTTCAAGAATGAGGTTCCAGCCGATGATCCAGGCGAGGACTTCGCCCATGGTGGCATAGGTGAAGACGTAGGCGGACCCTGCGACCGGGATGGCAGTGGCAAATTCGGCGTAGCACATTATGGCCAGGGCACACGTCACGGCAGCGACAGCGAAGGAGACCGTCACGGCGGGCCCCGCAAAGTTCGCGGCAGCTTTGGCGCCAACAGAGAAGATCCCGGCCCCGACTGCGACCGCGACGCCCATGATCATCAGATCCCAGGTGCTGAGGGAACGCTTCAGCTTGCGTCCGGGTTCATCGGCGTCCGCGATGGACTGCTCGATTGATTTGGTCCGGAAGAGGTTCATAGGAGAGTCCACAATCTTGATGAGCTGGTAGAAACAGACTTATCAAGGTTAGTGTCCGACCTGTGGACAAATCATATTTGTCCCGGATGGTGAGACGCATAGCGGCTGGCCTCACACCGTGGAGACGTTCCAATCCATCAAAGTGGAGCGGATGAGGAAGCGCTTGCCCTCCGGCGATTCCACGGAGAAGCCACTCCCCCGGCCGTTCACCACGTCAACCGTCAGATGGGTGTGGGACCAGTAATTGAATTGTTCCCGGGACATCCAGAACTCCAAAGGCTGCGGCCGTTCGCGGTCGCCGATGTCGAAGAGTCCGAGCAGAACGTCCGAATCTCCCGTAATGAACTCGCCGGCCGGGTAACACATAGGTGAGGAGCCGTCGCAGCACCCACCTGACTGGTGGAACATGAGCGGGCCGTGTTGCTTCCACAGCTTCTGGAGGAGTTCGATGGAAACGGCGGTGAGCGCCACCCGGGAAAAGTCTTCCCCTGGCAGCGTCACTGCGGCGTCAAGCCTATTCTGGGACATTAGAACGTCAGCACCACACGGCCATCGATCTTGGCGTGCTTCATCTCGTCAAAGACGGCGTTGACCTCGGAAAGTTCCCGAGTGGACACGGTCGGATGGATCTTGCCCTGCGCGTAGAAGTCCAGCGCTTCTTCCAGGTCCTGCCGGGTGCCCACAATTGAACCGCGGACGGTCAGGCCCTTGAGCACAATCTCGAAGATCGGTGCAGGGAAGTCGCCCGGAGGAAGCCCGTTGAAGACGATGGTTCCGCCGCGTCGAGCCATGCCGATCGCTTGCTCGAATGCCGACGGGTGCACTGCGGTGACCAAAACGCCATGGCATCCTCCGGTTTCGCGCTGGATGACTTCAGCAGGATCTTCGTGCAGCGCATTGACGGTGAGCTCCGCGCCGTGCTTCTTGGCCAGGGCGAGCTTGTCGTCGGCGATGTCCACTGCCGCCACCCGGAGGCCCATGGCCACTGCATACTGGACTGCAATGTGTCCCAGTCCCCCGATGCCGGAAATAGTGACCCATTGTCCGGGCCTGGCCTCGGTCATCTTCAGTCCCTTGTAGACGGTGACGCCGGCGCACAGCACCGGGGCAACCTCCACGGGGTCCGAACCTGCCGGAATCCTCGCGGCAAACCGGCTGTCCACCAGCATGTACTCCCCGAACGAGCCGTCCACGCTGTAGCCCGCGTTCTTCTGGGCTTCGCACAGGGTTTCCCAGCCGGTTCGGCAGTACTGGCAGTCGCCACAGGCGGACCAAAGCCAGGCGTTGCCCACAAGGTCCCCGACGGCGAGGTCGGTGACGCCCTCGCCGAGGGCCACCACTTCGCCCACGCCTTCGTGGCCCGGAACGAACGGCGGTGAGGGCTTGACCGGCCAGTCCCCTTCCGCAGCGTGCAGATCGGTGTGGCAGACGCCGGTGGTGATTACCTTGACCAGTGCTTCCCCTCGGCCCGGAACGGGTATGGGAAGGGACTTCACCTGAAGGTCTTTTCCGAATTCAGTTACTACGGCTGCTTGCATTGTCGTCGTCATTGGCGAAATCCTTGCGTCGTTAAAGCCAGGTGGTGCGGGTTGGGGCGATGCTGCTTTCCTGAGGGGTGGCCCGGGTGGTGGGGCGGGGAGGGATCTGTGCTGAACCCTCCCCGCCGGGCTAAGTACGGTCTAGAAGAAGCCGAGCTTGTTTTCGTTGTAGCTGACCAGGAGGTTCTTGGTCTGCTGGTAGTGGTCCAGCATCATGGCGTGGTTTTCACGTCCGATGCCGGAGGACTTGTACCCGCCGAACGCGGCACCGGCCGGGTAGGCGTGGTAGTTGTTGACCCAGACACGGCCGGCCTGGATTTCCCGGCCTGCCCGGTAGGCGACGTTGCCGTTGCGGGACCACACGCCGGCGCCGAGCCCGTATAGGGTGTCGTTGGCGATGCCGATGGCGTCGTTGTAGTCGCTGAACCTTGTCACGGACACCACGGGGCCGAAGATTTCCTCCTGGAAGATCCGCATCCGGTTGTGGCCTTCGAAGATGGTCGGCTGGACGTAGTAACCGCCGGCCAGGTCGCCGTCGAGCTGGGCGCGCGCGCCGCCGGTGAGGACCTTGGCGCCTTCCTGCTTTCCGATGTCGATGTAGGAGAGGATCTTCTCCAGCTGGTCGTTGGAGGCCTGTGCACCCAGCTGCGTGTCCGTGTCCAGCGGGTTGCCTTGAATGATCTTGTTGGTGCGTGCCACGGCGTCGGCCATGAAGGAGTTGTAGATACCTTCCTGGACCAAAGCGCGGGAGGGGCAGGTGCATACTTCGCCCTGGTTGAAAGCGAAGAGCGTGAAGCCTTCCTGGGCCTTGTCGTAGAACGCATCGTTCTGCGCGGCGACGTCGTCGAAGAAAATGTTCGGGCTCTTGCCGCCCAGTTCAAGGGTCACCGGGATCAGGTTCTGGGACGCGTACTGGCTGATCAGCCGGCCCGTGGTGGTTTCACCGGTGAAGGCGATCTTGCGGATCCGCGAACTGGACGCGAGGGGCTTACCGGCCTCGACGCCGAAACCGTTGACCACGTTGACCACCCCGGCGGGCAGCAGGTCCCTGATCAGTTCCATCAGCACCAGGATCGAGGACGGAGTCTGCTCGGCAGGTTTGAGGACGACGGCGTTGCCAGCGGCCAGGGCCGGGGCGAGCTTCCACACGGCCATCAGGATAGGGAAGTTCCACGGAATGATCTGGCCCACCACGCCCAGCGGCTCACGGAAGTGGTACGCCGTCGTGTCTTCGTCCAGTTGGGACAGGTGGCCTTCCTGGGCCCGGATCGCGGAGGCGAAGTAGCGGAAGTGGTCCGCCGCCAAGGGGATGTCCGCGTTCAGGGTTTCCCTGACGGGCTTGCCATTGTCCCAGGTCTCGGCCACGGCCAGCAGCTCGGTGTTCTCATCGATCCGGTCCGCGATCTTGTTGAGGACCGCGGCGCGTTCCGCAGCGGAGGTCTTGCCCCAGGATGGAGCCACTTTGTGCGCGGCGTCGAGAGCCAGTTCGATGTCCTCGGCCGTGCCACGCGCCACCTCGCAGAAAGCCTTGCCGGTCACGGGGGTGATGTTCTCGAAGTACTGCCCCTTGACCGGGGCAACCCATTCGCCGCCGATCCAGTTCTCGTAACGATCCTTGAACGTGACCTTCGAACCCTCGGCACCTGGCTGTGCATAAACAGTCATCTGTAGCTCCTTTGCTGCGCATGATGGTGGCTTTGCTGTGCCATCAGCGTAGGAGCAGGGAGGTTGCAAGCAGGTTGCAACCTTGTGGTTCAGATCACTTAGAGGCCTGCGGGGAACGCGTACGAACTCGGAAGCGGTGAGGGAGCCGCACCGTAGGAGAGCACTACCTCGTCGTGGGCCTTGAGGACGACGTCGGCGACAGGAACAGCCTGCTTCGAACCGTTCACGTAAGCTGTCCATCCGATGGTTCCGCCATGCGGCGCTCCGGTGGCGTCCTTGCCGTCCAGGACTCCCCATTCACTGAGCACTTGGCCCAGGGTGTACTTCAGGCCGGCCGTGGGGGCTTCGATGTGGATGACGCCGGATGTGTCGTGGGTGTGCAGTGCCGAGATTCCGTTTGCCTGCCCGTCGGCTCCGAAACTGAAGCCGATGTCAGCCGGGACGGTGACGGGCTTGCCGTCGACGAGGACGTCCAGATGGGCGTGGTAGTGCTCGGCGGTGCCTTCAGCGCTCAGGATATCCAAGCCGGCGGCCTTGATCCTTTGGGCCCCTGCAGCGGGATCGAGTTCCCAGCCGACGGTTCTGCCCTGCGGTGCACCAGTTGCCGAATCGGAAGTCGCCGGCGATGACGGCGCTGATGAGGCGGGTGCCCCGCAAGCGGTGACGCCGATAAGGAGTCCGGACACGGTCAGGGCGACGGCGAGGCGTTGGTTCAACACGGAGGAGGCTTCTTTCGTTTGGCTCGGTTCTACAATACGGGCGAAAACTTCGTATTTCCCAAGAGCCGCACGACACACCTGCGTCAGGCCGACAGTTCGCTTTCCAATCGTTCAAGCTCGGCGACGACGGCGGCCCGCTTGGGCGAGCGCGGCGGCAGGAGCTTGAGGGCGGCAAGCCGGACGTCGACGTCGTTCTTCGCCTCGGGCAGACCGGCATACTTGAGCAGCGCCTCGGCGCTGCCGTCGTTGAGGACCGCCTCGCGCAAGAGCGCCGAGACCTTCTGGCGGAGCTCCACAATGCCGGGGGCTTCTGAATGCGGAAGGACGGCGCCTTTGTAGATCTCCAAAGCGATGCGGTGGGCGCCCCGCTGCAGGCAGGAAAGAACCTGGGCGGCATCCTGGCCGAGGTCGATCGGGAGCCGATACGGTCGGGATTCCGGGACTGCAGCGGGGTCAAGCTCATGGAGTACCTTGCGAAGGCGCACCATTTCGGCCCGAAGTGTGACGGGGGAACCATCTCCCGGATACAAGGCCAGGGCGAGCTCCTCGGCGCTGAGCCCCTCTGGACAGGTGCCCAGCAATGCCAGGATCTCGCTGTGCCTGGCGGAAAGCGGGATGCTGCGCCCTCCGATGCTCAATAGCGCTTGGTCCCGGCCGAGTAGCTGGAGGCTGTTCCGGTACAGCCCCGAGCCCTGCGGCGAGCCGGCGACGGAAGGCGAGTTCCGGCGTCGGACAGCCACCATTCGTTTGGTGGCTGCGAGCTGCAGCCTTTCCACCCGCAATTGGGCCTGCGCGGCGGCCACCGTTGCTTCGACGAGGGACAGCGTGTGGGGTGCGACGGCGGCTTCCGTGCCGGTGATGTCGACCACGCCGAGGAGCGCTCCGGAGTCAGGGTCATGGAACGGCACGGCGGTGCAGCTCCACGGATGGACGGCGCGCTTGTAGTGCTCCGCGCCCGAGATCTGGATGCCACGCCCCAAGGCGAGCGCCGTGCCTGGCGCGCTCGTGCCGACGGCGGCTTCGGACCAGTCGGCACCCGCAACGAACATCATGCCTTCGGCGCGCCGACGCATCGCAGGATTTCCGTCCACCCACAGCAGCCGGCCGAGCTCGTCCCCCACAGCCACCAGCAGCCCGCTCTCAGAGCTGGGCTGGATGAGGAGCTTCTGGATCACAGGCATGATGGTGGCCAGCGGATGTTGGCGGCGGTATTCCTCAAGCTCGTCGAAGTCCATGGCCACTGGAGCTTCGGGTTGGTCCGGATTCGCCTTGAGCTGTGCGGACCGCTGCCAGGATTCCTTGATCAGGCGGCGTAGGCCGGGAAGCTCCGGGGCATCAGGAAGCCCGTAGCGCCACGAATCGAGGTGCTCGTGTCCGGCGCGTGCATGGTGCTGCAGCAGCTCGGCGACGTCGTTGACCGAGGCTGCCGGATGGATCGGATTCTTCATCGAACTCCCAAAACCGGTCTCGGCACAGTACCGGCCAGTCTAGTTGCGTCGCGAAGCTTTGCCTATGGGTGGTCAGCGAGGGCCGCTAGGCGCGCGAGATCTCGATCATGTCCTCGCGCGGGACTACCTTGACGCGTTCGCGTACGACGCCGGCGTCCGGGTTTTCTGCCGTCCAAGCGGCACCGAGGGCTGCTTCGTGCGCATCGAGCTTGTTCCAGCCTTCCCAGGTGGTGTATTCGATGCCCCGCTCGTCCAGGAGGTTGATGATGGCCTGTGGGTCCGGATTCTCGGCCGGGGGCAGCGTGAGCCGGTCCTCCAGGAGGCAACCGATGGTCTCCAGGGCGTCGCCCTTGGTGTGACCGATCAGGCCGACGGGTCCACGCTTGATCCAACCCGTCGCGTAGATGCCCGGCACCGGCTTGCCGTCGGCGTCCAGCACCCGCCCGCCGTCGTTGGGAACGACACCACGGCGCGCATCGTACTCGAGCTCGTCCAACGGGGAACCGTGGTAGCCGATGGCGCGGTAGACGGCCTGGATCGGATAGTCCACGAACTCGCCGGTGCCCTTGACGTTTCCTGTGCCGTCCAGTTGCATGCGCTCGAACTTGATGCCGGAGACTTTCCCGGAGCCGTCTTCGGAAACGATCTCTACCGGGCTGTGCAGGAAATGCAAGTGCAAGCGGCGGGAAGAGGGCTGCTCGGCTTCGGCATGTTCCTCGACGAGCCAGTTGGTCAGCGTATTGACCATGGTCTTGATCTGGTTGTTGCTGCGGATAGCCTCGTCAGAGGCTTCGTCGAACTCGAAATCCTCCGGGTACAACACAATGTCCACGTCGTTGGAGTGCGAGAGCTCGCGCAGTTCCAACGGTGTGAACTTGATCTGGGCAGGGCCGCGGCGGCCGAAGACGTGGACGTCCGTGACCGGCGAAGCCTTGAGCCCCGCGTAGACGTTGTCCGGGATTTCAGTCACCAGGAGGTCGTCGGCGTGCTTGGAGAGCATGCGGGCCACGTCCAGCGCCACGTTGCCGTTGCCGATGACTGCTACTTCCTTGGCATCCAGCGGCCATTCGCGGGGAACGTCCGGGTGTCCGTCATACCAGGAGACGAAGTCGGCCCCACCGAAGGAGCCTTCCAGCTCGATTCCGGGGATGTTCAGCTCCGCGTCCTTGATGGCGCCCGTGGAGAAGATCACGGCGTCGTAGAAGGACCGGAAGTCATGCAGCGTGAGGTCGCGGCCGTACGTCACGTTGCCGAGGAAGCGGATGTCTCCGCGATCCAGCACCTTGTGAAGCGCGTTGACGATGCCCTTGATGCGGGGATGGTCCGGTGCCACCCCGTAGCGGATCAGGCCGTAGGGCGCCGGGTATGCTTCGAAAAGGTCGATGCTGACCTCGACGTCGCCATCCTTGACCTCGCTGGATTTGGTCAGGATATCCGCGGCATAGACGCCGGCCGGTCCTGCGCCGACAATAGCGACGCGCAGTGGACGTTTGGACGTGGTTTCGGCCGAGTTGGACACCGTGAACCCTTCTGAGACAGGAATCGCCCCGCGTGGTGGGGCGCGCAGTTTCCAATTCTAGTTGTCAGTTGCCTGCGGAGTGTCAGTCCATGGCGGGAGGTGACACGCGCAGACAAGGAAAATCACAGTAACTTTCCGGCCGTACGGTCAGGAATACCTTCGCAAAATATGGTGTTCTTGACACTGTGTCTACGCCCGAGCAAACCGCCTCCGCCCAGTCCGCCACCACCGCTTCGAACGCTGCAGCCGCCTCCGCCGCCACGGCAAAGAGCGCAAAGAAGGAGACGACGGCGGGCGTGGTGTTCGGTATCGGAGCATACGGGCTGTGGGGGCTGCTTCCGCTCTACTTCGTGACGCTGCAGCCCGCCGAAGCGGTGGAAATTGTCGCCAACCGAGTGATCTGGTCGCTGATCTTCTGTGCCCTGCTCATCACCATCACCCGGACGTGGCATCTTCTCGGCAATGCTTTCAGAGACCGGGCCGTTCTCGGACCGCTCACCATAGCCGCCGGGCTGATCGCCATCAACTGGCTGACCTACACCTTCGGGGTCACCACCGGGCATGCCGTCGAAGCCTCGCTCGGATACTTCATCAACCCCCTCGTCTCTGTGCTCCTCGGCGTGTTCGTCCTGAAGGAAACGCTCCGCCCGCTCCAGTGGGCCGCCGTCGGGATCGGTTTCATCGCCGTCGGCGTACTGACGGTTTCCTATGGCAAGCTGCCGTGGATCGCGTTGGTCCTGGCCTTCACGTTCGGGCTGTACGGTTTCGTGAAGAAGCGCGTGGGACCGAAGGTCAATGCCGTCACGAGCCTCACCGTCGAGACAGTGGTTCTCGCCCCGATCGCCGGCGCCACGATGATTGCTCTGGGCCTTACAGGAGCCGGGACCTTGGGAAGCAACGGCCCCGGCCACTTCTGGCTACTTGCGGCTTCGGGCATCATCACGGCCGTGCCGCTCTTGTTCTTCGGCGCTTCTGCCCGCCGCCTGCCCATGACCACCATCGGCTTGCTGCAATACTTCGCGCCGATCCTCCAGTTTATCGTGGCCCTCGCCGTCTTCCACGAAGCCATGACCCCCGACCGCTGGGTGGGCTTCGGCATCGTGTGGTTGGCTCTGCTCCTCCTGACCCTCGACATGCTCCGCACCGCACGCAAGAACTCGGTCATCAGGAAAAGGGCAAAGCTCAGCGCCGCCTCGGCCAGCTAGCCCGCGCCCGCGAACCAGCTAGCTTTGCGCGCCCGCGCTTCCCCCATGGACATGCCCCTCGTTAAACGCCAAGGATGGACATAGCAGCACTATGTCCATCCTTGGTGCGCACAGGTGGGCATGTCCACCTCTGGTGGTGGCTAGGAGTTGGCCTTGATAGCCGCTGCCAGGACGTCGAGGCCGTCAAGGAGCAGTTCGTCGCTGATGACCAGCGGCGGCAGCAAGCGGATCACATTGCCGTAGGTACCGCAGGTAAGGATGATGACGCCTTCCTGAAGACACGCAGCCGCAACTGACTTGGTCAATTCCGCGTTCGGTTCCTTGGAACCGGCCTGCACCAATTCGATCGCCAGCATGGCACCGCGCCCACGGACGTCGCCGATGACCGCACCGGCAGAAGGATCAGCCGCGAGTTCACGCAGGCGACCGAGTGCGATTTCCTCGATGTGGCGAGCCCGGGCGTTGAGGTCGTGTTGTTCCATGGTGCCGATGGCAGCCAGAGCTGCGGCACAAGCAACCGGGTTGCCGCCGTAGGTGCCGCCGAGGCCGCCCGGGTGGACGGCGTCGAGCAGCTCTGCGCGGCCGGTGATGGCGGACAGCGGGAGACCGCCGGCAATGCCCTTTGCCATGGTGATGATGTCGGGGACAACACCTTCGTGGTTGACGGCGAACCATTCGCCGGTCCGGCAGAAACCGGACTGGACCTCGTCTGCAATGAAGACGATGCCCTTTTCCTTGGCCCAGGCGGACAGCGCCGGCAGGAAACCAACGGCTGGGACGATGAAGCCGCCCTCGCCCTGGATCGGTTCGATGATGATCGCGGCAACCTGCTCGCTACCGATCTGCTTCTCGATCATGGTGATGGCGCGCTTGGCGGCCTCGGCGCCCGTGATCTCGGGGTTTTCCTCACGGAACGGGTAGCTCATCGGCATGCGGTAGACCTCGGGCGCGAACGGGCCAAAGCCACCGGCAGGGCCAGACTTGTACGGCATGGCCTTGGCGGTGAGCGCCATGGTCAGGTTGGTGCGGCCGTGGTAGGCGTGGTCGAAAGCGACGACGGCGTCACGACCGGTTGCCAGGCGTGCCACCTTGACGGCGTTCTCCACGGCTTCGGCACCCGAGTTGAACAGCACGGTGCGCTTCTCGTGGTCGCCCGGGGTGAGTCGGTTCAGCTGCTCGGCCACGGCAACGTAGCCCTCGTAAGGCGTGACCATGAAGCACGTGTGGGTGAAGTGCGCTGCAGCGTCCTGGACGGCGGCGACGACGGCGGGGTCCGAGGCGCCGACGCTTGTCACGGCGATGCCGGAGCCCAGGTCGATGAAGGAGTTGCCGTCGACGTCGCGGATGATGCCGCCGTCGGCGTCCTCAACGTAGACCGGGACGCCCGAGGAGACTCCGGCGGCGACGACGGCCGAGCGGCGCTCGTTCAGGGCCTGGGACTTGGGGCCTGGGAAGGCGCCTTTGATGTTGCGCTTCTGGTCCAGGCGGTAGGTGATTTCATGTGCTGTTGCGGTCATGATGGTTCTTTCTTTCTTATGCGTGCCGTGTTTGGGTCCAGGACTGCCGGTGGGGACTCAGGCATCAAGTGCAGACATGACGTGCTTGATGCGCGTGTAGTCCTCGACGCCGTACATGGACAGGTCCTTGCCGTAACCGGACTGCTTGAAGCCGCCGTGCGGCATCTCAGCGGTCAGCAGGATGTGGGTGTTGATCCAGACCGCTCCGAAGTCCAGGTCGCGGCTCATCCGCATGGCGGTGCCGTGGTCCGTGGTCCAGACGCTGGATGCCAGGGCGTATTCGACGTCGTTGGCCAACTCGAGTGCCTCGGCCTCCGTGGTGAATTTCTGGACGGTGATAACGGGTCCGAAGGTCTCCTTCTGAACCACGTCGTCAGTCTGCTTGGCGCCGGTGATGATGGTGGGCTCGAAGAAGAAGCCCTTCTCACCTGCACGGTGGCCGCCGGTTTCGATCCTGCAGTTGGCCGGCAAATGCTCCACCACCGAGGTCACGGCGTTGAAGTGGTTCACGTTGTTGAGCGGACCGAAGTAGTTTTCGTCGTCGTTCTGGGAACCGGTGTGCAGTGTCTTGGTGTGCTCCACCATGGCAGCAACCATGTCGTCATGGATGGAATCTTCGATCAGCACGCGGGTGATGGCCGTGCAGTCCTGGCCGGCGTTGAAGAATGCGAATTCGGCGATCGCCGCTGCGCTCTTCTTGATGTCGGCGTCCTTGAAGACGATCGCCGGGGCCTTGCCGCCGAGTTCCAGGTGAGCACGCTTGAGGCCCTTGGCCGCGCCAGTGGCCACGGCGATGCCGGCGCGGACGGAGCCGGTGATGGAGACGAGGCCCGGCACCTTGTGCTCAACCATCATGGCGCCGGTGCCGGCGTTGCCGAGGACCACATTGAGCACGCCGGCCGGGAAGATTTCCCCTGCCAGCCGGGCCAGGACCAAGGTGGATTCCGGAGTGGTGTCCGAAGGCTTGAGCACCACGGTGTTGCCCGCGGCAAGGGCGGGACCGATCTTCCAGATGCCCATGAGGAACGGATAGTTCCATGGTGCAACCTGGGCGACGACGCCGATCGGTTCGCGGCGGACGTACGAGGTGTGGCCCTCGAAGTATTCGCCGGCGGACTTGCCCTCCATGATGCGCGCGGCTCCGGCGAAGAAGCGGAGCTGATCTGCGCCGGCGGCAACTTCCTCGGAGGCGATGAGGGCGCGGACCTGGCCGGTGTTGCGGTGCTGTGCCTCAACGAGCTCGTCGCTATTGGCTTCGATGGCATCGGCGAGCTTGAGCAGCATGAGCTGGCGCTGGCCAGGGGTGACATGCTTCCAAGACTTGAAGGCTTCTTTCGCAGCGTTCATGGCAGCATCTACGTCGGCCGCCGTAGAGATCGGCGCATGAGCGACAATCTCCCCGTTGGTGGGGTTCACGATGTCGAGCAGTTCGGTTCCTGCCGGCGTGATGAACTCGCCGTTGATGAAGTTCTGCAAGGTTTGGACCACGGTGTACAACCTCTTTCAGTGTCTAGGTATTGGTTGCAGCTGCTCCGAGCCTATGCCAGCACCCCGCGGCGCGGAATAGGCAGATGCACACCCTACACACGCCAGCTTCGTGCGAATGACCAGTGCCGGGATATCCTTTCTGGATGGCAATGTCTCTCGCCGCGCTCGTCGGTGTCCCCTCTCTTCGGTTACGCAAAGCCGGCCTCGCGGAAACCACCTGGAACGAAGATATCCGCTGGGTGGCCGTGACCGAGCAGGAAGATCCGCAACGTTTCCTCAATGGCGGCGAACTGATCCTGACTACGGGACTCCGGCTGAACGGCGCTGCGGAACAACGTCGCTTTGTGCGCCAGGTCCAGCGCGCCGGGGCCGTTGGCATCGGCTTCGGCACAGGCCTGACCCATGATTCCGTGCCTTCGGCCCTGGTTGCCGAGGCGAACCGCTGGGGCCTGCCCTTGGTGGAAGTCCCGTACGAGACCCCCTTCATCGCCATCGGCAAACTCGTCGCGGATTCACAGTCCGCGGACCACTACTCCAAGTTGGAGCGCCTCATCGCCGGGCACCAGATCCTGGCCCGGGCCCTGTTGACCGGTGGCGGTCTGGGAGAATTGCTTAAGCAGTTGGGCAGCATGCTCCGGACCGACATCGCGCTTACGCAGTTCAGCGCCCAGCTCTACAACAGCGTGGCCGGCAACCCCGCACCGACGGCCGACGATTGGGCCTCTTTCCCCATCCCGACCGGCCGCCGCGACGCCTGCACCCTGTGGATCAAGGAACCCTTCGGTGACACAGGGATTGTCGGTTATGCGCAGAACCTGATCAGCGTGGAACTCAACAACATGGTCAAGCAACGCCAGAGCCAGCGGGCCCTCGCCGGCCAGGTGCTGGACGACGTCATCCACGGAACGCTGGACACGGTCGAGGCCGCCCGCCGCCTGGCCGGCGTCGGAATCAACAGCACCCGCAAGAACGTGGTGCTGCTGGTGGTTTCCGCGGCCCATCACAAACAACTCAGCAGCACCTCGCTACCGCAGTCCCTCGACGCCGGGGTGACCGCCGTCGTCGGGAAGGATCTGGTGACGGTGGTGCCCGACGACGGCAGTTCCGCGAGCGCGCTCGCCAAGGACCTCAGCGATCATCTTTTGGAAGCCGGGATCCACGCGATGATCGGTATCGGCGGCGCCTACACCAAGCCGAACGGCGTGCGCTGGAGCTACTTTGAAGCGCGCGACGCCGTAGCCCACGGGCTGCCGGTCAACGAGCCCGAAAGGCTCAGCCTGACATCGCTGTTGCTAGCAAGCGAAGACGTGCCGCTCGCCGACATGGCCAGTGAAGCCCTCACTCCCCTGCGCAAGTTCGACGCCGCCCACGGCTCCGAACTCGTTTCGACCCTGGAAAGCTACCTCAACCACAATGGTTCCGTGGCCGCCGTCGCCGAAGCCCTGACCTTGCACCGCAACACGGTGCGGTACCGTCTGGCTCAAATCACGGACCTGACCGGCTACGACCCGGCCCAGACTGCGGACCGGGTGCAGTTGTGGCTCGCCTTGGCGGTGCAGCGACTCGGATCGCGCACCCTGCGCTGACAGGCCCGCATGGCTCCGGCCCCAACTAACTCGCATTTGTTGTCGTTTTGCCGCGTCAAAACGACCACTAGTGCGAGCTAGTTGGGCTCCACGGCGACTGGGAGATTCTCGCCACAAAACTTCCGGCACCAAACATCAAACGTCTAACCTTTAGATATGGCTTCAACTCACCCGGCACCCCACGCCCTGGAAGCAACCCCTCTGCCGGCCATCGGCGGAACGGTGGCACCCAAATCCCGTATGGTCGCCGTCGTCGGGATCATCGCCGTCATCCTGATCGGCCTGAACCTCCGCGCCGGCATCACCAGCGCGGCGGCATTGTTCCATGATCTGCAAGCCTTCCTCGGTTACGGGGCGCTCGTGGCGTCCATTCTTCCGTCCATCCCCCTCCTGTGTTTCGCCGTCGCGGGTCTGGGCACTTCCTGGTTGTCGCGCCGGATCGGCGTCGAAAAGTCGATCTTCGTGGCGCTGGCGATGTTGGCTGCCGGTCTTCTGGTCCGCAGCATCCCCGCAACCGGCGCCCTCCTCGCCGGAACAGTGCTGGCGATGTCCGGCCTGGCGGTGTGCAACGTGGCCATGCCGTCATACATCCGTGAGCACTACGCGGCCAAAACCTCCATGATGACCGGCCTCTACACCTTCACGATGTCCGGTGGTGCGACCTTCGCCGCCGCGGTCAGCGTGCCCCTTGCCGAGCAACTTGGCTCGCCGTCGATGGGCCTGGCCGCTTGGGGCATCCTTGGCGTCGCCGCGCTTCTTGGCTTCCTGCCGATGGTCCTCCACACCCATCGCACTTCCCGCACGGCCAAGCAAGAGCACATCTCCATGTGGCCGCTCCTGCGCACGCGCCTAGGAATCCTGATCACTGCCATCTTCACGCTGCAGGCCTTCCTTGCATATGCCGTGATGAGCTGGTTTGCCTACATTCTGACCAGCCAAGGGCTCAGCGCTTCCGAGAGTGGCCTGCAGTTCGGACTGATGCAGCTGGTTTCCGTAGCTGGCGGCATGATTCTGCTGGTCATCGGCTCGCGACCCCGCATGATGCGGCCTGCCCTGTACCTAGGGAGCGTGACCACTCTGGTGGGCATACCCTCAATGCTGTTGCTGCCGACGTCGTTCGCTGCGGTTCCCGCCGTGCTGTTCGGTTTCGGGCTGGGCATCTTTCCGCTGGTACTGGTGATCATCAGCCGCAGCGGGCGCACGACGGCGGAGACCACCGCCATGTCCACCGTCGCCCAGTCCGTGGGCTACTTGATTGCGGCCTTGGGGCCTTTCGGGATGGGCCTGCTCCACAGTGCTACCGGCGCCTGGACCCTCCCGCTGACTCTTTTGGCGGCCGTAGCCGTCGCCCTCATCGTGACCTGCCACCTGTTGACCAGCAAACGCACGCCGCTCAAGGCCGGACCGAGGGCCGTCGCATGAGCCTGACGCCTTCGCACCGTCCCGCCCTGGCCGAGGAAGTCACCGGGCAACTGCGGGGCATGATCCAGTCCGGAGAGTGGCCGCTGCAGGAGAAGATTCCGGCCGAGCCGGAACTCATGGCGTCGCTCGGAGTCTCGCGCGGCACCCTGCGCGAAGCCATCAAGGCCTTGGCACACAGCGGAATGCTTGAGGTTCGGCGCGGTGACGGAACGTATGTCCGGGCCACCAGCGAGATCTTCGGCGCGGCGCAGCGGATGTACAAGGAACACACGCAGGAGCACGTGGTCGAGGTCCGCGTGGGGCTCGACACCCAGGCCGCCCGACTGGCCACGAAGCACGCTACGGCCGACGATATCGCCGGCATGCGGGCCCTTCTCCAGGAACGCAACGACGCATGGCTCGCGGCCGACTACCCCGCGTGGGCCCGAGCGGACTGGGACTTCCACGAACGGGTGGCGCTGGCGTCCGGCAACCCTTTGCTGCACGAGTTGTACGTATCCTTCGGCGGGGTCTTCCATGACGATCTCCTTCGCCAGCAGCGCAGGTCCGGCTTCAACGGCACCCCCCACGAAGGCCACGACGAGCTCGCCGACGCCATCGAGGCGCGCGACGAGGCTGCCGCCGTCGCAAGCGTCTACCGCAACCTGGACTTCGCAGCGGACTGGCTCACCAGCTAATACGCCCCCTTCTCCCCAACGCCCGCTCAGCTATTCGCCCAAAACCGCGGACCCTCGCTCACTTCAGGTGAGCGAGGGTCCGCGGGAAACACCCCATAAGTGAGCGAGCGTCGGGCGTTAGCCGGGATTGCTTGTGAGTTCGACGCCGGCGCCCGCCGCCTCGCCGAAGTGTCCGTCGATAAGCACCACGTCGCGGCCGACCCGGTGCAGGAGGCTCGCGGCGACGGCGGCACGGTATCCAGAGGTGCAATGCACCCAAGTCCGCACATCCGGCACCTCGTCCAGCCGGAGCAAAAGCTCATGAAGCGGAACGTTCACTGCCCCCGACACATGGGAGGCGGCAAATTCCTCGGTACGGCGCACGTCCAGCACTGTTTCATCCGAGGTTCGGTTTTGTACCAATCCCGCCCAGTCGGCAACTGGGTAATGCACCAAGGGGGTGCCTGGCGCGAGGGCCCCGGGATCTTCACCGACGGCGGCATCCGGGGAGTCGATTCCGATCCTGGCGAGGTCGCGGACGGCGTTTTGGACGTCGTCGTGGGCTCCCAGCAAGGTCAGCGGCCTGTTCCATGGCAGGACCCAGCCGAGATAGCTCGTGAAGCTCGATCCTGTCCCGTATTCAAAAGCCACGCTCCCCCGCAGGTGGCTGGCGGCGAACGCCACGCGGCGGCGCAGGTCCACCACCCATTCTCCGGCCTCGAGCCTGCGCTCCAGTTCCGCGGATTCCACCGATTTCGGCACCTCGAGCATCGCGGGGCCTGGGCCGAGGGCGTTGAGCGGGCTCATGTGTGCGTAGTAGCTCGGATAGGCCGTGATATTGGCCAGGAGGTGCCTGACGAAGTGGTCTTCGTCAGGGTCTGTCAGGGCGTGGTTGGTGGCGGCCTGCTCGCCGATGGTCGAAGCGGGGACCCTGCTCGCGGGGCCGATGGAGCAGAACGAACCAAAGCCATGGGTGGGATACAGGACCGCTTCCGGCGCTGCTTCAGCCACCAGCCGCCGAACGGACGCATACTGGTCATGAGCCAGTCCGGCAGTGTCTTCCGGGGCGATCAAGTCCGTGCGTCCCACCGAACCGTAGAGCAGGCTTCCACCGGAAAACACCGCTTGCCGGATGCCTGTGCCTGCGTCGGGATCCGAAACGACATAGGCCAGATGCGTGTGTGTATGGCCGGGAGTAGCCACTGCCTTCACGGAAAGCCTGCCCACCTTGAACGTCTGCCCTGGAACAACGGGCTTACGGTCAAACGCCACGTTGTCTGCGGCGTTTACGAGGTACACGGCGTGGTGGTCCCGCGCGAGGACAAGGCCACCCGTGACGTAGTCATTGTGGAGGTGGGTTTCCGCGACGTGCGTGATCGCCACCCCCGCGCTGCGAGCGGCCGTTTCGACGCGGTCGGTATCGCGCTGGGGGTCGATCGCGAGCGCCACCGTACCGTCATGAACGAGGTAGCTGCGGTCCCCCAATTGGGTCGTTTCGACGACGACGACGTCCATGCGGAGAGTCTGACATGAAAATGAGGTTGGCTCCATAGTTAGCGGCGATTGTGGCTGGGGAACAGGGCAGCTTGTTCGGGCCGGCATCTATCGGGTTGCCGTGAGTGGTTCGATGGTGACTTTGTAGCCCAGGGATTCGAGTTGTCCGATCGCGTGGGCCTTGGTCCTGGAGGGTGTGCGTCGGGTGAAGTAGTCGGCTCCCGGGTCCCGGTAGAGTTCGCCGGTGGTGAGCATGTGCCAGACGGTGGTGAGCATGGCGTGTTCGACGGCGACGAGTGCTTTGACGGGTCCGCGCCGGGACGCGATGCGCCGGTATTTGGCGGACTTGACCCTGCCGGCGGACTCGTTGGCTCCCGGGGACGTGCCTGCCCAGGATGCCAGCTGTTGAGGTGTCGGGAAGACGCTCATGTCGGCCCCGGTTTCGGCGATGAAGACCTCGGCCACGGTGGTGCTGAATCCCGGGATGCTGATCAGGAGTTCCCGGGCGTCGCGAAAGGGTTCCATCGCCTCCTCGATCCTGGCACTGAGGTCGTTGATGTCGGTGGTGTGGGCGTCGATCCGGTGCAGATACAGGGCGGCCATGTAGCGGTGATGGTCAAGGAACCGTCCGGTCAGCGCATCGGTGAGCTCGGGGATCTTCGCACGCATCCGCCCGTGATGTCCGTAGCCACCGAGGAGAGCTTGATGCACGCATCCTCGAGGAGTTTCTCGAGCCGCTGCACTTCCCGGGTGCGCTCCCGGGTGATGACGGTCCGCGCCCAGGTCAGGTCCCGCAGCTCACGGATCGGCGGCGGTGGCACGAAGGAGGCCCTCACCAGCCCGTGAGCGCCCAGATCAGCCAGCCACGCAGCGTCGGAGACATCGGTTTTGCGGCCCGGAACGTTCCTGGCGTCGCGGGCGTTGACCAGGATGACCTCCAGCCCGTCCTCCTCAAGAAGATAGAAAAACGGGCGCCAGTAATCGCTGGTCGCTTCCATCACGACCAGAGTCACACGCTCGTTGAGCAGGTGTTCCTTCAGGTCCAGGATCTGTCCGGTCATCGCGGCCCAGGTCGTGACGGTGGACGTGGTCGGCCGGTTCCCGCGGCCTTGGACACGGACGCAGACCTTCGCGTCCTTCTTCGACACATCGACACCCGCGCAGCGCGGGTGTTCCGGGGAGGGCGTATATACAACAAATCTGACATTCGTGCTCAAAAGGCAACAATCCACGATCCCGCGGACAAAAAACTGTGCCCTCCACCACCAAACTAACCCACAGGCTCACGGGCACCATAGACGTATCGGGGACAACCGAAACACACTTACCAAGTCTGCCCGCATACCGCTCCACAGCACCAGAAGGCTGACCGCCCCAGGTTCCCGGGACGCATATTTTCCACCCCCACGACGGAGCGAAGCCCCTCGGGAACTGACCCTGATACCAAACAACGCGGGGTCACTTAGCGCCCATTCCGATGCTCCGGATGGGCTCCAAGTGACCTCGCGTTGCCTGGGCCTCGCCTTGTAGCCCTAGACCTGAGCGGCGACCCCGTCGCGGGAGATGTCCACCATGTCCTCGCGCGGCACAACCTTGATGCGCTCGCGCTGGACCTCGACGCCGTGGGAGGTACCGGCGTCGGACGCGGCAGCCCCCAAAGCGAGCTCGTGGGCATCCAAGGCCAGCCAGCCTTCCCAGCTGGTGAACTTCACGCCGCGGGCGTCCAGGAGCTCGACGACGGCGTCCGCCTCGGGAGCGGGGGCGAACGGCAGGTTTTCGCGGTCTTCCAAGAGGTACGTGACGGTCTCCAGCGCGTCGCCCTTGGTGTGGCCGATCAAGCCGATGGGTCCGCGCTTGATCCAGCCGGTGGCGTACAGACCGGGAACGTGCTCGCCGGAAGCGTCCAGGACGCGTCCGCCGTCGTTGGCGACGACCCCGCGCCGGTGGTCGAATTCGACGTCCGGCAGGGCAGAACCGAAGTAGCCGATGGCACGGTAGACGGCCTCGACCGGGTAGTCGATGAACTCGCCGGTACCACGCGCGTTGCCCGTGCCGTCCAATTCGGTGCGCTCGAACTTGATCGCCGCGACCTTGCCCGGAGCCTCTGCGGAATCCACGATTTCTACGGGGCTGTGCAGGAAGTGCAGGTGCAGGCGACGGGAGGCCTTGAGCTCGGAGAGGTCCTCGGGCTGCTCGGCGATCCAGTTGGTGAGGGTACCCACCATGGTCTTGGTCTGGTTGTTCGTCTGGATCTGGCGGTCCGACTCTTCGTCGAACTCGAAGTCCTCGGCATAGAGGATGATGTCCACGTCCTTGGAGTGGGACAGCTCGCGGAGTTCCAGCGGGGTGAACTTCACCTGGGCCGGACCGCGGCGGCCGAAGACGTGCACGTCCGTGACCGGGGACGCCTTGAGTCCGGCGTAGACGTTGTCCGGGATTTCGGTGACCAGAAGGTCATCTGCGTGCTTGGAGAGGACGCGGGCCACGTCGAGCGCCACGTTTCCGTTGCCAAGCACGGCAACCGAGGTGGCTTCGAGCGGCCATTCGCGGGGAACGTCCGGGTGGCCGTCATACCAGGAGACGAAATCCGCGCCGCCGAAGGAGCCCTCCAGCTCGATGCCGGGGATGTTCAGGTCCGCATCCTTGATGGCGCCGGTGGCGAAGATGACGGCGTCGTAGTGGGTGCGCAGGTCTTCGATGGAGATGTCAGTGCCGTAGTCGACGTTGCCGAAGAAGCGGATGTCGCCGCGGTCCAGGACCTTGTGGAGGGCGTTGACGATGCCTTTGATGCGTGGGTGGTCAGGGGCGACGCCGTAGCGGATCAGGCCGTAGGGGGCCGGGTAGCGGTCGAAGAGGTCGATGCTGACGGTCAGCTCGCCGCTCTTGACGGCTTCGCTCTTGGTCAGGATGTCCGCGGCGTAGACGCCGGCCGGGCCGGAGCCGACGACGGCGACGCGCAGCGGACGTGCGGCGGTTCCTACGGTGGTGCTAGATGACACGGCTGTGTTCCTTTTCTTCGGTGCCACCCAACTAGCTCGCATTTGTTGTCGTTTAGACGGCTCATAACGACAACAATTGCGAGTTAGTTGGGTGAGGGCTAGGGGGTGGCGACGCGGGGCTTGTTGGGGGTCAGGGTGCTGTAGTCAGCGGTCTTGAAATGTGCGGGGGCGAACGGGCTCACACGCACCACGTCGCCAATCACAATCACTGCGGGATTCGCGACGCCGGTGGCCTCGGCTTGCTCGGCAATGGTTGCCAGAGTGCCGATCGTGACGCGCTGTTCGGGCATATAGCCGTTCTCTACGATACCTACCGGAGTGTCCAAAGGCATTCCGGAGCAAACGAGGGCCGCGGCGGATTCCCGAAGTTTGGCGACACCCATGAGCAGGATCACAGTGTGGTCCGGACGGGCCGGGACCTCAGACAGTTCTTCGTGGCCGGTCACCACGCTGAAGCCCTTCGCGAGTCCGCGGTGCGTTACGGGAATCCCTGCCGCCGCGGGCACGGAAATCGCCGACGTGACGCCGGGAACCACTTCAACCTCGACGCCGTTCTGCCGGCAGAATTCCGCTTCCTCGCCACCGCGGCCCAGGACATAGGGATCGCCGCCCTTGAGCCGCACCACGCGGTGGCCAGCCAGGGCCTCCTCCACAAGGATCCGGTTGATCTCCAGTTGCGGCACGGGGTGGTGGCCGGGAGTCTTGCCGACCTCGATCACGCGGACATCCGGCGCTAGTTCCCGCAGCAAGTCGCGCGGTCCAAGGCGGTCCGCCACCACGACGTCGGCCTGGCTCAGGAGGCGACGGCCGCGGACCGTGATGAGCCCGGAATCGCCCGGACCGCCACCCACGAGTGCGACGCTTCCGGCGGAGGCCCGACGGCGGCGGAGCGGCAGGTCACCCGTCACAAGCGCGGTGGCAACGGCGTCGCGCAGCGCCATGGCACGGCGGGGGTCTCCCCCGGCGTTGATGGCGATCTTGACATCGTCCACTACGGCGACGGCCGGGGTCCATGCAGCCGAGGATTCGTGGTCCGAGGCGTTGACGCACCAGATGCGCTGCGCTTCGGCGTCGGCGGCTACTTGGGCGTCAACAGCGACAACGCCGGTGGCCGTCTGGACGAACCAGACGCCGTCGACGTCGGAAGAAAGGTAAGTGCGCGGCTCCCAGGTGAGCAGCCCGGAGGCCGCGAGTTCGCGGAGCGCGTCGGAGGCAACGGGAGCCACCACGGTCACCCGGGCACCGGCGTCGAGCAGGCCCTTGGCGCGTCGCGCAGCCACGGGTCCGCCGCCCACCACGAGCACCGGGCGGCCAAGCAGCCGCAGGGCCGTGGGGTAGATGTCCTGTATTGCCATGAAAAAACTGTAGGGCCGGGCCGTAACATGCTTCAAAGGTCCGGAAACACCAGTTCACGCTAGGTAACCCTGCGTCACATTACGCTCGCGCTGTGGGTGCCTTCCAGCCGATCGCCGGAGCCACGTATGTGGCAATGTTGCCCAGCAGCTTGATGTTGTAGTCCACCCCGAGTTGGTTGGGGACGGTCACCAGCACGGTGTCCGCAGCCTGGACCGCTGCATCTTGCGCGAGTTCCTCCGCCAGGGCATCGGGCGCGCCGACGTAGCTCTTGCCGAATCGCGACAACGCGCCGTCGAGCATGCCCACTTGGTCCCGGTTTTCCGCTTGCCCGCGGAGCCCGAAATAGCGTTCGTCCTCGGCGTCCACCACGGGGATGACGCTGCGGCTGACTGACACGCGCGGTTCGAAGTCGTGTCCGGCCGCTGCCCACGCCTCGCGGAACATGCTGATCTGTTCGGCCTGGAGTTGGTCGAAGGGAACTCCGGTGTCCTCCGTCAGGAGGGTAGAGCTCATGAGGTTCATGCCTTGTTCCGCGGCCCAGACGGCGGTCTTGCGGGTGCCTGCGCCCCACCAGATGCGCTGCGGCAGGCCGGGCGACGACGGCTGGATCGGCAGGAGGCCGCGGCCGCCGCCCATGAAGGAAGGATCGGCTTCGGCTACGCCATGTCCTGCGATGGCGTGCCGGAACACGGCGGTGTGGCGGCGGGCCATGGCCGTGTCGTCCTCACCCTCGGCCGGCTTGTATCCGAAGTACCGCGCACCGTGGAGAGCCGGCTCGGGTGAACCACGGCTGATGCCCAACTGGAGCCTGCCTTGGCTGATGAGATCCGTGGCCGCGGCTTCCTCGGCCATGTACAGGGGGTTCTCGTAGCGCATGTCGATCACGCCGGTGCCCATTTCAATCCGCTTGGTCCGGGCAGCGATGGCGGCCAACAGAGGGAATGGCGAGGCCTGTTGGCGTGCAAAATGGTGCACCCGGAAGAAGGCTCCGTTGATGCCAAGCTCTTCGGCCGCGACTGCGAGGTCGATCCCTTGCAGCAAGGCGTCGCCGGCCGAACGAGTCAGCGAGCCTTGGACAGGTCCCCAATGGCCGAAGGAAAGAAAACCGATTCGTTTCATGCCCGCATCAACCACGGGGCGGTCCGGGGAATTCCTTAGCGCGTGCTCCCCGCCAGGAGGCCACGGCGCAGCAGGAGGCGGCGTTCGATCGGGGCGAAGACCAGAAGTTCAATCAGGATGCCCACGAACAGGATGGCGAGGATCGCGGACATGACCGTGGCCATGTCCGACAAGGTGCGTCCCTGGTCCAGAAGCGAACCGAGTCCGAAGCCGATGGTGCCACCCACCGCGATGATCTCGGCGGCCATGAGGGAACGCCAAGAGAAAGCCCAACCCTGTTTGAGTCCGCTGAGGTAGCCGGGGAGGGCCGCGGGCAGCACAATCTGCAAGGCCATCTGGAGCCGGGATGCGCCAAGGACCTTGCCCACGCTCCGGTATTGCGGCGGGATCTGGTCGACGCCGGAAATCAAGCCGTTGATGATGGACGGGATGGCACCCATCAGGACAACGAAGTACACGGTCCCGTCCGAGAGTCCGAACCAGATGATGGCGGCCGGAACCCAAGCCACCGACGGCAGCACCTGGAGCCCGGAAATGAGCGGCCCGAAGGCACGGCGCAGCGGCTGCACCTGCGCGAGGAGCAAGCCCACGGGCGTGGCCACGGCAACGCTGATGAGGAAGCCGATGACCCCGCGCTGAAGTGAGGTCCAGATGGCTTCTTGGGCTTTGCCTTCGGCCCAGAGGGCACCGAACTGGCCCAGGACATCAAGCGGGCCGGGGACCTGGTCGCGGCGCTTCAAGCCGAGGGAGACGTAGAACTGCCACGCCAGGATCAGCACCAGGAGTGCCGCGATCGGGAGGATGATCCGGGCCCAGTCGATACGTGCCTTGCGGTGGGCATCCGACTGCAATTTGTCCAGGCCGGCTTCGAGGTCCCGGAGTTCGTCCGGGTTTCCCTTCAGGGACGGCGAGGTGATGTGCCGGGCCGCCTCGGTGTCCGGCAGCGTGCTCTCCGCGGTGCTTTCGCCGGCGGGGAGTGTTTCTTGTTCAATTGGCATGGCGGCGGATTTCCTCACGCAGGCGGCGGGTAATGGTTCCGGTCAGCTCCCCGGCACGGCCGGCGTCGGTCCGGTGTTCCTCGGTGACGTTCCACTCGGCAACAACCCGTCCCGGACGGGAGGAGAGCAACAGGACCCGCTGGCCCAGCCGGACGGCTTCGCGCACGTTGTGCGTCACGAACACGATGGTGCGGCCGGTTTCCTTCCAGATCCGCTCTAGCTCGTCATGCAGGAGGTCCCGGGTGATGGCGTCGAGGGCGGCGAACGGTTCGTCCATGAGCAGCAGTTGCCGGTCCTGTGCCAACGCGCGGGCCAGGGCGACGCGTTGGCGCATGCCGCCGGAGAGCTCGTGCGGGCGCTTCTCCCCAGCGCCGCCCAAATGGACGAGGTCCAGCAACTCGCCTGCACGGGCGGCACGCGACGCTTTGCTCAGGCTGCCGGGCTTGTCCGCGAGCTTCAGCGCGAGTTCGATGTTGCCGCGGGCAGTGAGCCACGGGAACAGCGCGGAATCCTGGAACATGAAGGCCGCGCCGTCGCTGGGCACCTCCAGGGCGCCCGACGTCGGCTGGTCCAGCCCCGCGAGGATGTTCAGCAGGGTGGATTTGCCGCAGCCGGACGCACCGAGCAGGGCGACGAACTCGCCTTGTTCGATGGTGGCGTTGACGTCGTCCAGCACCGGGGCGCCGTCGCCGAAGCGTTTACCCAAGTGTTCCAGTACGACTGGCATGGTCCCGTCCTTCGTTTGTTGCTTTGTTAGTGAATGTGCACCCAACTAACTAGCAGTTGTTGTCGTTATGAGCCCTCAAAACGACAACAACTGCGAGTCAGTTGGGCCGTGGCGTTTCAGTCTTGGCCCAGTCCCGCGGCCGAGGTCTTCTGTCCGGTCACGTTGTTGAGGGCGCGGAGGTCGAAGATGCCGTTGATGTCGGCCGGTTTGGTGATGCCGGCGTCCACGCCGTCCTGGAGCAGTTTCTTGTAGGTTCCGGCGAGCGGGTCCACGGTGAAGACCATGTTCTTCAGCGAGCGGTCGATGACGTCGGCCGGGAGCGTGCTGCCCGCCGTTGCCTTCAGTGCGGCGTTGATGGCGGTGGCCTTGTCGGCAGCGGAGGCGGAGTTGAGCCAATTGACCGAGGCCTGGTGGCCTTGGAGCAGGGCGGTCACCGTCTGGGGGTGTTCAGCGGCGAACTTCTTGCTGACGATCAGGATGGTGGTGGGGAATTGGCCCGGCTTTCCGGTCGTGGAGCCGTCCCACAGGTCCTTCTCATCCACCAGCACCTTGCCGCCGGCCTGGAGCACCAAACGCGAGGCCCACGGTTCAGGCAGCCACGCGCCGTCGAGCTTTCCGTCCTGGAAGAGCTTGAGGGTCTGGGCGTTGTCGGTCGGGTTTATGGCGACGTCGCCACCGCCGTTCGGGTTGGTCTTCAGGCCCTGCTTGGCCAGCCACGCGCGCAGGGCTACGTCCTGGGTACCGCCGAGCTGCGGCGAGGCCAGGGTCTTGCCCTTGAGGTCCGCGGCGCTGTTGACCCCGGGCTTGACCACCAGTTGGGCCCCGCCGGAGGCTGCACCGGCGATGATGCTGATGGATGCGCCCTTGCTTTGGACGAAGGAGTTGATGGCCGGGTTGGGTCCCAGGTACGCGGCGTCGATCGCGCCGGCGTTGAGTGCCTCGATGGCGGCCGGTCCGGCGTTGAAGATCTGGGTGGTGAGCTTGGTGCTGCCCAGCTTGCTGGCGAAGATGCCCTTGCTGACGCCCACAAGCGCCGGGGCGTGGGTGACGTTGCCGAAGTAGCCGAGCCGAAGTTCGGCGGCGGGTGTCGTTGCCGCCGCGGCCTGGGTTTCGTTGTTCTTCGCGACAACCGATGCCACTGCGGCGCCGGCGCCGATCAGTAGGACGAGTCCGACGGCGATCCCGATCTCGAGCGTGCGGCGGCGCTTGGGCTTGGTGCTTTCGCCCGCGACAATGCGCGTGGTGCCCGGGTTCGAAGCGGGCGGCGTGGGTTCTGGGGTCTTTGACATGTTGATCCTTGTGATGCGTTGCGGAAGGGGCAGGGCGGGTTGTCAGTCCCCGCGACATCGCCCATTGCGGGCAGGCAAGGACCAATCCGAAGAGGTCATGGATTCACCATAGGGACTGTCATATTTACCGTTCAACGCCCCGGAAACTCTGGGTCACGCACGTTCATGCAACGTCACAATTCGGGAGGCCCCAACGCAAAAAACCGCAGCTTGTTTCCCCTCCCGCACCCTGAAGGCGGGGTTGAGAAACAAGCTGCGGCTCCGGTGGCCAACAACGTCAGATGACGTAACGTTCGTCCTCGTGGTCGCCCGGGTGGTCCTTCACCAAACCGGCGGCGAGGGTGTTGCCGTCGACCGGATCGATGACGAGGAACGCCCCGGTACGACGGTGGTGCAGGTAGTTTTCCAAGGGCAACGGCGCGGCCAGCCGAAGTTGGGCGTTACCGATGTCGTTCAGCTCAAGGCTGGACGTAGCCTCCACATTGAACGTGGCCAGATCCAGCTTGCCCGTCACGTTTCGGACGAGCGCCTGGACAGTGCGGGTGCCGTGCTTCACGAGCACCTTGGCACCTTCACGCAACGGCTTCGGCGAGAGCCAGGCCAGTGCCGCGTACAGATCGGCCGAGCTTTCGCGCACGGTCCCTGCTGCGGCGATGGTGTCACCGCGTGCGATGTCGATGTCATCCGCCAAGCGGATCGCCACGGACTGCGGAGCAGTGGCCTCAGCCAGCTCGCTGCCGGCGAAGTCAATCCCGGTGACGGTGGTGATCTTGGGCTCGTGGCCCGGGCTCAGGACGGTGACCTCGTCGCCGAGCTTCACGGTCCCTTCCGTGATCTGGCCGGCGTAGGCGCGGTAGTCTCGGTATGCCTCGACGTCGAGCCCTGCGGCGACGGCGTCGGGAGCCAGTGCGCCCTGCGGGCGGATGACCAGCTGGACCGGGAAGCGGAAGCTCTCGAGGTGGCTTTCCAACTCGTCGGCGGCCGGAAGGGTCTCCAAGACCTCGAGTAGTGCCGGGCCGCCGTACCACGGGGTGCGGTCGGAGCGGTCCACCACGTTGTCGCCGTCGAGCGCCGACACAGGGATGACCACGACGTCTGCTATTCCATCGGAACCCAAGCCAAGCTCGCGGGCAACTTTCTGAACGTCCGTCTCGATCTCGCGGAAGACAGACTCGCTGAAGTCCACGAGGTCGATCTTGTTCACGGCAATGATCACGTGCGCCACGCGCAGCAACTGCAACACGGACAAGTGCCGGCGGGTCTGCTCCAGGACTCCCTTGCGGGCGTCAATGAGTACGACGACGGCATCCGCAGTGGACGCGCCGGTCACCGTGTTCTTGGTGTACTGCACGTGGCCGGGGCAATCCGCGAGGATGAAGCTGCGGCGGTCGGTGGCGAAGTAGCGGTAGGCGACGTCGATGGTGATGCCCTGTTCCCGCTCGGCACGAAGGCCGTCGGTCAGGAGGGCGAGGTCGATCGCCTGGCTGCCAGTAGCGCCGGCTCCACCGAAGCCACGGTCCGCCGAGGTGCGGGCCACGGCGTCGAGCTGGTCGGCGAGGATCGCCTTGGAGTCGTGCAGGAGGCGGCCCACGAGGGTGGACTTGCCGTCGTCGACCGATCCGGCGGTGGCGAAGCGGAACAGAGTCCCCACCGGCACCCTAACCTCGCTGCGCTCGGCCAGGGAACCCTGCCGGTGTGGGCCCACGTTGGATTCGGTGATTGAGCTTGTGGAAATCGTGCTCATTAGAAGTAGCCGTCCTTCTTGCGGTCTTCCATGGCTGCCTCGGAGATGCGGTCATCTGCTCGGGTGGCGCCACGTTCGGTGAGGGTGGATGCGGCTACCTCCAGAACAACAGCCGCGACGTCGGCCGCGTCCGAAACAACCGCGCCAGTGCAGGACATGTCCCCTACGGTGCGGTAACGCACCGTCTTGGTGATAACTTCCTCGTGCGGAAGCGGCAGGGAAACCTCACCAACCGCACGCCACATGCCGTCGCGTTCGTAGACTTCACGCTCGTGGGCGTAGTACAGGCCGGGCAGCTCAATGCCTTCGCGCTCGATGTAGCGCCACACGTCCAGCTCGGTCCAGTTGCTGATGGGGAACGCCCGGACGTGCTGGCCCACGGTATGGCGGCCGTTGTAGAGGTTCCACAATTCGGGGCGCTGGTTGCGGGGATCCCACTGACCGAACTCGTCGCGCAGGCTCAAGATGCGCTCCTTGGCACGGGCCTTGTCCTCGTCGCGACGGCCGCCGCCGAAGACGGCGTCGAACTTGTTGCGCTGAATGGCATCCAGCAGGGGCACGGTCTGCAGCGGGTTGCGGGTGCCGTCGGCACGCTCGGCGAGTTCGCCGCGGTCGATGAATTCCTGCACGGAGCCGACCACGAGCTTCAGGCCCAGGCGTTCCACCGTGCGGTCGCGGAATTCGATGACCTCGGGGAAGTTGTGGCCGGTGTCCACGTGCAGCACGGGGAACGGGACCTTGCCGGGCCAGAACGCCTTGGTGGCCAAGTGCAGCATCACCACGGAGTCCTTGCCGCCGGAGAACAGCAGCGCCGGCTTCTCGAACTCGGCGACAACCTCGCGGATGATGTGGATGGCCTCGGACTCAAGGGTGTCGAGGCTGGACAGCCGCTCCCCTGCCACGCGCTGGGCGGCGGCCGGCGTCTCCACAAGGTCCTCTTCCAGCACTGACAGCTCCGTGTCCTCGTTGGTGATTTGGGTGCTCATACGTGTAGTCCGCATTCTGTCTTGTCGGTCCCGGCCCAGCGGCCGGAACGGGGGTCTGCTCCCGGGGCTACTTTCCTGGTGCAGGGCTGGCATCCGATGGACGGGTAGCCCTGGCTGAGAAGCGGGTTGACGGGAAGGATGTTGTCTTCCGAGTACTGGACCAACTGGTCAAAGCTCCAGTCCGCCATCGGGTTGACCTTGACCAGGCCGTTGGCTTCGTCCCAGGTGATCAGTGGGGTGTTGGTCCTGGTGGGGGCCTCGTCGCGGCGCACGCCGGTAAACCAGACTTCGTAGCCGGCGAGGGTCCTGCGCAACGGCTGGACCTTGCGCAGCGCGCAGCACTGGGCGGCGTCCCCGGCGAACAGGTCCTTGCCGAGAAGGCGGTCCTGCTGCTCCACGGTGTTTTCCGGGAGCACGTCCACGATGTTCACCCGCAGGTTAGCAGCGACCTCGTCGCGTGTGGCATGGGTTTCCGGGAAGTGGTAGCCGGTCTCCAGGAACAAGACGTCGACGCCGGGAAACTGGTCCGCGACGAGGGCCGGCAGCACGGCGTCGGCCATGGAGCAAGCCACAGCGACGGCGGGCAGTTCGAAGTTGCGGACTACCCAGGCGATGACGTCACGGGCCGGTGCGTTCCAGCCGAGCTCAGCGGCACCGGATTCGGCCAAGGCCTTGAGTTCGTCGTGGGAACGTTGTTTGACGGTTGTCGTCACTGGAGATCTCCTTCATCGGCAGCATGTGCCCATTCGGCGAAGGTTTGGCCCTCGGCACGGTCGGCCACAAATTTCCGGACCACCCGCTCCACATAATCTGGCAGGTCCTCGACATAAACCTTGAGGCCACGCACGGTGCGTCCGAGGCCGGCTTCTTCGCGGTCGGACGAAGCGAGCCCGCCGCCCAAGTGAACCTGGAAGCCCGGGGTGGGGTCGCCGTCGGGCGTTGGCAGCATCATGCCCTTGAGGCCAATGTCCGCGGTCTGGATGCGGGCGCAGGAGTTGGGGCAGCCGTTGATGTGCAGGGACAGTGCCTGGGGCAGCTGCTTGCTTTCCGTGAGGTCCGCCAAACGGCGTTCCAGTTCGGCAACGGCAGTGGCTGCGGTGACCTTGGTCTCCACGATGGCAAGCTTGCAGAACTCTATGCCGGTGCAGGCGATGGTGCCGCGGCGGAACACGGACGGTCGGGCGGAGAGGCCCAGGAAGTCCAGCTCGGCCACGAGCGGTTCAACCTGCTCCTTGGCGACGTCCAGCACCACAACCTTCTGGTGCGGTGTGGTGCGGAGGCGGAAAGAGCCATGGGCTTCCAGGGTGTCCGCCAGTTTCACGAGCTGGCTTCCGGACAGCCGTCCGGCCAAGGGGGTGGCGCCGATGAAGAACTTGCCGTCCTTCTGTTCGTGGATGCCGACGTGGTCGCCGGGTGTCGAAGGCTTGGGCGCAGCGGGGCCGTCGGCAAGTTTGAAGCCGAGGTATTCGTCTTCAAGGATCTGGCGGAACTTCTCCGGACCCCAGTCGGCCAGGAGGAACTTCAGGCGTGCCTTGGTGCGCATGCGGCGGTAGCCGTAGTCGCGGAAGATGCTGGTGACGCCGAGCCACACTTCGGCGGCTTCCTCGGGCTTCACGAACGCGCCGAGCCGCTTGGCCAGCATGGGGTTGGTGGAGAGTGCGCCGCCCACCCAGAGGTCATAGCCGACGCCGAGTTCCGGGTGGACCATGCCTACCAGGCCGAAGTCGTTGATCTCGTGGACCACGTCTTGCGAAGGGTGGCCGGTGATGGCGGTCTTGTACTTGCGCGGCAGGTTGGCGAGCTCGGGGTCGCCGATGAAGCGCTCCGCGAGTTCGTTGATCAACGGCGTGGGATCGATGATCTCGTCCTTGGCGATGCCGGCCACCGGGGAGCCCAGGATGACACGTGGGACGTCGCCGCAGGCTTCGGTGGTGGACAGGCCGACGGATTCGAGGCGGTGCCAGATTTCCGGCATGTCCTCCACCCGGATCCAGTGAAGCTGGATGTTCTGGCGGTCCGTGAGATCGGCGCTGCCGCGCGCGAAGTCCACGGAAATCTGGCCGATCACACGCAGCTGTTCGGTGGTGAGCGCACCGCCGTCGATCCTTATGCGGAGCATGAAGTACTTGTCTTCAAGCTCGTGCGGCTCAAGCGTGGCGGTCTTGCCGCCGTCGATCCCGGGCTTGCGCTGGGTGTAGAGGCCCCACCAGCGGAAGCGGCCGTGCAGGTCCGTGGCATCGATCGAGTCGAAGCCGTGCTTGGAGTAGACAGACTCGATACGCTCACGGACGTTCAGCCCGTTGTCTTCCTGCTTCCAAGTCTCGTTGGCGTTGAGCGGCGCTGTGCCGTCAACTTTCCATTGGCCGTGGGGTTTCGCGGCAGGACGGGCGGTACGGGCAGGGCGCTTGGGGGCAGCCTCGTCCGTAGACGCTCCGGCTAGAGCTGTATCAGTCATGCATCGACTGTAGGGCTGGCCAGATTTCTCCAACAACGACGCAGAAACGAAGAGTCACCTAGGGAAACATTTCGTCACGAACCGCCGAATGGCCTTGTTCACTTTGCCTTGCTGTGCATTCCGGCCAGGACTGCGTCGTAGCGTTCCAGGGCGATCTCCGCCAGCACCGGAGACGGCAGCAGCGGGGCAGTCACGACGTCGGCTCCTGCCTTGGACAGCTGGTCGTGGAAGTAGCCGGTGGCCAACAAGTATGAGGACACGACGACGCGCCCGGCCGCTTCGCTTGCCGCGCCGCCGGCGAGATCAGCGCGCAGGGCCGCGACGCCGTCGGGCACGTTCGGTTCGGCACTGGCGCCATAGGCGACCCGGACTTTATTGGGCAGCAGCTCGGCGAGCTGGCGCGCCTGCTCCTCCGAATCAACGGAACCGTCCGGCAAGGACGAGCCCGCGGCGGCGAGCAGGACGCCGTCGTCGTCGCCCAAGCCTGAATCGCGCAACCGTGCGGCGAGCAGCTCGGCGAGCCGCGGATCCGGGCCCAGCGGAGGCGCCGCGGACACTTCCGGGCGGCCCTTGATCGCTTGGGGGATGTCCACCTGGACGTGGTAACCGGTGCTGAGCAGCAAGGGAACGACGACGGCGGGCGCGCCTTCCGGGAGACTCGCCACCACGCCGGACAACTCCGGTTCCTGGACGTCGACGTAGGCCTCCACAACGGTCAGTCCGGGCCTCAGGGCCTCGATGTCGGCCATGACTTGGCGGATAGCCGCCTGCCCTTCGACGTTCCGGGTTCCGTGGGCGCACGCGATCAAGACGGGGTTGTTCATGCGTGCAAGCGTAACGTTGGGCGAACAGGATCCCCCGTGCGTGAACGAAGAATGGAGCTGCATTTGTTCACTTTTGACCTTGCGCTGGTTTGGCTGGACCTCGCCGGCGTCTTCTTCTTCGCGGTGTCCGGATCGTTGCTCGCGGCCAAGAAACGGTTCGACATCATCGGCTCGCTTCTCCTGGCTTCGCTCGTGGCCCTGGGCGGCGGCATCATGCGCGACATCATCATCAATGCCGGGCCACCAGCGGCGTTCACCAACCCTGTTTATGTTGTGCCTCCCCTATTGGCTGCGGGGCTGGTGTACTTCCTGTTTTCGAGCATCCAGCGCTTCACCTCCCTCCTGACCCTGTTCGACGCGGGCGGGCTGGCCCTGTTTTGCATTACCGGAACACTCAAGGCGCTGGCTGCCGGGATGAATCCGGTGGCTGCAATGCTGCTGGGCGTCTCCACGGCCGTGGGCGGCGGTTTGCTGCGCGACATCACTGCCAACGAAATCCCCACCCTCTTCAATGCCCGGGATCTCTACGCTCTTCCGGCCTTCACTGGAGCGGCCCTGACGGCAGTGCTCTGGAGCGTGGGGGCCTTTAACGGGATCACCGCTGCCTTGATTGCGGCATGGGTTTTCGCCTTTAGAGTGGTGGCTTGGCGGCGTGGTTGGCGGGTCCCGTTGGCGGTCCGGGGATGGCACCGCAGCGGGGGCCCCTTCGGCGCCGAATCACCCGGCCGCGATTAGCTAGGATGGGAGCATGACTGACATGTTCCTCGAGAAGTTCCGCGCGCTTGTACCGAAGTATCTCGAGGACGAATGGCAGGAAGAAGACGGCCTGAGCGCCTCTGAGCTGGACGAAGCCTTGGCCGCCCACTCGTTCACCATCCCCATGGTCCTGCGCGAGTTTTACCTGGCGATCGGTGGTTGCGAGGACCTCATGGAGGCCTACCACTACTTCTGGGACCCCGAGGAACTCGAAGTGGATGACGAAGGCTTCCTCATGTTCCTTGAGGACGAGGAAGAACAATTCACCTGGGGCTTCCGCGTAGGCGATCTCGGCGTCCCGGATCCCATCGTGTGGCGCCGTAACAACGCCCGAGGCCAGTGGAAATCCGAAGAAGGCACGTTCTCCGAGTTCGTGTTCGACATGTTCGACTGGGCTTTCAGCGACGAAGACTGAGGGTTCTTTTCAGTGGGGGCGGAGCTTCCTCCCCACCTTTGGGCTGCGTTTAGCTCTCGAGGCCCGTGTTTCCGGGGTTGTCCCTCTCAAACCATGGCCAAAACCGGGGAGATTCAGCGGCCTGTCCGTCGGAGAACATGGAGGACCTCGGCCAGGACGGTCTCTCGCTGATACACAATCTGGGAATAGTCGTACCGGAGAACCAGGTAACCCTTGACTGTGCCTGCATTGTTGCGGCGCCGGTCCTTCTTGACCTGCCGAGGCTGCATATGGCTCTCGCCGTCAATCTCCACAATCAGCCTTCCCTCCAGCAAAAAGTCCACAATTCCGATTCCTGACAATTCGACCTGCGTCTCGGTACGGATGCCGGCTTGTCGGAAAAGAATCCGCGCCACGACTTCGATGGGAGAATCAGCCGAGCCATCGACCTGTGAAAGCACCTTTCTGGCCGCGCCGTTCCGGTTGCCGGGCAGCCTCTCACGGAGGTAAGCAAGATTGGTCCGGCCCTGGAGCAAGGCGCTTTCCACCATAATGGCTGCCTCAATTTCAGACCGGCAACGGAGGGCGTGCAGCAGAGTATCCGTCAGGCTGGCGACCGGGCGGATGTGCGGTGTCTCCACCACAGATTCGCGGTGCATCACGAAGTCCTTGGCGTTGCCGTGCCTGCACTGCAAATGGAGGACCGGAGGTTCGCGCAGCACCCAGATGCCATTGTGCCTGGCCCCGGATGCGCATGTCAGCAACCCATTGGCGATGAGGGCCGCGACGATATCCTCTTGGGCGATCGGCAACGCCAGGACTCCGTGGCGTCGCCGGACGACTATGCCCCCAACAACCGCAGCTCGGATAGCCCGGTCCGAATAGCCTGCCCGTTTGACTGTGGCAGTCCTCGCAGCCGAGCCAGCGTAGTTCAGGAATCCAACCAGGTCCATGGATCAACCTCAGCAGTGTGGCGATGACGTTGAAAAGACCGCAGTTTAGCTATGTGGATATCGGGCAAACGAGGAAACCGGGCGAAACTCCCCTGTTTTGGCCGAGTTTCCGGAGTCCGACGCCGAGAATCCAAGCCCTTGTCTTTACCGGAGCCTCAATGGTGGGGAATCTGCGACATCAAGACCCTTGGCCAATATTCCAAAAACTTTTGACCAGGAAAGTTGCAGTCGTGACAAGGCTGTCATATGCTGTAAACGGATTCACTAAATGCCTCCGGTGAGTCTGATGCGAACGGAGATTATGGTCCCGGTTCGTTGCAACGCGTGACTCGTAGCGTTGCAAAGAACCGGGGCCATTGCATTTAAGCGCCTCCCCCGCCCCGCCCAACTAGCTCGCATTTGTTGTCGTTTTGGCGCGTTTTAACGACAACAAATGCGAGTTACTTGGGGTTCTAGCTGGCGCGTTCCACAACGGCGTGGGCGAAGTTCGTGAGCGACTCCTTGACCACACCTTCGGGCAACGGCTTCAACGCCTCGATCGCTTCCGCGGCCCACTGACGCGCGATGACCCAGGACTCCGCGGTGACGGGGTGCTCGCGCAGCCTTGCCACAGCTTCTGCCAAGGCCTCGTCGGAGGTGAGGTCGCCGTCAACCAGCTTCAAGAGTTCGACGGCGGAGTGGTCACCATTGTCGGCGGCCTTGCGGAGCAGGAGGACCGGCAGAGTCGGAACCCCTTCGCGAAGGTCCGTTCCCGGGGACTTGCCGGACTTGACCTTGACGCCGGTGACGTCGATGACATCATCAGCCAGCTGGAAGGCCACTCCCACTTTCTCGCCGTATTCCACCAGTACGTCCTCGAAGGCTTCGTCTGCACCAGCGAAGATAGCCCCGAGCTGGCCGGACGCGGCAACCAGGGAGCCCGTCTTGTCGGCGATGACAGACAGGTAATGCTCCACCGCGTCTTCGCCTTCACGAGGGCCGACGGTTTCGTGCAGTTGGCCCAGGCACAAGCGTTCAAAAGTGCGGGCCTGGATTCCCAAGGCACGCGAGCCCAGCTCGGACACCAGGATCGAGGCCCGGGCAAAGATCAAATCGCCGGTGAGGATGGCCACCGAGTTGCCCCAGACTTCGTGGGCCGTGGGGGCTCCGCGGCGGTAGGGGGCGGAATCCATCACGTCGTCGTGGTAGAGGGTTGCAAGGTGCGTCAGTTCAACCACGACGGCGGCCTGGACCACTTCCGGACGGGATGCGTCCCCGAGGTGGGCGCACAAGAGAGTCAGAAGCGGGCGAATGCGCTTTCCACCGGCTTCCACCAGGTGACGCGACGTTGCATCAGCCAGGGGATCCGAATTGGCAATGGCTTCACGGAGCTTCTTTTCCACGCGGGCAAGGTTGGTGGTGATGGCAGGACCCAGCTCCATATCCTTGGCGATAGCGGCAAAACCGGCAGGAAGCTGCAGGCCAGTGGCTATCGCGGTGGTGGTGGGAGCAGGTTCGACAGTGTCCGGCAGGCCGTGGCCTGCATGCGTCCAACTGTGTTCGGCAGAGTGAGTCACGGGTTAACCCTAACTTTTCGCAGTGGAAAGCGTTGATTCGGTGCCGCCGCGGGTGGAAGCGGCGTGGGACATGGTGTTGGACGTGGCGGGGACCAGCATCTCAAGGACGCGGATTGCGCGGTCCTCGAAACCCTTGGCGGACGAATCCGTGAGGTTGGCGAGCATTCTCACCACAAAGCGCATCAGCACAGGGATGGGCATGCCCGTCCGCAGTGCGAGTTTCATCACGGCGGGCTTGCCGATGAGCGCAGCAAAGACGCGGCCCAGGGTGAAGTGTGAACCCCACTGGTCCCGCACGTAGTCCGCGTAGCGCGAAAGGTGCGCATCGGCGGCTCTGGAAGTCTCCGTGCCGGATCCCCATCCCGCTGAACGCGAACGCGAGGATGCGTCGATGATGAACTCGGCCGCAAAGCGGGCGGACTCCATGGCGTAGGAAATGCCTTCGCCGTTGAAGGGGGACACCATTCCGCCGGCGTCGCCCAGGAGCATGAGCCCGGGCGAGTAGTGCGGGGTCCGGTTGAAGCCCATGGGCAGGGCTGCGCCGCGGATCTCGCCCACCTGGTTTTCGGGGGTGAAGCCCCATTCGGACGGCATCCCGGCGGTCCATTCGCGGAGAACCTGCTTGTAATCGAGCTTGCCGAATTCCTTGGACGAGTTCAGGATTCCGAGGCCAACGTTGGACGTGCCGTCGCCGACGCCGAACACCCAACCGTAGCCGGGCAGCGGCTTGCCGGACTTGCCCGGAAGCTCGAGCCAGCCTTCCATCCAATCGTCTTCGTGGCGCGGAGACGTGAAGTAGGTGCGCACTGCGACGCCGAGTGGTCGGTCATCGCGCTTGTGCATGCCGAGTGAAACGGCAGTGCGCGTGGAGTTACCGTCCGCGGCTAGTACGACGTCGGCGTGAAAGTCCCGCGTTTCGCCCGTCTTCCGCCCGGATTCGTCGAGCAGCGCGGCCCGGGCGCCGATGACGCGCCCGGATTCGTCGCGCAGAGCTTCGGTAACGCTGTGGCGTTCGAGCACGACGGCGCCCGCCGCCTGGGCGTGCCGGGCCAGTTCCTCGTCGAACCCGAGGCGCGTGCGGATGAGTCCATAGGTGGGAAAGTCGGCGACTTCGGGCCAGGGCAACTCAATGGTCCGGCCGCCGGCGATCAGTCGGAGTCCTTTGTTGCGGCGCCAGCCTTCGTTCTCGGCATGCGGGAGTCCGAGTTTTTGGATTTCGCGGACCGCACGGGGCGTGAGCCCGTCGCCACACACCTTTTCGCGCGGGAAGCTGGTCTTTTCCAGCACCGTCACTGAAATTCCAGCCTGGGCAAGGTAGTAAGCGGCGGTGGACCCGGCTGGCCCTGCGCCGACTATCAGTACGTTCACAGTGTCCTTGTTAATAAGCCGGTCAACGGGACTGTTCGCCGGCTTGGCGGCGCGGCTTGATCTGGCGGCGCAGCTTGGCCACGGGGACGCTTTCGCGGTGTTCGGAAGGCTTTTGGGCCCGGTGTACCGCCACGATGCCACCGCTCAGGTTGCGATAGTTCACGTTCGTCCAGCCGGCTTCCTGCAGCCACGCGGCCAAGTGGTCCTGGTCTGGCCAAGCGCGAATGGACTCGGCAAGATACACGTACGCGTCCGGGTTGGAGGAGACCTTGGTGGCGATGGCGGGCAGGGCGCGCATGAGGTATTCGGTGTACATGGTCCGCCAGAGGGGCACCACGGGGGCCGAGAACTCTGCGATGACCAGGCGTCCGCCGGGCTTGGTGACGCGGAGCATCTCGGCGAGTGCCTTATGTGGTTCGTTGACGTTGCGAAGGCCGAAGGAAATGGTGCACGCATCGAAGGAGTTGTCTGCGAACGGGAGCTTGGTGGCGTCTCCGGCAACGAAGTTGATGTCCGGCCGGCGGCGCTTGCCCACCTTCAGCATCCCCAAGGAGAAATCGCAGGCCACAACGTCTACGCCGGCGTCGGCGTAGGGTTCGCTGGAAGTACCGGTACCGGCGGCAAGGTCCAGGACCCTTTGGCCAACCCGGACATCCATCGCATCCACGACCACTCGGCGCCAACGCCTGGTCTGCCCCATGGACAGGACATCGTTGACGACGTCGTATTTGGGGGCGACATCATCAAACATCGTCGCAACTTCGTCCGGACGCTTTTCCAAGGATGCTCGGTTCACCCTGCAATTGTCTCAGACAAATTTGGGAAGAACTTCGGGCGCTCCATTCCTGGCGCACGGTTCCGCCCGCGGCTGAGCCGGGTTTCCGTTCTGGCCGACGCGGTTCGTGTGGCCCGCGGGAGTAATGTTGTTCCATCATGACGAGTACGCTCCGCACCTTGACAGTCCCCCTCGATGTTGATTCATCCTCCGGGGGGCTGCCGTCGTTTCTGGTCCGGGACGACGTCCTGTGCTGGTCCCGCCGCGAGAACGGACTGGTGGGCTTTGGCGAACTTGCGCGCTTCACGGCTTCCGGTCCTGATCGCTTCCTTGAAGCCGACATCTGGTGGCGCCATCTCGTCATTGAAGCCGACATCACAGATCCCCTCGAGCTCCCCGGCACCGGCCCCGTGGCCTTCGGCTCCTTTGCCTTCTCCAAGACGTCGGCTTTTGAATCGCGCCTGATCCTTCCGGAAATTGTGGTCGGGATCCGGGATGGGCAGTCATGGCTTACCCAGTTGACGCTCGACGACGTCGAACTCACCGAGGCGGGCGCCCTCGCCGCGCTGGCGGGGTGGCTGAGCCCGGCAGGAGGCTCCGACGTCGCGCACCCAACTGACTCGCAGTTGTTGTCGTTTAGCGGGCTCATAACGACAACAACTGCGAGTCAGTTGGGTGATGGGAAGGTCACGCTCGAGAGCGGTTCCCTGAGCGAGACTGACTGGAAGCAGGCCGTCGCCGACGGCGTCGCGGAAATCCGGACGGGAAAGCTGGAGAAGCTGGTCTTGGCGCGGGATGTCGTGGCAACGTTGCCCGACGGCGTCAACGCCTCCCAAGTGCTCCGCCAGCTGGCCAGCCGATACCGCGAATGCTGGACATACGGCGTCGACGGCTTGGTGGGCGCGACGCCGGAAATGCTCATCCAGGTGGAGGGCCGGACGGCGCAGGCGCGGGTCCTGGCCGGAACGTTGGATCGGCGCGACGCGGAGGGAATGGCCGGTTCCCCGATGGAATACGCTGAACGCGTGCTGGCCGGCTCGGAGAAACAACGGCATGAGCACGAGATTGCCATTCAATCGTTGACTACGCAGCTGGCGCCCTTTTCCGAAGCCATGAACGCCCACAGCGAGCCGTTCATCCTGGAACTGCCCAATGTGTGGCACCTAGCCTCGGACGTGAAGGCCGAGCTCGCCGATATTGAGGGACATGTCCCTACGTGTCTGGCCCTGATCAACGCCCTCCACCCCACGGCCGCCGTGTGTGGGACGCCTACTTTGGTGGCCGGGGAGCTGATCCGGGAGCTTGAGCACATGGACCGCGGACCGTACGCGGGGCCGGTCGGATGGCTCGACGCCGCGGGCAACGGTGAGTGGGGCATCGCCCTGCGCGGCGCGATCATCGAGAGCCCAACCACCGTGCGCCTCTATGCGGGCTGCGGGATCGTTGAGGGTTCCGTTCCCGAGGCCGAGCTGGCAGAGACCTGGGCCAAATTCCGGCCGATGCTTGAGTCGCTCGGCATCAACCGCTAGCCCGCGTCTGAAGTTCCAATCCTCACCTCCGCCTCTGCAGCTTGGCTCCCGACTGTCTGGGGGGCCAGACAACAGCAAGAGCGGGGGTCTTGATTTTTTACTTGCTAGGTTATCCAATAGTAAAACTTAGTTTTCTGTGACGCACATCTCATCTTCGGCGATACACTATGAACCGATTAGTTTCGCATCCACTGCAACAAAAGGTAAGAAAATGCAGAAATCCCGCTCGCTTCCTGTCAGTTCGACGCTCAAAGCTGCAACCATCATCGCAATCGGCGCGCTGGCCCTCACCGCCTGCACCAACGCCTCGGAGGCAGGACCGTCGAGTGCAGCTTCGCCTTCCGGTAGCGCGAATGCGAGCTTCGACCCCACCACCATCACCAAGGACGACACCCTGGCAGCTTTGGTCCCCGCCGCCATCAAGTCCAAGGGCACTCTGACAGTCGGCTCGGACACGAGCTACGCGCCCGCGGAGTTCCTCGGAACCGACGGCCAGACCCCTGTGGGTTACGACGTCGACATCGCCAAAGCGATCGGCGCCACCCTCGGCCTGAAGGTCCAGGTGCAGACCGCCGAATTCACGGGCATCCTCCCTGCCCTCGGCCCCAAGTACGATCTCGGCATTTCCTCCTTCACCATCAACCCGGAGCGACTCGGCGCTGTCAACATGGTCAGCTACTTCAACGCCGGCACCGCTTGGGCCGTCCAGAAGGGCAACCCGAAGAAGTTCTCGCTGGATGACATCTGTGGCAAGTCGATCGGCGTGCAGACCGGAACCGTCCAGGAAGATCCGGACCTCTCCGGCCGCAACAAGAAGTGTGCAGCCGACGGCAAGCCGGCCATCAACATTGTCACGTTGAAGAACCAGACCGACGTCACCACGCGTCTGGTCAACGGCAGTATCGATGCGATGGCAGCGGACTCCCCTATCATCGGATACGCCCTGACCCAGACCAACGGCCAGCTCGAGAGGCTCGGTGACGTTTACGACGCCGCTCCCCAGGGCATCGCCGTCGCGAAGTCGGACACTGCCCTCGCCGATCTCATCCAGAAGACCCTCACTAAGCTGATGTCCGACGGCTCCTACAAGAAGATCCTCAGCGGTTGGGGCAACGCCGAAGGCGCGATCACCACATCCGAAGTCAACCCGGCGGTTAAATCTTGAGTATTCCGGACACCGACAATAAATCAGGTGCACAGATGGATCATCATCAGCAAGGCCGCGTAGCACCGGTATTGAATGATGCGGTGCCGGTCAGGCATCCCGGCCGGTGGATCAGCGCGGTCATCATCGTTGGCATCCTCGTGCTGATGGTGCAAAGCGTGATCACCAACCACAACTTCCGTTGGGACGTGGTGGGGACCTACATCCTGGACGTGAAAGTCGTCCAGGGCGTCGGCTGGACCCTGCTTCTCACGGTAGCCTCGATGGTCCTGGCGATCGTCCTGGCCATCCTCCTGGCCGTCATGCGCCAATCCGACAACCCGGTACTGCGCTACACGAGCTGGGCCTGGGTCTGGTTCTTCCGCGGCACCCCGGTATACACACAGCTGGTCTTCTGGGGCCTGATCGCCGTCCTCTACCCCAAAATCAGCGCAGGAATCCCGTTCGGCCCCGAGCTGTTCAGCATGGACACCAGCACCGTCATCACCGCACTGGTAGCGGCCATTCTGGGACTTGGCCTCAACGAATCCGCATACCTCGCCGAAATCTTCCGGGCCGGCCTGAAATCCGTGGACAAGGGACAAACCGAAGCAGCCGAAGCCCTGGGCATGGGCAAAGGCAAAATCATGTGGCGGATCATCCTGCCCCAGGCAATGCGCATCATCGTCCCGCCCACCGGCAACGAAACCATCGGCATGCTCAAAACCACCTCCCTGGTCCTGGCCGTCCCCTTCACCCTGGACCTGACCTTCGCCACCAACGCCCTGGCCAACCGGATCTATCTCCCGGTGCCGCTGCTGATCGTGGCAGCCATCTGGTACCTGGTCATCACCAGCCTGCTGATGGTCGGCCAACACTACATCGAGGCCTACTACGGCAAGGGCGTGGACACCAACCTCGCCCCGGCCCTCATCAACCCCGCAGCCGCGAAGGCCGCCGCGGCAGTGGCACCCAGCGCCGAAGCAGAACCGTCCTTGCGGATGGACTTCCCCGAGGACGAGACAAAATGACGAGCACCACCCAGAAACCACTGGTACGCATCGAAGGCCTCCACAAATACTTCGGCCCCCACCACGTCCTCCGCGGCATCGACCTGACCGTCAACCAAGGCGAAGTCTCCGTTGTCATCGGCCCCTCGGGATCAGGCAAATCCACCATGCTCCGCTGCGTGAACCTCCTGGAAACCATCAGCGCAGGACGCATCTCCGTCGGCGAGCAACTCATCGGCTACCGCGAAGTCAACGGCCGCCTCCACGACCTGAAAACCAAGGAAATCTCCGCCCAACGCCGGGAAATCGGCATGGTCTTCCAACGCTTCAACCTATTCCCCCACAAAACCGCCCTCTACAACGTCATGGAAGCACCAATACAAGTCAAGGGCAAAGCCAAGGGTGCCGCCAAGAAAGACGCCCTCGAACTCCTGGACCGGGTAGGCCTGGCAGACCGCGCCAACCACTACCCCGGACAACTCTCCGGCGGCCAACAACAACGCGTCGCGATCGCCCGCGCCCTGGCCATGGAACCCGAACTCATGCTCTTCGACGAACCCACCTCAGCCCTGGACCCCGAACTCGTCGGCGACGTACTCAACGTCATGAAAGACCTCGCCAAATCCGGCATGACCATGATCGTGGTCACCCACGAAATCGGCTTCGCCCGCGAAGTCGGCGACACCCTGACCTTCATGGACGGAGGCATCGTCGTGGAAACCGGCGACCCCCGCGAAATCATCACAAACCCCCAACACGCACGCACCAAAGAATTCCTCAGCCGCGTACTCTAACCCCCTATCGACGCGTGAACGGACAATCGCTGCGCAGACGGGCCGATGACACTCACATCCGAGTGTCATCGGCCCGTTTGCTTGTCACGGACACATTTGGGTGTCCTGCAGAGGACCGACGGCGGAGCGGTACCCCTGCGTCGAGCAGTATTCGTTCCAGCCGGCCTGGACTGTTGAGTTCATTCCAGACCCACCGAGCCACATTTCTGCCCGTGGCCCGGATCCGATCCTCGCGAACTTTCTCCTCATACACCACATCCGACGGCGTCCGGCCACGCAGATACTCCGGTTTGAGGTATTTCTCCCGGCCATCGAATTCGCCGACAACTCTGGTCTCCTCCCAGTAGAAATCCGTGGTGGCGATGGTGACACCACCGTTCCTAACCCTGTATTGCAGCACCGGTGGGGCAAAGCCGGCAACGTGGATCAGCCCGCGGCTGTAGGATTCCCCCGGCGAGCTGGACAGCGGATCGGCGAAATCGACTACCGCCCTGATTCGCCGAGCCGCCGCCTGTGAATACGTCCCGTCGATGCCAGCCAACAGTTCCCCCTTCGAGACCGCCGGCACACCCCGCACTACGTCCGGCTTCAACACATGGTCGATGGGCACCACAGCTTCCGAAAAGGGGACCGTTGCCGCGATATCGAGGACGGTGCGGACCCTGCCCGTGATGAGAAAACCCTCCAACTGTTCACTGTTGTGGGCTTGTTCAGGTACGTAGTGCCGACGGACTCCTGCGCGCGACCGACCGCCGGCCGAAAATGCGGTGAGTGCGTGGACTGGCTGTTTCCGAAGGATGACCGGTATCCCGCCAATTGTCGCCGCTGAATGATGCGAAAACGCGATGGGCGAAGTGAACGTTTCTGCCGCGGCCTCGACTCTAAGCCTGTACTGTTCCCAAGGCTTTAGGTCATTCCAGCGAGCTGCCTCGACGTACACACCATGCCGGATGCGGACAAGCTTCCCTGAACGGGCCTGCGCGGACAATGCTCGGGTAGTCAGACCGATCCTGGACAGGTCCTTCGCCAAAATCAGCCGCGGAAGTGGGTTCATTCATCCACGATCGCAGCCCACCTCGGGCCAGACGAGGCACTTTCTGCCGTATGTGGACAACTGCTGACGACGCTCATATCGACCCACGACACAGGCACAGACGGGCGACACTTGTATCCGGGTATCGCTGATCGGCATGGGTGTCGCCAATCCGTTTGAGTGTCGCCGGCGCCTACGCTCCGAGCAGCACCTGGGACACCGCCGCGCCTACGGAAGCCTTAATACGCGCGTGCAACGGACGCAAACCGGAGCGGTCCGTGCGCACCTCCACAATGCTGCGCCCCTTCAGCGGCGCGGAAAGCGCGGTGGCGAGCTCCGCCGTCGTACGCACTGAAGTGTGCCCGACTCCGTACGCCGCGGCCAGCGCGGAAATGTCCACGCTGTGCGGGGTGCCGAAGAGGCGCTCGACGGCGGTGCCGTAGCCGCCGTCGTCCTCCACCTTTCCGTGTTCGAGGAGTCCGAAGATCCCGCCGCCGGAGTCGTTGAGGACCACGATGCGCAGGTCAGGACCGGGCTCACCGTCCCCGAGGAGGAGGCCGCCCGCGTCGTGCAGGAAGGTGACGTCACCCAGCAAGAGGGTGGTCTCGCGAGCAGCCCCGAGGGCTATTCCCGTTGCCGTGGAGGTGGTCCCGTCGATCCCGGCGAGGCCGCGGTTCGCGAACACCGTGGCGAGGGGCTCGGGACCCGGCTGCCCTGCAAGGTCGACGTCGCGGATGCCGTTGGATGAGCCCAACACCAACTGCCCGCGGGCGTGTTTCCAAACTGTGGCTCCCACCGCGGGACCGTTGGCTGCCTGTTCCGCCTCGAGGACGCCGTCGAGAGCGTGTTGGGCCGCGGCCCCGGACAGCAGCCAGGCGTCGAGCCATTCAGCTGAGCCGCGACCCGCGAATCCGGCCAACTCGGTCAGTGAATCAAAGCGCTCCTCGCGACGCCGGCCGTGTTCGTACCAGGCCACCGGCACGGGCTCGTACATGGCCGCGGGAAGGTCTTCCCGGGCGAGCAAAGCGGCGACGGGACGGGACAGGGTCGGCCGTCCGAAGACCACCACCCGCTCGATCGGCAGCACGGAACCGGGCCCGAAGTTCTCCAGCATGAGACTGTACGGCCCGACGGCGTTCGGCCCGAAACGCGCGTTGGAGGAGGGCTCGGCCAGCAAAGGAAGTCCATGGGCGCGAGCGAACGCCTCGGCGACCGGACCGGCGTCGTGCCCTGCCAAAACAACCGTCCGCCGTTCAGCCAGTTCGGCCGGAGCGGGGGACATGCTCAGTGGCTGCGGACCGGAATCGTAGTGGAAAACGCCACGGCCCTGCGTGACGGGCAGGCTTTCGCCCGGTTCGGGAACCAACGGCTCGCGGAAAGCAAGGTTCAGCTGCACGGGACCGGGAGGGGTGTCCTCAAGAGCGCCGGTGGCTGCATAGATGGCAGTCTCGACGGCCCGTTTCGGATTGCTGCCAGCAGCGATGTCGACGGCGAAGCGAACGTGCTCGCCGAAAAGGTCCAGCTGGATGGTGGTCTGGTTGGCACCCGTGCCGTGAAGTTCGGCCGGGCGGTCAGCCGAGAGGACCAGGAGGGGGACGGCCGCGTGGTTGGCTTCCATGACAGCCGGCAAGAGATTCCCGACGGCGGTGCCAGAGGTGGTGAGGACGGCGGCCGGGGCGCCGGTGGACAGGGCAAGGCCAAGGGCCGTGAACCCGGCAGAGCGTTCATCGATCCGCACCAGGAGTCGGACGTTACCGGCGGCTTCTGCCTCCGCCAACGCGTACGCCATCGGTGCCGAGCGCGAACCGGGAGAGACCACCACGTGCCGCACACCGCCGTCGAGCAATGCCTTGACGGCGATCCGGGCAGCGGCGAGGGAGCTCAGGGAGCCTTGCGAAGTCACCGCACCAGTCTATTAGCGGCCGCCTCCCCCCGACGCTCGCTCACCTATCGCCCCCAAAACCAAAACGCTCGCTCACCTATGAAAAAATGGTGAGCGAGCGTTTCCCGAAAAGGGCTTAATGGTGAGCGAGCGTTTCCCGAAAAGCGCCTAAAGGTGAGGAAATATCGGGACGGCAAGGGTCGGGACGGGACCGGAAGGGTCGGGCGCGTCCTTGCGGAACACCTGGACCACAGCCGGCCGCGGCGCGCGGACCTGGCCGGCGGCCGGGGCGGCGCCGGCGCCTATATAATCCGGGAAGTACGAGTGCGGCGCGTCGAAGGAACCTTCCTCGCCCGGGTGCTGCACAGCGACGAAGACGGTCCGCTCGTCGTCGTGCACAATCGGTCCGCACGTCTCGGCGTCGCGCGGGACGGCAAGGAACTGCTCCACTTTGCCGCGTTCGCTGCCATCGAGGGTGACCTTGAACAGGCCGTCCGCGTAAGCGATGGACGACGGCGCGCCGTCCGTTGCGATCCACATGTTGCCTGCCGTATCGAAGGCCACGTTGTCCGGGCAGGAGATCGGCGAAACCTTGTCGGCCGGGAAGCCGGAGAAGTACGTGGAGGAGTTTTTGGCGGGATCCCCGCAAACCATCAGGAGCGTCCAGTTGAAGCGCGTGGACGTCTGGTCACCGGTTTCGGTGATCTCGACGATGTGGCCGTCGCGGTTCCGTGTGCGCGGGTTGACCTCTGTGGCGCCTTCCTTGCCCGGCTTGCCGCGGTCCGAGTTGTTGGTGCACACCACGTACACCTTGCCGGTCGCCAGATTCGGCTCGACGTCTTCGCACCGGTCCATCTTGGTGGGGCCAACTTTGTCCGCTGCGAGGCGGGTGTAGATCAGGACCTCAGGAACGGACATGTCCGGTACAGCGGAGGTGCCGTTGACCACCAGCGGAAGCCATTCGCCGGAACCGTCGAATGCGCCGTCGGACGGGAGCTTCCCGCTGCCGTCGATTTCGGCTGCGGGAGAGTCTCCCGTGAATTTGGCAACGTAGAGGTCGCCCTCGGAGAGGAGGTTCATGTTGTTCCGCCGGGCCGCGGCCGAGTCGCCGGCCATGTATTTGCCCTTGGAAACGAACTTGTAGAGGTAGTCGAAACGCTCGTCGTCGCCCATGTAGGCCACCACGCGGCCGGACTTCGCGACAATCACGTTGGCGCCTTCATGCTTGAAGCGGCCCATGGCGGAGTGCTTCCTGGGCGTGGACGAAGGATCGAACGGATCGACTTCCACAATCCAGCCAAAGCGGTTGGCCTCGTTGGCGTAGCCCGCGTTGTTGGTGTTGAAGCGCGGCTCGTCGAGCTCCCACTCACGGCCCGTGGGCTTGCTCGTCAGGCCGTAGCGCTTGTCCGCCGCCGATGTGCCGGGAGCGACGAAGTAGCCGTTGAAGTTTTCCTCGCCCGAGAGGATGGTGCCCCACGGCGTGGTGCCGCCGGAGCAGTTGCCCAGGGTGCCCTTGATCTTCCGGCCGGAGGGGTCGTCGATGGTCTTGACCAGATCCGTGCCCGCGGCGGGGCCGGTGAGCTCATAGCTGGTGTCGGTCAGGAACCGACGGTTGAGCGGCGCACCCTTGACATAGTTCCACGGCTTGTTCTTGTTCTGGCGCTCGAGTTCCACAACCGTGAGGCCATGTGCGGCACGAGCGATGCCCCGCGCCTCGGAAGCCGGCAAGGACTCCGGGAACATGATGTTCTCGTTGGTGTACTCGTGGTTGGTAAACAGCACGGCACGGCGGTCCTTGGAATCGGGGATCGGCAGGATGTCCGTGTAGTCGTTGTTGTATCCGAACTGCCGGGCCTGCGCTGCCGCCGTCTGGCCATGCAGCTCGAAGGCAGGCGAGTCGGCGAAGAGCGGATCGCCCCAGCGAATGATCGGCCGCCAGTCGAAGCCCTCCGGAACGGTAAACGCGTCAACGGTGTAGCCCACGGGCTTGATCGGCGTGAACTTGAGCTTGGCCTTGTCGAAACCGGTTTGGGCCGCGGGGGAAAGACCAGCGCCGCCCTCGGGAATGCTGCCTGGCTTGTATCCGAGCAAGCCTCCGCCGAAGGCGACGGCGAGTACACCGACGGCGCCAAAGCCGAGTGCGGAGCGGCGGGACACGGCCGCGGATGCGATGTCACGGAAATAGGCATTGGAGCTGGTGTTGCAAACATCGCCCGAACAGGCGTTGTCGCACTTCAACGCACATGTCACGGGGCTGCGTTTGCCCTTCGTGTGGCCGAGCATGGGAAGCAAGCCGAACTTGCGGGGTGATTCAGGCCGGGTTGATTCAGGCCGGGTTGATTCAAACATGGGACTACCTCCGGGGATTGAGTGATTCACCCACCCTTGCAGGGCCAACAGAATCCGAGAGGGCACTCTGATTAATTTTCGATGAACTCGCTATCGAGGAGGGAATACACGCGGCGGAGCCGGTCCAGCCACCAATCCCGACGTTCAGCGGGAGCCGCATACCGCTCCAGCAGCCCCTCGTCGGCGACGGCTTCGCGGACGCGGATGGCGCCGTCGTCGGGCACCAACGGATCCCGGGTGATGTCCGAGCCGAACAGCCGCACGGTCCCCAGCCCGCACGCGTACGGCAGTTCCGGCAGCGCGGCGGCGAGCGCCAGCCCCGCGCGGATCCCCACGGAGGTGTCCAGCGCCGAACTCACGACGGCGGGAAGTCCGGCTTGCGCGACGATGTCCAGCGCGCGCCGCACTCCCCCGAGCGGCGCCACCTTGACCACGATCAGGTCAGCCGCGCCGGCGCGGGCCACCTTGAGGGGATCGTCTTCCTTGCGCACGGATTCGTCGGCGGCGATGAGCACGGCCGTGCCCTGCTGCGCGAGCCGCCGGCGGACTTCGGCGAGTCCGTCGATCTGCGCCACGGGCTGTTCGGCGTATTCGAGCCCGACGGCGGACAGCCGCCCAAGTGCCTCGACCGCCTGCGGCACGTCCCAGCCGCCGTTCGCGTCCACGCGGATCGCGGCGTCCGGCAGGGCGTCCCGGACCGCGGTGACGCGTGCGACGTCGTCGGCGAGTTGCTGCCCGCGCTCGGCAACCTTGACCTTGACGGCGTCCACGCGGCCGAAGCGTTCCAGGACCTCGGGCACCCGGTCGGCAGGCACGGCGGGGACGGTTGCGTTGACGGGAATGGTGTCCCTCAGCTTTGGGGGAAAGCCGTGCCATGCGGCCTCGACGGCGGCAGCGAGCCAGCGGGAGGCTTCGGTATCGCCGTACTCGGGGAAGGGGCAGAACTCGCCCCACCCGGCCGGACCGCAGAAGAGGAGGGTCTCGCGCTCGGTGATGCCCCGGAACTTGACCCGCATCGGCAAGCTGACCACCTTGGCGGTGTCCAGGAGCTCGTCGAGGCTGGGGTTCCGTGGGGAGCGGGCGGACTCGTTGAGCATGATTTCACTTTAGCGTTGGCTGCTCGGCGTTCAGAACGTTCTATCAGATATCGCTCGCCGCCCCACATATCTGCAGGAGGGTCGGGAAGAACGCCCACATACCTGAAGGAGGGTCGGGAGAAACGCCCACATACCTGCAGGAGGGTTCACTTCCGAAGACGCGGAGAATACGCTGAAGCAAGCTACCCCCCTTCCCCCGCCCCTGGAGACCATTAATGACAGGTTGGAATGCCGAGAACCTTGCAGGATCGGCCGGCGCCGGCGCCGTGACATTACTGGCAGGGACATCGTTCTGCGTCTCGGCGGCCAACGGCGATATGGACCAACTGCGCCCGCATGGGATGTTCTTCCGGGACACGCGGTTCGTTTCGAATTGGGTGCTCGCGGTCAACGGCCACCCCATCGAAGCTCTTGGCTCCCCGGTCCCGGAGCCCTACCGTGCCGATTTCGTGGGCCGCGCGGCACGCACTGACGGGCTGGCAGACAGCCATCTGCTGATTGAACGCCGGCGGAGCCTGTTCGGCGGTGTGCGCGAAGACATCACCGTCAGGAACTTTTCCACCCAGACCAGTCACTGCACGGTCTCGCTCACGGTCAATGCAGACTTTGCCGATATCTTCGAGGTCAAGGAAGGGCGGGCACATCACAGAACCATCCATTTGGTGCGGGGCAGCGATGGCACGTTGGTGCTTGAGGCCGAGCGCCAAGGCCATCACGTCCTGGTCACCATTGACGCCCCGAATGCAGTGGTTGACCGTGACGTCCTCAGCTATGACATCACCATCGGACCCCAAGGCCATTGGTCCACGAGCGTGACCGCCACTCCAAGCATCGACGGGGTCGGACCGGACGCCGATGCCCAGATGTGGGGCAGCCAGCGTCCCTACGACGTGCCCGAGGAAAGATTGCAGGAGTGGCACGGAAAGGTTCCTCAAACCGAAGTAGCCAACCACGCCTTCGACGAAGCGTTGGCCCGGAGCAGGGCAGACCTCGGCTCCCTCAGGATCTTCGACCCGGACCATCCGGGACGGACGGTGGTGGCGGCAGGATCGCCGTGGTTCATGGCCCTTTTCGGCCGGGACTCTCTCCTGACCTCCTTCATGACCCTTCCCTTGGACCCCTCGCTGGCCCTGGGGACCTTGCAGACCCTCGCCGACCACCAGGGCAGGGCCGTCAACCCGCTGAGCGAAGAGGAACCAGGGCGGATCCTGCACGAGGTCCGTCTCGGCGCCAGTACGGGCCTGGCCCTTGGGGGCGGGAGCGCTTACTACGGTTCAGTGGACGCGACGCCGTTGTTCGTGACCCTCGCCGGGGAGCTGACCCGTTGGGGATTCCGTTCGGAAGTCACGCAATCCCTCCTGCCGGCCGTGAACCGCGCCTTGGACTGGATCCGCGACTATGGAGACGCCGACGGCGACGGCTTCGTGGAGTATTCCCGAGCCACGGACCAGGGATTGTTCAACCAAGGCTGGAAAGATTCCGCGGACGGCATCAACTTCGCCGATGGGACTTTGGCAGAGCCGCCGATTGCGTTGTGCGAAGTCCAGGGCTATGTCTACACGGCCTATCTCAGCAGGGCCCTCATAGCCGAACAAGACGGCGATACGAAGCTGGCTGCGGTCTGGGGTGCCCGGGCGGCCGAGCTCAAGCGAAAATTCAACGAGCAGTTCTGGCTCCCTGAACGCGGCTATTTCGCCATCGCCCTCGATCGCGACAAGCGGCCGGTAGATGCGTGCGCGTCCAATATGGGGCATTGCCTGTGGAGCGGAATCGTCGACGACGACAAGGCTTCGCTGGTCGCGGAGCGGCTGATGTCGGACACCATGTTCACCGGCTGGGGCGTTCGGACATTGGCGTCGGATATGGCGGCCTACAACCCGGCGAGCTACCACAACGGCTCGGTATGGCCGCACGACAATGCACTCATTGCCGGCGGATTGATGCGATACGGATTCGTTGAGGAATCCCAGCGCATCGTCACGGGGCTGTTGGATGCCGCCGAGGCATTCGGCGGGCGGCTGCCGGAATTGTTCTGCGGTCTGGACAGGAAAAGCTATGGGATGCCTGTTCCGTATCCCTCGTCGTGTTCACCGCAGGCGTGGGCCGCGGCCACGCCTGTTCATTTACTCCGTGTACTGCTTCGCTTCGATCCGTGCCTCACCCATGGAGGTCTTTGGCTGGCGCCCGTACTGCCGGACGGCTTCGGCGACATCAAGATGCGGAACATCCCGCTCGCCGGCTCCCGGATCTCCGTGGAGGTGGTCAATGGAGAAACACGGGTCACGGAGCTTCCCGAGAATATTGCGCTGCACCGTGAGGCCCGCAAACCGTTGTCCGATCTCTTGGATGTCTACCGTGCCGGCGCATCGCCGAGACGGGGGCAGTAGGTGCGCATCGGCCTAGTGGCCCCGCCGTGGATCCCGGTACCGCCGCCGGCATACGGGGGCACGGAGTCCATCATCGATATCCTGGCGCGCGGCTTGGCTGCAGCCGGCCATGAGGTGCTTCTGGCTGCGGCGTCCGGCAGCACATGTCCGGTGGCCAAAGTCCCCGGTCCACCGCTTGCTGATGGCTCGAGGATAGGAAACGGCACGGACGAACTCCGTCACAGCGTGTACGCCTTCGCGGCCATGGACGACGTCGATCTCATTCACGACAACACGTTGGCAGGGCCGTTGTACCGGCACCGTCCGCAAGGAATCCCCCTTGTCGCGACGGCGCATCTGCCTTTTTCAGCCGAGAACCATGACATTTACCAGGCGATGGCAACCGACACCGCAATCATCGCCATCTCGCAGCATCAAGCAGACTCGGCTCCCGGGATTAAGGTACGGAAGGTCATCCACCACGGGATCGACACGGAATCCGTCCCGCTCGGCGCCGGCGACGGCGGTTACGCCAGCTTCCTTGGCCGGATGCATCCCGGAAAAGGCCTGCCGGAAGCAATTGAAACCGCCCGTCTGGCCCACATACCGCTCAGGATTGCTGCCAAGATGTACAGTGCCGAGGAGCATGAGTACTACGCCGCCGTCATCGCACCGTTGCTGGGGCCCGACGTCGAATACCTCGGGGAGCTGAACGCGGCGGACAAGTTCGTCCTCCTGGGTGGGTCGGTGGCACTGCTGAATCCGATTCAGTGGGATGAACCTTTCGGGATGGCCATGATCGAGGCCCTCGCCACGGGCACGCCTGTGGTGGCAACTTTCCGCGGATCTGCCCCCGAGATCGTTTCCGTGGGCCTCACCGGTTATCTCGGCTCCAGTCCCTCTGAACTGGCTGAGGCTCTCATTGCCGCAGCCACACTGGACCGCAGCGATTGCCGCCACGCTGCGGAAGACTACTTCAGTGCCGAGAGGATGGTTGCCGAACACTTGGCCCTTTACGAGGAGCTGGTTGCCGAGCCGAAGTGATCCTCCCAGCCAGATATGGCACCCTGAAGGCAATGAGTTTTCCTAAGACAGGCCGACTGGCGGCCACACGCGGAACCGCAAGCAAGCGCTGCGCGGGCGCCGGAATGGGCCTGCCTTTTACGCTGGCGACCTTGGCCTGCGTGGCAGCATTCATTGCCACCTTCTACTTTTTCGTGCGCACCACGACCGGCCAGTACATCGACGAGTCCGCCTTGGTGGAAGCCGCGACCCTCAATGGCCCGGCTGAACGGGCCACCACCGATTTCCTCGATTGGCTGCCGGTCATCTCGATGGCGATCGCCGCCGTCGTGGTTTTGTTCGTGACGATAATGCGCCGGCGCTGGAAGGCTGCCGGCATTGCGCTGACTGCTTGTCTCGCGGCAAACCTGGCCACGCAGCTCCTCAAGGACTGGTTCCCGGACAGGCCGTTCCGCGGCGTCCAGACCATTGAACTGAACTCGCTTCCGTCCGGACACACCACGCTGGCGGCCTCTGCGGCGGCCGCGGTGTTCCTGGTGGTGTCGCCGCGCTGGCGGCCTCTGGCCGGGTTCCTCGGTGGCACTTTCGCGGTGGCGGCCGGGGTTTCCACGCTGATCAACCAGTGGCATCGGCCCGCCGACGTGGTCGCCGCGTTCCTCGTGGTGGGAGCGGTCATGCTTCCGGCTGGATGGTTGGTGCTGCGCACCGGAAACCGCTGGAACGTCTCGGATGGTCACGGTGAGCATTGGGCGTCGTCCCGCTTGTGGCTATTGTTGTCGGCCTTGGCGGGCGTCGCCGCTGCGGCGGTTGCGGTGTATTCGTTGATCAAGATCGCCCCGGGCTACGGCCAGGAAAGCAGCACCACCAACTACTTCTGGGCCGGGGTTTCCCTGATTGTCATCACCGGGTACCTGGCAACGGTCGCCGCGACCTGGCTTTTCAGCTTGAGCGCCCGACGGCGGTAGTCACCACGGGCGAGCCTGTCCCCTGCGCATCCGGGCTGGCGCTGCGCATCCGGGCTGGCGCCACGCATATCCGGGTGTCTTCGGCCCGTTTGCGTGTCGAGGGCGAACGTGGGTGTCCCACAGAAACCCGACGGCGAAGCGGCACCCCGGCGTCGAGTATTCATTCCAGGGAGGAGCCTAAGCAGCCGTGCGAGGAACCAATGCACGCAGCCGATGACGGGCCGGTTCCTCGACGTACCGGAACAAGAAATGGGTAGCCAAGGCAATGCCGGCGAGGCACCCCGCGGCAAGCAGGTTTGTCGCCAGCTGTCCGGCACCGTGCGCCCAATCCCTGTTCAGCCAGTAGAACAGGTAGATAAAGAACATGTGGACCAAGTAAAGGCTGTAGGAGCTGTGCCCGCCATACTGTAGCCAGCGCGCGGACAGCGCGGAGCGGAGCCAGCCGCGGGTCACGCTGAGGAGGGCGATCAACAACGGGAAGGCGAACACCGCCAGCCGTCCCGGGCCGGGCTTTCCGACGGTGGCGAGGAAGCCGACGACGGCGGCTCCGGTCAGCGCCGCGCCGGGTCCCGCCAAGGCAGGGTTGAACTTCATGCGTTCCGCGTTCCGTACGGCGATGGAAGCGAAGGCTCCGGCCGTGAAGCAGCAAGCGATTCGCAGGAGCCACTCATACGGCTGGTGATCGTTGGTAGCGAAGGGCAGGCCCGGACCCCAGGCGGCCGTCGGAAGCAGGACCAGGACAGACGCGGCCAAGGCAGCAAGAGGGTGCAGCCGACGCAGCCGGAACAGGAGCAGCGCGAGCAGCGGGAACGCCAGGTAGGCCAGCCATTCGGCGCTGACCGTCCACCCCGGACCGAACCAGCTGGCGCCATCGGTCTCAGGCTGGAACCAGAGATGGGCCATCAGCAATTGTTTGGCCAGCCCCCACGGGGACAGGTCCGGAGCCTGGGTCTGCAGGGACCATTTCAACACCGATTCCTGTTCGGTCCCGTACACAAACCAGAGTCCCAGCACGCCCACCACCAATGCGAAGGCGGGCCACATCCGGGCGAACCGGGCCCAGACAAAGTCCCCGGCCGCACGCCATCGGAACCGTGGGCCCAGCCGGTCAAGGTAGGTGTAGGTGATGATGAAGCCGCTGAGCACGAAGAACACGTCCACGCCAAGGTCGCCGTTGGCAATGACCGGACGGAACAGCTCAAAGACAGGAGCGAGGAAGGTCTGCTGCATGGCCTGCAGATGGAAGAACACCACCCACAGCGCAGCAACGAAACGCAGCGAAGTCAGCGTCGCGAGATCGGGCCGGGACGGATGTGATTCTGGCGTATCGCTGTTCGGCAGGCGACTTTCCGCTCGGGCACCACCGGGTCCGGCACCGGCCGGACCCGCTTTCCCAGGGGTCGGATTCCCGCTGGGGGCACGATACGGAGGCGAGATCACTGAGAACATCCAATCCACCATACTCGAGCCGCCTGACTGGAGTCTGGGAGCTGCACACCCAACTAGCTCGCAGTTAACGTCGTTTTCAGCGCTCAAAACGACACCTACTGCCAGTCAGTTGGGCCTAAGCCGGCGTCGCCTAGTAGTTCCGGCGGTGCTTGAGCTTGGGGAGTACGACGGCGAACACCGCCGCCGCAGCCACGCCTAGGACGCCTGTGGCCCAGACACCTGCGGCGAGGGATACTGCAGCGGTGAGGGCCGATAGCAGCACAGGCCCACCGGTGGCACCGGCGTCGGAGATGAAGCGCCACAAGCCAAGGAATTGCCCACGACCCTTGTCCGGCGAGAAGTCGGCGCCGAGCGTCATGATGAGTCCCGAGCTGATGCCGTTGCCGAAACCGATCAACAACGAGGCCAGGAGCAGCCCCACGAACTCGGCCGACATGGGTATGAGGAACAACGCGATACCCATGATGAGGGTGGACGGCACGGCGACCCACATGCGCCCCTTGCGGTCCATGAGCTTGCCGGCCGGATAGAAGACCAGCATGTCGATCGCTCCGGACAAACCGTAGATGAGCGAGGCGTGGGTTGCGTCCAGACCCAGGTGGTCGGCCCACAAAGGGATCACCACTTGGCGGGAGGCCCGGATGGCACTGAGCAGCAGAATCCCGGTCCCGATGGTCAGGAAGACGCCCCCGTGCGAAACCGCCACCCCGCGGAGGGTGGGCTCGGGACCCTTCCGTCCGCCGTCGACGTCGTCCGGTAACACAAGATCCGGAATGGTGAGGGACAACACCGCGGCAGCCGCCATGCCCACTACGCCAACCCAGTACGCGCCGCTGATGCCCGCAAACTGCATCACTCCCGCGCCGACGAACGGTCCGATGAACACGCCGATCCGGGTGACGCCGCCCAGCGTGGACAAGGCGCGCGCACGGTAGATGACCGGGACCGCTTCCGTGAGGTACTTCTGCCGGGCCAGGTTGAAGACACTCGTGGACATCCCGACCATTGTCATCGCCGCGGCGAGCAGCCAGATGCCGTTGTGGGCAAGGAGCGGCGCGAATCCGGCTGCCAGCAAGGCCAGGGCTCCGGCGGCGCCTGCGGCCACGATGGCCCACCGTTCGCCGAACTTGATGGTGATGAGCGAAGCGGGCAAGTTGAAAAACCAGGATCCCAGCCCGATCAAAGTGACCACCAGCGCGGAAACGGCGACCGAAGCGCCGAGGTCGCGGGCGGACAAGGCCGCCACGGGAAGCACCGCGCCCTCGCCGATACAGAACAGCAAGGCGGGCCCGAACGCGGGTAAGGCAATGCTGCGGAGGCTGAACGGCTGGTCGGTGCGGGTTGTTGTCATCCCCTTCATCCTAGGACGCCCCATTCTTTGCGACGCGCCAAATACCTACCGCACCCTGACTTCCGGCTGCGCGAGGCATCCAGCGCCGCGCGGGATACTTTGCGCGTCATAGGGCTCCGCGCGGACGACGCCGGGGCACACCTGCCGCTGCCAGCTTCCGTTCGAATACGCCGGGAGCCATGAGTTCTGCCCATACCCAACGGACGACGCCGGACCCGGTGGCACGGATTCGGTCCTCACGCAGCTTCTCATCGATGACGGCTTGAGCGGCAGTCCGTCCCTTGAGGAACTCCGGCTTCAGGTACTTATCGATGCCGTCGAACTCCCCCGCCACCCGCGCCCCCTTCCAATAGAAGTCCGAATAGCCCACGCGCCCTGCTTCGTCGCGAAATTCACATTGAAGAACCGGGGCTTCGAATCCTGCGACATGCATCAAAGCCCGGCTGTAGGATTCCCCCGCAGATCCGGACAGGGGATCTGCGAAATCGACCGCCGCTTGGATTCTCCGGATAGCCGCCGCCGTGTAGATTCCATCCGCTCCTGCCAGAAGCGTCTCTTTCGTGATGGCGGGAAATCGCCGTTTCCGGTCGGCTTTGAGCACGTGATCCAGGGGAACGATGGATTCAATGAACGGGGTGAAAGCGGCCAGGTCCAGCACGGTGCGCACCCTGTCAGTCACGAGCAGTCCCTCACAGCGATACACCTTGAGGCTAACGGGGTCCGCATAGTGCCGGGATATCCCGGCCCGAGAGCGGCCGCCGTCGTTCTGGAGAGTCAGGGCCTGCACCGGATGACGCACTCCGATGGTGGGGATCCCCCATACAGACGCCGCCGAGTGTCTGGCGAAAATGGTCCGCGCGCTAGAGGTTTCGGCCGCAGCGCTGACCCGGACACGGTATTGTTCCCACGGTTTCATTGCGGCCCATGCAGCGCCGTCAACGTACACCCCTTGGCGCACGCGGTGCAGGGCGCCCGTTTTGGCACTCCGAGCGAGTTCCTTGAGAGTCGTTCCGTGAAAAAGGTGATCTCTGCTGAGGATCAGGCGGGGCAAGTGGGTCATGCCTAAGAACCTGCCACGTGGGTTGCGGCCCACGACAGCACCGAATTCCTCCATGTGGACAACTCCAGGGAAATAATCCCGACGCGTCCTGTACTCGCCGACCCAGTGTTCTCCCTGCGACCCCGGAATTCCCTCTGCGTCAGGAATTCAGCGCAGCGCCTACTTGAGGAAGCTGGCGTTGAACGAGTTCAGGTCCACGTTGATGCCATTCAGGGTGTGTTCGAACTTCTGCTGGATCCCCACGCGCATGGTGCCGGCCGTGTTCCAACCGCCATACTGCGCGGGGGTCGGCGCCAGGTAATTCGCCGTCCATGTGGTGTAGTCGAGGTTGCTCGTGTCGGTGTCCCACAAGGGCACGTCCGAGAACGCGCTGCTGTTGTTCATCAATCCTGGCCACATTCCACTGCCGCTGTAGATCACTGGCCGTACGCCCAGGCTTCGCACGCCGTCCACCATGGCCCGCGTTACGACGGATCCGCCGGGCTCGACATCCAGGGCGAAGAACTGCAGCTGGGATACGTACGGGCCTGCGGCTTTGATGCCGCCCTCCCAGCACGAAGCGTCACGCGTGTAGACCGCGATCTTGAGTCCGGCGTCGAGCGCCATCTTCAACTGGGCCTGCGTCTGCTGCCACGGAGTGCACGTGCCCCAGGCTGTCGCGTGCATGACGTAGAGCCGGAAGCCTTCAGCGTAGGCCTGCCGGAACCAGTTGGGGTCGGTGATGGCCGCGGTGGTGTCGAGCACCTTCACGGATCCGCCCTGAATAGCTTGCGGTACGACGGCGGCTCGGGGCACGACGACGGCGGGCGCGGATACCGGGGCGGGCGTCGCCGGCGGGGTCACCTCAGCGGCAGGCGCGGCGTTCGCGAGCGGTTCCGGGGCGGCGTCGGGCGCTGTGTCGGTGGACGGGGCCGCCTTGGCGCCGGGGCCCGTCTTGGCGCCGGCAGAGGCGCTGGGCAGTCCGAAGAGGAGTAGTGCGGCGAGCACGAAGGCAAGGTTTTTCGGGATCAAATGAGTCTCCTGGGTGCCGGCCACGAGTTCAGAAACGGGCGCAACAGAATGTCATAAAAATGAGTGACGACTTATGCACCATGCCCGGGCCCAGTTCCCGGTCATGGCGAAGACGTCCCGCAAAACAGAAGACGTCCACGGGCAACTCTAGGGAACTCCGGGCGGAACCGACAATTTGCAATCTACGTACTAGTCGAGTATCCACCCACCCAACTAACTCGCAGTTGTTGTCGTTTTGAGCCCTCATAACGACAACAACTGCGAGCTAGTTGGGGGCGGCCACGAAAAGGACGCCGCTACACGTACCCGTCCACGATCGCAGCCGCGATCTCCTTGTAGGCGCGCCGCGTGTCGGGACGCAAGACGTCCAGGGTGACGAGGTCGCCGTCGGCCACTCCCCTGTCGTGTGGGACGGCGATCAACTGGCGGCAGATCCCGGAGAGATGTTCTTCGATGGCAGCCTTGTCCACGCGCGACGAAACTTCGTCCTTGTCCGTGATCACCACGATCGCGTTGCGGGCAAGCTCCTCATAGCCGTGGCTCGCAAGCCACTGGAGGGTGCTGCGGGCACGTTTGGCGCCACTCACGGCATAGCCGGCCGCGATAATCAGGTTGTCGGCCGATTGCAGGATGCCACTCATCGCGTTGTGTGTGACGCCGGTGCCGCAGTCGGTCAGTGCCACCGAGTAGTAGCCCGAGATCAGCTGGCGGATCCGCAGGTATTCTTCGGCCGTCAGTGAATCCGAGACTTCGGGGTCCTGCTCGCCGGCGATCAGGTGCAGCCTGCCGGCGTGGTGCATGTACCGGGCAAGTGCCGTGAGCGAATCGACGTTGTCAACGTTCTTGAGCAGGTCCGTGATGGTGCGCGGAGTGGCCTTCTGGTAGATGCCCTCGCCCAAAGCACGCTCCACGAGGTCTCCGGAATCGGGGTTGGCGTCGATGGCGCAGGGCGGGTCGCCCCGGAACTCGGCAAGGGTGAGGCCCACGCCCACCGTGGTGGAGGTCTTGCCGATGCCGCCCTTGAGACTCAGGACGGCCGTGTTGTAGCTGCCTTGGAGTTGCCGCGAAATCCGCCGTGCCAGCTCGTCCTCCTCGCGTTGCTTGGCGCTTGGTCCGAGGTTCCACGCGCCGCCGGTCAGCTTGTAGAGCATGCCGCGGAAGCCACCGACCGGACGCGGTTTCTGCTCTTTCACGAAGGAACCCGGGGACGAGATGAAGTCGGAAACCGGTGCGTTGGCGGCGGCAGCGCGGCCGGCCCGTGCCGCAGTTGGGGGAACAGCAGCCGATGCCTCCCCCTCGAGGGACGCGTCTGCCGCTGCTGCTGCCTCGGCCCAGGATCTGCTTTGGAGAGGTGCTGGGGTGGCTGCGGGTGCGTCGGAATCGTTCGGCGTAATAATCGGCATAGTTCCTGTCCAGGCGTCGTCGCCCTCTGCCCGGCGGCGATCGCGGCGTCGGCGATGTTCGGGCTGCCCTCCGTCAGATGCGGCGGCGCTAGCTTCATTGTCCACAGAATCCGGCATGGTCTTCCCCTAGGATTCGCAGCGTTGCGCGCCGCGGCTCTCGTTTGGTTTGCTTCAACCAGCAATTCTAGGTGGAGAGCCTCACAAACCTGACACACCGGGCCGGTTTGCCCCGACGAAGGTACATTCTGCTGGATCGTCCAGACTGGCCCGCTCCGCCCGCTCCGCCTGCTCCGAAAGACCTAGGACTTCCTCAAGCGCCTCGGAGATGATCCGGCGGAATGTGCGAGCAACGGATCCAGCGCTGGGTTCGAGCTATTCTTCGGACGGGCTCAGCTCCGTTCCAGACCCCTCTGCCATCGACGCCGCCGCAGCAGTAATGCGGTTGGCCATCCCTTTGAAGATGACGCCGTGGAAGGGCAGGACCGCCAGCCAGTACAGCCGTCCGCCCAAACCCTTGGGGAAGAAGACCGCCCTCTGTCGGTAAAGAGCCCCACCTTCGGCTTCGTCGGCCCGCATTTCCAGCCATGCGCGTCCGGGGACTTTCATTTCGGCCCGGAGGCGCAGGAGGGAACCCCGATCGATCTGCTCCACACGCCAGAAGTCCAGTGCGTCTCCGGTATTCAGCCGCGTCGGATTGAGCCGTCCGCGGCGGAGCCCCACGCCTCCCGCGATCTTGTCCAGCCAGCCACGCACGGACCAGGCAAGGGGAAACGAATACCATCCGTTGTCTCCGCCGATCCCTTCAATCACTTGCCAGAGTTGTTGCCGGGTGGCGGTTGTCAACTGCTCCTGGTTGTCCTGATACACCAGGTGCCCGGCCCACTGCGGGTCGCTGGGGAGCGGGTCACTCGGTGCACCGCGAACCGAGGAGTTCTGCCAACTTGTTTCCACTTCACCGGCGCCCTCCCGAGCCAACGCGAGGCGAAGCGATTGCCGATATCCAAGCAGTCCGGCTTCGGGCGGGTCGATAAAGTGGTGGATGTCCGGCTCCCCCACCACGCAGTTCTGCTGCAGGGAACCGATGAGCGGCACGGCCAGCGACCGTGGTATGGGGGTGACGAGGTTGACCCATTGGGACGCCAGCCAGGGAGTCAGGACGGGCAGGGCGATGACCGGCCGGTATCGCAGGCCTGCTTCCGCGGCGTAGCCGTTCATCATCTCGTCGTAACGGAGGACGTCCGGCCCGCCGATGTCGAAGGCGCGGTTGAGCGAAGCCGGGAGGCCGGCAGCCGCCACGAGGTAGTAGAGGACGTCGCGGATGGCTATGGGTTGCACCTTGTTCCGCACCCATCGCGGAGCCACCATGATGGGCAGGACTTCGGTGAGTTGCCGGATCATTTCGAAGGAGGCCGAGCCGGAGCCGATCACGACGCCGGCCTGAAGCACCACCGCGGGCACCGCCAAGTTGAGGAAAATATCGCCCACTTCCTTGCGGGAGCGCAGGTGCTTGCTGAGTTGAGCCCCTTCGGGGTGCAGCCCGCCCAAGTAAATGATCCGTCCCGCGCCGGCGTCTGCTGCTGCACGCCCAACATTGCCGGCGCAAAGCCTTTCGGTCTCGGCAAAGGATCGCCGTTGGCCCGAAGGACCCATGGAGTGGACCAGGTAGTAGATGACGTCTGCGCCGACGAAGGCCGAGCGAAGGGAGTCCGCGTCTTCAAGATCGCCGGTCACCACCTCCACCCGCGATGCCCAGGGGACGTCGGTGAGTTTATTCGCGTGGCGTACCAGGACGCGGACATCGTAGCCGGCTTCGAGCAAGCGCGGCACCAGCCGTCCTCCGATATACCCGGTGGATCCCAGTACCACTGCTAGTGGCTTCATGGCGGACCTTTCCGGGGGTGCAAAGGCGGCACCACCCAGAGCCAGCGTAGCCAGCATTCCCACCGGCAGGAACCTTGCCAGCTATCGTGCCTCCAGAGAGCACGACGACGTCCGGCGGGTCGCGAGCGCGGGTCGCCCTACGGCCTGCTGCGAGTCGCCCGAGCAGCTCGCCCGCGCAACTCGCCCGCGCAACTCGCCCGCGCAACTCGCCCGCGCAACTCGCCCGCGGCACATTCTGCTGGATCATCCAGACCGGCCCGTGGCTCGACTCAGGAAAACCATGGGTCCTCCTCCCCCACCGGGGCGATGATCCAGCAGAATGTTCGAAAATCGTCAGAGGGATCCAGCTCGTTTGCGGCGGTCGTCCTTGCCGCGGAGGTCGCGGTTCAGGCGGCGGTCTCCGTGGTAGAGCAGGGATTCCCAGTCGGTCTGCTCCGCGGTTTTCGGAATGATGACCGGTGCTTGTGGTTTGGGTTCCTTGGGGCCGACGTACAGCCAGTTCAAGACGCCGAGGTACATGTCCACCCCGGAGTTTGCCACGCCGATGTAGGCTCGGATCGCTCCGGCGGCCATGACGGCGTTGAAGGCGGCGAACGCGGCGTTGCCCCAATTCCCCACTTCCCAGTTGCGCCAAACGGTCAACAGGGAGAAGGCCACCACGAGGTATGGAGCCAGGACGTAGAGGGCCGGGGCCGCTGTACGGTCCTTGACCTTCGGGGTACGGACGAAGGGAATCTTGTCTCCGGTCAGGGCCTGCTGGAGGGACTTCAAGACGCCCGCCAGGTTGACCGGCAGGAGGACCAGGTTGAAGCCGTAGATCCGGAAAATGTCGCTGAACCGGTGGCCGCAGTCCCACAGATCGCTGCCCATGGCCAGGAAGTAGGGCAAGGCAGCGAGGAAGACCAATGGACTGAGGAGTCGGCTGTCGTAGGGGTAGGCGAGCAGGAACAGCAGCCCGAAGCTGGCCCAGGTGATCGAGGCCATGTAGTTGACCCGAAGCAGGATTTCGCGGAGGGGGACCGGCCGGTCCTGGCTGCGGCGGTGACGGATCTGTTCCCAGAGCTTGGGCAGGATCAGCAGGCCGCCGTTGGCCCAGCGCCGCCTTTGCACCACGAGTGATCCGAAGTCCGGCGGGGTGGCACTGTAGCTGAGCCGTTCCGGGTAGTTGACCAGGGTCCAGCCGTGCTTGCCGAGGTCCACGCTGGATTCGGTGTCTTCGATGACGGTGCGGTCTTGGATGTAGGTTCTGATTTCGAAGCCGCCGGCAGTGGATATCTCGACGATATCTTCGAGGGCGCGCTTGCGGATCACGGCGTTGGCTCCGACCCAGAACGTGGCACCGTAGCGGGTCATGCCTTGGTGCTGGATGTGCTGGATATCGGTGGTTGCGCCGGCGATGCGTTCGATCCGGGTCGGGGCGCCTCGGAAGGAGGAATACGGGGTCTGGGTAACGGCCACGCGTTCGTTGCCAGGGGATTCGAGGAGATGGACCAGCCGGAGGCAGTAGTCGCGAAGCAAGAGCGAGTCGGCATCCAGGGTCAGGACGTAGGTGCTGTCAGGGATGATGAGCTCGGTGCTGTCAGACGTGCGCGCCATCGCGGAATCAGCCGCCGACCCAACCATGCCGGCGGGCCGCAAAACGGTGCCGTCCGCTGTTTGTTCCCGGTGCCAGCGCCCTCCCATGAGCGAGAGGTAGGCGTTCAGGTTCATGGCTTTGTTGGCTTCGTGGGAAAGGCTCGCGAACCGCTTCCGCTCGAACGTGGATACGCGGGCGTTGAAGATCCAGGTAAGCCGAGCGTACAGCTGAGCGATACGTTCCGGGCTGGGCGAGGTCTGCTGTGCGTGAGCGGCAGTCAGTGCAAGAATCACGAGGCGCAGTTCCCGGGCCAGGCCCATGAGGACCAGATCGACGAAGAACTCATCGACGTGGTCTTCCACTCTCTCCGTCTCGGCCATCGCTTCGAGCCACCCGGCCGCGTACTCGTATTCCGCGATCAACCGTTCCACTTCCGCGCCCGCGGCCAAGGTGCCCGCGGCCGAGGTGCCCGCGGCCAAGGTGCCCGCCTCCGGGGAAAGCGTACGACGACGGCGGTAACTCTCGTACGCGGCGTTGACCCTGGCCGCTGGTTCGGAGAGCGTCTCGGTGATCTGCCCGGCGAGCGCGCGGGTTGCCTCGAGGCGCCGGAGTACGTCCGGATCCTTCGGGAAGGGTGGGTCGTCCAGAAGCAGTACGACGCTGAGGTCCGGGAATTCCTGCAGAACCGCGGACCACATGGTGCCACGGACCACTCCGGGTTCCTCCGCATAGGAAGGAATCAACACTGTGACGCCTTCGGAGTAGTCGAAGAAGTGCCGGTCCAGTTCCCCGCGTGGAACCCGGCGGTGGTCGCGGAAGCGGGTCAGGGCACCCTGCCGGGCGGTCAAATACATCAGGGCGGAGAAGGTCAGGAAGGACACCACCACCAGATAGGAGACGGATTCGACGCCGAATCTGAAGCCCGCACCAGGGTTGTCCACCAATTGTTTGAGCACGGTGGTGATGACGTAGCCGATCCAGGCAAGGACGGTAGTCAGGATGCCGATACGGCCGAGGACTATCTTCCGCCGTGATGGTGCCGGGTGGACGATCGAGAGCGGTTCGGAGCGTTTTTCCGAACCCCATTGCCGTTTGCGGGCCTTTGTGGCCTGCCCGTCCGCCGTCTCCATTGCGTCCGCGTGAAGTAACACCATCTGTTCAGCCATGAATCCCCGTCCGCTGTCCGTGGGCCCCCAGCGGGCACGCGGCACAATGCAGGGCGTAATGTGACGGCCTGCACTTCAGTGCGCCCTTATGATAGGCGAACGATGTGGGTTTCCGACAGGACTCGTCGAAATGCTACGCAAGCTTTGCGGGCTTCAACGGGGCGGGGCACTTCCCCGGACATCCGCGAAGTCCTTTTAGAAGCTCTAGGGGTATCTCTGTGTCGAAACGCTTTCCCGGCCGCCGGCTGTCCGTGCTGCGCCTTGCCATCTTGTGCGTCATCGTGGTCGCAGCGGTCACGGCGGGCTATCTCGGCCTTCGCAATGTCCAGGATGTCAGTGCGGCAGCATCCATGCCTTCGGTGTTTTCCGGCTACGTGGATGTGACTGCGACGCCGAAGTTCGCGTTCGAAGATCCGGTTGAGCCCAGCGCAAAGGCCGTGGTGCTGTCCTTCGTCGTAGCCGATCCCAAGCAGGGCTGTGCCCCCTCCTGGGGTGCGGCATACAGCCCTGACCAGGCAGGTTCCGATCTTGACCTTGACCGGCGGATCGCCCGGCTCCGCCAGCTCGGCGGTACTGCCGCTGTTTCCTTCGGTGGCCTGAGCAATACAGAGCTTGCGGTGTCTTGCAAGGATCCGAAAGCTTTGGTGGACGCTTACCGGCAGGTTGTGAATCGCTACGACGTCACCACGATCGATCTCGATATCGAAAGCGGCGCACTCAGCGACACGGCCGCGGCCGACCGACGCGCACAGGCCATTTCCGCTCTTCAGAAGGAGCGTAAGGCCGCAGGCAAGCCCCTTGCCGTTTGGCTGACCCTCGCGGCTGACCCGAATGGCCTCACTCCTCAAGGCAAAGAGGTCGTGTCCCACACCCTGGCCGGCGGAGTGGAGCTGGATGGCGTGAACATCATGACGATGGATTTCGGCGCCAGTAAGCCTGCTGCGTCGAGCATGTCCCAGGCGTCGGTATCGGCAGCGGAAGCCGCCCACGATCAGCTCGGCGCCCTCTACCGCGGCGCCGGAACCGATCTGGGCAGTGAAACCCTCTGGCGAAAGCTCGGCCTGACCGTCATGATCGGCCAGAACGATACCGCCGGCGAGATCTTCACGCTCAGCGACGCGACGGCTATGAACAGCTTCGCCAAAGCCAAAGGCCTCGGCAGGTTGTCGATGTGGTCCATGAACCGCGACCGGACGTGTAGCCCCAATTACCCTGACTTGGGCAAGGTCTCGGATGGCTGCAGCGGGATCAACCAAGGGTCTCAGCTGTTTTCCGCGACCCTCGCCAATGACGTAGCGCTTCCTGCGCAAACAGTTGTTCCTTCGGCTACGGCCACCGCCGCCTCGGTTCCCACCGACGATCCGTCAACGAGCCCCTACCCGGTGTGGAACACCTATGCGGCGTATGCTGCCGCGGACAGGGTGGTGTGGCATGGCAGCGTCTACGAGGCAAAATGGTGGACTCGCTCGGATGTTCCGGACAACCCGGTGTTGCAGGGCGGTGCTACCCCCTGGAGGCTCGTGGGCCCGGTGTTGCCGGGAGACAAGCCCAGCCCCAAGGTTACGGTGCCTTCGGGTACTTTCCCGGCGTGGGTGCCTGAAACCGTTTACCACCAGGGGGATCGTGTCCTCTTCGAAGGATCGGCGTTCGAAGCCAAATGGTGGACCCAGGGAGCCAGCCCGGAAGCCGCACTCCAAAGCGCTCCGGACTCCCCGTGGGCGAAACTGACCACGGCCCAAATCCAGAGCCCAGGACCCACGATATCAACGCCAGCCCCCTGAAATTGAGCGCGAACTGGCAGCTAATGACCTCAAAATTGTCGACAGAGGGCATCTGCTGCCAGTTCGACGCTAGGGTCCTAGCGTCGAAGAGCCATGACGACGACGGCGACAGTCGCCAGTGCGAGGACCCCCAGTCCCACGTAGGCAAGCACGTGAAGGCGCTGTTTCCGAATTTCCCGCTTCGATTCCCTGGCCGACAACCCTAATATGACTTTGTTCCCCATGCAGGGAACACTACGCCACGATTGTTTAGCGCAGGCCACGAAGGAAACGTCATGGAGCGGGATCGGCTAAACCGGCAAGGAAACGAAGACCCCATGGCCAGTACTGATCGCACCACCCCAGCGAAGACCACCAAGCACGGGTTGTTGCTGCGCCGTGGTCTGCGCCTGGAGTACGCCACCCTGGGCTGGAACGTGGTGGGCCTCGGTGTCCTGGCGGCTGCCGCGATCAGCGCGGGTTCCCCGGCGTTGGCCGGCTTCGGCTTGGATTCGCTGATTGAGATTTTCGCGTCCGTCGTGGTGGTGTGGCAGCTCAAGGGCGTTCACCAGGAGCGGGAAGCCCGGGCGATGCGGTTGATCGGGGTGGCCTTCGGGTTCCTGGTGGCCTACCTGCTGATCCAGTTGGCCGTTGTGTTTGCCACGGGGATCCGCCCCGCCACCTCGGGGCCGGGCATCGCATGGACGGCCCTGACGTTCGTGGTCATGCTCGCCTTGGCGTGGGGCAAGATCCGCACGGGCCGCCACTTGGGGAATCCGGTGCTCAGCGCGGAGGGAAAAGTGACCCTGGTGGATGCCTACTTGGCGGGCGCGGTGTTGGCCGGCCTGGTCCTTAACGCCTTGTTTGGCTGGTGGTGGGCCGATCCGTTGGCGGGGGTCGTGATCATCTACTACGCCGCCAGCGAGGCCCGCCACGCCTTCAAACACGCCACGCTTTAGTGGTGCGCCTGCGTTTCCTGGAGCCGCTTGATGAACCAGCGTGATTGTTCGGGTCCGTAGGGCAGGACCGGGATCGCTTTGGTGGCGTCCGACGGCGTGTCCCGGATCGACTGCATCGCTTGCCGTACCGCGGTGGACATGGTGTCCGCCATGGTTTTTACGAATTGGTCGCTGCAGGGTTGACCGTGGCCGGGGACGAGGAATTCGTAGCGGTGGCGCAGGGCCGAGATGTGCCGCAGCACGTCTGCCCAATCCTCCGGGTAGGAGTCCTCGAACGACGGGTGCGCGCCGTGTTCCACGAGGTCTCCCGCGAACAGGGTGCTTGGCGTGCCCACCAGGAGGTCGCCGTCGGTATGGCCGCGGCCCAGGTAGAACAAGGTGGCGGTCACTCCGCCAAGGTCCACCAGGACGGGCTGGTCCTTGACGATCGCGTTGGGGATGACGAGCTCGACGGCGTCGCCCTCGCCCGCTGCCATCTCCGGTTCGGTGGCGGAGACGAAGCGGCGCTGGTGGTCGCCGTCGTCGTCGATTGTTGCCGCACAGTTGACGTGCCCCCAGAACTCCGTCACGCCGTCGTCCGCAAAGACCGCATTGCCGAAGTAGTGATCGTAGTGGGCGTGGGTGTTCACGACGACCAACGGCAGCTGGGTCTTTTCGCGGACCGCGGCGAGGATCTGCCGGCCTTGGCGGGGGCCGCAGCCGGTGTCGATCACCATGGCCCGTTCCGTACCTACTACAAGGCCGGTGTTGAGCAGGCACCCTTCGGTCTCCAACACGTAGTTGTCTGGGCCGACTTCGAGCCATGCTGACATTGTTTCTCCGTCTTCAGTTGCGTTCCGGCGGTGTTCAGGCCTCGATTCTACCCACGTACGGCTGACAGGAACGGGAACTTGGCGCGCGTCTACAAGGACGGACAAGTTGGCCGTGGCTGTTTGGTCTCAATGCAGGGTGAGGGGTTGGTTCGCCTGTAGCATTCCCCTTGTTTGCAGGTCCCGGGCTCAGCGGAAGCTGAAAGCTGAAAGCTGAAGGAATAATTCATGTCGACGCAGAATCCGTCTGTTCTGGCACTCCAGGTGCTGGAAATCATCGATGAAGTCTTGGCGGACTCTTCCCAGGCGACTGAGGCAGTGCGCGAACAACTTCGCTGGCACATTGCAGCCCATCCGGGGCATCCGGAAGAGGCTCTGCTGGAACATTTGACTTCGCTGAGGCAGAAACATCAGGACACGGCTGTGGAGAACCCATTTGCCCTCGTGGCACAGCCATCCGAGCAGCCTGGCAACGCGCGGCTGGAGGCGGTGCTCAGGGACCGGATGCTAATGACCGCTTTCCAGCCGGTTTTCGACCTCACCACGTCTGCGGCGGTGGGGGCAGAGGCTCTGACCCGTTTCGTCAGCGACGGCGGAGACCCAGCCGATTATTGGTTCGCAGAAGCCGAGGACACGGGGCTCCGCACGGATCTTGAATTCGCGGCGTTGGAGTCGGGGCTCAAGGCAGCGGTGGATCTGCCGCCCCACCTTTTCGTTGCCTTGAAGCTCTCCCATTCGGTCTGCTTGGATCCGCGCCTTCCTGCACTTTTCGATGAAACTCCGGTGCCGCCCGCACGCGTGGTCCTTGAAATTTCCGGACAGTTTCCGCCGGACCAGACTGCCGAGCTCGACGCCGCGGTAGCGCCTCTGCGCAGTTCCGGTGTGCGGTTGTCCATCGAAAACACGGGTTCGCACTTTGCTGCGGTCCGCCATATCCTTCGGCTCAAGCCGGAGATGATCAAACTGGACCGGAGCCTGACTGCGGGTCTGGATCAGGATCCTCTTCGGCAGGAACTCGTCGAGGCGGAGGTCGGGTTCGCGCGCGACGCCGGAGCGGTCTTGAGCGCCCAACGCATCGAAACGGGGGCGGAGCTCGCCGCTATTGCCAGGTTGGGAATTACCGTGGGACAGGGCTTTCACCTGGGGCGGCCCTCAGTCCAGCCCGGTGACTGGGCCATGTGGGCCGGACGCACCGGGCATCTGACCTTCCCGGGGCCGAGCGGCATGCTGGCTTAGCAGGCTGAGTTCGGCACGGGGCAACGCGCGACGTCGGCGCTGACCTCTTGCTTCTCTTGCTGCCTTCTGCTTCTCTGGCACTACCGGGCCGCCGACGTGCTACTTCCGGTGCGGACCGTGCCCGGTTGAAGGGACGTGAGACCACTATGACTTCTCTGTGGCTGGACGCGCGCGAGGCTTCCGGGGGCGGCCCGAGCCCGGATGAATTCACCCCCGGGAACAGTTACGACGCCGTGGTGGTGGGGGCCGGAATCACGGGCTTGGTGACAGCTCTCATGCTGGCCCGGACCGGGAGTACCGTCATGGTCCTGGAGGCCCGGCATGTGGGCGCAGTCAACACCGGCAACACCACGGCCAAGTTGAGCTTGTTGCAGGGCACCACCCTGTCCGCGCTCCGTAGCCAGTACTCGGTGAGTGTGGTCCGTGCCTATGTTGATGCGAACCGGGCGGCGCAGAAGTGGTTGCTGGACTACCTCGAGGGGCGGGGCGTGCCGTTCCAGTATCGGGATGCCTACACTTTCGCCACGACGCCGGCGGGCGCGGAACGGCTCCGTGCGGAAGCAACGGTGGCCCGGGCTGCCGGGCTCAACGTGAAGTCAACGCAGGAGACCGGGCTGCCGTTCGCCGTCGACGGCGCCTTGCGGCTGGCGAAACAGGCCCAGTTCAACCCCATGGATGTGTTGGACGCGCTGGCCGCGGATGTTCGGGCTGCCGGCGGGAGCATTGTGGAGGGCGTGCGGGTCATGAATGTCCACAACGGGAATCCCTTGACCGTGGTCACCAGACGCGGCGAGGTCCGGGCCCACCACGTGGTGCTGGGTACCGGGACGCCAATCCTGAATCGCGGGCTCTATTTCGCCAAGCTGCGCACCAACCGCTCCTATGCGGCGGCGTTGCGGCTGCCGGACGGCATGAGCCCGCCGCCGGGAATGTACCTTTCCGCCGAGCCTCCCACCCGCTCGCTGCGGGACTATCCAGTGCCCGACGGCGGGGCGTTGCTTCTGGTGGGCGGCTTCGGGCATGCGGGTGGCCGGGAGCCGTCGCCCCAGGCCCATGTGGACGAAATGCTTGCGTGGGCCCGGCAGTATTATCCGGGTGCGGAGGTGACGCACACCTGGTCTGCCCAGGACTACCAGGCCACCAATCTCATGCCGTTCTTCGGCAAGCTTCCGCGGGGCCATGGCAAGATCCTGTTCGGGACCGGCTACAACAAGTGGGGCATGACCAACGGTGTGGCGGCAGCGCTGGACATCACGGCCACGATCCGCGGCGAAAAACTGGAGTGGGCTCACACGATCCACCACCGGATCACGTCCCCTCGCGGCGCTGCGTCCACGATTTCGGTCAATGTGGAGACGCAACAGCAGAATTTCCGGGACAAGGCGGCCCTGAAGAAATTGCCTCCCATCACGGAGGAAACCAGCCCTGCCGAGGGCACGGGTGTCACCGGGCTTTTCCACGGGAAGCCTGCGGCAGTCTGCACGGTGGACGGAGTGGTGTGCCGGGTGTCCGCGGAATGCGCGCACTTGGGTGGCATCCTGCGCTGGAACGACGCCGAGAAGTCCTGGGACTGCCCGCTGCATGGCTCGCGGTTCTCTGCTGCGGGCAAGCTCCTGGAGGGGCCGGCGACGCATAATTTGTTCAAGTTGCAGTAGGGGCCGGCGACGCAACTCATACCGTCGACGAGGTCATCAACAGCCAGGTGATGAGTACCGCAATCCCGAGCATCGGCAGGCACAGGATGATGTTGGTCCGTTTGTTGTCCCTCATGACGGCAACGAATTCTCGCAGAAAGGCGCTGGGTACGAAGTATCTGGCGGTTGGAGCGCCTACTACCGCAGCATCGATGCCATGCCGACGGCACAGCAGGGCGGCCCGCGGAGCGTGATAGTTGTTAGTGCACACAAGCAGTGGTCCGTGGACACCCCTTTCCTTAAGCAAGGCCACGGAATACTCGAGGTTTTCGCGAGTATTCGTAGCCCGGTTCTCCTCCAGCACGTGCACGCCCGCGGCGTCTTGAGTCAGGAGGTACTCCTTCATTGCTGCGGACTCTGGCCTCGGTTCATCGAAGCCCTGTCCCCCGGAAGGAACCAACAGAGGCTTGGCGTGAGTGCCGGCGTTGTATATCTCCAAGGCCTTGTTCAGCCGGGCGGCGAGCAGCGGGGGTACCTTCCCGCCGATGAGACCGGAGCCCAGGATGATGATGGCGGCCGGGTTCGGGTCAAAGCGCGCCTTGGAATACAACAGCGCGTAACCGAGGAAAGCCACGAATGCGCACCCCACATATGCGGCCAGGAAGAACCCCAGTACCGCGAACCCGTAGAGCGCAGGGTGTCGCTCGTCCTTGAGCAGAAGGAACGCCGCCACAGGCGTGAGTATCACGGCCAGTCCGACGGCGAAGGGCAACAGGCTGCTGATCCCGGGGCCTTCCTTCCGGATCATCGTGACTCCGTTCGCGATCAGGAACCCGGCGAACACCAACGCACACAGCGGTGGGCAAAGCAGCGCACCGACGTACAACAAGGTGGACGCCAGGCCGAAGGACGCGAGGAAACCAGAGAGGAAACCCAGACAGGCCAGCAGTAGGAACCACACCGCGGCGACGAGCAGCACGCCGTTTCGCAGCCGCCGCTTGTCTGAGCGGTATGAGGCAAGGAAGAGCACAGCGAAGAGGAGACCAAGGACCAAGCTCAGCATTTTTAACCTTCCAAGGATGCAGGGCACATGCTGGCTGTCTGGCACGTGCCCTACGGGACCATCATCGAAGAAGGGACCGCGCATTTCCTGTCCGGCCCATCGACTGCCGCTTGTAGTAGTGCCAAGGTGCGGGATGGTGACGTCGCTGGCGGAACCCGCCGGAATCCGGCGTGGAAGGCTTGGGCAGCTTGCACATCATTGTTGCAAGGAGTGAATTCGCCCCGGGCGATTAGTCGCCGGGGCGTACGGGCTCAGCGCTACCCGATTCTCCATTCGAATTTCGCTCAGCATCATCACAATCACTGCAGCGACCAACGAATTGATGTGGGCAGTCGGGCCGGCGATCGCCCTCCCCGCAGAGCAACGTAACTTTCATTCCCGCAGCCTAGTCCCACGTGCGGGTTCCGGGAAAGGCCTCGGTGTGCCACGGACGATCAGTTGCTTGCAGTAGACGGTCCCTGCACTGATACGTCTCAGTGTCAGCAGCTAGTAGTCTTGGATCCAGTGCAGCGCTGCCGCCCACATCCCGCTTTGGCCAGAGGACGGTATGACTCTTCTCCGCGATAACGAAACAAAGCCCACGCAGCCCAAGCGTTGGAGGCGCCGGCTTCGTCAAGCATTGACTGTGATCATCGCCTTCGTGACTGTCTGGGCCATTGCCGGCATCTTTCTTTATGTTGCGCCCCCTGCTGACGAGCCCCGACACGCCGATGTGGTGTTCGTCCTGGGGCCGCCGGATCAACGCATGGTCTACGCCGAACAGCTGATGCAGCAGGGGTATGCACACACGCTTGCGGTCTCAAGCCCGGTAGGAAAAGACGGCAGATTCACAGCAGACATCTGCGACGCTCAGCGCCCGTACCGGATTATCTGCTTCAACCCTGATCCATTCACCACGCAAGGCGAAGCCCGGGCGCTGAAGAACCTTTCCCAGCAATATGGATGGAAGAGCGCTGACGTCCTCACCGTCCAGTTCCACGTCACCCGGGCAAGAGTGATTATGGGCCGCTGCTACGGAGGGGAGCTGCACATGGTTGCCGAGCGCAGGAGTTTGCCGCTGATCTCCTTGACCAGCCGTACTGGCTCCTGGGCGTACCAGTACCTCTATCAGACCGCGGCCTTCGTCAAAGTGGCGATCCACCCGGAGTGCTGAAGTCAATGCGTGAGCGAGATGGCAGACACTGCTACGGCGAGCGCAGCCGGTCGCAATAACCGAACCCCAGGAGGCACCCGGAAATTCAGCGACGCTATCCTCCCGACATGAGGAACTACAGCACGGGATATCGAGCCTGGGATGAACGACGCGAGCGTCAAATAAGGTTTCGGCGGAAGCTGTCCTACGTTGGATTAGGGGTGTTGGCTGCCGCCACTATTTTCGTTGTCGCGGTTGCTCTCCGCCACTGAAGCAGACGCCCCCGGCGTCCTTGCCGCGCAGTATAGCGCGAGCGTGCCGCCGTCGTATCCATCCGGAGTCGTAACCAAGCGGCGCCGGCTGATGAATCAAAGGTCTGCTCGGATAGCCTTCAACTATGGGGGACATGGGGTGGGTTCGGCGGGTGCTGGTAGTTGAAGATCAACCATTCATGCGTGGGCTTGTCGCCGAGGCCTTAAGGGGCGCGGAATTCGAAGTGCGTGCCTGCGCGTCCTCGTCAGAGGCCGTATCCATGTTCGCTGCCGTCGATCCTGATGTTCTGGTGACTGACATCGATTTGGGTTCCCGGCCCAACGGGGTCGAGCTGGCGCACGTCGCGAAGGCTCTCTCGCCGGGGTGCGCCATCGTCTTCCTTACCAACTATCCGTCGGAAGCTCCCTTTTCCGAGTTACCGGCGGGATCAACCTTCGTCAACAAGGGGTCCCTTGACTCCGTGGACGGCCTCATCAGGGCAGTGAACTCGACCCTGGTAGAGCTTGCCGTCACGGTGGCTCCCCCTTTGGCGTCGGACGCGGCAAAGATCGGCGCTCTGACCCGCGTACAGCTGGATACCCTGCGCATGATCGCGGAGGGCTGGTCGAACGCTGAAATCGCCAAACAACGGGGAAGCAGCATTCGTTCCGTGGAGAAGGCTGTTTCGCGCACGTTCGAGGCGTTGGGCCTGAGCCGAAGTCCGAGCGTCAATGCGCGGGTTGCCGCGGCAACGCTGTACGCGCGCACGTTTGGGTGGCCGGTTCCTGCCGATAGCGATACATGAGCGGCCGCTCCCCTGCACACTGGGCCCGGGGTATCGGCGGCAAGAATGCCCTGAGCCTCTGGTCGTGGCTTCTGACCGTGCCCTTGGCGCTGACGGTCATGAACATGTTCGACGGATCAAACGCGCTGGCTCAGACCGGACCGATCACGCTGGTTGGCGAAGGCTCCGGCATGGCGATCGTGCTTTTTGTGCACGTCATGCTTGGTCTTTTGGGGATACTCCTCCGCCCTTTGATCACATCACGGCCGAGCCTCAAAGGCCGAATGGCGACGGCGTTTGGCATCTTCGCATTATTGGGCGCTTCCCGCGCTCCCTTGGTGGTTTGGTCCGCGGAGGCCCTGAATATCGCAGACCTCAGCGAAGATCTCTGGGCCCGCATCCTCATCAACACCGTGATGGCCTTGGTCTTCCTCTCGGCGATCGCGATTCTGGCAGACTCCATCCGCGGCCACGCCGTGCTTGAACGCCGGCTCCGCGCCGCCCAGGCTGCGATCGAAGCGCAGCTAGGATTCGATGAAAACCGGCTGCGCTCGATCCGTTCCGACTATGTCGCCGAACTCTCCAAGCGCCTTGACGCGGCCCTGGTTCCCCGGATGATGACAACCCTCGACAGATCCGCGGCCTCACTTCTGCTGCGGACGATCTCCGATGAGGTGGTCCGCCCGATGAGCCACGAACTCTTCCATGACCACACACCTTGGCCGCTTGAGGCGGCCCCTCCGCGGCCGCCTTCCCGTGCAGAGCGCGCGCCGGGACTGGCGCATTTGATCCAAGCTGCGCCGATCGCATTGCCTGTCCTGCTCTTCGCATCACTCATTGCAGTGCGTCTGTTGACGGAATACGGGGTCCTCTTTCTGCTGGTTCAATGGGTTGTGGGTGGAGGCATCCTGCTCGTCGGAAACGCCGTGGCTGCCCGGACGGTATGGAGGATCACCAGTCCCTTGTGGCGAATTTCCGCCATGACCCTCTGCTATGCGGGTACGGCCGCAGTTGGCGCCTCGGTGACCTGCCTACTGCAGGGCGCGTTCGGCTTTGCCCCGTTCTTCTACTGGTCCGCCATCTGGACCTATCCGCTGACTGCGCTCACTGTGGCGGTTATTCGAGCTGCTGAGAGCCAACGACGGCGGCATGAGGTCAAGCTGGCACACTCGCTGAATGAGCAACTCAAGCTTGCGGACCGCGCGCACCGAAAGCTGCTTCACACGCGCCGGAGGGTCGCTCGGATTCTGCACACCAACGTCCAGGGGAACCTGGTCTCCACCGCCCTCGCTTTGGCTGTCCCTGGAGGGAACCACCCAGCAGAGGATCTTGCCCCGCAGCGCGTGAGTGACATCCTGACGCGTGCCATGGCTACTGCGCAGAGTGAAATCTTGGAGGAATCGTCCGGGCAGGAGAGGCACGCAGCATCCAGTATCCGGGACCTGCTGAATACCTGGGGGCGCGTGCTGGAGCTTGAATGCGACATCGGCCCTGGAGTGTGGGCCTTATGCGACGAGGACCCCGCCAGGGCCGAGGCAGTCATCGAGGTACTCTCGGAAGGCTTCACCAATGCCATCCGCCACGGTGAACGGCACCATGTCCGCGTCACAATGTCTGCTCAAGAGTCGCACCAGGCACCAGCGGCTACGGGCACCGGAGCCATTCACCTTTCCATCAGCTCCCCTGGCCGGCTCCGACGCCAGAACCGACCCAGCCTCGGGATGACGACGCTTCAGGCCCTATCCACGGAAGTATCACTCGGCGAGCATGGCGACGATGTGGTCCTGCGGGTGTCCCTTCCATAAGCACCGGCGGGTTGATGCTCCGCGGAAGTTGGGCTCACAAGTCCGCCAGCACCGTCCCGGGGTTCTCGATCGCGTCGGCGACATACCGCAGGAACCCGGCAGCCGTCTCGCCGTCGCACACCCTGTGATCGAACGCGAGGGTCAGCTCCGTGACCTTGCGGACTGCGAGCTGGCCGTCCACTACCCAGGGCTTGTCGATGATGCGGCCCACCCCAAGCATGGCTACTTCGGGGTAGTTGATGATGGCTGCTGAGCCGTCCACGCCGAACACTCCGTAGTTGTTCAGCGTGAACGTTCCGCTGGCCAATTCAGTCGGGCTTGCCTTGCCGTCACGCGCGACGGCGGTGAGCCGGCGGATCTCCGCGTCGAGTTCGCGGGCGCTCATCAAGTGGGCGTTTCGGACCGAGGGAACCACCAGTCCGCGGTCTGTCTGAGCGGCGAAACCGAGATTGATGCCGTCGAACGCGACGATCTCTTGCATCTCGCCACCCGCAGTGTCCTCAGAAGTGACAATTCGGGTATTCAACTCCGGGAATTTTTTTAGCCCAGCCGTGACAAAACGGGCGATGAAGGCGAGCAGCCCGGGGGTACCGTGGGCGTCCTTCTTCTTGAGTTCTGCACGCATCTCGAGAAGGGCAGTTGCGTCAACGTCCACCCAGACGGTTGCCTCAGGGATCTCGGACCGGCTGCGGGTCATGTTCGCAGCAACTGCCTTGCGGACTCCACGGACTGGTGTCCTCGAGGCAACAGGCAAACCAGTCCGGGCGTCCCGGACCCCTGCCGAAGACTCGACGTAGGCGGCTGCAGCAGCGGGGGCAGGCACCTTCGCAGGCAAGTTCTCGCGCACCGCACCACCGATGGCAGCTTCAACGTCCCGGCGGAGGATGAGTCCGCTCTCCCCCGAACCCGGCAATGCATCCAGCGAGACCCCGTGGTCCCGGGCCATCTTCCGCACCAGCGGCGAAATCACGGCTGAAAGCTTCCCGGGAATCCGGGTGCGGGACAAGGAGAGTTCGGCAAAGTCAGGCGGCACGGCAACAGCAGACGGTACAGCAACAGCGGAAGCAGGAACCTTCCGCGGCCGGGTGCGCCGAGCCTCGCCACCTCCGGAGGTGCCGTAGCCAATGAGCACGTTCCCGGATCCGGCTTTCTCCTCGGTCCGGTAGGTCTCAGCGGCAATCGACGCGGCAGGCGCCTCGGTGACCTCTTCTTCGAGGGCGGCGGCCTTGGGCTCAGCCGGCACCGAAGCACCAACGGGAGCCACCGAGATCAGTGGCTTCCCGACGTCGAGCGTTTGGCCGGCTTCGCCGTGCAGCTCGGCGACAATGCCGGCGTAGGGAGAAGGCACCTCCACCATGGACTTGGCGGTTTCCACCTCGGCGATCGGCTGGTCCACGCGGATTTCGTCGCCCACGGCCACAAGCCAGTTGACGAGTTCGGCCTCGGTGAGGCCCTCCCCCAGGTCCGGAAGCAGGAACACCTGCATATCTGCGCTCATGGTCAGTTCTCCCATTGAAGGTCGTCAACGGCGTCGAGGATGCGGTCGACGCTTGGCAAGTAGTAGTGCTCCAGCTTAGGAGCCGGGTAGGGGACGTCGAAGCCGGTCACGCGGCGGATGGGCGCGGCGAGGTAGTGGAAGCAGCGTTCCTGGACGCGGGCCACGATTTCGGACGAGACCGAGGCGAATCCGTGGGCTTCGGCGATGACCACGGCGCGGCCGGTTTTGCGCACGGACGCGCAGACGGTTTCGTCGTCGAAGGGCACGATCGAGCGGACGTCGATCACTTCAAGGGAGCGGCCCTCTTCAGCGGCAGCAGCAGCCGCGGCGAGCGCGGTGGGGACTGACGGCCCGTAGGCGATGAGGGTCGCGTCGGTGCCGGGGCGCGCGACGGCGGCACGGCCTTCGCTGCTGGATCCCGTCGCAGCGTTCGCGGAGTGTTCGGCGCGTAGGGCACCGAGGTCCACCTGGTCTTTGGACCAGTAGAGCTTCTTGGGTTCCATGAACATGACCGGGTCATCGGAATCGATGGCTTCGCGGAGCATGCGGTAGCCGTCTGCCACGGTGGCCGGGGTGTAGACCTTCAGCCCGGCCGTGTGGGCGTAGTAGGACTCGGAGGAATCGCAGTGGTGTTCTACGCCGCCGATCCCGCCCGCGTAGGGGATCCGGATGACCATGGGTAGCTTGACGGTGCCCTTGGTGCGGTTGTGCATCTTGGCGACGTGGCTGACGATCTGTTCGAAGGCAGGGTAGGCGAAGGCGTCGAATTGCATCTCGATCACCGGGCGCATGCCGTTCATGGCCATGCCCACGGCCATGCCGACGATTCCGGATTCAGCGAGGGGCGTGTCGAAGCAGCGCTGTTCTCCGAAGGTTGCCATGAGGCCGTCGGTGATCCGGAAGACGCCGCCCAAACGGCCAACGTCTTCGCCGAACACCAGGACGGAGGAGTCGGCTTCCATGGCGTCGGCCATCGCGGTGTTGAGTGCTTTGGCCATGGTGATGGTTTGGGGACCGGAGGCTTCGGCAGTTGCTGGAGCGGATGCCGCCGCGCTGGCTGCGGCGCTGGCGGTGGCGGAGCTGACATCGCCTGTGGCCGCGCGCTGGGTGGCCTCAGAGGATGTGGTGACGGCGGGGCTCATTTGCCTGCCTCCTTTTGGCTGGATGCCTCACGGGCGAGTTCATCGGCGAGCAGGGCGGACTGCTCCTTCAGTTGCGGGGTGGGGGTGGAGAAGACGTAGCGGAAGAGGTTCTGCGGGTCTACCGGGACGTCCTCCCCCAGGCCGGCGCGAAGCTGCGAAGCAACGGATTCGGCCTTTGCTGCTATCCGGGAGGAACCTTCGTCGTCGAGCAGTCCACGGCCGGTGAGGTATGACGTCATGCGGCTGATGGGGTCTTTGGCGGTCCATTCGGCCACTTCGCTGTCTTCGCGGTAGCGGGTGGCGTCGTCGGCGTTGGTGTGGGCCTGCATGCGGTAGGTGTGGGCTTCGATGAGGAGCGGGCCGGAACCTTCGCGGGCGAGTTTCACTGCCCGGTCAAGTACGGCGAGCAAAGCGACCAGGTCGTTGCCGTCCACGCGCTCACCGGCCATGCCGTAGCCTACGGCCTTGTGGGCCAGCGACGGCGCCACGGACTGGTGGCTCAAAGGCACCGAGATGGCGTACTTGTTGTTCTGGACGAAGAAGATCACGGGCAAGTGGAAGACGGCTGCAAAGTTCAGTGCTTCGTGGAAGTCTCCTTCGCTGGTGGCACCGTCTCCGCACATTGCCAACACCACGGTGTCTTCGCCGCGCAGTTTGGCGGCATGGGCAACTCCGACGGCGTGCAGCAGCTGGGTGGTCAGCGGAGTGCACTGGATGCCCACTTTGTGTTTGGTGGGGTCGTAGCCGCCGTGCCAGTCGCCGCGGAAGATCGTCATGGTCTCTACCGGGTCTACGCCGCGGGACATGATTGCGACGGCGTCACGGTAGGTGGGGAACAGCCAGTCGCCTTCGCTCAGGCACAGGGCGGCTGCTACTTGGCAAGCCTCTTGGCCGTGGCTGGACGGGTAGACGGCCATGCGGCCCTGCCGTACGAGGGCGGAATTCTGGTCGTTGACGCGGCGTCCGACCACGAGCTGTTCGTACGCTGCCATGAGTTCGGCGTCGCCGGGGATGGGATATTCGTGGCCGGGTTCGGTGCCTTGCTCTGTTTCGGGCTTGAGCGTGCCTGTGGGATCGACCATCTGGATCTGATGGCGGGCGGGCAGCATGTAGTCTTCCACGCTGATGCCGAACTTGCGCCGTACTTCGGAAGCCTGGTCATTCGTTGCGGTCTCGTCCGGCCGAGCGTCAGCCAGACCTTGCGCCTTATGGTCTGCGGAGATCGTCATTGGTCCGTCCTTCTGTATCCACTATTTGTCTTCAGTATGTTCCTTGGAGAAGTTTCGTATCCAGCTCTGGGCAGAATCGTGGAAAAGCTTGCAGGAAAGTTCTATTCTGGAAGACGAATTGCAAATGTGAGTTGGGTAACTGGCTCGCACTGTGGACGAATTGGAGATGCGATGGCCGAGGTCGAGGCGGATCAAGTGGAGGTTCCCTTGGACCAGGTGGACAGGGACATCATTGCCGAGCTGACGCGGGACGGCAGGATGTCGGTCACCCAGGTGGCGGAAAACGTCCACATCAGCCGGGCGCACGCCTACTCCAGAATCTCCCGGCTGACGGGCGAAGGCGTGCTCACCAAGTTCACGGCTTTGGTGGATCCCATCAAGGCCGGCTTGAAGTCATCGGCCTATGTGACGCTCAAGGTGCAGCAGCATTCCTGGCGCGAGCTACGGGAGGAACTTCGGCTCATTCCGGAGGTGCAGCACATCGCCTTGGTGGGCGGCGATTTCGACGTCATCCTACTGGTACGCGCCACAGACAATATTCACCTGCGCAGGGTCATCTTCGACCGGCTGCAATCGATGCCAGGGGTGCAGGACACGCAGACGTTCCTGGTGTTCGAGGATCTGGATACGCGGTAGGGCAGGGGCTTTGGCTCGACGTAGTTATCAAGCTGCACCGAGCACTACCGAGACAGCGACAGACAGACCACGGCCGCCGTGACCAACAACAACACGATCAACCCAACAAACTTGAACCGTTTCCGAGTGGTATTTCTGTATGGGTTGATGTCCACCTAGCAGTGCAAAGCGTCCTCCAACTCAATAATCCATGTACTCGCCCAAGAAGTGTCTATCGGCAGCCCGGCAGGGCAGGTAATTGCGTCACCCCATGGGATTCCCGCGCGGGCTCCTAGCGGTCGCTCGAGTTGGGGTTCGCGAGGGTCTTCGAGCAATCCGCGTGCCTGCTCACCGCTACGCGGCGGTTACCATTGTATTGACCATCGGCCTGTGGCAGCTAAATCCGCAGAAGCCATGACCGGAACCACATAGGGGGCCCACGCTTGGATCTACGCGACTATTTAGTCATTTTGCGCCGAAATTGGATCACGATCGTGGCAGCGACACTGGCCGGATTGCTCGTTGGGGCAAGCGTCGCAATATTGACCAAGCCCACCTACACTGCCGATACTCAGCTTTTTGTGGCGATTCAAGGTTCCGGGTCCATTCAAGAGCTCCAGCAAGGCAACACGTTTAGCCAAGCCCGCATCCAGTCCTATGTCAAGACAGTTTCCACCCCAGTAGTCCTCCAACCAGCCATCGATAGTCTGGGCTTGAATACGACGCCGGAGCGACTGCAATCACAGGTCAGAGCCACAGCTGATCCAAACACGGTCTTAATCAATATTTCCGTGGTGGACGATTCCCCGTCGCAGGCTGCAGCCATTGCTCAAGCTGTCGCCGCGAGCCTCATAACGGCAGTGGCAAAGCTGGAACGTCCGACATCGACCGCACCGTCAGTGGTGAGCCTCTCAATTATCAGGCCTGCGACGGCGCCGTCAGTACCATCCGCGCCCAATACACGAACGACTATGCTCATGGGACTCGTCATCGGACTGATTCTCGGTATCGGAATTGCAGTTGTTAGGTCTACGCTCGACAACAAGGTTCGCGGCGAGACAGAACTTCGCCGGATAACGGATGTGGCGATTCTCGGCGGTATCGCTCACGAACCCGATGCAGGGAAAAACCCGCTGCTTACCCAGGTACACCATCAAAGCCCGCGCGCCGAATCGTTCAGGCAACTCCGAACGAATCTTCAGTTCGCAAACGTCTCAAGCGGAGCCAAGACACTGACGGTTACGTCGTCCCTTCCCGGCGAAGGCAAGAGCACAACTGCGGCAAACCTGGCTATAGCGCTGGCTGAAACGGGGCACAAGGTATGTTTGGTTGACGCTGATCTGCGCCGGCCGATGCTTGACGCATACCTGGGACTGGACCGCAACGCTGGCTTGACAACTGCGCTAGTCGGACAGGCCGATGTGCAAGACCTGCTGCAGCCATGGGGGGATTCCGGGCTCGCAGTGCTGACCTCGGGTCAAATTCCGCCGAACCCCAGCGAACTACTTGGGTCTCGAAATATGGAGGGCCTTATCCAACGACTTGAAGCCATATTTGACTACATTGTGATTGACGCACCGCCGCTTCTCCCAGTCACCGACGCAGCCGTGCTCGCCCAACACACAGGCGGAGTGTTAATGGTTGTGGCTTCACAAGCAGTAAAGGAACAGGACCTTCTCCGGGCGTTGACCACGCTGAAAATGGTGGGAGCGGATGTCCTCGGGATCGTGCTCAACAAATTGCCAGTCAACGGCCCCGATGCCTATGGGTATCGCTACTACAGTCACGAATCGGCCGAATCTGCCAACCGCGATGAATCGCCGGGCCGACGCGCTAGGGGCAGAGCTCTGAACCGAGGATCAAACTCCAAGAGAATGCCATCTTCATCGAAGTCATGAGGATACACAGCAGGTACTAACTTGGGGAATGCCGAGAGCTGTTTCCGCGTGTCTGGTACCATACCGGGGCGCCCGGATCCGGGATGGTCACGAGTCCATGCCCGGTTGCTGGACCTCGTCCCGGGGCGGTCCGCGAAGGCCTACGGCGACTGGCTCAAAGACGGCGGCGAGGAATTCACCGCCGGCATCCAAACCGCGGCGCTGGATCCGTTCCGCGGCTACGCGAACGCGATACGAGACGAACTGCCCGAAGCCATCACGGTGCTGGACGCCTTCCACGTCGTGAAACTGGGATCAGCCATGGTCGACGAGGTCCGCGGCCGCGTGCAGCAGGAAACTCTCGGGCTCCGCGGCCGCAAAGGCGACCCGCTCTACGGGATCCGCCGGACCCTGCAGATCGGCGCCGAACACCTCACCGACAAACAATCCGCCCGGCTCGACGCGAAACTCGCTGCCGGGGACCCGGACCACGAAGTCACCCTGGCCTGGCAGTGCTACCAGAAGCTCCGAAACATCTACCACGCCAGACCGGAGCGGGGCAGGGAACTCGTCAACGAGGTAATCTCCTCGTTCCCGTCCTGCCCGATCCCGGAAGTCTCCCGCCTCGGCCGGACACTCAAACAATGGAAGGCCGCGATCCTGGCCTACTTCGACACCCACGGCGCGTCCGACGGACCCACCGAAGCGATCCAATGCCGACGTCGGCATTGGAGTGCTTATGCCGAGGTCCGGGTTATGCCGACTTCGCGGATGCCCGCCTTGCCTCGTGCCGGTTACTGCGGGGCGTTGTCGGCATAGTGGGGGTGTGAGAGTCTCCTTCTCCTAACGGGAGAAGGAGATGGGTCATGGATGATCCGAATCATGTCGGGTGTGCCCTGGTTGTTGGTGCCGACGGCGGGCTAGCGGATGTTGGGGCCTCGGTGGTTGCCGGAAGCGCAGCCCCTTCAGCGGGTAGTTGGCACGAGAGGATCTGGCCTCGTCGTCAGGCCGGTCCTCTTGCCGCGGTGATGATGGAGCTGATCGAGTGGCTGGTCGCGCAGGGTTACGCCCCGACCACCCAACGCAACCAGGTCCGTGCCGCAGCGCGGCTTGGTTCATGGATGGTCGCTGAGGATCTCAAGCTCGGGGACCTGGATGCGGAGCGTGGACTTCGCATGGTCCGGGAGGACAACGAACGCTTCCCCGAGCATTCTTCGGCCAACGAGAACGTTCCCGCGGTCCTTCGGTTCCTGCGCGAAACGGGTCGTCTCAGATCCGCGTGTGTAGTGCCCACACAGGCTAGCCCCGCAGAGGCATGCCTGGGGGCGTGGTTACGATTTCTCGAGGTGGAACAAGGTCGGGGTGTTAGCTGGATCTACAAGGCCCGCAGAGTCGGGGCACCCTTTTTGGAGCTGATCGAAGAGTCGGCCGGGGAACTCCGCTGGGAACGCGTTGATGTCGCGATGGCCAATGACTTCCTGCTTCGTGCTGTGGCCGGATACTCCTCGTCCACGGCTCAATGCACGGCCGTGCTGCTTCGCGGTTTGCTCACGTGGGCAGCCGCCAACGGCTGGGTGGAGGACGGGGTAGCCTTCGGTGTTCTCTCGCCCCGGAGAATTCGTTCGGACCTGCCCAAGGGACTCACTGCCAGCGAGGTCGCGGCATTGAAAGGCGCAGTAAATCCGGGAGGCCCCACGGGCAGGCGCGACATGGCGATCATCGTCATGCTGGCCCGTCTCGGAGTGCGCGTAGGGGAAGTCGCTGGTTTGACTCTCGATGACATCAACTGGCGGGAGCCGTCTTTGCGGGTGGTCGGCAAGGGCGGACGCGTGCTCATCTTGCCGATGCCCGTTGATGTTGGTGAAGCACTGGTGGAATACATACGAGTCCGCCGTGCGGAGCCCGGGGAACGCGGCGTTTTTATTCGCTCCTTGCCCCCTTTCAAAGCACTGAATCGTGTGGGCGTTACCGAGATCATTTTCAAGCATGCCCGCCTTGCCGGCCTTGAAGGCGTATACGCACACCGGCTTCGCCACACGGCTGCCACTCAGATCCTGGCTGGAGGAGGGAACTTCAGGCAGGTCCAGGAACTCCTCGGACATGCGAGCCTGGCCTCGTCGATGACGTACGCGCGAGTCGACATGGTGCCGCTGCGCCCACTGGCACCGTCGTGGGGGAAGTTACCGTGAACGTCCAGCCGCTCAATGCTGACCTCTTGGCTGCTCTGGAGGAGTACCTTAGCCGGCGGCACGCGCTGGGGTTCCAACTCATCGAGGAAGAACGCAACGCCCGGGGATTTCTCGAATGGCTGTGGGCTCGGGGGAACACGCGGGCTGCTTTCACCGCCGCGGAGGCCACCATTTGGGCTCGGGGAGCTGGTACCTTCAAGAACTCCTACCAGGGCCAGCGCCTCAGCGCGGTGAAAGGCTTCTCCCGCTACTGTCGCGCCTTGGGAATGGACGTTCAAGTGCCTACGGCCGGCGCTCTGAACACCGGCAAGTATCGACGAACGCCCCATATTTACACCCAAAATGAGGTCGACGCGTTGATCGCCGCCTGCCAAGAGGTGTTCACGGCCGTGCTCGTACAGGCCACGATGGCAAACATCGTCGCCTTGCTGGCCGTCAGTGGCATGAGGGTCGGGGAGGTCTTGCGATTGAAACCTCAGGACATCCATGCATCCGAATTCACCGTGCTGGTCCGGGCGAACAAGCACGGCCCCGACCGGCTCATTCCGCTTCACTGAGTATTTGAAGGTTTGGATGCCACTCGATATTGCCTTTCGGGGCCATTGATATTGCCGGTGGGGGCCAGTGGCCGAGGTTGTGGGGGCCACGGGTCCCCACCGACGTTTTCTTACTGCTTCATGGTGGCGTGTTGGCGCATGTTGTGGTTGCCGGTATCGACCCAGATGGTGTTGTGCACGCTGCGGTCCATGATCGCATCTGCGTGGACCCCGGAGCCGAGCCGCTGGTGCCAGTCTTTCTTGGCGTATTGGGTGCAGAACACGGTTGATGCTGTGTCGTACCGGCGCTCCAGCAGTTCCAGCAGCATGCTGCGCATGCCCTCGTCGGGGTGGTCGAGAAGCCATTCGTCGATCACGAGCAGGGTGAAGGCCGCGTACTTGTTCAGGAATTTGGTTTGTCCCTGTGGCTTGTCCTTCGCCAGCGCCCAGGCTTCCTCGAGGTCGGGCATGCGGACGTAGTGGGCCCGGATCCGGTGCTGGCAGGCCTGCTTCGCCAGGGCGCACCCCAGGTAGGACTTCCCGGATCCGGTGAATCCTTGAAACACGACGTTCTGCTGCCGTTCGATGAACGAACAGGTGCCGAGCTGGGCGATCACGTTCCGGTCCAGACCCCGCTCGTCCACGAGGTCGAGCCGGCGCAGATCCGCGCCGGGGTAGCGTAGCCCGGCCCGCCGGATCAGTCCCTCAACCTTGGCGTGGTTGAACCCGGAGTGGGCCTCGTCGACGACCAACCGGAGCCGTTCCTCGAAGGCCATGCCGAGCACGAGCGTCTCGTCCTGGGCCTCGAGCGCCTCCAGCATCGGGGCGGCACCCATCTCACGGAGCTTGCGTTTGGTTTCGATATCGATCCCGCTCACTTGGCACCACCTGCGTAGTATTCGGCGTCGCGGACGTATCCGCCGTGTTCGGCCGGTTCATCCCGTGGTGGCCTGAGTCCGGCGGCTTTGTCCTGCTCTGTGGCCAGGATCGGCTGCAGATGCGCATACCGCGGGGACCGCACACGCCCTGCCAACGCAAGCCGGCAGGCTTCCTCGAGGCGTTCGGCCGAGTAGCGCCGGGAGAGCCGCGCACCACGGCCAGTGCCGCGTCCAGACCCTGCTCGTCGACCGGGACGGACTCGAAGATCCGGTTGACCACGGTCACCGCTGCCGGGCCGATCCGTCCGGCCCACTCCCGCACCCGGGGCGGGTCCCATTGCCGGTACTTCTCGCCGGCGGGCAGGTCGGCGTCGTTGGTGCGGTACTCGTTGGCCGCGCCCTCGGGCAGCAGCAGGTGGCTGGTCAGCCGTTCGGTGCCCCGGTAGGCCTGAATCACCCGATCGGTGATCCGCAGGTCCACCTTGGTGCCGGTATTGGCAAAGGGCGCCGAATAGTAGTTCCTCTCCCAGACCACGTGCCCGTTCCGGGCTACCCGGCGCCCGTAGACCCACGTGCTGATCTCGTAGGCCGCCGCCGGCAACCCCGTCAGCAACGGCTGCTCCTCGGCTGCGAACACGCTGGCCCTGGACCCGGGCCGCTTCTGGAACGGCTCCGCATTGTAGGCCGCCACCCGCTCGATGATGGCGGCCCGGAGCTCCGGCAACGAGGTAAATTGCCGCTGACGCAGCCCGGCGATGATCCAGGTAGCCACGTGGGCGACCGTGTTTTCCACGCTGGCCTTATCCTTGTAATCCCGAATTCGGGATTAGAAGGAATATCCCGAGGATTCTGTTATCCCGAGTTGTTGTCGCGGCGTGCCTGTGGAAGCGGCCTTGGGGCGGTATTCCTCGGGATAACCATCGCGTGTTTTCGTTGGCTCATCTCTGTTGATTTTCACTTGGAGGTGAGCAAGAAATGAATGTTTCTATCGCTGGGCTGATCGTGCAGGCGGATGCTGCAATCAGTGGGCTCGGGCATGCGCCATCGACGGACATGCAGTATCGGTGGGCGTGGTCCCAGTTCGAGAAGTTCTGTTCCCGGGAGGGCGTTGACGAGTTCATGGATGACGTCGTTGCCTTGTATCTGCAGGCCGTGGCTGCAGAGCACCGGGAGGGCGGGATCAAGGAGTGGAAGCGCAAGTTGCTGCGTAAATCGGTCCTGGTGTTGTCTGAGGTGGCGAGGACAGGTACGTACCAGTGGGGACTGTCGCGCCGGATTCATCCGAATGATGCACTCAGTGCGGCGTTCAGGCCGGTTCAAGAGCAATTCGAGGCCTGGCTTGGCAATGAAGGGCTGGCGTTGGCTACCAAGAATTTGTATGCCACGGTCTCCCGCACGGTGCTGGCGTGGCTGCCTGAACGAGGTGTGAGTGACGTTCGGGCACTGTCTCGTGCGGATGTGTCGGCGGCAGTGGCCTTTCTCGGCGGACATTACCAACCCGGGAGCATGAGGACTGCAGTGACGGCGGTGCGGGTGTTGTGCCGCTTTCTCGAGGACTCCGGCTATGGCGCAGGGCTATCACGGGCGGTCCCGACGCGGTTCTCGAGGCGTGTCAATTCCGCGGTCGTGCTCCCGCCCGACCGTATTGAGGGACTCACGAACTCGCCGGACGTGTCCAAACCTGCGGGCCGCCGGAACCGGGCATTGCTGCTGCTGGCGGCCAGAACAGGCCTGCGCCCTGTTGACATGGTGGGCTTGCGTTTGAGCGACATCGACTGGAAACAGGGACAGATCGCACTCACCCAGCACAAGACGGGGACTGTGCTGACGTTGCCGCTGCTGGCCGATGTCGGGGAGGCGATCGCTGACTATCTTCTCCACGGCAGGCCCGCCGGTGCTGCCGACGATCACGTGTTCCTTCGAGCCCACGCCCCGTACGTTGCCCTGTCACCGTCGCACAGCTTGCACCACGTGGCCTCGCAGGCGTTTGCCCGCAGCACGCCGCTGCCGGTAATCTCCGGCGCCCTCGGCCACCGCGGAATCGACTCGGCAAAGCACTATCTTGCCGCCGATGAAAAGCACATGCGGGAATGCTGCCTCGATTTCACCGGCATTGAGCCGAGGACGGCACGGCCATGAACGGTTTCGCCAGCAGCCTGGCCCCGCATATCCAGGCTCTGCTGGAGCTCAAGCACGCGCTCGGACTGCCCTACGAGGAGTCCGAGCGGCACCTGCGCCATTTCGACGCGATGTGGGCCCAAGAATTTCCCGGGCAGTCCACACTGACCCGCGACATGGCGACGGCATGGACCGTCGGCCGCCCCAGTGAGCACGTCAACGGACAAATGCGACGGATCACCCCGGTTAGGCAGCTCGCCAAGCACATGAGCGGTCTCGGTGTCACCGCGTATGTCATCCCCTCGGGGATTCCAGGAAAACAGGTCCGTTACCGCCCACACATCTTCTCGCACGAGCAGCTGCGGGCGATCTTTGACGCGGCCGATTCCACTCGGGCCGCGGGGTACGGCGGGCAGCGGCATCTGATCATCCCGGTGATCTTCCGGATGATCTACTGCCTGGGCCTGCGGCCGGGCGAGGCCAGGCGGCTGTATCGAAATGATGTTGATCTGGCACGGGGTGCGGTCAGCATTCGTGAGTCCAAAGGGCACAAAGACCGGCTCGTGTTCATGTCGCCCGACCTGCATGATTACTGCCGCAGTTATGACGTTGCAATCAGCGCATACCACCCAGACCGGATGCCGTTCTTCCCCAACCGATCGGGCAGCTTCTATAACGCATCAAGCATCGACTACTGGTTTCACGAGCTCTTGACCACCGCCGGCCCGGCAGTCGTGGCCAGCCCCGGCTCACCGCCGCGCCCTTACGACCTTCGCCACGCCCACGTGATCGAGAGCATCAACAGGTGGGTGCGCGCCGGCCGTGACCCGGAAGCGCTGGTGGCCTATCTGAGTCTGCATCTTGGGCACAGCAACCCTGAGGACACCTGGTACTACTTTCACCTTGCAGCCGATTTCCATCCCGACCTGCGGAGGCTCGCCAACACCGGCCTCGAAGCTATTCTCCCGGAGGCATCTCATGAAATCCGATGACTTCTTCCGCCTCGTCCGCACCTGGCTGACCATCCACCTTCCCCGAGCACGCAGGCTCAGCCAGCACACCATCCGCTCCTACAAGACCGCGCTGAACACGCTGCTCGCTTATCTTCGCGAAACACGGCACCTGGATCTGGCCGAGATCACCTTCGGCGCCATCAACCACGCCACCATCACAGGGTTCACCACCTGGCTGCTCGAAACCAAGAACCTGGCGCCCTCATCAGCCAACCAGCGGCTGGCCGCGATCAAGTCCTTCCTCTCCTACTGCGCCGCAGAGGACCCGTCGCTCGTCGCGATCTGGCTGGACGTCAAACAAGCCCGGCCAGCCCGTGCACCGGCCCATGCACCCGACGCGCTGACCATGCCCGCCGTCGAGGCGCTGATCCGAGCACCAGGACAACACACCAGCCATGGACTCAGGGACACCACCATCATCCTGCTCGTCTTCGATGCCGCCGCCCGAATCCAGGAAATCCTCGACCTGACGCCGGCAGCCATCGACACCACCCCCGGCCGCGGGCGCGTGACGCTCACGGGCAAAGGCCAGAAGACCAGAACGATCCCCATCATGGACAAGACCGGGCGCCACCTCAACCAATACCTGAACGTGTTCCACCCCGGCACGCCCGAACCGCACGCACCCTTCTTCTACACAAACCGGGCGGGCCAACACCATCCGATGAGCCAGGACAACATCACCTACCTGCTGAACAAGCACGCCACGGCCGCACGAGAGCATTGTCCGGAGATTCCCGAGCGGATCCACGCCCACCAGCTTCGGCACGCCCGTGCCATGCAGATGCTGCGCGCTGGCGTGCCCCTGCCCCACATCAAAGAATTCCTCGGTCACGCCAACATTGCCACCACCAGCATCTACGCATCGGCAGATAACCAGATGGTCCGCGAGGCAATCCAGAAAGCAGCCAGCACCACACCCGACCTCGCCCCCATCTGGAAAGGAAACGACGATCTCATCCTCCGACTCGCCGGACTCAAATAGTTATCCCGAGGAATGCCGCCCCAAGGCCGCTTCCACAGGCACGCCGCGACAACAACTCGGGATAACGGAATCCTCGGGATAGTCCTTCGGTGCTCTGACACGTCCGGGCAGCACCGCCGCTGAATAGTGCGCCGCCATCTCGCGGTAAGCGTCGTTGAGCACGACCTCGCCCTCGCGGGGATGCTTGATGACCCCGGTCTTCAGATTGTCCGGCACGATCCGCGGCACCGAACCGGTGAACGCCTCGAACATCGCCACGTGAGCCCGCAACCAAGTGTCCTGCTTCATGTCCAGGGCGGGTTCGACGAACGCATACCGGCTGAAAGGCAGGCATGCCACGAACAGATACACGGTCCTGGCCTTGCCCGTGACCGGATCGGCCACCTGCATCGTCGGCCCCGACCAGTCGACCTCCACCGTCTGCCCGGCCTTGTGCCCGACCCGGGATGCCGCCCCCGTTACCAACACATGCCGCTGGTAGGTCCTGCAGAACCGGTCATAGCCCATCATCGGCTCACCGGCAGCGGCACATGAATCGGCGTACTCGCCATGCAGCAGCTTCAGCGTCACCCCGACCCGGGCCATCTCCCGGTGGACCTGGTCCCAGTCCGGCTGCGCGAACACGCTTTGATGCTCACCGCGCCCCGGGAACAACCGGACATACACCTCGCGATCCGAGCTGTCGGCGATGTCGTCCCAAACCATACCGGCCGCATCGGCAGCCTCCAGCACCGCCGTGATGCTCTTCCGCGACATTCCCTGCGATGCCGCGATCGCCCGGCCTGACAGGCCTTCGGCGCGCAACTGCAACACGAGCTTCGCTCTGATCTTCCGTACCATTGATGATTACTCCTTCCGCCGTGCGCCCTATACACACGACGGAAGGAGCCTAAACTTGGTGGCCCCCAAGCACGCCACTACCGGCACCCAAGGCCGCTACTGCGAGCTCTGCCCACTGGCCCCCAAACACACGAAAGATGGACCCCAACAGCGCGAATATTCACTTCACCCCACCACGGTGGATGCGCTGGCCAAATACGAATCCGGTCCTTATCGCCAGACCGTGAGCCCGCCCCCTGATGGGCCCCTCTTCATCAATACCAGAGGCACCGTCTACCAGCGGGAAACCGTGGAGGATCATTTCCAGCGAATCCGCGCGGCGGCAAACTTCACGTGGGAGGGCGCGACACCGTGCCTGCACGACCTACGCCACACTTTCGCTACCCGGCAGATGATCCAGGCTTACACCACCGATGACGGCAACCCCGCAGCCAGGCTAAGCCTGCTGGCAACGTGGCTCGGCCACTCTGACCCGTCCCACACCTACTGGTACATCCAAGCCGTCCCGGAACTCCTTGCACTCGCTGCCAACCGCCTGAGCACCAACATCACGATGGAGTGAATCATCATGGCCTATCTCGCTACCGCACTGCAGTCGTTCTTCACCGATTATGTCCACGCCCAGCGCAACCTCTCCGACAACACGATCGCCTCCTACCGGGATACGTGGCGGCTGCTGATCAAGCACGTCTGCGCCACCACGGCAACCAGCGCAGACCGGATCCGACTCGAAGACATCGACCGCGATGAGGTGACGGCTTTCCTGGACCACCTCGTCAACGAGCGGGCCAACTCGGCGGCGACCCGCAATGCCCGACTCATCGCGTTCCGGGTCCTCGTCGCACATATTCTGCCCGACCATCCAGAACACGCCGAGACTATTCGCCGCATCCTCACGATCCCACCGGCCAAGACCGCAAAACCCCTGATCAGTTACTTGAACGAGGACGAAACCGAGGCATTGCTCGCAGCCCCAGATACCGGGACCTGGACCGGCAGGCGCGACCAGATGATGCTCGCTCTCGTCATCAACACAGGACTGCGCATCAGCGAACTCATCGGTCTGGCCAACACCAGCATCCACACTGGCACCAGCCCATATGTTGAATGCCAGGGGAAGGGACGCAAGCACCGGGCCACCCCAATCAGCGCCAAGACCCGAGACCAGATGCGCGTCTACCTCACCGAACGCAACTGCCGGCCCGGTAGTGCGTTGTTCCCAGGCCCGCACGGCAACGAGCTCTCACGTGACGCCATCGAACGCTGGCTCGCAATCCATGTCCGCACTGCCGCCGAGTCCTGTCCGTCAATCGGCGCCAAGCACGTCACGATGCACACCCTCAGGCACACCACCGCCATGAACCTCCTACACGCCGGCGTCGACATCACCGTCATCGCCCTATGGCTCGGCCACGAGCAAACCTCCACAACCGACGTCTATCTCCATGCCGACATGGCAACGAAGAAGGCCGCGCTGGAAAAGACCAGGCCACCCGAAGTCCTTCCCGGCACCTACACACCAGACCCGGGGATCCTCACATGGCTTGAAGCCCTCTGATTATGCCGACAAGACCACGAAGCAACCGGCACGAGGCAAGGCGGGCATCCGCGTAGTCAGCATAACCCAGACCTCGGCATAAGCGATCAACGGCGTCATCGAAACCACCCCCAGAATAGCCCGCGGCTTCCGCAACTTCACCAACTACAGACTCAGATGCCTACTCGCCGCCGGCGGCCACCGCCCCTACCGGATCAAACAGACCAACCATGCCTAAATGCGAAGAGATTCCCTAACGCTTGTCAAGCGTTTTTTAGCCGTGGACGACGGGCATGGTGAGTGCCCCGTCACCGTTGTTTCGCGGTGCGGTTTGTCTGGACGTCGCCTGTCGATGCGGCCGTGACGCGGCTGGTGAAGGGGCAAGCGTGCGGGGCGCGCCTGGTCAGCGACGGTGCAGGGACGTTGTTATCGGGTCAGGCGTTCTCGTTTGGCCGTGAGGGTGTGGGACCGTGACTGGGTGCGTTGCTTGGGCGTCACGGTGTACCGGGAAGCGATGAGTTCCTTCGCCGCCCGTTTGGTCAGGGGCCGCCCCTCGAGGTCGCGGAGCTCATACATCTGCCCCGTGGTGAGGGTCTTCCAGGTCCTTTCGGCCAGTTTTCTGGCCACCGCGATGGTGGCCTGGGTGTGGCAGTGTCCGTGTTCGGTCATGAGGCGGTAATAGAACGCCGCCAGCTGGGGATCCATGGTCCGGGCGACGCTGGCGGCCTGATAGAACGCAAGACGCAGCGGTGCGGGGCCTTCCTTGTCGATGGCCCGGCGGGCCTGGTGCATGGTCCCCGATGACCAGTTCGAAGGAGTGATGCCGACGTAGTTGGCCGCTTTCTTGGCGCTGTCGAAGGCGGAGCCGTCGCCGAAATAGGCGCGGATGCAGGCACCCGTGGCCGGGCCGATACCTGGAAGGGACAGGATCAGCGGGTCATCACCGTAAAGCCGTTCCCACCACTGGCGGGCGTGGGAGGTGAACCGCTCCACCCGGACCCGGGACTCGTGCAGGTCCGTCAGGTGCTCGGTGACATCCACCGCCAGTGCGTCCAGGTCCAGGTGTCCTTCCCAGAAATCCGCCCATTGCCGGGCTGCGGTTTTGATGGCGGTGGCGCGGGCGGGGGTGTCGGCGACGTCACGGGTGTGTTCGGCGACCACGGCCGTCAGGGTGGCCGCGCGCGCCGACGCCAGGGAGCGCAGGTCGGGCCAGCGCCCCAGCACGGCCAAGGCTGTTGACTCGGATCCCGCGAACGCGGCCCAGACGTCCGGAAAGGCCCACCGGGCCAGGGACAGCAGCCGCCGCCAGTACCGGTTGCCGTCAATGACAGCTCCCGCCCGGCGGACCACGGCCCGGCGCAGTGCCAGCTGTCCTGGGGCTGCCAGAACCAGGCGGGGCGGGTCGAAAATTTCCCCGGCATGGGTCAGCACCTCGGAGTCAATGACGTCGGATTTGTTCTTGCCCATGATGGCTCCGCGCAGCCGCGAGGAATGGCGGGCCCCGATCATTTCCATCTGACCGCCGGCACGTTCGACCGCGAGGGTCAACGCCAGCCAGGTCATGGACGTCGGTTCCACGATCGCGGTCACCGGTGCCGGAACAGCGGCCAGCCGCTGCGAAAGGCGCTCCAGACCTGCCAGGGTCGGGTCGACCGTGAAACGGCTCAGATGCTCGGTTCCGTCATCGAAAAATTCGCGTAATGCGATGTGGTGCCGTGCCGTGATCGCGGCGTCGATACCGGCCACTGCCCGCACAAGGACGGCGGGTTTATCCTGATCCTGCATGATGGTTCTCCTTCTCGCATCGAATACGTGCGATGAGACAACCCGTCGTTGCCGGTCCACCAGCCAAGGCCACCAGGCGGGCATCCCACCTCGGGAGAACCGTCATGCGCCCATTCCAGCGCCTGGGGCGATCTCCCGCACACGCCCGCAACTGTTGAGGATGCCCTCGGATACGGCCTCCCGCGCTTGTGAGTTATCCGGTGCTGACGGAGGAACGCCGGTGCTGCGCACCGCCTCCCCTCCTTCACCAATTCCCTCAATCGGGTCTGCTTGGAAGACAGGCCGGGGGCAACGATCTCTTTCACGGGCCATGACACCCAGCCGAAAACCGGCACCACCCCGGCCCCTCCCAAGGCCACCGTAAACGACGACCACCACACCTCAACAGGGGGTACTTAAGGGATACAAGCCACTTAAGGGATACAAGCCCACAAACCGTGAAGAGCCTCGAACAAACCAACCATGCCTAATGCGGAGAGTCGGTAAAATGAGCCAAGTCAGGCCCGGAAACCGTGGGGAGACATCTAACCCTTCAAAGCAGTGGAGATGACTTCCAGATATCCATCGATCATGGAACGCTCAGAGAACCCTCTGAGATGAACTGCTCGCGCAGAACGAAAACGATCGGTGGCCCAAGACTTGGAGTGCCACGCAGCTGCGATCGCATCAGCCAACTGGTCGGCGGCGCGCTGCGGGACAACCTTTCCGCACTCTCCTACGGCCTCAGGCAGGCCCCCATCGTCACTCGCAATTACAAAACATCCACTGGCGATTCCCTCTAGTGCAACGATACCGAAAGACTCACGGCAGTGAGAAGGCACCGCCAGGACTTCCGTTTCGCGAAGCTTGGCTCCGATCGCCTCAGCAGTTAACGCCCCGGTGAACAACACACTGCCTTGAAGGCCATAGGATTCCACCGCCTCCGCCAAGGCGACTCTTTCCTGACCATCTCCGACAATTGAACATTGGAATTCGTGACCTCTGTTTCTAAGCTGCGCGAGGGCATCGATCAACACCGCGCATCCCTTTCCGGACACCAGCCTCCCTACAAAGGCAATAGAATTACGAGAACGCTCTTCAGCGCCATTGGAATGAAATGCCTCCGAATTATAGGAGTTGTAAACCAATGTACTTTCGAATGGTAAAGAATCTCGAACCGCACGACTGACTGTTATCGACCTGCAGAAACCTATGATTCGACGCTTGATTCTTTCCCGAATACCAATGCGGCCGCTTCCGTCGACTAACCAATTATGCACGGCGAAGACTAGCGGCCTGCGCACAAATAGTGCGGGCCAGAGGAATCTAAGGCAGATATTATTATGAAATACCACGTCGGCCTCGACATATGACCGCCAGGTGCGCAACAACCCTGGACGACGGGTTACCTGGTACTTGCTAAAGGGGTTAGGACCGCCGTCCGAATGGGTCATAACTTCAACTTGCATGCCCGCGGCCACGAAGCCCTCTGCAAGGGCGAGTGAAATAGTCTCAATTCCGCCATAATCGGGGGAAAACCGGTTCGACACCAACAAAACTCTACTCACCAATACATCCTTCTCAACCGAGCCATTGAGTTACTCTTAGAAACTTGTCAACATTTTACAAAATTAAAGAAAATCACTTACTCATGCAACGCACTTCAACTTGACTCCGTAAGCTAGTTAGCAACCTCTTGGTAGATGGCAGCCAAATTCTCTGCCTGCACATCTAAGTTAAACATTGCTTTTGCTCGAACTCGACCGTTTCGTCCAAGATTCGCCGAAAATTCCTCGTCCCTAGTTAGCCGAACCAGGTACTCGCTGAGCGTTTGAATATCACCCTCCGGCGCCAAGAGGCCGGTCGTCCCGTGCTCAACGGCCTCCATCACTCCGCCTGAGGCATATCCGACACACGCCAATTCCTGGAGAGCTGCTTCAATAAAAACCATTCCAAACCCTTCCCGCGTCCCATCCTTAGCCGGAAGAGATGGTCCGCAGAATACGGAATGAGACCTGAGCAAAGCGGGAATTAATCCAGAGTCAACCTTGCCAGTAAATTTGACGGTTAGATGCCTATCACGCGCAAAGGTTTCAAGCGCACCTCGCAGGGGTCCATCTCCCACGATGGTAATCGGAGTCGAATGACGAATTTCCTTGTCGGTCAAACTCATGGCACGTAACAGTTCCATTGGACCTTTTATGTCAATCAGGCGACCGACAAATACAATGCCTTGCCGATCGTCAGAATCCCGAAGTGGGATGATCTTTGTGCCGGTGTGGAGGACTTCTATCTTCTTCGCCGGGGCACCGTTCTTGAGGAGTGCGTCAGCAATGTGAGAAGAAACGGCAATGAGTTTAGCGGAATGTCTAAAGAGCTCCGAAAGATTGCGCGGATATCTAGAACGCGCCCAAGGAGATCGGGACCTGCTCAGTGCGGCATCCGCCCCATGAAACGTTGTCAATAGCGGAAGCCCGGCCGCCCGACTTAAGGGCAAGGCCTCAATACCCCCGGGCCAAAATGTGCGTGTAGCAGCATTGCCCCAGCGTCTTGTAGTACCTTTTTGTACGCGTTCAAATACGGATGAACTCCAAGCACACTCCGAACAACCAAGTCAGTCACTCGAGTCGAGTATGGGGCGAAGTCCGCATGGTCGATACCGCCCTCGACATTCGAGAAACCCACCTTCACGATCTCCCAATCCGGAATCGCCCGAATCTGGTCGCGAATGAACGTCTCGGTATAGGGCAACCATGAACTCTTCCAGATTCCGGCTACGGGCATCGGGCCTCCAACTAGGATCAGCTGTGAAAAATCACATTAACAGTGAGTATGCGTCCGCCAGGCGTTTCGTAGCTTCCGCCCAAGAGATCGCAGCAGTTCGAACTGATTCATCTGGAACTGGGCTCATCAAGTCGCCTTCCATTTGAGTCAGTTCCCGAATTCGAAATGCCCAGTAGTCAGGATCTCGCCCCGACACCAGAGTGCATGCGTCCTGTGGTAGATATTCGGAAATTCCCGTCTCAGGCATGCAAAGGACGTGCAGACCATGATGATACGCCTCGGCCACAGCCAACCCAAAGGCTTCAATTGATGGTAGGACCATAATAGCTGAGGTCGAATATAACTCTCTAAGCTGAATTTTGTTCAGCAGGCCTTCATAAACTACATGCGGTTGGAATTTCAACCAATTTAAAACCTCGTTCCGCATGGGCCCTGCGACGTGCAGTTTATACGGACTGCCGAGCTTCCCTATCGCAGCGACTGCTAGATCTAATCCCTTATAGACGTCGCCGCGACCAACAAAAGCGATCTTGTAGCTATCTCTCGGAAGCGCGGTCACCGGCAGTTGGCGGGGAACTCCAATTGGCGCGACTAGAAGCTTATCCTCATCGAAACCTCGTTCAAGAAATGATCGCTTAGCTGCCTGTGAATAGACGAGGATCTTAGTGGACGCTTCGTACTCAAAATCCAGCAGTTCCCCGATCGGATCAGTCCTAGCAATGTGCGGAAATGATCCAATGGATGGAAAATCACCTTCAAAGACCGCATGGTGCATTGCCCGACGTTCGCAAATCGAGGCGAAGTAGTGGCCGCGGCGCAATGCTTGATGGCCAAGACCCTCTAGAAAATGCAGCACGTTGTCACCCGCCGTAAATTTCGCTACCCGCTTGGCTGAGTACTCGGTAGCACGCCGAAACATGTCCGGTGAGAGTCGGCGGCCCGATTGCACAGCAGCCGTTAGAGCTAGGTCCCCGAGGCCCAGTAGTTTTACACTGTGGGGAACTTTGATCGGTTCTCGCGCTCGTCGATTCAGCATCGTTAGGACGCGTTTCGGCGCATGAACACTTTCCAAGAACTTAACTTGGCGAGGCGTCGGTTCTGGCCTTCGAACCAGCGTGACTTCATCAAAAATGCTATTCATAGCGTAGAGCACGTGATCGTAGTGCCCAACATTTGTTGCATAGGCCGCCTTCAACGACGTTTACCCCCCCAAGTTGGTCAAGAATACAGTTCAACCATCGAAACAGTCCAGAACGCCTAGAGTTCTCGATAGAGTAAAGCCAAGCTCTCCTTCTGCGCTTCTTCTGACAACAATTCCTTCGACATCCTAAGGCCAGCCTCGGAACAAGCGCTATAGGCGATATCGTCGCCGAGTAGATGCGCTATCGACGATTCCATGCTAGCGGGTGCCCCGTCAGGAACTACGAGGCCGGCACCATACTTCGAGATCGTTGCTGAAAGAGCGCAGGATTCCGTTACAACGACAGGAACTCCCAAGCTAAGTGCAGTCGCCAACACATTCCCCCATGGTTCCTTGTGAGACGTTAAAACAAATACTCCACTTGCGTCTATACGCCTAACCACGTCATCCGGCGATATTGCACCTTCGTAAACAAGATTCGGATGGGCCCTACACGCCTGAATAACATCATCACGCTGACCACCGTCCGGTCCAACTATCGCATACTGCGTCTCTGCCCCCTTCCCGATGCTGATGGCGGCCGCAGAAACAAAGTCACCGACGCGTTTGCGCGGATGCAGACGGGCGACCCAGAGAGCTTCGTCCTTGCGGGGAGCCGGTCGGACGACGGCTTGTACTCCTCGCAGTCGGCCCACTGGGTTTCCCAACACAACCCACGATATAGGCGAGGCTTTCCCTAGCCAGCCCTCAAGATCTTGCCGCTCAATGTCGGTTAGCGCCAGGACGACATCGGATGCCCGAAACAGGCGCTTCACAACGATGTCCGCAATTCTGTGGAGCAAAGAAGATCGGCTTGTGAGCATTCCATGGGGTTGAACAATCAATCTTTTGCGTAACATCAGCGCCGACACAGCAGCCAAAATGGGCAGGATCTCACGCGAATAACTGACGTGGACGGTATCTACATTTCTTATCGCACGAACAAGAGATTTCATTGCGTCGAAAGAGAACGCCGAAGTAAACCCAAGTCGCGGAACCCACCGCCGCACCTGGGCATTCATAGTAGTTCCTTCCGGCAGCTCATCAATCGACGGCGCATCGTTCGGCAAACAACCATACCAAAGCCGAATTGAGAGGCCACAGTCTAGTGCGAGTCGCACCTGGCGAACGGCGGTGTCAAATGGGCCACCATAGGCACCGCTTCGACTGCCAATATTTACCACACGTAGTATCGACATTTCGCTCCTAATCTAACCAAAAACACCTTGATAATAGCGGCACCCACAGACTTAGCGTTCAAATGATCGATCGTCGCTGTCACGTCCAAAAATGTATAATGCCACTAAAATCGAAAACGCACCCTGAGAAGAAGGATTCTGGGTAATTGTTCCCTGAACAAGGATAAGAACAATAGCGATACCGAACATAAACCTGACTGCCGACGTTTTGGAAGACTGGAGGAAGGAGACCAGGAGCATCCGTGCAGCAACAATGAGTCGGAGGAAAGCTAAAAGTAGGCCAAAGACACCCAACTCCGTCACCCAACCAATGGTTTCATTCTCAATCCAAGGACCAGCGGCACCAACCGCGATACCGGCTTGACTATTATGTCCAGCGCCAGCGCCAAAAAAGGATCCAAGCCCACCTAAGAATCCAAAAGCGGTAAAAATGAGACGTCCAAGAGTGTCCTCATTCTGTGATGCATCCTGGAGTCTGCCGTTAAACGCATCGACAACCTGCGGAAGTGCCAATACGATCGATATGAACAATAATACCGACCCGACCATTATTAAAATTACTAAAATGAAACGCGAAAAAGTCGCGTTTGTCAACAGCCAAAAGAAAATGCTTAAGACAAGGATTAGAAGGAGCGTCAATATTCCCCGCGACCCGGCGAGTGTGACGATCACCACTGCGGAGAATATCCCAAGCAAAGAAGTCCATCGATCCCTACTTTCGCCACCGAGCAGCAATCCCAAACAAAGGGCGACCGCAACTAAGAAGAAACCAAACAAACCGGCTGGTGCACTAAAAGTTCCAGAAGCCCGAGCGATGCCTTCATTTAGAAAATGAGCTTCTTCACCCGAAATTTGACGATTCCAAACACTATCCGCGGGCGATGTGACTTGTGCAATAACCACGACGGCTTGGACTGGAAGATACATCGCGATGGTAGATCGAATTCGTCGCAGCTGACGAGCCTCCGGCAATAGGGAACAAAGCCCTATGAACAGAACAGGGGCGACATAGCTTCGTATTCCAACCACCCAAACGGATAAGGAATCCGTACCGGGCAGTGCCGCCACGCAAGTCCAAAGAACCAGGGCCAGCACAAACAGTATTTTGGGGCCGTGCTTTCTATCCGTGCCATTTCGGAGAACAAAAGCTACAATGGCCACTAAGGCGAGAGCGTCCCTGCTAAAATACAAAAAATAATTCGCCGCAGGAACAAGTTTTCTCAACAGTCCTTCCAAGATCCAAAGATGGACATACAGGAGGGTAACGACTCTGAGAAACGAGGACGTCGTAAGCTGTCCAAATATTCTTACACGGGTCGGGGATACTGACTTTGATAGTTCGTATGGAGTCATGAGCGTTCATGCTCCATCCGAGTGCTTCTGCGGACTTCTCGAGCTCCAGCTGCAAACCTAAGAACTTCAGCCATCAAGGCAGGAAGGCATTGGGTGGCCAAATAAAGGGCTCCACCCATTGTCGTCCTTAAATCAAAGAGCAAGGGACCGCTGACGACCCAAATGGCGGAACTGGCTACTAAAAACCAGGAACCAGAAAGCCATCGCCGGCTTTGACCCATCATGCCCAGTCCGCTGCAAAAGCTTAAAACGGCAGATCCACCCATTACTACAGTCAACTCCAGATTGAGTCCTTTATATGAATCCCCCAGCACCCACAGCAGAATCGGCGAGAATAGACTGACGCAAACTACGCTCATGACGGCTAACGCCAAATATACTGCCGAATAGATGGGAATGGCCCTGATTGCTCTTGATGCGTTCATTCTCGCCAATCTAGGTAAAATGAGATTTAGCACGAAAGAATTTACGACGGTGAACGCAACGGCAAATCGGGTCATAGCCGAGATCTCGCCAAGGACGACAGTAGATCCTGCCAAGGACATGACCATCAGGAATGCTTGCTCCCGTCCGACAATGGCGAAATTCATTGGGGCCAGGCGTCTCGCCGCCCGACTTAGCCGTCGGACATGCAGCTTGCTTCGCAAACCGACGACGACGTTCTGCGACCTCAGACTTCGCGTCATGAGCCAGGCTTCGATCCAGTAAGTTGCAGCCGTTAGTAGTACTATTGCCGTGAATCTCATTTGAATCGGCATCGTCAGCATGACGAGTGCGATCAAAATTAAACGGAAACCTGCTGCAATAAGGAGGTTTTTCTGAGAGGAGTTGGCACGCCCTTCTAAACGAAGGAAGACTTGCGAATTGGAACGCACGAACACTGCCTGCATCGACAGAAGATATGCCAAGAGCGCGGCTAGTGTCTCCGGTACGCCGAGTCTATTAAGTGTCAGCAGCCAAACTAGAACCACGCCACCTGTAGAGGTGGAAACGAGCCCGATTTTCCTCCGAACATATAGACCGGACTTCCTCAAGTCACTCGTGCGCGTGGAATCGCCTGGGTGCTGGCTGGCGTAACCTAGCATCACATTTGATAGACCCGACTCAGAAATAAGGATTGAAGCAAAGAGAATCCCGACGTACACCGCATATTGGCCGTAATTTTCCTTGGGTAGCCCCCGAATTACTGCTACCCCCACAAGGAACGCGATAGCTTGAAGCGCTAGATCCAAGGATATGAAGCGGGCAGCTCGCCGAATACGCTCGCGGGTGGCCCGATTTTTATTCTGCCGGCCCATTTTGGAATTTGAAAATAACCTCGGCCTGTCCGTCCGAGGACGGACTTCATACATCGTGGTTTAGTCCGGGTAGCTCCGGAAATCTTTGTCCGACAACCCTCGCTGGATTTCCTTTTAAAACCTCACCATTCCGGTATGTGGTCCGAGGACCAACAACGGAATTGGGCGAAACCAAGCACGAAACGCCTAGGGTCGTACCGCCGAGAACTATGGCTCTAGCTGCTATCCACGTACCGCTGCCTATTGTCGTTGGACTGGTCAGGAGCGCCATGTCTGTTCGATGGGAATGACTTCCAGTTGTAATGAAGGCGTCCTGAGACAGTACTACGTCCGAGCCCACCTGAACGTAGTCTTGGTTGTGAATCCACACCCCCTCGCCAATCCAAGTTCGATCTCCTATTTCAAGTTTCCAAGGAAATCGAACGCGCGTTCGGGGGCGGTAGACAACGCCGGATCCAATTTTTGCTCCAAACAAACGGAGAACGCGTACCCTCAGGGCAGAACTGATCTGCCACGGATTCGTGACAAGGAGCAGTTCAGCGATTGACCAAAGGTAGATGATTATCCGTGGCCGGTCCCACGCGGCGCGCTCACCGGGAGCATGGGACAGATCGATCACCCGCATGGTTCTTGAACGACCAGATGATTCGGACATGACTCCCCCCAAAATGAGCTGATGCGACGCGATACGCCTATTGTTACACTTGTGAATGAGCATCTCAGAATTACCATCATCGGGCTCAACTATGCTCCCGAGCCGACTGGCAACGCCCCTTACACGACAAGTTTAGCGGACGGTCTGGCCGCCGCAGGCCACTCGATTTCTGTCATCACTGGCTACCCGCACTATCCCGAATGGAAGCTCAAGCAGGGCTACACCGGATGGAAGCGACTTGAAGTCCTAGGTGGCGTCAACGTGAAACGCCTAAGGCACTTCATCCCAAAAAAGCCAAGAGTTTTGCAGCGCATGCATATGGAACTGAGTTTCGGGCTTCGGGCAATCCTCGCGTCGTGGGAATGTCCCGATGTCGTTCTAGTCGTCAGTCCGGGCCTATTTTCATCTGCCATGGCTATCCTCCGAGCCAGATTGTCCCCACGACGGCCGCGGGTTGTCATATGGGTCCAAGACATATACAGCCGCGGCGTCGTTGAAACAGGGGCCGGGGGGCGGCGGCTCGGAGTGCTCATGTCGAAGACCGAGTCTTTGATCCTCCGCTCGGCCGATGCTGTAGTCGCCATCCACGATCGATTCCAGCAGTACATGGTGGAGTATCTTGGAGTTCCCGAGAAGAGGATCCGCGTCATTCGTAATTGGACTCACCTGCCGGCATCACCCACTTCAGGTCTTCACGCGTTTCGTACAAGGATGGGGTGGTCTCCCGAGGATGTCGTTGTACTGCACGCTGGCAACATGGGCAAGAAGCAAGGGCTCGAGAACGTCGTGGACGCCGCAGCTTTGGCCGCAACGAGAGAGAGTCGTGTGCGATTTGTTCTTATGGGGAACGGCAACCAGCGGCCCAAACTTGAAGCACTCGCAAAGCAGGACGCCAGGCTCGAATTCGTCGATACTCTCCCCGACGATCAATTTCAGCGCGCACTGGCAGCGGCCGACGTCCTCCTCGTTAACGAGCTTCCCGGCGTCAAGGATATGGCCGTCCCAAGCAAATTGACTTCGTACTTCAACTCTGGAGTAGCAGTTGTGGCGGCGACCGATGAAGGCAGCGTCACGGCTTCCGAAATCCAGGCGTCAGGGAGCGGCATCACGGTTCCGGCCGGAGCTCCGGACAAACTACTCTCGGCCATAGAGGCGCTCACGGCGGATCCCGACAAATGCCGTCAAATGGGTCGCAACGGTTTGCACTTCCGGCAAGTCACATTATCCGCAAGCGCCGCGATCGCCCAGTATGATGAGTTCTTGGCAAGGCTGGCATCGCAGCGCAGTCTTTGAGCCACACTTTCCTTTTATTGCAATTCATGGGGGCAAGAATGACCAAGCGCGCGTTCATCACCGGCATCACCGGGCAGGACGGCTCTTACCTAGCAGAACTCTTACTGAGTAAGGGCTATGAGGTTCATGGACTTATCCGCCGGGCATCGACGTTCAATACTTCAAGGATCGACCACCTCTACGTCGATCCCCACGAACCCAACGCAAAGCTCTTGCTCCACTACGGCGACTTGAGCGATGGCGCGAGACTCGTCACGTTGCTAGCGGAAATCCAGCCGGACGAGGTTTACAACCTCGGGGCCCAGTCGCATGTTCGGGTCTCGTTCGACGAGCCCGAGCACACCGGCGACACGACCGGAGTTGGTTCCATCCGGCTCCTCGAGGCAGTTCGCATGTCGGGCATCGCGACAAAGTATTATCAGGCTTCTTCGTCCGAAATGTTCGGTGCTACTCCTCCCCCGCAAAACGAAGACACGCCGTTCTACCCACGCTCCCCTTACGGGGCCGCCAAGGTGTACAGCTACTGGGTCACGAAGAACTACCGCGAGGCCTACGGCATGTTCGCGGTGAACGGAATCTTGTTCAACCATGAATCCCCACGTCGTGGCGAGACATTCGTGACCCGCAAGATTACGCGCGCAGTTGCCGCCATCAAGGCCGGCAAACAAGATCTGCTCTATATGGGCAATCTAGACGCCGTGCGGGATTGGGGATACGCGGCCGAATACGTTGAAGGTATGTGGCGCATGCTTCAGGCCGATGAACCGGAGGACTTCGTCCTCGCAACTGGTGGTAACTACACCGTTCGGGACTTCCTGGAGATCTCGTTCGAGCATGCAGGACTGAACTGGGAAGACCACGTGCGGTTTGACGAGCGCTATCTGCGTCCTACGGAAGTTGACGCACTTGTAGGCGATGCCTCGAAGGCGCAGGAAAAACTCGGCTGGAAAGCAACCGTTCACACGCCGGAGCTTGCCCGAATCATGGTGGATGCTGACATAGAGGCCCTAAAGCACGCCGGCAACCACTGGATCGATGGCGTAGATCTCGATAGTTGGAAAAACTGATGTCTGAGTCCGTCTCATACACGCCTGGCAGACTCGACCGCAACTCAAGGTTTTATGTAGCCGGACACCGTGGCTTGGTGGGCTCCGCAATTTGGCGCAACTTGGAAAACGAAGGCTTCGCCCAGCTTGTGGGCAAGTCTTCCACCGAACTGGATCTTAAGGACCGGAATGCGGTCTTCGAGTTCTTTGCCAAGAGCAAGCCCCGTTACGTGGTGCTGGCTGCCGCGAAGGTAGGCGGGATTCTTGCAAATAACACGTATCCCGTGGACTTCCTCAGCGACAATCTGCGGATCCAGGTGAATGTTCTCGACGCGGCTCGCGAGCACGGTGTCGAACGCCTCCTCTTCTTGGGGTCGTCCTGCATCTATCCAAAGTTCGCAGAGCAACCAATCCGTGAGGATTCGCTGCTCACAGGCCACCTTGAACCCACCAATGATGCCTACGCAATCGCGAAAATCGCAGGCATCATGCAGGTACAGGCAGTCCGCCGGCAATACGGGCTCCCGTGGATATCGGCCATGCCCACCAACCTCTATGGACCCGGCGACAACTTTTCGCCCGAAGGTTCGCACGTATTGCCCGCCCTGATTCGTCGCTACGACGAAGCGGCTAAATCCGGGACTCCTGTAGTCACCAACTGGGGCACCGGCTCACCGCGGCGGGAATTCCTTCACGTAGACGACATGGCTGCGGCCTGCTTCCATCTACTGGAGAACTACGACGGTCCTGAACAAGTAAATGTCGGCACCGGGGCAGATGTAACCATCAAGGAACTGGCCGAGATAGTAGCAGACGCTGTCGGTTTCTCAGGCACTATCGAATGGGACACTTCCAAGCCGGATGGCACGCCACGAAAACTGCTGGATGTTTCCAAGCTTTCAAGAGCCGGGTGGTCTGCTTCCATTGACTTGAAAGAAGGAATCAAGGCCACGGTTGACTGGTACCGGGCGAATATGCCTGAGATCCGTAACTAAGAAGTCCAAGCGGCGGTCACATTGAAATGGGGGACTCTTTGAGTCAAGAGGCAAATTGGAGATCACGTACTTCACGTACCCTTCGAATGGTTGACGCCTTTGTCATCGTTTGGGCGCTGGCGGGTGCCTACAGCATCCGGTTCGGCTTGGACTCGAGCTTTACCGTTTCTGGGCAAGACTCGAGCTATGTTTGGTTATCTATAATCTTGGCCATCACATGGTGGCTGATGCTGGAAGCATGGAACACGAGGCAAAGTCGAATTCTCGGGTCCGGACCTGACGAGTACAAACGCGTAGCCGCCGCCTCTCTTTGGCTGTTCGGGTTTGTTGCGATTTTCTCCTACGTATTCCGCCTGGACACTGCCCGCGGATACGTCGGGATCGCCCTGCCCGCTGGCCTCAGCGGACTCCTGCTGGGTCGCTGGCTCTTACGACAGCATTTGAGTGTTCACCGGCAAAAGGGCCGGCGTATGTCCCGTCTCATGCTTCTGGGAGGTCCTAGCGGAATCGTCCACCTGGCGGAAAACCTGGTGCGCGAGAAGCACGCCGGCTACATGCCTGTTGCCGCATATACGCCGGGTGACCCATCTTCCTCGAACGAACTGGCAGGCTCAGGGCTTCCTCTGCTTGGCCACACGCCACAAACACAGACAATCCTTGACGCGATCGATAGATGCGATGCTGACGCAGTGGCCATCACTGCAGGCGTTCACCTAAGTCCGAGAACGCTCCGTCAGCTCGGCTGGGAATTGGCCGACCGTAACGTTGGGCTCATTCTGGCCCCGGCCCTCACCGACGTCGCAGGACCGCGCATCCACACGCAGCAAGTTGCCGGGCTTCCTCTCATTCACGTCACGACTCCAACTCTTGAAGCGGGTCAGCGTGTCGCCAAACGACTCTTCGACGTCGCCGCCTCGGCTGGCCTCATCGTCTTGTTTTCCCCGCTGTTGATGATCCTGGCCCTAATGGTGAAACTCGACAGTCCTGGTCCCGTCCTCTTCAGACAAGAACGCGTGGGGTTTGAAGGCGCTCACTTCAGGATGCTCAAGTTCCGCTCCATGGTAGTGGATGCAGAGGCGAGACTCACCGAGCTCGCTCACAGAAATGAGGGAAGCGGGCTGCTTTTCAAGGTGAGGAACGATCCTCGCATCACTCGTGTGGGCGGCGTTCTCCGTAAGTACAGCATGGATGAGCTTCCTCAGCTATTCAATGTTTTTCTTGGTTCCATGAGTTTGGTCGGCCCACGTCCTCCGTTGCCCAAAGAAGTCGAGGCGTACGAACAGGATGTGCGACGGCGACTTCTGGTCAAACCAGGGGTGACCGGGCTTTGGCAGGTCAGCGGACGATCTAATCTTTCCTGGCAGGACTCGGTCCGGTTGGATCTCTATTACGTGGAAAACTGGTCTCTAGCTGGGGACCTCATCATCTTGCTTCGTACCGCTAGGGCCGTCCTCGGCGGCCACGGCGCTTATTGATCAGCTCTGACGCAGAATATAACCCTCTGGGGGAAGGCAATACAATGCGCATTTCAGTCATCGGCTGCGGCTACCTCGGTGCCGTACATGCCGCCTGTATGGCCAAGCTTGGCCACGAGGTGGTTGGCATCGATGTGGATGAGCGGAAGATCAGTTCGCTCTCCGCCGCTCAGGCCCCGTTCTTCGAGCCAGGTTTGGAGGAACTGCTCAAGAACGTCCAAGAGACGGGGCGTCTGTCCTTCACCTCTGACATGTCCGCGGCCGCCGGAAGCAGCGTCCACTTCATCTGCGTGGGAACACCCCAGAAGAAAGGCGAAAACGGCGCTGACCTACGGTACGTGGACGCGGCAATGGAGACGTTGCTCCCCCATGTACGGCCTGGCGACGTTGTGGTGGGCAAGTCGACTGTTCCAGTGGGGACTGCCGCCCGCTTGGCTGACATCTTGTCCGAGCATCAGCCAGAGGCTCACCTTGTGTGGAACCCCGAATTCCTCCGCGAAGGCCATGCCGTCACCGACACTCTTTCACCTGACCGCTTAGTCTATGGCGTTGCAGATGGCTCGGAAGATCACGCAGCCGTTTCGGTGTTGGATGAGGTCTATGCCTCCCCACTCGCCGACGGCACTCCACGTTTAGTCACCGACCACCCGACAGCCGAGCTGGTCAAGGCGGCCGCCAATTCGTTCCTGGCCACTAAGATCTCGTTCATCAACGCCATGGCTGAGGTCTGTGAAGCAGCAGGGGCGGACGTCACCCGGCTTGCAGACGCCATCGGAATGGACGACAGGATTGGCCGCAAGTTCCTCAACGCAGGCATCGGCTTTGGCGGAGGATGTCTCCCTAAGGACATCCGGGCCTTCATGGCCAGGGCCGGCGAACTCGGAGCCGACCAAGCCCTCACCTTCTTGAGGGAAGTGGACTCCATCAACATGCGCCGAAGGACCAGGGTTGTGGAGCTCACAAGAGAACTTTGCGGTGGGAGCCTACTGGGTCAACGCATCACGGTACTCGGTGCCGCTTTCAAGCCCGAAAGCGACGACGTCCGGGACTCGCCGGCACTTAGCATCGCCGCACAGCTCCAGCTCCAGGGCGCCGTCGTGACGGTCACGGATCCGAAAGCCTTGGAGAACGCTGCCAAGCGATTCCCTGAGTTGCAGTACGAGCAGGCTATAGATACCGCGATCGCAGGGGCCGATGCCTTACTCCTGCTCACGGAATGGCAGCAATACAAGGAGCTCGACCCCTACGAGGTCGGCAGCAGCGTTGCCAGCCTCCGAATCCTGGACGGGCGAAACGTCCTGGATGCCGCCAAATGGCGCGCCGCCGGATGGCAGTTCCGCGGACTTGGAAGGCCATAGACGTGACTGACACCGAACGTGAGGAGAGCATCGCGGATGAACCCGGGTCGCTCCAGGATGGCCCACAATCGGTCGCCAGAAAGCGCCGTCGTCGGTTCTTGACCGCCGGAATATGCCTCGTAGCCGTTCTGGTGCTCGGCGGAGCCGCCGTCCTTTGGCTCAGTGCCAAGGCCTCCACGATCAAGACAGAGCTTTGGTCATCCACACAGCTGGTGCCCAAACTCAAAGAGAGCATCCTCCAGAACCGGCCCGCAGATGCCACTGCGGTTGCCGACGAGCTGAGGGACCACACCGCATCTGCCCGCGAAGCGGCCTCGGATCCACTCTGGTCCTTAGCTTCGGCCATGCCATGGCTGGGCGCGAATTTCTCCGCCACCACCGAAATAGCCCGCTCAGCGGACGACGTAGCCACGCTTAGCGTGGCCCCCTTGGTAAAGGTGTACGACTCCCTCAACTGGGACAAGTTAGTGCCCAGCGGCAACGGCACTGACTTGAATCCAATCCAGAAAGCCGCACCTGCAGTGGCCTCCGCCGCAAACGTTGTGCGCTCTTCAGCCGAACGCCTCAACGCGATCGATGCTGGCAGCTTGCTCCCCCAGATTGCGGGACCCTTGACACAGGCGCGGCAACAACTTAGTTCCGTGGTAGACGAGCTCGACACGGCGTCTGACGCTGCGGGCCTCGCCCCGGCCATGTTGGGCTCGGACAAGCCGCGGCACTACCTGCTGCTCGTACAGAACAACGCCGAGGCCCGAGCCACCGGAGGGATCCCGGGCGCCCTGGTGGTCCTTACCGCGGACAAAGGCAAGCTCAGCCTTTCTACTGAAAGCAGCGCTACCGAACTCGGAGCCTTCAATCCAGCGGTATCCGTAGACGCCGAACAGGAGCGCATCTACAGCTCCCGCATGGGCACTTTCATGCAGGATGTCAACTTCACCCCGGATTTCCCCACTTCCGCAGTCACGGCGCTAACGATGTGGGAACAGAAGAAGGGCGAAAAGCTCGACGGTGTGGTCTCGATCGACCCGGTGGCCCTCGGCTACATACTGGACGCCACGGGACCAGTCACGCTTCAAGATCCACAGGTACAGGCGCTGAACTCCGGGAAACTGCCGACTCAACTCTCCGGAAAGAACGTGGTGAAAACGCTGCTTTCGGATGTCTACGCCCAAATCAAGGATCCAAAACAGCAGGACGTCTATTTCGCTGCTGTGGCGAGGGAGATCTTTGGCGCTTTCACCTCGGGCAAGGGCAATGCGAAAAGCCTGCTTGCCGGCGTCGGAAAGGGCGTGGAAGAACACCGGGTTCTGCTCTGGTCATCGGATACGGCAGAACAGACAACTCTCGCGAAATACACGCTCAGCGGCTCAATTTCCGGCCCCAGCGTGCCTGCAGCCCAGTTTGGCGCCTACTTCAATGACGGCACGGGCGCCAAAATGGACTACTACGTGAACCGCACTGTTCAGCTCATCCAGCAGTGCACTGCTCCCGGCGGTTATGGGATCGTCAAGGTTCGGATCACCAGCACGAACACCGCTCCCACAGATGCGGCAACCTCATTGCCGGCGTACGTTACCGGTGGGGGATCCTATGGAGTGCCGGCAGGTACCGCGCAAAGCAACGTGATTGCCTACGGTCCTTCCCAAGCCTACGTCGAAACAGCCACTCAGGATGGGAAAAACGTCCCGTTTGGCGCGCAGCGCCACGACGAGCGACCCGTCGGCACCCTCTCTGTCCGGCTGGCGCCTGGACAAAGCAGTACCGTGGAATTCACTTTTGGAAAGATCGTCCAGAACAGCCAGCCCGAGGTAGTGGTGACCCCGACCATCCAATCCGTGGACCGCGTAATACTCCCGACTCAATCGGAAAGCTGCGGGCCGGACAGATAGACGGGGGATTAATCCTTTGTAACGGGTTTGGATTTACTTTGCAGTATGCACCCACAGGATGGTAGCTTCGGTCTGGGGTAGGACTCGGATTTCAGTTCACGTGTTCGTGGTGGATGGAATCTCTTTCATCACAAAGAACTACGTAGCAGGTCTCAAGTACGTACCAAGGTCTCAGGGGGACAAATTGAAGAAAACTCTTTCTGCGCTCGCGCTCGCGGGCACCATCGCACTTGCCGCGTCTGGTCCAGCAATGGCCGTTGACTACCCGGCACCCCCTCCGCCGGGCACTATTTCCAGGGCAACGATAATTGTAGGCGGCACCATCGTATTCTCCGGAACTGGCTTCACGCCCGGCGAAACGATCATCATCACCATTACCTTTACTGCTGCTCCCCAGGGCGCTGCGGCACCCGGCACGAGCAACGGCATCGCCATGGCCGTACCCGGCGCCCTTCACCTGGCACCTACCACAATCACCGCTGTTGCCAACGGCTCCGGTGCTTTCTCCACCGACGTCTCACTGACCGAGGTCGGCACCTACCAGCTGACCGCGGTCGGTGCTACTTCCGGCCACACCGTCACTGAGATAGTAGATGCGGTCCCAACCGCGGCGGGCCTCGCTAACACCGGCGGTGCAACCCTGGCAAACACCGGTGGCACCGGTCTGGCCAACACCGGCGTCGATTCCAGCCTCATTCTGTGGGGCCTGGTCGGCGCTGGCGCACTCGTTGCTGGCACCACTTCCGTCCTGGTGGTTCGCCGCCGCGCAAAGAATGAAACCGTAGCTGCAGCCTAAAGGTCATACAAAAGGAGGGGTTGTTAACGGTAATCCGGTAACAACCCCTCCTTCTTATGTGTACAGTACTTTATGACCATGGGGAGACATTGGCGACGACGTAAGAGGCTGAGCCTCAGAATGGAATGGCCCGCGATTCCGGAAATCCCGAGGCAGGCACGGCCGATGATCTTCCTGATTCTTCTGGCCTTGACTTCAATCGGCATGGCGACTTTCGCCTTGATGCGAAACACGTGAAATTGTGTTCCTCTGGACTCCTCCGCTGGATGCTCTTGCTCTACTTTGTTGCCCTTGCATTCATCGCTTTTTGGCCAACTCCTGTGGACAAGCCAGCAGCAGGCAGCCTGGCTTGTCTTCTGGATTTCTCCACCAAAACGGTATCCCGGAGTGGTTCAACTACGGATTCGTCGAGACCTCTGCCAACGTATTCCTCTTTGCGCCAGCACGCTTCCTTATTGCGTTTACCTTTCCAGGCAAGCGCTGGTGGCAGCTCTTGGCGCTCGGGGCAGCTGCATCAGGCGTCCTAGAGCTAAGCCAGCTGCTGTTTCTGCCACATCGGTCTTCAAGCATGCAGGACATCCTGATGAACACAGTGGGATTCGGCATCGGGCTGATGCATTCGACCCCGTTGAAACGGCAGCCCCTGCGCCACCCAGCATTGCACGAGCCATGACTCTTGCCGTGTTAACTTGTAAAACACAGGTGTCACGACCGCCTGCCAGCTAGTGAAAGAGCTATGCCTTTGGAATCGCCCCAAGCCGTTCGGATCCTCACCGTCTGCACCGGCAACATCTGCCGCTCCCCCGTCGCCGAGCGCTTGCTTCAGGCAGGTCTAAATCAAGTTCTCCTCGGCGGCTTCGAAGTCCGCAGCGCCGGCACCAGGGCTATGGTGGGCAGCCCCATCCAACCACTGTCCGCGGACATCATCCGCACCTACGGCGGCACACCCGATGACTTTGCCGCCCGGCAGCTCACCCAGAATATCCTCAGGGAGGCCGACCTGGTCCTCACCATGGCATCAAACCACCGCGGGGAAGTTCTGCAGATGGACGCGTCCCTGTTGAAACGGACATTCACCATCCGAGAGTTCGCGCGGATGCTGAATGCGCTGGAAGAACGAGGCGACGCAGCGCCGTCGGGCTCCGGCTACATCCAGCAGTGGCGGGAACTACCCGCACGCGCATCATCCGTGCGCCACCTGGTCCTGGCAGCCACGCCGGCGGACAACGACATCGCGGACCCCTACAATCAAGGCGCCGAGGCATATCTGCGGATGGAAGACGAGCTGGCTCCGGCGCTCCTCAGGATTCTCCGCTACGCACGGCTAACCATGCAAGAGTCCTAGCTCGCCCACGGTCAGGCGAAACTAACCGAGGAATTCCTTCATCCAGGACTTCAGGTCCTCACCGAACTCGGGCCGCTCGGACGCCAGCGTGACGACAGCCTTCAAATAGCTCAGCTTGTCCCCGGTATCGTAGCGACCTCCACGGAAGACGACCCCGTACACGCCGGCTCCTTCGCCATCACCCTTCGCAAGGGTCTGGAGTGCGTCGGTCAGCTGAATCTCCCCACCGCGACCTGGGCCGGTCTCTTCAAGGACATCGAACACAGCCGGATGCAGGACATAGCGTCCGATGACAGCCAAATTTGATGGCGCTTCCTCAACCGAAGGCTTCTCCACCAAGCTGTTGACCCGGACATAGTCCTCCCCCTCGATGACCGTGATGTCCGCGCAGCCATACGCACTGATCTGCGACGGCTCCACCTCAATGAGGGCAATCACCGAGCCGCCGGTCTTCGCCTGCACGTCGATCATGGTGGTCAGGAGCTGGTCCCGCGCATCAATGAGATCGTCGCCCAACAGCACGGCAAAAGGTTCGTCGCCCACGTGCTGCCTAGCGCACAGCACCGCATGGCCCAAGCCCTTCGGCTCACCCTGGCGCACGAAGTGGATGGGCCCGAGACCGGAAGCATGCTGCACGGCGGCCAAGCGTGCGACGTCGCCCTTCAGCTCCAAGGTGCGCTCCAGCGCAGGTGCCCGGTCAAAGTGGTCTTCCAAGGAACGCTTGTTGCGCCCGGTGATCATCAGCAAGTCGCTGAGGCCCGCATTCACGGCCTCCTCAACCACATACTGGATGGCCGGCACATCAACCACCGGCAACATTTCCTTCGGCATCGCCTTGGTGGCAGGCAAGAAACGCGTGCCCAACCCGGCAGCCGGAATAACTGCTTTGCGAACTGATTTCCCCATAGTCATACGGCAGATTTTACGAACGGATTTACTAATCGACGAATCCTTGAGGCAAAATTTCGACGCAACCTGCCAAGAAGTCGTTAGCTCCGTGCTTTCCGCACCGGGTGCTCGCTGAGGATCGAGAGGCGATTGAAGGCATTGATGCCGATGCATGCCATGCACAGCACGCTGATCTGCTCCTCCGTATAGACCTGACGAGCGCGGGAAAACAGCGCGGCCGTGGGACGCGCACTACTCATGCGCGTAATCTGTTCGGCCAACTCAAGCGCCACCTTTTCGGCCTCACTGAAGAGCGTCACCTCGCCATACACCGGCACCAACGCAAGCCGCTGCTCGGTCTCGCCATAGCTGATGGCGCGGCGATGGTGCAGGTCCAGGCAAAAGGCACAGCCGTTGATCTGCGAAGCCCGGTAGTTCACCAACTCCAGCGTGCGGCGCGGGACACCAGCCCGGTCCGCTTCCGCAGTGACTTGCTCCGCGTAACCAGAAAGGGCTTGGTAGAGTCCGGGCAGTTGCTTGTCCAGGTAACCCGCGAGCCGCGGCGTATTTTCGCTCATCCGCCGAGCATAACCGAGGAGCCTCTCAGCCAGCCGGGATTTCGACGTAATAGATGGTGCCCGCGGCCGGGGCGAGGAACCGGTGGGTGGCGTGGCGGACTGGGCGGTACAGATGACCGAAGGGATCGCGCACGGTGGCGCGTTCCAGATGATCCAACTCCGCGAGGAAACTGTCGACCTCCCGGAGTGTTGCCGGCTGTGATTTTTCGCCCACTACATCCACCGCCCAAGGGGTCCCTGTGGCCCTGCCGGCGTGTTCGAGGAAAAGCGTTTCAAACAGTTCGGCCACAAGCGCATCCCGGTTTGCCGGCAAGAGGCGCTGCAAGCGATGGGCTGGCGCGTTCCGGTGCCGGTTGTTCATCCATGCCTGGCGGAGCCAACTGAATTCCACCGGCCCAAACAAGGGGCCCAGGCACAGCTTGCGGTCCTCATCCAGAGTCAAGCGGCAGTCGTTGCCAGCCCGGTCAAGGACGCAGGCGGCTTCGTCAACGTATTCCACGTCCTCGAGCATCGCTGACTCTGACGGGTAGTAGGTGAAATCACCGATGTCATCGACCACTACGTAGTCCTCGGGACGCGCAATCAAGACACTGGCATCACATGCTGTTCCCTTTGCGAAGGCAATACACTTCATGGTGAGTTCATCTCCTGTGGAGGACCGGTCCACGGCCCGGATGGCCATGTGTTCTTCTTTTTCATCAGATCACCCAAGGGAGTGGCCACGAGGAGTCTTAATGCGTTCCATATACCGGCGGGCGTAGATTTAGCACTCCCTTAATGGGCTTGTAAGTTTGGTTACTGAAGGGAAGTGACATGGGAACCAAACCATCGCGAACTAGCCTGCTCGACAAGACCTTTCGCGTCAGCCTCATCCTCAAGGGCCTGGACGGCGTTCTGGAGTTGATCGGCGGCATTCTCCTTCTGTTGGTCACTCCCCAACAAATCGGAGACCTGGCCCGCTTCCTCACGCAGCACGAACTCGCCCAAGACCCGCACGACTTCGTGGCGAACAGCCTGCTTCACGTGACCTCGAACCTCTCCGGCTCAGCCACACTGTTCGGAGCCATCTACCTACTGCTCCACGGCCTGGTCAAAATCGTGCTGGTATGGGCCGTCCTGAAGGACAAGCTCTGGGCCTACCCGTGGATGATCGCCTTCCTGCTCGTCTTCATCATTTACCAGGCCTACCGGATCCTCGTGGTCTTCTCCTGGGGTCTCATCCTCCTGACGGCCTTCGACATTTTCATCGTGTGGATCACCGGGCGCGAATACCGCATCCACCGGGCACGGAATCAGCAGCCCTCCCCCACCCCTCAGTCGACCGCCTAAGGCAACCCTCCGCCGTCGGGCCCTCAAGAAAATTCCTCCCACGTGTCCTTTCCGCGCTATCCCGACCGTCGTAGTGATGTAACAACCCACAAGAAGGAGCCAACCATGGAGTACATGCTTTTCATCTGCACCGACCCAACAGCCCCGAAATACGTGGCCGCAGAGGACAACATCGCCGAATGGGGGGCCGAGATGGAATCCCGCGGCGTCGCCCTTCACGGTGACCGGCTGCGCCCCGTCTCGGACGCAACCACTGTCACGGTGCGCGGGGGCGAAGTGCTTGTCTCGGACGGACCGTTCGCCGAGACAAAGGAATGGATCGCCGGCTACGACATCATCAAGTGCGCCGATCTCGACGAAGCTATCGAAGTGGCATCCAAACACCCCATGGCACGATTCGGCAAAATCGAGATCCGCCCCGTCTGGCCCCTCGGCGAGTAACGATCCGAGGCGTCGCGGGCACTGCTGACCGAGGAGGGTGGCATGGCGCCAGAGCTGACTGACGTGCAGACCGCCGTCGCGGCCGCGTCCACAGATGAAACCGCCAGAATCACCGCGACCCTCATCCGGGTCACCGGCGATTGGAACCTGGCCGAGGATTGCGTCCAAGATGCGTTCGCCCGCGCCCTGGCGGACTGGCCCGAGCGCGGCATTCCGCGGAACCCCGGGGCGTGGCTGACCACCGTGGCCAAGAACAAGGCGATCGACCGCTTGCGGAGCGCCGCCAGCGAAAAGCGGGCCGTCCGCGAACTCGCGATTCTCACTGAGCTCGAAGGGCTCGCAGAAGAGGGGATCAGCAATCCAGCGGCCGACGACGACCGGTTGCGGCTCATTCACACCTGCTGTCACCCGGCCCTCCCCTTGGAAGCCCGGGTAGCGCTGACCTTACGCACCGTTGCGGGGCTGACGGTGAGCGAGATCGCCCGCGCATTCCTCGTCTCGGAAGCCACCATGTCGAAAAGGCTCGTCCGGGCCCGCGCCAAAATACGCGACGCCGGCATCCCCTATCGCGTGCCGCCCCCGGAGCTGATCTCCGAACGCACCGGCGGAATCCTGGCCGTGCTCTACCTCATGTTCAACGAAGGCTACTCGGCCACCGGAGGCGACTCCCTGATCCGCGAGCCGCTGGTCCGGGAAGCCATCCGCCTCACCCGCTTATTGCTCGCCCTGCTCTCCGGTTCCCCGCAGGAACCAGAGGCACTGGGTCTCTTGGCGCTCATGCTGTTCCACCACGCCCGGCGAAACACCCGAACAGACGCGGCAGGAGACTTGGTGACTCTCGAAGACCAGAACCGCGAACTATGGGACAGCGCGGCGATCACGGAAGCCACCACGCTCCTCGCAACTGCCGAGCGATGCGGCACCTCACGCCGTATCCAGCCCGGCAGCTACCGTGTCCAGGCCGCCATCGCGGCCTGCCACATGACTGCCCGCACCTCTGACACCACAGACTTCGCCCGGGTGGCAGCACTGTATGACACCCTGGCCCGGATATCGCCGTCGCCGGTCATCGAGCTCAACCGAGCGGTCGCCGTCGCGATGTCCCAAGGACCGGAGGCAGGGCTTTCCCTCATCGAGCAACTGGACCAATCACGGGCACTCGAGGGGTACTACCTCCTACCGGCCGCAAAAGCCGACCTCTTGCGGCGGCTCGGCAGGAAAACCGAAGCCAGCCACGAATACCGGCGGGCCCGGGAACTCGCACCATCCGAGGTGGAACGCCGCTACCTCGGCAGACGACTCGCAGAGACGCTCGCAGAAACGAAGGAGAAAAATGAAACACCTACTGATGATCCCCAACAACGTTGACACCTGGAACGCGCTCCCCGCATCCGAAATCGACCAGATTATGCAAGCTCACGCCTCGTTGCAAAAGGAACTCAGGGCCTCCGGAGAATTCGTGGAAGCCCACGAACTGGGCGAAGAAGCCAAATTCGTCACCAACAACGGCAACGGGCACACCGTGACCGACGGCCCGTTCCTCGAGACCAAGGAAATCGTGGCCGGCTACTACATCGTGGATTGCGTGGACACCGACCGCGCCGTGGAAATTGCGGGCAAGCTCGGAGAAGCCCGGCTGTGGCCCATCGAAGTGCGCCGGATCGACCCCTAAGCAGAAGTTCCCTTTGCCATGATCGCTTCGATTCGATCCACCTCGGCCAGCCCCGAGGGATCAAAGAGCAGGCGTACCGCTTCGTCGCCGGCGGTGAAGCTGCGGGGCGCCCGGGGAAGCTCGATCTTGAGTTTCTCCGGCTGAGTGTTGTCTGTTCCGTCGGTGAAACCGGCAGCTGGCAGGACTCACCAGAGCTTCGACCGTGTTAATTTTTAGGCCATTTCGGGGACCGCAACCTCAGGATCCTCGGCGTCTCGGACCGCATGCAGGCCAAAGATGCTGATCAGTGCGGCTGCCAAGGCTGCCATGGCAACCACAACGTAGGCCAGTTGGAATCCGCTGCCGAGCGCCTGCATGGCGAAGTCGTGGGCTGCCGAACCGCGAACCCCTTCGGGCAGGCTGTTGAGGGCAATCGGTCCGCCGGCTTTGGCGATGCCAAGAGCGGGGTCGAGTTGGTCCACCGGAAGTCCTGAGGACTGCAGGACCGGAATGAGCTGGCTTCCCGCGCTGCTCAGTGCGATCGCGCCGACGATCACGGGTCCGAGGGCGAACCCGAAATCGCGCAGCAGCGAGGAGAGGACGAACATGCCCGTGTCGCGGTTCGTTACCTGGTTGTGCGAGGCGAGGAAGGACCCCGCGCTGATGGCAAGGAATCCGACAGTCAGCAGTCACCGGGTGGGCCGCCGCTACCGTGGTTCATTACGGGCGCCCCAGCTCTCCGTAGTCGTACCTGGTGGAACACTGCTGTTAAGACAGGCTTCGTAGCGGCCAGGGGCGAGCCTCGTTATCGAAATGCCAACCCCTTTGGTCAAAGCTGCGGGTTTCAAGAGGCCCACCACCCTATCAAGGGCCGCGTCTAGTTCCTTTCGAGTCTGAACGGCTACGACGAGATGATCGGGCGCTTCTTGCTTGATCATGATTCCTTACTCCCATGGCACAGTGCGGACGGTATTCGGATACCGCGGATGCCCCTGACGCGGACGGCGTGGGTACCCTCCTGCATGGTCCGCCCCGGTTCGTTCGTTATCCAGAGTGCTTGCCCCTATGCGGAGCAAGGGGAACCAGGCCTTGCAGTCAGGTGGCCCTTGGCGAACATCGCCCCTAGGGACTAATTGCGTCGTCGTGCCGCGGCGGGAAACTACAGATGCGCAGGACCGCACGTGCATCCTGTATCGGGTTCGGCTGGCCGGGTTTCGCTATCGATAATACGGCGGAACCAGTGTGCTGCGTCCGTGGCAAGGGTCGGGCTCCCGTCGTCATTCCACATCTCCACGGATAGCGGACCCGTGTAGCCGACGTTCTGGAGGAAGGTGAGGATGTCGACGAAGGGAACGGAGCCTTTACCGAAAGGTACGCGCCGGAATTCGCCGGGACGTGCATCTTTGAGCTGAATCGCGTGCGCGTAGGGAAGTGCTGTGGCGAGCTGTTCGAGCACGGGTAGCTGGTTACCGGCGAGGTTTCCAACGTCGACGTAGAGCCGCACAGCGGGCACTTCGGCGATGACCGAGAGTGCGTCGTCGACACTCAGAACGTCGGTTCCGTCCATGTTTTCCAATGCGAGGATCACGTTACGTGCGGCGGCGTAGTCGGCTGCTGCTGCGAGGCCGTCGAGGAACCACCCCCGGGCGGGCCGGGTGGTGGGTTCGTAGAACGTGAAGTAGCCGGCGATTTGGACGCATCCAGCGCCGAGATCGGCCGTGAGATCGATGGTGTCCCGGGCAAGGGCTGCGGCCCGCGATCGGACCGCAGGGTCCGCGCTTCCCCAGGGGTAGCGCCGATGGGCGCTGAGCGTGAGTGTGTCAATCGATGCACCCGCTTCCTTAACTGCTCGGCGCACCTCGGCACGTTCATCGGCGGTCCAGTCGAGCCGGGCGAGCCGTTCGAAAGATTCGTCAATGGCAAGTTCGATGAAGTCGTACCCAGCGCGGGCAGCGTGGGCGGCGACCACGCTCGGAGTACCAGGTGGCAGCGCCTTCTCGTAGATGCCCCACCGGTTGCGGACGCCATGCCGTTCGATCATGATCCGGCGCCGATCGGCCGCTGCCCGTACCCGGTCAGGTACCAGTCCCGGGAGGCCTGAACTACCTGCGGCGGCAACGGTTCAACATATCCGCGCAGGATCGCGAGGTGGGCGGCTTCGGCGCATTCCTCCGTGTAGAGAGCGGAGCGCAGGGCTCGTTGCGGGTCGGCGCCAATGGTGAATACACCGTGTGAACGCATCAGCACAGCGGTGCCGACGCCCACATGGGCGACAATTTCGCGGCCGATCTCCTCTTCTCCGATGACGGCGTAGCCAGAAATCGGGATCGGACCGCCAAACAGCGCCGCGTGTGTGGTGGTGAATACGGGGATCGGTTCTCCCCGAAGGGCAAAGGAGGTCGCGTACGGAGAGTGGGTGTGCACGACACCGTTGATGTCTGCCCTCTCCCGGTAGACATACACGTGCGAAACGGTGTCGACCGACGGCCTGTATGGGCCCTCGACGGGAGTGCCGTGCAGGTCGACAACGCTCATGTGCTCGGGACGCAGGACGTCGAACGCGACCCCGGAGGGCTTGATGACGACCAGACCGCTTTCGTCATCTCTGCCGCTGACATTGCCGGAGGTGCCGACCACGAGGCCGTGGGCGAGAAGGTCCAGGTTGGCCTGGCACACTTCTTCTTTGAGTTCTTCGAGCATGGCTTCTCCCTAAAGTGCTTCGAGTTGCTCGGCGCCGACGTCGATTGTCACGTCGGTGTTCCCGATGTCGCTCGGGATCGGGACCTCCAGGCCGAGGGTGGCCGCGATGCGTTCCACAATCCGTCGTGCGGTGAGGTCGTACTTGTCCATCAGATATGCGGCCGAGGCACCATGGGCGAAGGTATCGGGTATCCCGATCCGCAGGAGGGGGACCCCAGCGCCGATCTCGGCCATGCGCTCGGCGACCTCGGTCCCTAGTCCGCCGATGATGTTGTGGTTCTCGACCGTGACCACGAGTGTCTTCGCGGCGCGGATGGCGTCCGCGATTGCGGGGTCGGTGAACGGCTTGTGGGTACTCACGTGACGGTGGGTCACCGTGACCCCGGCGGCCTCGAGGGCCTGCCGGGCCCGGATGGCTTCTTCGGTGCAGATGCCGCTGGAGAAGAGGGTGACCTCCTCCCCGTCGGCAAGATGGCGAATGCGGTCCAGTTCCATTGGGCTATCGAAAAGCCGCGGGAGGGCACCCCTCAGCATCCGGATGTAGACGGGACCGTTCACCCCGTGTGCCACGTCGAGCACGGACTCGACATCGGCCGCGTCCCCGACCTCCAGTACGGTCATGTTCGGCAGTCCGCGCATGAGCGAGATGTCTTCGATGGCCTGGTGCGAGACACCGCCGGGGGTCATGATGCCGGGCAGGAACCCGACCAGTTTTACCGGGAGGTTGGGGTACGCGACGGACATGGCGACCTGGTCGTAGGGGCGGCGGACGAGGAACACTGAAAAGGTGTGCAGATAGGGGACGAATCCTTCGCGTGCCATGCCGCCGGCCCAGCTGAGCATGTTCTGCTCGGCCATGCCGAGACTGAAGAACCTGTCGGGGTAGGCCGCCTTGAACGCAGCAATCTCGGTGGATCCGGTCAGATCTCCTGAAAGGACGACGACTTCGGGCTTGTCGGCGGCCCATGCAACGATGTTGCGGGAGTGGACTTGTGTCTCGATCATGCGAGGATGCCTTTCAGTTCGGCGAGGGCCTGCTCGAACGCTTCGCGGTCCGCGTCGGTCTTGGCTCGCACATAGTGCAAGTGGGGTTTGTTTGCGTTGAGGTACGGCATTCCGCGTGCGGAATCGGTGTAGGCCAAAACGACTAGGGGACGGCCGTCAGCGACCTTGGCCTCGACTGCCTCAGCGATCGCCACCACGTCGTGCCCGTCCACCACGCGGACATCCCAGCCGAACGCGGCGAAGCGGAAATCGATGGGCTCGACGTTCATCACGTCCTTGGTGAAACCGTCGACCTGCTGCCCGTTCACATCGACAAACAGCATAAGGGAATCCAAGCGATAGAACGCCGCCGCCTGCACCCCTTCCCACGTCTGGCCCTCTTCCAGCTCGCCGTCGGAGAGAAATACGGCCGTCCGGCCGGTCTCCCCCCGCAGGCGGCGGGCGAATGCAATCCCGGCGGACTGGCTGAGCGCCTGCCCGAAGGAACCCGTGGTCAGCTCGAAGCCGGGGGAATGCTCGGCCCCGATCATCTCCAAGGTGCTGCCATCGGTGTTGAAGCTCTCCAATGCACCCGGCTCGAGGCGGCCCACCGCCTCAAGCGCCGCATAGATCGCGACAGCATAGTGGGCCGGAGAGATAAGGAACCGATCCCCGTCAGGGAAGTGCGCGCCGTGGAAGCGGCCACCGGAAGGTGAACGGTTCGGGGTGCCCGGAACGCCGGTGAAGGGCTCGGAAGGTAGTGGTCCATCGAGCGGGGCGAGCCGAAGGATGCGCGTGTACAGGGTGGCCAGGACGTCGGCCGAAGAGAGTGCTTGGCTTAGGTAGCAGCCGTCCTTGAGGATGGTCAGCTCCAAGACGCGGGCTCGAATACGACGGGCAACGTCGTTCGCCGTGTCCGTCCAGTCGCCGCGAACGTCGATTGCGCCGGGGTGTGTTGTCATCGAAGGTTCCTTGCTCGTAGTTGGTTGGGGCGATTGATGCCGTTATCGGCGCAGCCGTGAGGCAGAGCCGAGCATGACCGCGTCGAGTTCTCCACGAGTCGTGACGACCTGTTCGCCCGTCTGCGCAAGGGCGAGGGCTGCCATCGCCGCCCCTTGCTCGACGGCGACCTCCACATGGCCATCCAGCCAGCCGTGTAAGAAGCCAGCGGCGAGGCCGTCGCCGGCACCGAGTCGGTCGATGATGTCCACCGGCAGTGCAGGCACGGTGACGCGTCGACCGTCAAGGAATGCGAACACGCCCAGCTCGCCGCAGCTCATGATGATGTAGCGTGCCTTGGTGAGCGCCAGCGCTGCGTCCAAGGCCTTGGCGGGATCCGGGTCGTAGCCGTACAAGGTCTGCAGGTCCTCGTGGCGCACGAAGAGAATCTCGGCACGTTCAATGAAGGGCTGCAGTGCGCGGGTGGCTTCCCGAGGGTTCCAGAGGTTCGCCCGGTAGTTCACGTCAAACGACACCGGCACTCCGGCCGCCTCCGCCCGGTCGAGGGTCTCGGTCAGGATCTCCATCACCGTCGGCGACAGGGCAGCGGTGATGCCGGTCAAATGGATAATGCGAGTGTCGAGCAGGAGGTCCCAGTCCACGTCCGCGACGGTCATCCGCGTGAACGCGGTATCCGCGCGGTCGAAGTACACCTGGGTGGGTCGTGGTGCTGGCCCGTATTCAACGTAGTATGTCCCGAGGCGCCCTACCGTGGCATGGTGCACGCCGGCTAGGTCGACGCCGTAGGACCGCAGCTGGCACTCGACGCGGCGGGCCAGCGGAGTTTCTGGGAGTGCACTCACCCAGCCGGCTTTCCAACCGAGGGAGGCGAGGCCGCTGAGGACGTTCGCCTCGGCCCCGGCGACGTTGACATCCAGGGATGCGGTGCGCTCGAGCCGGACTCCGGATGGCACGCTGAAGCGCAGGCCGCCCTCGCCGATCGCGGTGACGTCGAACCTGCTCACGCCAGGTTCACCCCCCGGGCGCGTGTATCGAGTTCCGCGCGGAGCCCGGCAGCCGCCGCGGCCGGGTCGGCTGCGCCGACGATAGCCGAGCCGATCGCAACGGTGTCGAAGGCGAGGCCCCCTGAGTCCACGAGTTCACCGGCCTTGATGCCACCGGCGAGGGTGACGTGCGCGGCACCAAGATCCATCGCCCCGAGCCGGGCCAGGATCGCGGCGATCTCGTCGTCGTCGCGAAGGGGGCCGAGCTTGGAGCGGTGTGCAATGATGTGGCCCACACCCGCGTCGACCCACCGCAGTACTTCGTTCTCGCTCCAGGACGCGCCCAGCTCCACCTCGACATCGCCGCCGGCGGATCTTGCCGCCCTAACGGCTCCCTCGATGACCGCAGGCCCTGATTCGCCTATCACGGTGACGCGGTCCGCTCCGGCCGCGAAAGCCATCGCGGCGAACTTCTCGCCGGCGCGGGCTATGCGGATGTCCGCTACCACCGGCTTGTCGGGAAATACGGCGCGCAATGCCGTGACCGCTCGGAGTCCGTCGTTGAGGCACAGGACGGTCCCGACCTCGATCACGTCAACGACGTTCCGGCAGGCGTGGGCCATGGCAAGAGCGGTCCCTGTGTCTTTGGTATCCAACGCGAGCTGGATGGCGACGTGGCCCATCACGAGGCGGGAGCGAAGCTAAACGCCCGGGCGGGGTTGGTGTACATGAACTTGTGAATCTGTTCCTCGGTGAGGCCCTCCTCAAGCAGGCGCGGGATAAAACGCTGCTTGATCCACTGCCAACCGGGGCCGAATCCGTAGACCGTGTGGTGGGAGCGGCGACCCATGTCGTTGCAAAGCATCACCTGGTCCTCAAATCCGTCGGCGACGAGCTGGCGCAGCAGATCGATGCGGACGCTGTCCGGGTAATATTTGGCCTTGCCCGGGCCGTCGTAGATCAGGTTAGCGCCGGTCTCGAGCATCTTGCGGTGGTACCAAAGGTCAGGGTTGCGGTCGACGTGCGCGACAGTCATGCGTGTGAGATCGAAGCCCTCGGATGCGGCGATCTCGAGCTGTTCAATGCCCATAGTGCCGCCCGTGGTATGGGTGCTGATCGGGGCGCCGGTCTTGTTGGCGGCCAGCACGGCGGCGCGGATGACCATGTCTTCACCCGGCGTCACATACATGTAGGCGGTGCCGACCTTGATCCAGCCGGCCCGCGCCTCGGTGCCGTCCATGCCGACCTCGATGTCATTGATCATCTCCTGAGCGATGTCGTCGACCCCTCGGTCGGTGATATTCGGCTCCATGCCGTGTTCCTGGCAGATGTAACCGGTGCAGGCGATGACGTGCACGCCGGTCTCCTGTGCTGCCTTCAGCATGCCGGCGGCGTTGCGCCCCCAGGTCTTCGGGGTGGCCTCGATGATCGTGCCTCCACCGATCTCCTTGTATTCGGTGAGCATCTGCACGGCCTTGCCGTAGTCGTTCAAGAGATGGTCGTCTTCGTTCTTGCTTCCGTGCCCCTGGGGGTGGGTGAGGATGTGCTCGTGGGGCATCGTATAGCCCATTTCCGTTGACTCGATGTCTCCGAGCACTGTACGGCTGAAGGGTGCCATGGTTAATCTCCTTTGATTGGGTCCGGGGATGGTAGGTGATGGTGACTTTCTTGATGCTTGCCGTTTCGATGTCATGGGGACTGCGGCCCTTGGTTTCGACGGCGAACAGGTAGATGATCGCGCCGAGCAAAAGCGGGCCCCTCTCTACCGGCAATGAACTGTGCTGCTTCAAATCGTGGCTCTCGGCGCTCGGGTTGCTCCAACTCAGCGTGGACGGATTTGCTCCATTGGCTTAATAACCACTGATATGCGTCCGAAGCCATCGATGAATCCCCCGCGTCATTCCACATTTCAATGGATAGTGGCATGTCGGGACTTTGTTTCGATATCTCCCGAAAGACATCTGAAAATGGCACGGTTCCCTCTCCATAGGGAACCCGCCTAAATTCACCGGGGCGGGCGTCTTTCAATTGAACTCCAAACGCCACCGGAAGTGCACTCTTTAATTGGGCGGTGACGTCATGCTCACTGCCCGCCAGGTTTCCAACGTCGACATAGAGTTTGAGCGACTCCGATTCGACAGCTCCCAAGACTTCCAGCCCCTCGTCAACGGTCGTGATGTCGGAGTCGTCAACGTTCTCCAGCGCGAGAACGACGCCTCGTTTCTCGGCCAGCGGCAAACTGCGTGCAAGGCCGTCCAGAAAGTAATTTCGAGCATTTTTGTGCGCCGGTTCGGAGCGGGTGAAGTAGCCGGCGATCTGGACGCAGCTTGCTTCCAGGTCATAGGCCAGCTCGATGGCGTCCTTTGCAAGCCAATCTGCTCGTGATCGAGTCTCTGGGTCCGAACTTCCCCAAGGGAACCTGCGATGGGCACTTAAGGCGACCGTCATGATCTGCACTGACCGCGATGACGCGGCCTGGAGCACACGGCGGCGCTCGGCAGCACTCCACTGCAGGCGCGCAATGCACTGATCCGATGCGTCGATCGAAAGTTCGTAATAGTCGTAGCCTGACTCACGAACGAGCTCAAAAGTACTTTTCCAGCTCAGTCCGCCAGGCAGCGCCTTCTCATGGATGCCGATCGGGTGGGCCACTGCCATGCTCCTTGTCTAATGATCGAACACCGAGCCTTATGAACCAGATCTGGCCGTATTCCGGGCTCCGCCGTTCCTCGGAGTTTAGTGAAGCTGATTGCCTGACTCAATTGCCCAGTGAACGTATGTTCATCCAAGCTCAAGCAGGGTCTAGTATTTTCTTCTGGCGTAAGCGATGATTTGATCCAAAATGCTCTAACAATTGAACATTTGATCATGCAGGCTTTGGCGGGCAATATTTGCCAGGGATGCTACACACGTTCAACCTGGTTGCGAAACTCTCCGGCGGGGACGTTTGGCTCTGGTTGATCCGAGGACGGGAGAATCGGGACATGGAAAGCAACCGTAGGTTGCCAACCGCCGACGGTGGCCCAAAGTCCGTTCCGACGGATTGGGACGAGGATCCGAAGAGGCGACGCGCCGTCCATCTGGTGGAAATCGCTCGCCAGTACTACGAGGAGGGCATGAGCCAGGAGCAGATTGCTCGGCGAATCGGATACTCCCGCCCAACCGTCTCCCGGATGCTCGAGGAAGCGCGGCGAACCGGCGTCGTGCAGATACAGATCAGCCATCCGCTGGAGCGCCTGACTCACCTCGAACACCTGATCGAGTCTCGCTACGGCGTGCAGCATGTTCGAGTAACCGCCAATTCGGCTCCCCAATCGGGAGTCAATGACGTCGGGCGCGCAGCCGCTGAATTGCTGTCCCGTATATTGAGGCCCGGCATGACCATCGGTTTGTCGAATGGACGTACCCATATGGCGATGGTCGAATCGTCGCAATCATGCAAGCCGATGGACCTGACGGTCGTACAAATGGTGGGTTCCCTGGGTGGCAATAACCAATTGCTGGATGGCCCGGAGCTGTGTCGCCGCTTCGCAAACGCATATAGTTCTTCTTACCGGGTCCTCAACGCTCCGCTGTTTGCGCCGAACGCTAGGATCGCCGCGGCTCTGCTGTCCGAGCCAACGATTTCGGCAACCCTGGATCTCGCAGCAGCGGCGGACCTCGCAGTCGTGGGTATCGGCGCAAGTTTCCGCCGCCCCTCCGGGGTATTCAATGGCTCTCTGACTCCGGATCATATCCGGGCTCTGCAGAATCACGGGGCAGTCGGGCACATCCTGGGCCAATTCATCAACGCGGATGGTCACGTCGTCGATAGCCCACACAAAGATCTTGTGGTTGGTCTGTCGATGGAACGACTTCGGCACATTCCACATGTGATAGCGATTTGCTCGGGTGCCGAAAAGGCCGCTGCCATCGCAGCCGCGCTGGGGGGGAACCTGGTCAACAGCCTGATCTTGGACTCTGAAGCTGCCCAAGAGTTGGCTTATCTCCCGGTAAGATCGGGAAAAAGCCATCGCTGAGGCGAATCAAACATTCTGACCGGCATCAATATTGGCATGGTGGCTGGTCCAATTTCCGTCGATGGCCGGGGCCAAGAAACTCGCGTAGCCGCCATTTCGCTCAGCGAAGGCCGTCAGTTGTGGTCCCATCGGCCCAGGGTGTGGCCGGACACATTGTTTTGTAGACGAGAAGACCTCCGGACGAGGACCAGGCCGCTAGAATCAGGTTCCTGCCTCGTCCGGAGAGCTTCTTTGTTCTAATCTCCCATGCTCGTTCCTTTGATTACTGACAGCGGCTATCGGCTGCCGAGCAATTTGGTAAGTCGAAGGGCCATAATCTTCCGTTCTTCCGCCACCGTGGCTTGCAACTCTTTCTCGGTATCGTTGCCCTGGCGGGTTCGTAACTCGTCCAAGATCGCTGAAGCCGGTCGGCCCGTTGCGCATACCACAAAGAGGCGGCCAAAGGTCTTTTCGTACCTTCGGCTTTCTTCCTCCAGTGCTGTCAGAGTTTCATCGAGCCCTGCTGCGATCGCCCGCTGTTCCTGCTGATCCCAGCGCGACAGACCTTCCTGCCGGCCGAGTCTTGCGTGACTTGCGAACGCTTCAAGCCAATCATCGTCGCCGAGTCCGCCGGCTGCATCCGAGGCGGCCCTGAGGACGGAATCCAAACTGTCGTAAGGCCCGTGTCTAAGAACCGTACGGGCCCACTTGGTGCTGGAGCAACATGACAGGAGTGCTTTCTCGGCGATTTCGGCGGGGACATTGTTGAGCCACTTCAGGCACATACGGGCCCGTTCCCCGGCCTCGATCTGATTGGTCTTTTCCCAGTCCGCGCTTCGCGGGTCGGGAAATGCCACCCCAAGAACTCTTGGGGGTATGGGACCCGGAACTGATCCGGTCGGTGCCCGCCACCTAAGGTGGGTAGCCCACCTGGCCTGAGCAGTCCCGTCCTCCCCTGCGGCCCAGGTACCGGACTCGTTGAACACACCAATCCTGGGCCACGCCCAACCATCGCCTGAGAGCGTCGGTGGTCCGTCCCCGCAATATCCCTCAATTTGGACCCCGTTCAGGCCTGCGGCTCCGGCCGCTGAAACCCTCAGCACCCATCCTGGGCGTTCAAGTTCGACCAGTCGCCAGTTTCCGCCGGATTCCGAGGCGGCGAGCGATGCTTCCGTCGTGTTGAGCGACGATGGTTCTCTGGTTAGCTCCGTCTCCCCCGCCATGTCCTCCGTCAGCATCGAAGCGGTCTCAGCGGTAATCGGGAAGGGTGTCCGGACGCTCTTCCGTGTACAGCCTGATCTCGATTCCATCGGGGTCCTTGATGTGCGGAATTACCCAGCCCAAATGGCCCTGATAGACCTCGGGATGCTCAATGTTCAAGTTTGTCAAATGCTTGGCCCACAAGGCCAACGCTGCCCTGTCCTTCACAGCCAGAGCCACCGGGTCGAATCCCTTGGTCGCGGCCGCCATTGCCGGATCGGTGCGCAAAATGATGCGCGCCCCGGATGGATGCATGATGCTAAATCCGGTGCGTACTCCGTGTTCAATGAATTCCGACTCAACTTCAAAGCCGAACACATCCTGATACCAGGCCAGGCTGCGATCCAGATCGGAGACCGGGATGCGGGCATTGTGCAATCCAGTCAGGGGCGGTCGAACCGTGGTCGTCTTCTCGGGCATGATATTTCTCCATTGTTATATTGGAATTACATTGGGTGTTGAAAAGGATTTGAGGCCGAGCAGAGAAAAACGGGGTCCGCTCGTTCTCATCGTGCTGGAGGTCAGGACTCCGATGGGGCCAGTCCCAGCTTGCCCGGGTCCCAACCTGTTCCGGGCACCGCTGCTCGAAGGCGCTGCGTGTATGGATGCTCAGGATGATCCAGAATGCGGGGTGTCGGGCCGCTTTCAATGATTTCTCCGTGATACATGACCAACAGGTCGTCGGCAACCTGCCGCGCAACCGCAAGATTATGGGTGATCAGGACGTAGGCAATATCTGAGTTTTCGCGGATGTCATTCAGAAGATTGAGGACCTGTGCCTGGACCGAAACGTCGAGTGCCGCGAGTGCTTCATCGAGCACCAACACTTTGGGTCGTGCGGCCAACGCCCGCGCGATTGCCACCCGCTGTCTTTGCCCACCGGACAAGGCCGGGGAAGCAGACGTCCTTGGATCTCGCTCAGTCCGACTTGCTCGAGCAGCTGATTTGTACGTGTGCGACACTCATCACGAGTCAGGTCGAAATGGAGCATTACCATCTCAGCAACGGCATCTTCGGCAGACTGGCGTGGATCGAGAGACGAATATGGGTCTTGAAACACCATCTGTACTTCTCGTCCCCGGCGCCGGCGTTCTGCCGAGGAAACGCTGGACCAGGTTCTCTCCCGACCGCAGACGCTGACACTTCCCGCGGTGGGTTGCTCAAGCCCGACAATAATTCGGGCGGTCGTGGACTTCCCGGAGCCCGATTCCCCTACGATTCCAATCGACTGGCCGCGAGACAACGTAAAACTGACGTTGTTGACGGCCGTAATTTCTCCCTTCTTGGACAATTTGGTTTTGGCATGGAACGTCTTGGTCAGATGGTCCACTTTCAGAACGAGATCGGTGAGATCAGACACGGACACTCCCCTCACCTTCAACACGAAGCTGGCTCTCGATACGTTCTGAGTGGTGACAAGCTCCCAGGCCACCCCCAAGGTGCCGAAGAGCCGGTTCCTGTTCCTGACACAGAGTTGTGGCGTAGGCGCATCGTGGTGCGAATGGGCACCCGCCGGTCGCGGCACCTCCGGAGGGGGGACTACCCGGTATTACCAAGAGTCTGGCAAGTCTGGCATCGATTGCAGGCCGGGATTTAGCCAACGCAGCGGTGTATGGATGGTGCGGATGCCAATGAAGCATGTCCGACGCCTGCATCTCGACGATTTTTCCCGCATACATAACAGCCGTCCGGTCACAGACCGCTGCAGCAAGATCCAGGTCATGTGTAATGAAGAGCATCGCCATATTGCGTTCACGGCGCAACTTATCCAGAAGCGCCATCACCTCGGCCTGGGTCGTGACATCGAGCGCCGTCGTTGGTTCGTCCGCGACGAGAACTGCAGGATCGGCGGCCAGAGCGGCGGCTATCATCACCCGCTGAAGCATGCCCCCCGACAGTTCGTGGGGATACTGGTTCAGTCTCCTGTGGGGGTCAGAGAGCCCGACCTCTTCCAAGGTGCGGCTAACCCTGGAGACCGCTTCAGCCTTGGGCATCTTCAAATTGGACACGAGCGCCTCAGTCAGAAAATCACCGATCTTTCGCACGGGGTTGATATGTGCGTGAGGATCTTGAAAGATCATCGCAACGCCACGAGTACGATACTCACGCAGTTCGCGGCTCGACATGCTGGAAATGTCTTTATTTCTGAATTGGCATATCCCCGTCAATTGCGCCGATGCCGGGTGCAGGCCCATGATTGCGCGCGCGGTGAGAGACTTCCCGGAACCGGACTCCCCCACGAGCCCCAAGGATTCCCCTGCTTTAATCGAGAATGTGACATCATGCACAAGAGTCTTCGACCCCTGGCGGCTCTTCAAGTGAATGCCTAAATGCTCTAGGCGAATTAGGTCCGTCATGATCTTTTGGCTTTCGTCATCTCGTCTACCTTTTCACCGAGAACGTTGAAAACTACCACAGTGATAATGATGAGCAATCCGGAAAATATTGCCTCGTCGGGATAACCGCGGAGCATTGAGGCCTCCCCGCTACTGACCATCAATCCCCAATCAGGCGAGGGGGGCTGCACTCCTAGTCCGAGAAATGAAACCATAGCCAGGTCCACCATGGCGTAACCGAATGACACGGTCGCCTGGGATATTACGTAGCCACTTAAGTTGGGAAGTAAATGCTTCACGCAGATCCTCCAGCTGGACATGCCTGATATTTTGAAGGCCGCTATGTAAGGCATACTGACTTCCCGGATGCCTGCACCTCGGATCAGGCGAGCGAAGTATGGCATGTAAGCAACCGCAAGGGCAGTGATCGGGGCAAGTAGGCCATTTCCAAAAACTGCCGCCGCCAAGATCGCAAGCAACAATCCCGGGATAGCGAACACTGCGTCAAGGAAGCGGGAGATGACGGCATCGACGGCGCCCCCGTACCACGCGGCAACTATCCCAACCGTGCACCCAAACAAAGACGCAATCAAGATGACCAGCAGGGGAGCCAGGATGCTCGTCCGCGAGCCGACAATCAGGCGGGACAAAAGGTCCCTGCCGTTCCCGTCCGTCCCCAGCCAGTGAGCTAATGACGGCCCTTGGTGTGCAGACCCTAAGTCAATGGCAACAGGATCCTGCGGAGCTATGGCCGGGCCGAAAATCGCCACGCCAACAATCACGATCACTATCGCGCTCAGTACCACGGCAAGTGGACTCTTGGGCAGGAGTTTCGCGTGCCAACGAGGATCTGGCGAACCGACCGTCTGGGGTGATGTAAGCAAAGTCATGTCTCAGACCACCTTTGTCAGTCGAAGCCGTGGGTCCACCAGGGTGTAGAGGATGTCAACGATCATGTTCACGAGGAGGAAGAAGGCGACCAACAAGAGCGTGGCCGCCTGAACGACCGGAAAGTCCTTATTCTCCGCGGATGAAACCAGCAGCCCGCCAACCCCGTCAATGCCGAACACTTTCTCAATTACGGCACTAACTGCTATCAACCCGGCGACGACCAGTCCAGCGGCCGTGGTTATGGGAATGAGTGCATTCCGCACAACATGGCGGCTGACAACGTTCCATGGGCTGAGGCCCGGGACCGCGCGGTTTCGACGTGCTCAAGCCCGAGCTGCTCCCGGGTTGCCACACGGGTAACCCGTGAAAGATAGGCGCTCGACGAGAGCGCAAGCGCCGTCGCGGGAAGAGTCATGTGCCAAAGTTGGTCGCCTATTCCGGTGCCCGCGCCAAACACAGGGAACCAATGTAGCTGAACCGCGAATATCATGATCAATACTATTGCGGCAACAAACCCCGGGATCGCCAATCCAATCGTGCCTGCATATGTGATCAGGTTGTCAACCGAGCGTCTGGAGATACCGGCCACGACACCACTACAGATTCCGAAAACCAGGATCAGGATGGATGCATATCCAATCAAAAACAGGGAATTCGGAATCCGACTTGCCAGCAGCGTTGAAACGTTCTCCTGGGATGAGATTGAAATTCCCAGATTCCCATGCATGATTCCAACCAGCCAATCCCAGTATCTGACCAGAAAAGGATCGTTCAAGTGATACTGATCGCGTATGGACGCCAGCGTTTCAGGAGCGACCGGGTGCCCGCCGGTAAGGAATGTGATCGGATCACCGGGAGCCAGGTATACGGCCCCGAAAACCGCAAAACTGGCTACCAGGGACGAACCAATCATCCCCACGATCCGCTGGGCTGCAATTTTCAGCATCCTGTGATTCGCCGTTTCTACTTCGAGGAGCCGAGATCTTGGGCCCAGGGATAGTAGAGATATCCGAACGATGAAGGAGCCCCCGCGACGCGAGAATTCAGGTAGAGGCGTTCGGATGTATTAAGGAGTGGAAGGATTGACCATGAATTGTCGAGAAGAGTTGTTGCCTTCGCTTCAGACGCCGCGCGCTGATCGCTGTCCCCGGTCGCATATGCGTCATTAACATTTTGAGCAAACTCGGGACTGTTGTAGTTTGCGTAGTTGTATTGACCGTCCGGCAAAAATTCATTAAGCAGCTGCATCGGATCCGCGATATCGATAAACCGAGCAGAAAGGAAAATGTCTATTCCCTTACGCGCGGCCGGATCGACTTGAAGCGCTGAAATCTGCGGTCCTGCCATCAGCTTCAGCTGGACATCCAGCCCTATTTGCTTACCTGCAGACTGGACAATTTCGGCTGTCTGCACGGCGGTGGCGTCATCGGACTGGGCCGCAAGCGTGACAGTTCCGTTGGTTGCGCCAGCCTGTTGAACAAGCTTTTGAGCTTCGGCGAGGTTGACATCCGGCGACGGTCGCCCGTCGTATCCAGCTTGGAAGATCTTTGTGCCAAACCCCCAGACTGCTGGAAAATTCGCGGACCTAATGGGTGTCGCCGTTCCCTGATAGACGGATTTCGCCAGTGCGGACTTGTCAATCGACAGCCACAAGGCTTCCCTGACGCTGCTGTTGGCAAAGGCCCCAGGGCTGCCCGTGTAAAGCATGCCCGTCCACTGTGTACTAGGACCAGTGTAAAGCTTGCCAGTGGTGGAGGACTGAAGTTGAGTGACAGCTCCGACCGGAACCTCGTATGCTCCGTCGATCTGGTTGCTCTGCAGCGCGTTTGCCAGCGTAGAGGGGTCCGTCAGGAATTTAAAGTCGACCTCACCCACTTTCGGCTTAACCGCCGAGTCCCAATAGTCATCGTTTCGAACCATCGCTATCTGTTGCCCGGGCTGCCAGCTCTGCAGTTTGTAGGGCCCCGTGCACATCACACCCCCCGACGCAGTCCCATAACTGGTTCCATGGGACTCGACATACGATGCCTCGCCGATGGTTCCGCCATACGTGGCCAGCAGGCTGGGAAAGACTTCGTCAGGGCTCTTCATGTCGATCGTGACTTGTGACAGACCCGTTTCGCGGATGTCTTTGACATTAACAAAATAGACGCCCCAAAAAGCTCCGGATTTAGGGTCTAATTCACGTCCAAGACTGTAGGAGACATCTTTCGCGGTCAGTTCCTTGCCGTCCCAAAAGTGCACACCTTTTCGAATATTGAATACATATGTCAGGCTGTTCGGATGGTCCACCGACTCCGCCAGGAGGGGTTTGATCGAGTTGTCCGGATTCTGCCGCACCAGTCCCTCGCACAAGTTGGACAATACTGCATGCGATGAATAGTCGAACGCACGACCCCAATCCAATGATGTGGGTTCTCCCGCCGGCAGATCCCATACGACCTTCTCGAGAGAGCCCTTCGCCTTCGGTGGGGCTGCCGGTGAAGAGGAGACGCCTTGATCCCCTACGACGCCCTGTGTTGTGCAACCTGAGACCATGAGACCCAGACTTGCGGATAGCGTGACGCCCAAGAATATGCGTGCGAACGCGGGGCTAGAGCGATGGATTCTCATAGGGAAATCTCCTGCAGATCTGGGACTCATGTTTCTCCTCATTCTGTGAACCTTCGTCCGAGCTGGGTCATCGTGCAAACTCACTCGGCAGCCAGGTTGTTGACTCCTTTGTCGGCAGCTCGTCGAAAACCCTTGCCAGCGCTGCATTGTCCAACGATAGGATGCCAACGATGACATCTGCGCTGAACTCTGAACAGATGTGCGTGCCGTCGACCGTAAACGTATCTAAATCAAGCAATATTTTGGGAAATAGGACTCCGGTTCTTCGAAAATTGTGCACATTCGTCCGAATGAGGAAGCCCCCTCCAGCGGCGGAGGAGAGTCAACTGGCCCTCCGCTGAACCGATAGCTTCACTCATGATCGGCACAAATGGCCGTTTTTGTGCAGGCGAAGCCGCTTCGTGGAGCTCCGGTGCCGGCATCTTCGACAAGTAAGCGCACCGCCCGGTGGCATATGGCGTTCCATCCTCGCCGAGGTGGCCTCTAACGAGTCCTGAAGTTCGTGTAACCAGCTGCGTTGTGCCGTTTTCGTCACCTAGCCAGCCACGCTTGAGGACTCCGATGGCATGCTTCCCGGTAAGGGAAGGCTTGCCGGCGCACCCCTCGGCCAAAACCTCGTGGGCCTCAAACGACTGGGGCGCCGCGCCGCCCGAGCCCACTATTTCCGTGCTCAAGAACGGGACGCTGATCGGCGAAGTCACATCAGGCCAGCCGAGCCCGACAATCGGCTACCCGGTTGCCCTGGCGTATGTGGACGTCGAGCACGCCGAACCAAGCGCAATTGTTGACGTCGAACTGCGCTGGAAAGCCGAACCGTTCGAGGTTGAAGCACGGCCGTTCTACAAGCGCCAGAAATAACCCATCGGCCCGGTGCGCGCAAGGGGCCAGCAGGCCGCACGTTCGCTCAGTGGACGTCCTGGCGCCGAGCGCGCGGAGTCCTTCGGGTCCCCGCTACTCAGCCGGGCCACGATGTACGAAACAACAGTTTTCAGACAGACGAAAAGTTAGGAATTGGAAATGCGCAATGTAGTTGCTGAACTGCAATACTCCGATGAGCACGAGTGGGCTGCCCGCGACGCCGGCTCGAACATTGCGTCTGTCGGTATCTCCGCCGTGGCCACCGATGCCCTCGGCGACATCGTCTACGTTGACTTGCCCGAGGTCGGCTCGGCTGTGACCTCTGGTGAGACCTGCGGCGAGGTTGAGTCCACGAAGTCCGTTTCGGACCTGTACTCCCCGGTGACGGGCGAGATCACGGAAGTGAACTCCGCCGTTGTCGACGATCCTGCCCTGATCAACAACGATCCGTACGGTGCGGGTTCGCTCCAAGGAACCTGAGGTTTGCGGTCCTCAAATGCAGGCAAGAATGCATGAACTGACGGCTGGCGGCACCTCGGCGGCTGGTCCCTAGCCCTTGAAGACCGGCGCCCGCTTCTCCTGGAACGCCCGGAACCCCTCGGCGTAATCCTCGGTCTTGCAGAGCCGTGCCTGTTCGTTGTTCTCTTCAGTCATCGCGTCCCACAAGCCAAGGCGCCGGTCACGGATGTCCGCTACGAGCCCCTTGCTGGCATTGAACGCGCTCGTGGCACCCGCCGCTACCCGGTCCACGATGATCCGCGTAGCCTCCAACAAGGCATCATCAGGCATGACCCGGCTGAACATTCCCTGCGCCACGGCCTCGGCGCCGCTGATCAGGTCGGCCGTGTAAATGAGGTCCAGCGTCCGGTGCATGCCCAAGCGCTCCGTGAAGTACCAGTGCCCGCCCGAATCCAAGGTTGCCCCCAGCTTGGCGAACGGCGAACCGAACCTGGCGTTCTCCGCCACGTACACCACGTCCGTGGCAAGCAACAGCCCCAGCCCGACGCCAAGGCACGCACCATGCGCCGCCGCGAACGTCGGAGCCGGGAAGGCAGCCATCTTCTTCAACAGCGGCTCCACCAGCCCGCTGAGGTAAGCCTTCGCGTCGTCGCTCTCCGGCGTCACGCCCGCAATGTCGCGTCCCGCGCAAAAGGCGCGGCCCTCTCCGCGCAAGAGCAGCGCCCGCACCATGCCGCGAGAGGCGGCGGCAGCGGCGTCGTCGTACGCCTTACCCAGGTCCGCCAGCGCGGCCTCGTCCAGCGAATTCAGTTTCTCCGGGGCGTTGAGGACAACTTCGGCAATGCCGTTGGCGATGGAGAGCTCGATCATTCGTTTATTCCTTAGACGTCGAAATCGACCGTGACGGATTCACTCGTGGGGTGGGACTGGCAAGTAAGAACGTAGCCCTTGTCCAACTCATCCTGCTCCAAGGCGTAGTTCTCGTCCATGCTGACCGTCCCGCTGACGAGTTTCGCGCGGCACGTGCCACACACGCCACCGGCGCACGCGAACGGCACATCCGGGCGGACACGCAAAGCAGCGTTGAGAATCGATTCCCGGGCGTGCGTGGGGCTGGCCACCTCACCCTGGAGACCGTCGAGCTTGAAGGTGATCTTGAACGTCTCCTGCGACTCGTCCACCACGACGGGCCGGCCGGCATTGCCCTCGGGGCGGTCCGGGCGGCCGGTGGTGAACAGCTCGAAACGCACGTGCTCAGGATCCACGCCGCGGGCAGCCAGGGTGTCCCGGCACAGCTGGACCAACTCGAACGGCCCGCAGAGGAACCATTCGTCCACGTCCTGCGCATGGATCGCGGTCCCCAGCAGCTGCTGCAGCTTCTCGGCGTCGATCCGTCCCGTCATGAGCGGCGCAATGCGCTGCTCGCGAGACAACACATGGTGCAACGCCAAGCGCGCCGGATACTTATCCTTCAGGTCCGCCAATTCCTCCAGGAACATCACGTCCATGGCGGCCTTGTTGGCGTAGATCAGGTCGAAGCGCGTCTCCGGGTTGGCGGCCAGCAGCGTGCGGGCGATCGCGATCACCGGGGTGATGCCCGAACCGGCGGCGATGGCCACGAAGGAGCCGGCGTCGCCGAGCTCCCCTGCCATGTCCTGCGGATTGTTCATGGAGTTCATGACGTTCTGCTGGACGGTCTTGCCGTCCTTGCCGTGCTTGGAAATGAACGCGCCCATGGGGCTCATGACGTCCAGAGTGTCGCCGACCTTGAGCTCCGCGTTGGCCCACGTGGAGAAGATACCGCCCAAATCCTTCTTGATGGCAACGCGGATCTCGCTGCTGCCGTCCGCGAAGCTGCGCGGCTCGGCACAGATGGAGTAGCTGCGGCGGACCTCGTGCGGCTCCCCGCCCTCATCCGGAAGCGTGGTCCGCAGCGCCACGTACTGGCCGGGAAGGTAGTCATACTGGCCGGCGAGCTCCGCCGGAACATCGAACGTGACCTCAATGGCGTCTTCAGTCAGGCGGCGGACTTCCGAAACGCTGAGGGAACGGAAGGACGCACGACGGCGGCCGGTGGCCTGCGCTTGTTCGGCGGCAGTCTGGCGGACAACGGGCATGTCAGATTCCTTACAGGACTTTGAAGTAGTCGAACGGTTCCTTGCAGTCCTGGCAGACAAAGAGCGCCTTGCAGGACGTGGAACCAAAGCGGGTGAGTTCCTTGGTGTTCAGCGAAGAACACTGGGGGCATTTCACGGCGAGGCTCAGGCGGACTTTGCCCGCGTGGCCGCCGGCCTTTGAGTGGCCGCTGGGGGGCGCGATACCGTACTCCTGCAGCTTGGCCTTTCCGTGCTCGGTCATCCAATCCGTGGTCCAGGCCGGAGACAAGACCAGTTCCACATAGACACTCGGGTAGCCCTCTTTGTGGAAGACGGTCTTGAGGTCGTCGCGGATGGCATCCATCGCAGGGCAGCCCGAGTACGTCGGCGTGATGGTGACCTGGACAGCGGGGACCAACCCGCCGTCGTCGAACAGTGCCACGTTGCGGAGGATCCCCAGATCCTCAATGGTGAGAACGGGAATCTCCGGATCGCAGACCGTGGCCGCAATGGCCCAGGCCTTCTCCTCAGCCGTTGTCGCATTACTCTTGGCTGTTGTGTCTTGAATGAACATGTCCACCACCGTCACCAGCTTGCCCCGGGATGTTCGCGGGCCAGCACTTGCATCTCGGCCAGGATGTAGCCCAAGTGCTCGGAATGCTTGCCCTGGCGGCCGCCACCGGGGGCCGGCTGCACCTGCGGGACCTGAAGGTCCGCTTCGGCCAGGACCTCGCCGGTCAGGCGGTCAAAGTCCGCCCGCAAGCTGGAAGGTTGCACGCCGGCACCGGACGCGCTGAGGCGACCCGTGAGCTCGTCGTCGCGGAAGAGCTCGTCCACGTACGGCCAGATGGTCTTGAACGCGTGGATCATCCGCCTGCGGGACTCGTCCGTGCCGAGGGCAAGGCGCAAGACCCACTGGGTGCTGTGATCGCGGTGGTAGTCCACTTCCTTGACGGCCTTCGCCGCAATCCCTGCCATCGTGGCATCCGTGGACTGGGCCAGCCGCCGGTACAGCTCGAACTGGTAAAAGCTCACCACGAACTGCCGGGCGATCGTGTGCGCGAAGTCGCCGTTGGGCTGCTCGAAGATCTGGACCGAACGGAAATCAGGCTCGCGGCGGAAGTAGGCCAGATCATCCTCGCTCCTGCCGTCAAGACCGCCGGCGTAGCTGAGGAAGGACCGCGCGTGGCCCAACTGGTCCAGCGCGATGTTGCCCAACGCGATGTCCTCTTCAAGCTCCGGCGCGCGGGAAATCCAGTGGCCGAGCCGCTGCGCGAGGATCAGGGCGTCATCGCCCAAACGCAGGGCGAACTCGGCAACGTCCTCGCTCGGCTTGGCCGTGCCATGGCTGACCGAGAGGGCAATGTCCTCCGGGCGCAACGCGTTGCCCGGGGTAATGCGGGTGGCACTGGCGGCACCGTCGCCGCTGGCACCAGCACCGGACACGCCGACGGAGATGTCCCCGTGGCCGCCGTCGTTCACGTCGTTTGCCGGGGTTTCAGTGGGGGCCGCGTCCGTGGGGGCGGCGTCGATGGGGGCGGCTGTTTCGGGGCTGCTCACAGGTGCTTCACACCCTCACTCTTGGTGTAGTACGTCGCGTGGCGGTAATCCTTGCCCTGGGGGGACTCAAAGAACGAGCCCTTCGAGTCCGGATCGCTCGAGGCGATCGCGTCCGCCGGGACAACCCAGATGGACACGCCCTCGTTGCGGCGGGTGTAGAGGTCGCGGGCATTACGCAACGCCATCGCAGCGTCAGGAGCGTGCAACGAGCCTGCGTGGACGTGCGACAATCCGCGGCTGGAACGGACGAAAACTTCCCAGATGGGCCAGACGTTGCCTGCGTGGGGTTCGGGGGTGGTCATGCGGATACCTTTTCTGCTTGCTTCGTTGCCTGCTTTTCCGCGTAGGCGGCGGCGGCTTCGCGCACCCAGGCGCCGTTCTGATGTGCTTCGCGGCGCCGTTCCAGGCGCTGGGCGTTGCACGGGCCACGGCCGGCAAGCACTTCGTGGAACTCGTCCCAGTCCAGCGGGCCGTGCTCCCACTTCTTCGTTTCCTCGTTGAAGCGAATGTCCTTGTCCGGCAGCGTCAGCCCCAGGACCTTGACCTGCTCCATCATCATTCCGACGAAGCGGTTGCGGAGCTCGTCGTTGCTGAACCGCTTGATGTTCCAGGCCATCGACTGCTTGGAGTTGGGCGAATCATCATCCGGCGGCCCGAACATCATCAGCGCCGGGGCGTACCAACGGTTCACGGCTTCCTGTGCCATCTGCTTCTGCTCAGGCGTGCCGTTGGACAGTTCCAGCAGGATCTCGAAACCCTGGCGCTGGTGGAAGGACTCTTCCTTGCACACGCGAACCATGGCACGGCCGTAGGGGCCAAAGGAGGCACGGCACAGCGGTACCTGGTTTGCGATCGCGGCTCCGTCCACCATCCAGCCGATGGCGCCCATGTCCGCCCAGGTCCGGGCCGGGTAGTTGAAGATCGAGGAGTACTTGGCTTTGCCGTCCATGAGGTCCTGCATCATCTGGTCACGCGGCTGGCCGAGGGTCTCAGCTGCCGAGTACAGGTACAGGCCGTGGCCTGCCTCGTCCTGTACCTTAGCCATGAGGATAGCCTTGCGCTTGAGGCTCGGAGCCCTGGTGATCCAGTTGGCTTCCGGCTGCATGCCGATGATTTCCGAGTGCGCGTGCTGCGAGATCTGGCGCAGGAGTGTCTTGCGGTAGGCCTCCGGCATCCAGTCGCGGGGTTCGATGCGCGAGTCCTCGGAGATGACGCGGTCAAAGTACGCCTTACCGGCAGTCTCCCGCTCTTGCTCTTCCGGGGACAGCTCAGCGGGCACAGACTGCAGATTCTGCGATGCCATGGTTGCTCCTAAATATTTACCGACCGTTCGTTCAGGATATGGGCAAGGCCCGAGATGCGTCAAGCGTTCAGGCGTCCGCGCGACGCGACGCTCGCTCACCTATCGGGGCAAAATACGGGACGCTCGCTCACCTATGGGGACAAAAGACGAGACGCTCGCTCACCTCAAGTGAGCGAGCGTCCGTGGGAAACACCCCATAGGTGAGCGAGCGTCGTGGGCGGCGCGCGTCCGGTGGCGGCCCGCGTCCGGGGGGACGACAGCGCAACCGGCCGTCCCGCCGTCGGGCACTACCGAACGGCCGCCCCGCAATGGCGACGCTCGCTCACCTATCGCGGCAAAAGACGAAACGCTCGCTCACCTATCGCGGCAAAAGACGAAACGCTCGCTCACCTCAAGTGAGCGAGCGTCCGCGGGAAACACCCCAAAGGTGAGCGAGCGTCGTGGGACAGCGTGCGGCAGCTCGCTTAGCCGAGCACTGGCGCCAAGGCGGGTCGGGGCGCAAGCTGCTTCCGCGCCCAGCGGGCCAGCTTCTTGCCCTTGCCCTTCCACCAGCTGTCCTCGTCGTTGTCCTGATGCCAGCGGAAGATGATCATCACCATCACGAAAACACCCATGGCCACGTCCGCCCAAGACCAGAGGATCGCTTTAGCCAGCACGCTGACGCCCATGACGAGAATCGACGGCACCGCCAGGGTCCTGAAGATGCTGTTAGCCACGTAGCGCCGATGGGATCGCGGCACGGACAGCGCACGGACCATGTCGAAACACACGCATACCACCACCACTGTCTGACCCAGATCCATCAGGATCAGCCCGGGCAACGAGCTTGCGAAAAAGGCAGCTGACTCCATTCCCGCGCTCAACGGACAACCTCCGTCAAGGCAAGAGACGGAACGGGCGTAAGGATATTGCAGAAACCGCGCATACGAACAACCCCCAGAGACCAGAAACGACGCCGTGAGACCGGCTGAGTCCCATTCAATCCGCTGCCTCCGGAACGGGTCACGAGTAGTCGGTACTCGAATTTTCCGCGGCCGACTACTTGCTACTTGGACGGTGCTCAGCTAACCGGCCCCTTCAGGTGCCGTCCCCAGGAGAAAGCCGCTCAACCTGCGGTGGCGTACTCCGGGGGCGCCCCGGCGGGCAGCGCCACCACAAAGGTGCTTCCGCCGCCTGGCCGGCTGAAACAGGTGATGCTCCCCCCATGGCGCTCCACAATGGACTTAGTGATGGACAGGCCGAGGCCGACGCCTGGAATTGCGGCCTGCCGGGCAGCATCCGTACGGAAGAAGCGGGTGAAGATCCTGGCCGCCTCGTCCGCGGTCATGCCCATGCCCGTATCCTGCACTTCAAGCCGGACCCAGCTGTCATTGCGCGCCGCCCGAACGCTCACGAGGCCACCACCGGGCGAATACTTAATGGCGTTGGACACCAGATTGTCCAGGGCCTGCCCCAGCCTCAAAGGATCAGCATCCGCCCACAGCGGCGCCGCCACCTCCGCCACCAAGCCAACATTGGCGGCGTTGGCCTGCGCCTGGGCGGACACCAAGCTATTCTCGATCAATCCCGCCAAGTCCGTGCGCCGCAGATGTACAACCTCGACGGCGGCGGCGGACAACAGCAGGTCTTCCACCAGGGCGCGGAGCCGCCCGGCATTGCGTTGAGCGATTTCCACGAAACGCCTCGGTCCCGGGGATAGCTCCTCGGCATTTCGAAGCACGAGGTCCAGATTGCCCAAGATCGACGTCAGCGGAGACCCGAACTCATGCGAAACGTTCGCCACCAGTTCATCCTTGGCCGCTAACGCCTCAACCACGTCAGTTACGTCCCTGAAAACGATCACCGCGCCGCCAAACCGGTCGTCGATGTTGTTCTTCATCCCTCGGGCGGCAGTAGAAATAGCCCGCTGCTCGGCGCCTGAACCGAACCACACGAGGTAGTCGGAGAACGTCTCCCCTCGAGTCGCCCTTCGAACAGGGCTCTTTTCCGGGGGAAGCGGCGTCTGGCGGTCCAGTCCGAAAACAAGCTGCTCATGGTGTGCTGGATCCGGAGAGCCTTCCGACGGCGTGGCCAAGCGCAGGAATGCTCTTTGTTGGTTGTTGACCAGAAGGGTTTCACCCTTCGAATCGACGGCGACAATTCCGACGTCGATCGTGTCCAGGATGGTCTTGAGCAGCGTTTCCCTCTGTCGGCTGGCGGCAAGCAATTGGCGCAATGCGTAATCCCGGCGCTTTACCCGCTCTTGCAGCAGTTGGGCATTGGATCCTGCCATGCGGATTGAGACCCCTACCGCAAACATCATCATTGGCAAAAGCACCAGCGAGGAAAGATCCGAAGCGGGCGGATACGGCAAACGCGCAAGAACGGGTGGAAGCGCGATAAAGAAAGGGCCCGCAAAACTCAGGATCAGACTTGTCCTGGAGAGCATGCCCGAGGCCGACAGCCAGATCACGGGAAAGATGGCCAAGGTGTTCAGGCCCGGCATGACGTTGAAAGCGCCGTTTCGCGTGAAGCACAATGCAACCAGATCCAGAATGGGGATCGTCAGGCTGAGGCTCGGAGGCAGGCGCTCCCACGGAATCAGCAGGCAAGCCAGGAAAAGGATTCCGTGAAGGAAGACTCCAGTTAAAAACAACCAATTCTGGATTAACCCTGGCCAAAAAGCAGGGGCTGCGATCACCACGACCGCGACGATGAGCGTCACCGGCAATTCACAAATGGCCAACCGGACTCGCGGCTGAAGTTTCCTGAAAAATCGGGCGGCCTTGCGAAATAAAGGCTGCTCACTCAAGTCGAGACCCTTCGTTGGAGATTCGCGGACAAATTATTGCAGCGATACCCCCAAGATCACCGAATACGCCGACTCCGCAGATCGACACGAACGTGCGGAGCGACGCATAATCCACATATTAGATGCCAGATGCCTTCAATGCTTGTATCGTAGCTTTCGGTGACATTTACCGCATTGCGCTGGGCTGTGCGGCGGTGGGTACCGACTCAAGGATGACAATGGGCGAGCCTGGGGTAGCTGTAGTCATTGAGGATGACGAAGACGTACGAAATTTGGTTGACGCCATCCTCAAGGAAGCCGGATTTGTGGTGCACTCCGCCGCAACCGGACGTGAAGGCGTGGAAGTGGTACGGGATAAACGCGCCGCAGTGGTAACGCTGGACGTTGGTCTTCCAGATATGGATGGCCACGAGGTCCTGCGTCGAATTCGGCAATTCAGCGACGCCTATGTGGTGATGCTGACTGCCAGGCGCGATGAGCCGGACACTTTGACGGCCTTCCTCACCGGGGCGGACGACTACATTAAAAAGCCGTTCTTACCGCGTAAATTGAGGGCGCGGGTCACCGCGATGATGCGAAGGCCGCGCACGACCGACGGCTTTGCTTCGCACCCCGAGGGTCTCGGGATTGGTTCGGTTGGTGTTGGTTCGCTTGGCGTTGGCTCTGGCCGGGGCGATTCCGCCCGCCCGCACGAATCCGAGCAAGCCGTGATGAAGCACAATGGCTTGGCCCTGAACTACAAATCACGCATGGCCACGCTTCAAGGTTTGCCCCTGACGTTGACCCGAAGCGAATTCGATTTGCTGTTCGATATACTCCGCTCTCAAGGGGAGGTACGGAGCAAGGCAGACCTTGTCCGGGCTGCCCGAGGCGACTACTACGACGACAATGCGTACATCAGCGAAGCCGACGAGCGGGCTGTTGAGACTCATATCGGCAACCTTCGCCGAAAGCTCCGTGAAGATCCACAATCGCCGCGCTTCCTGCAGACGGTCCGAGGGGTCGGTTACCGGCTGGCTCCGAAAAGACTGGCTTAGGTGTTCGAGCCCGGCCTGGAGCGTCAATCGTTCCGGAGTACGTAACTGTCCTTTAGTTCTTGGACCGTGGCGTAGCCGCAGTCAGCCACGTCACTGAGGAGGGGCTGGGCTTCGCGCAATCCACCATTCCGTATGTGTTCCTCCAGCTGACCCGCGAGGAGCGCAAGGCGGACACCGCCCACCATGGCAGAGGATGTCCTCAGGCTGAGGATCGCATCCAATGCCCCGGAGACATCACCGCGTCCGACGGCGGCTGCCAGAATTTCGTACCGCGTCCCCCATAGCTTTGCGAAATCGCCCGCAAAGCTTCGTGCAATTTGTGGATTGTCCACTTGATCTTCCAGAAGCTGGAATTCCGCGAGGTCTAGTATCGGTTGCTCAGCAAGCCGGGCCGCACACAGCCCGTCGGGGGCGCTGGCCGAACCCCTATGATGGGGGCCTGCGTCCTCGTTGACTTCGCTGGATCCTGAACTGAACATAGCCCAATGCTACTTTCTGAATTCCGGAAAGACCGAACTTATGCTTATCTTAAGGAAATCTTAGGCATTTCTTGATTTATCTTCTTTTGTCCCAGATCGCTTAAATTGAGGAATGCTATGTTGCGCTCAGCCTCCGCTGAAGCTGGCTATGGTGTTGATGACGGCCGGACCCAGAATGGCGATGAACAGCACTGGGAAGATGAAGAGCAGAAGCGGGAAGAGAACCATCACCGGAAGCTTCATAGCCTTCTCTTCGGCACGTTGGCGGCGCTTCACCCGCATCACCTTCGCTTGGACCCTGAGGACCCGGCTGATGGCAATACCGTACGCGTCGGCTTGGATCACAGCCTGGACGAAGCTCCGGAGCTCAGGAACGTTGGTGCGTTCGGCCAGTGCAAGGTAGGAATCGCGCCGGCTACGTCCTACCTGCATGTCCTGCAGCGTCCGCACCAACTCCTCGGCGAGAGGGCCTTTCCCGTTTTCTCCGGCGCGTGCCATTGCCCCTTCAAAACCAAGCCCTGCTTCTACAGATATCAGCATTTGGTCCATGGTGTTTGCGAGTTCCAATTGCATGGCTTTTTGACGCTCCTGCCCTTTGCTGTAAAGCAGCAGATCCGGAATAAAATAGCCAAGTAATACAACAAATATCCCGACGAGTTTGATGATCCCGCTTGAACTGTTGGCACTAATTAAAAAGCCAAAAAGCGCACCGCACAATCCCAGGGCCGGCTTGGCTGCGAGGACGCGCCCCAAAGGGAGCGACGGCGGACGGCCCGCCAGGGAGATCAGCCTGTCCAGCTTCTGCACGTAGCTTCCAGGGGTGAGTCGATAGCCGATGACATCGAGTGCGCCACCCCGCTTCTTTGGCCCTTCCCCGGCAACGCTTTCACCTCGCGCCAAGAGCTCCCTCACGACGCTTTGCCCCTTGCGGTCAACCGACAGAATGGACCATGCGAGATAGGCGATAGGCAAAGGAACCAGCAGCAGGGCAAGGAGGAAAAGGGGATTCATGTCGCCTCAGAACTTCAAGTCGATGATCTTGCGCATCCAGAGACCGCCAATAGTCATGAGGATGACGGACGCCACGATCATTCCCCAACCAAGGGGATGGGTAAACATCACGTTCATGTACCCCGGATTGACAAGCATCAGCATGGTCACGATGCCGAAGGGAAGCGCCATCAGGATGTATCCCGAGAACTTTCCCTCGGCTGCAAGGGACTTGATGTGTCCCTTGATCTCGCTGCGTTCGCGTATGGTTTCGTTCACTTGGTCCAGCACCTCTGCAAGGTTTCCGCCCACCTCACGGTTGATTTGGATAGCTTGGGCTATCCAGACAAAATCCTCGCTCCGCATCCGTTCCGCGGCGTCGTTAAGCGAGTCCTGCAGGTCACGGCCCAGGCTTGTCTCTGTGATGATCCTGCGCATTTCCTCGGACGTCGGGCTGGGTGACTCGGTGGCTGCGGCGTCGATGGCACGAAGGATGCTGTGGCCAGCACGCAGGCCGCCGGACAATAGTTGGAGGGTGTCACCGAGCTGATCGTCAAACTTCGCCCGTCGTTTCCCGGACAGGAACCGGGTGATCAGCCGCGCGACGATGGGCGCCGGAATGAAGAACAAGATGGCGACGACGGGCCCGCCGACGACGAGTCCGATCAACGCACCCACGAATGCGCCGGCGATCATGAGGATAAAGAAGTCCGCTTGGCTCATGCGCAGACCGGCGTTTTCCAGTTCTTCACGGTTGAAAAACTGAACGTTGCGCCTCGTCAGAAACCTGTGGAGGACGTCGGCGGCCGAACCTGCAAAGCGGGTCAGCTGGGACCCCGAATTCACCTGGTAGGGCCGCCGGCGATCCAGCGGAACCTCGGGGGTTTTCGGCAAGATCACGGCCATCCCAAGGAGCAGGATGGCTGAAAGCATCAAACCCATTCCAGTCAACAGCATCATGGTTCGCTCACGCCTTTGCTGTCATTGCCAGGGGTGCGGCGAAGACCTCGGGAGAGACTCGAATGCCCAGATCGTCGAAGCGGTCGATGAACCGCGGACGGATACCCGTTGGCACTGGCCTGCCAAGAAACTTCCCATGACTATCAACGCCGGCCGAGTAGTCGAAAACGAAGGCGTCTTGGAGGGTGACAATATCGCCTTCCATGCCTTGGACCTCAGTCACATGCGTGATGCGGCGCGTCCCGTCCCGCAAACGGGAAATTTGGATGATCAGATTCACTGCGGACGCAATTTGCTCCCGGATAGCGCGCAACGGCAAGTCCATGCCCGCCATGAGCACCAGGGTTTCCAAGCGGGCGACGGCGTCACGAGGGGAATTTGAGTGGACCGTTGAGAGGGAGCCGTCGTGGCCTGTGTTCATGGCCTGCAGCATGTCGAGAGACTCTCCGCCACGGACCTCGCCGACGACGATCCTGTCCGGACGCATACGGAGGGAGTTCCGGAGCAACTCCCTGATGGTCACTTGGCCCTTCCCCTCTGTGTTCGGGGGCCTGCTCTCCAGCCTGACCACATGTTGTTGCTGGATCTGAAGTTCGACCGCGTCCTCGATGGTGACGATGCGGTTGTCCTCCGGGATGAACGACGAAAGAACATTCAGCAGGGTGGTCTTGCCGGTTCCGGTACCTCCGGAAACAATGATGTTCAGTTTCGCCTTGACGCAAGCATTGAGGAGTTCGGCCATCTCGGGCGTGAGCGTGCCGAAATCGATCAGGTTCCTAATGGTCAATGGCACTTTGCTGAATTTTCGGATGGTCAGCGATGATCCCCCAACCGCAAGAGGCGGGATCACGGCGTTGACTCGCGAACCGTCTTCAAGGCGTGCGTCAACGAGCGGGGACGATTCGTCGATCCGGCGTCCCACCTTCGAAACGATGCGTTCAATGACCCTCCGGAGATGGTCCTCCGAACTGAATCCGGAATCCGTGAGGATCAGCTTGCCTTTCCTTTCGACGTAGATCTGGTCCATCCTGTTGACCATGATTTCCGTGACGTCCGGATCGTCCAGCAGGCGTTGGAGCGGACCATAACCAAGGACGTCGTCTGCCACGTCCGCTACGAGCCGGCTGCGCTCATCGGCGGATAGGGGGACCTGCTCAGCGTCGATGATCCGAGTGAGTTCCTCCCGCGCTGTTGTCCCCAACTCGTGTTCGCTCACGCTCGAGTCGTTGAACCTGGTTCCCAGGCGTTCAAACAATGCGGTTGCGGCGCGACCCTTGAGCGCAGCGAAGGCGTCCACCGGTTGCGGCGCCTTCGCCTTGGGAGAGTCCGGATGGTCGGACAGCTTGACTGAGATATGGGGTACGGCCCCGGCGACTTTCCCGGCGGGATTCGGCCCAGGCACTTTCGTGGACTCGGCAAATGTCGGTTTCGATGCGTGGGGCATGCCCGGTTCCGGCTCGCTTTGTACCGAAGCATGGACATTTGTGCCGGTGGATGCGTGGATCTTACCCTCGGCAGCGCGCAAGCGTTCAGACAGCTTCATCTACACCACCACCCTCCTGTGAAGTTTGCGCTGGGCCGTAGCACGCCACGCAGGGTTGAAGCGTTCCACCAGTTGCTTGAGTCCCTTGACAGCCGGATCCTTCACAGCCTCCTGAAGCACGGGAATTCCCCTGTTGGTGGAGAACGCAACGGCCTTAGACCGGGGGATGCTCACATCCACGGGTGCGCCGACAGTCGACTCGACATCCTGGACCGACAAACCGGACTTTGAATCAGCCATGTTGAGCACCACATGCCGGGTTTCCGGCAACAGGTTCAGCCGGCGGAGGATGTCCAGTCCAGAGCGCAGGCCCCGGACGCTGGGAACGTCCATGCCCGTCACCCAAACAGCGTCCGAGCATTGTTCGAGGGCTGCGAGCCCGATTTCAGGTAGTCCGGGGGCGGTGTCCACCACCACATACTGGAACTGTTCGGCAAGCTGTTCGAGCAAGCGGCGCACCTGTTCCGGCGAGATCTCGTCAGCTTCTACGGGGTCATTCGGCGCGCACAAAGCGTAGATACTTGCCGGGTGAACCGTGAGAAAGGCCTTGAGCACCAGGGAATCCTGGCTGGCCGACGGCGTGACGGCGTCAGTAACAGTGTGTTCCGGATTGAGGTAGAGCCCGGACGCGACGTCGCCGAACTGTAAGTCCAGATCGACGATCACGACGCCCATCGGCGCGATCTTGCCCAGCCCCACGGCAATGTTCGTGGCAATTGTCGTCTTGCCCACCCCACCTTTGGGAGAGAAGACACCGATCACCAAGCCCTTCCGGGAGTCTGGTTGCTGAGATTCCATGGTGCGCTGACGGCTAGCGAAAGACTGGCATGCGCGCTCAAGCATGACCCGGATCTGGGCCAGGTCCGCGGCCGGGCTCATGATGTCTCGAATTCCGGAACGCATGGCTTGGAGGACGAATTCGGGGTCCAGCTCACTCACAAGGAGGACGCTCAGCTCCGGCAACTGCACATCGAAAACCCTGGCGAGGCGCAGGGCGTCATCAACGGGCACGTCGGGTCCCAGGATCAGGACCTCGAGTTGTTCCTGGTCAAGGGCGCCAAACAGCTCGGCCGGATCAGCCGGCAAGATGCTCGTGAAAAAGGTCTGCACGCTTCCGGGCAGGCCCCCGGCAACGGCTTGACGCAACCGTAAGTCAAAGTCGGTACTGGGGGTGATCAAGACAAAGCGGCTCATCAGTATACCCCACTCTGCTGCATGACGGTGGGGCCACTGTCTTTGGCATCCAACGGTTCTTTGCTGAGCCAGATCTTCTCGTACTCCGACGCGAAAACGATCTTGGAGGCGTCCACATCGTTGACGGCAACGGTCAGCAGGAGGGATCCAGTGGGAAGTGCACTGGCGTTGGGATCAGCCGCCGCACCGGAACTGGGATTCGGCGTCGGCTGCGCGCTCGCACCGGCTTGGGGCGCACGCTGGACCGCGGTCACAAGCACCTTGTGGATCGCCAACTCGGTAGTTTGCTTGTCCGGTTTCGCCTCGATTCCACCGGTGCCCATCGAGATGAATATTCCAATGTGGTCACCAGGAACCAGCCGTCCCCCGACCACCCGCTGCGGTTCCAGTTGAAACGAGACCTCCTGAAGCCCTGCGGGCACCTTGACGTCGCCCGAAGTCTTTAGGGCGTCGGGGGCTACTAAGCGTTCGGCCACCAGCGTCTCGCCCGGGACAAGGTCGACGGCGGCCACCTTGCCTGGCGAGTCCGCCAACGTGTGCAGCGCGGTTTTTGGGACAGCCGTTCCCGGCAGCTGCTGCGAGACCACGGAATCCTTCATGGCTTCCACCGGAGTACCGGCAGGAATCGCCGTTTTAACGACCAAAACGTCAACCGGAGCCAGGTTTTGAACCGCCCGTTGATCCGCGCCTTGGGCATAGGAGAAGACGAGAATCACCCCGACGATCGCCAGCACTGCTGCTAACGATCCGGCCAACAAGCGTGACTTCACTTAGTGCTCCCGATGAATCTAGTTGGTGAAGCGAACAATGGTGGTCCCATTGGCGTCTACCGGCCCCAGCGAGTAGCCGGACGCCAGCGAGACGTATTTGATGAAACTCCCGATGATTCCGCGGCAGTTTCCCGTACAGACAAGAGCCTTGGAGACATCGGAATTGGTGTTATGGAAGCTATCCGGAAGACTGTTGTTGCCGCTGAACTTCCACCCCGTCACTTTGAATGCAGCGAAGGACACCAGGTGGTAAATAGCGCCGCTTCCCGTGCCGGTGACGGCGTCGAAGACCGGAAGCAGGACGACGACGTCGCGCCCAGCGGTTATGGTGTCGGCCCACTTCTGAAGGGTGGTTGCGCAGTTACCCGGCGAGCTGTTGCCTGGGGTGCTCCCCCCTTCGCTGACGGCGAGATTGATCGTGCCACCGCAGGCGCCGGCATCCTGTGTGATCCAGCCGAATCCTCCGTCTACGGCCGCACCTGAGGGGCCGTAATTGCAGCTGGGGTTGGCGCCGGAGCCGTGATTCTGAAGGAGCTGCGCGGCGCCGCCAATGTACCCCCGCACCTGGCAGATGGAGAACGCCAGGGGGAAAGGAGCGGTACCGGCTGTTGGGCTCCCCCACTGGACACTCGATGTGGTCACAGCGTTTCCCGTACTAACACCCAGCACGCGAGCGAAGAAGAGCGAAACTGCGTTGGGGGCGCCACCCGCCTGCCGGGATCCGGCAGTGACGGTCACTTTCCGGTTGGAAAGGTCCAGGCTGATCGACTTGATGTTGCCCACGCCGTCGTTCGAGTTTTTGTTGGCCAGGTCGGTGGCGATCTGGGACGTGGTGGAGCAATTCGGGTCACTCGTGTTCGCGGCACACTTCTGCGCCACAGCGAGGGCCGCGGCGTCGGACCCGTTCTGCACTTGAGCTTTTTCCGAGTACAGCATTCCGACGTCCACGGCGAGCGCGGCGAAGCCGAGCAACAGGACCAGCGAGAGCGCAACCAGGACAGCGATGGCCCCGCGTTCGCCGTCCTCCCGGGCCATCATCCGCTGCATACCATCACCCCGACTCCTTGCATGGGGAATGGACCGGCCATTCCCGTGAGGGTGCTGAGGGTGTACTTGATAGTGACGGTCATCTGTGCCCCCGAGGTACATGTGGCGGGGCTGAAAGTGAAGTTCGAGTCGGCCAGTCCTGGGTTCAGTGAAACCGCGGCATTCTTTGCCGCTGTTTTGGCCGCCGTTTGGTTATTCGAAATTGCCATCACCCGGACCCCTTCGCGTGCTGCGTTCGAGAGCGACACCTGAACGTTGTAAGCCCTGCCGAACTCCATGATGCCCAGGAGCAGCATCACCAGGAGCGGCGCCAGGATGGCGAACTCGACCGCCACGGCGCCCCGTTCAGATACCCTCGGCATACAGTTGCCTTTCCAAGGAACGGATAGTCCGAAACAAGCGGAGTGGCGGCCGCCTAATTGCCGCCGCCACTCCGAATTTGCTTGATGTGCCCCTTCCTGGGGGCACCGTGGGGCGCGACTGCTAGGGGCAGGCGCCAGTGCCGGCAGTCGCTCCTGCGGCGTAGGTGGTTTTGCCGGACACCGAACACTGGACCTGGGTGAACGTGTCCTTGACGGTCCCACCGAGGGCAGTGACGGCGACGATGATGACGACGGCGATGAGGGCAACCATGATGCCGTATTCGACGGCGGTGGCGCCCTTTTCGTCACGACGGATTCGCGATGCGGCGTTGGAGAAGAAAGCAAACATGTGAAACTCCTGAGCGAGTTGAGGATGTGGGCTGGTCCAGCACCAGCTCACAAGCAAGCTAGCAACGCCCAACTCCCCACGGCGCAATCCTTGGGACATCCTGTGGGAAGACTCGCGATCCTGCGCATTTCTTAGGCCAAAGCTTGGGAAATCCTGCGGTTCCAGCCCGCCTGCCCCCGACCGAAAACGACGCTCGCTCACCTATGACGGCAAAACACGGAACGTTCACTCACCTCAAGTGATCGAGCGTCCGCGGGAAACGCCCCAAAGGTGAGCGAGCGTCGGCGGCGGCGAGCTTCATTCAGAGGGGACACTCCAGCGCAACGAGCCTCCCGCCGTCGGGCACTAACTAACCCCCCACCCCTGCTCCAAACGGAACGCGACGCTCCCTCAGCTTTCGCGGCTACACACGGAACGCTCGCTCACCTCTAGTGAGCGAGCGTCTGGGGGCCACGCCGAACGCGATTCAAAGGTGACATCCTGGCGTTTTCGCAGGCCCAAAGAGTCGAGACCTCACTTCTGGGGGCCAGCCCCGATTTCCCCCGTCCGTCGCTCTGAAAACGCTTGCCGGTAACCTACCAGCACAAGGAGGAAACTAACGCCACAGAAATCACGTCTCATGACACCAAGCACATCTGCAGGCAGGGCCTACCTTTACCTCGCGTTCACGGGTGGCTTGTGGTCCGCTCAATGGCTCCTGTTCTGGGCCACTAACGATGCAACGCCAAAGCCTTCACTCTTCGGGCTAGTGATGCTCGCGGTGATTTCAGTGTTCTGGTTCTTCCTGCCACCGAAACCCTGGTTCCCCGGCCGGAGAAATCGGCATAAGAACTAGAGGACAGACGACTCAAATCAAGCCGCGATCCATCCGTCGACTCGCTTGAAGGCGGGCTCAAATGAGATTGACATTTCACCCCTCGCTCACCTCAAGTGATCGAGCGTCCTCGGGAAACGCCCCAAAGGTGAGCGAGCGTCGGGGGCGGGAGGTTAGCCGGCCGAGTGGTCGGGGGTCACCGTGCCGGCGTCGCCGTCGACCGTGATCAGTTGGCCGCTCTTGAGCCGCTGGGTGGCAACCCCGGTGCCGAGCACGGCGGGAATTCCGTATTCGCGGGCCACGATGGAGCTGTGGCTCAACGGACCGCCGACGTCGGTGACCACGGCGGACGCCATCGCGAACAGCGAAGTCCACGCCGGAGTGGTGATCCGGGCCACCAGCACCTCTCCGGGCGCCATCTGCGCGAAGTCCTGCGGCCCGCTCAGGACACGGGCAGGAGCGCTGGCGCGGCCCGCGCTGGCGCCGACTCCCTTGATGACGTCGCCCTGCTGGTCCGGGGAACCCGCTGGCATCATCGATTCGAAGGTTCGCTTCATCCACCGGCTTTCGGGCAACATTTGAGGAGCCGCGGCTTTGGCCTGGCCTCGCCACAGCATCTTGCGCTCGTTGACGACGTCGGCGCGGACAGGACGCTCGGTCCCGGTGATTGCCACCGGCGCAGGGGCGCCCGGCGCTTCGGGAGCGTCTGGCTCGGCGAGACCGAACTCGACGGCGCTCTGCAGCTCCTGATGGCGCAACCAGAATACGTCGGCGGGCGCGGCGATCACCCCCGAGTGCACCAGCCGCTGCCCGAGTTCCAGCAGCATCCGCCGTATCAGCGGCCAGGCCAGTCCGACGTCGGACAGGGCGTCTTCGCGAACAGGCGCCGCGTTCTGCGCCCACCGGAGCAGCCGGAGGAACACCGCCTTGCGCCTCCGCCCGAGACGGGTGGCCACTCGATCTGTTTGCTCCTTCCGCCGAGCGGCCGCGAGCCGCTGTCGCTCGTACGGATCATTGCCCTGTCCTCGCAGGTAGAACTTCACCTGTTCCAGCTGCGCCGATGGATCGTCGGCCGGCACAGGGCAGACGAAATCCAGGTTATAGACCGCGTGGCCGAAACGGTCGAGGTGGTCCTGGAACCGGGAATGCCATTGCTGCCAAAGCGCCGGGTCCACGAAGCCAGGCGTGGACCCGTTGCGCTGGGACTCGGCGAGCGCCGGCGTCGGCTCATTGAGGATCGCAGCAGCTAACTCCGGTAATGCGCGGACCCAGGCTGCGAGGTCGTACAAGGACTTTTCCGCCCGGATGGGTTCGCTGTCGAAGCCGAGGAGGAACGTTTCGGCCGGAGGATCGCCCGCGCGTCGGATGAGTTTGTCGTAATAGGCACGGAAAGAGATTTCGCTGGTGGCCGCGATCGGAATGACCGACTGCACCGCCGTGTAGTACACGGTGCCGGCGTCCAACAACGTCCGGACGCCCTCCAACAATTCCTGGCCGGAGAGCCGCGAAACGGACCTCGCCGACCAGCCCTGGACAATCCGCGCATAGCGGGGGTGGGAGAATTCCCGCCAACCACTCAGGCCCATGTGCGCCTTGCCTCGGGCCAGCGCGTTAAGGGCAGTTGGCAATTTGCCCATCACCCGCCACATTCCCGAGGTTCGGTAATAGTAGTAGGCATAGCCGTTGATGGTGGGAAGTCCGACGTCGCTCTCCCGGATGACTTTGCTGCCGACGGCTTCTGCCATCAGGGCCTTCAGCGACCTCGTCACCGAGCCGTCAATGAGATCGGCGAACAGCGGGGAGAGCGGGTCCGGCAACTGTTCCACGATGCTCGCGCGGAAGTACATTCCCTTCGGGTAAGGCACCGGCCACGTCTCCGGTGGGTCAGCCGAGGGTTCGGGCAGTGCGGTGATGGGCCGGGATTGGAGCATGAAAAATTCGCGGCCGGACCGCGCCCACTCGATGTCCTGCGGCGCCTTGAAGTACTGCGAAATACGTGTTCCGTAACTGGCAAGTTCGGCGGCAGCAGCATCGTCCAGCACCGGCTGGTGACGAAGGGCCGCGGGCACCGGCTGCTCCACGGTTCCCCCGAGCGCGGTACCCTCGATCGCGGTCCTTTGGCTCGCAGTCCCCTGGCTCGCGTAGACGGTCATGACCGCCTTGTCCGCGGTGCGACGCGAGAGCACACGGCCGGTTCCTGCTTCGACAACCAGATCATCCGTGGTGACGGTTCCGCTGACCACCGACTCCCCGAGGCCCCATGCCGCACTGATCACCGTCTGGTCGCGGCGCCCGTTGGCCGGATTGGCGGTGAACATGACCCCGGCGGCTTCGGCCTCGACCATCTGTTGGATCACGACGGCGAGACGCACCGAATCCGGCGCGATGCCTTCACGCGCCCGGTAGGCCAAGGCGCGCCCCGTCCACAAGGAAGACCAGCAATCGATGACGGCCGCAGCCAGCGCTTCCGCCCCGCGGACATTAAGGTAGCTCTCCTGTTGCCCGGCGAAGCTGGCCGAGGCGAGGTCCTCGGCCGTCGCGGAGGAACGGACCGCGACGGCGGTGTCGCCTAGGCGACCGTAGGCGGCGCCGAGCTCGGCCGCGACGTCTGGCGGCATGGTGCCGGCGGTGAACAGTGCCCGGATTGCGTTCGAGGCGTCCTCGTAGTCCTGCGGTGCCGCCTGCGGCGAGAGGGTCGCCAGCTCCTGGATCCGCGGCTGGATCCCGTTGGCATCCACGAAAGCCCCATAGGCGGCAGTGGTCAGTACAAATCCCGGTGGCACAGGCAGCCCGGCCCGGACAAGGTTGCCCAGTCCAGCGCCTTTGCCGCCGGCTACGGCGATGTCGCCCGGTTGCACGTCGCCGAAGTTGTAGACGTAGCTCATGACCGACGCTCCTCGCTGTGGAGATGCGGTGCCTTCATCGAGGCCGTTTCACAACATACTGTCACGCCTCTCCTCGGGAGGCGATGGCTGCCTACTTCGCATCCAGCGTGCGTTCGACGGCGGCCTGTTCGCAGGCTTGGAGGATGCGGATGAACTCGTCCATCGGTTTCCCGGCGCAGCGCACACGTAAAGAATTCGGACTCCTCAGCAGCCTGGTGCACTAACCTTGCTCGCGGATTCCTTCAGCGCATACGAGAGAAAATCGTGCATGGCGGTTTTGAGGGTGCCGATGTTGCCGCGAAGGGTCCGCGCATTACGTGCTGCCACTGGCATGTCGCCGTCAAGGATGTTTTGTTCAAGGCCGTTGCAGGTTTCCGCTATCGAGCGTGCACCGACCATGTGGGCGTTGACTTTGAGGCTGAGGACGGCGTCCATGGCGTCCTCGGTGTCATTGCTGACGGTGGCGGAGAGGATGCGTTCTACCCGCATCTGGAGCATGTCCAGGAAGGTCAGTGCGTATCGCCTGGGAATGGTGGTGCATTGCAGCTGGTCTGCGAGGTCGAGCAGGGCGTCGGGCTGGAAGTCTTCCCGCCGTGGTGTGGCTGCCATGGTCTGTTCCAGTTCGAAGTTCGTGTCCAGTTGACGTGGTGGTGGGTGCTTGTAAGCGTCAGCTCCCGTTGTTTGTCGCGGTCCGGACCTGGGTGCGGTCGACGTTGGTGCTGATGGTGAGGGCCGGATCGTAGTTGTTGGGGGTCACATTTCCGTTGGTTTCGACCCTGGCTCGAAGTCTGAGGCCTGTTCCGGGGGTTGCCGGGGCGGGGCCGGGGGTGGTTTCGGAGTCGGGGCCGAATTTTGTTGCCAGGACCTGCTCCACTGTTCCTCCCGGGCACGTTCCGCTGGGTTCGTCCCATCCGATGCTGCAGGATTCAACAATGAATCTCACGCTGGCCTGGGCCACCGTACTGGTGACGTAGCTTGCCGCCGTGATGGGCAGGTTTCCCGTGTTCCCGACCGTGAAGAACTGGGGTGTGAACGAAGGGCTCGAGGGGTGGCCGTAGTTCCGGAATGTAAGTTTCAGTGGGACGGGGCTGGGGGCGTAGGTAGCGGCAGAGTCCGGCGTTACGACGGCTCCCCACTTACCGCTGCCCACGGCCTGCTGCGACCCGGTGGAGGTGGTGGCTATGGTGGCGCCCTGGGCTGGTGTAGACGTGCACGCCAGCAGGACCGCGGCCGCGATGGCGGCAGCAGCCCTGCTGGTGTAGTGGTGCACGTTCACTCGTTCTTAGCTTCCGACGACCGTGGAGGTGCGCTGGGTTTCGCCGAAGGTCCAGGTCAGCGCCGAGGCCAGGCCCTGGATGGGGCTGGCGGGAAGGACTCCGTTGACCGTGGTTTCGTTCTGGTCCGGCAGGGCCAGGGAGATCTGGAGGTTCAGGGTGGAACTTGCTGCGACCGTGCCGGCGATCAGCGTGGAGGGCGTCGCTGTGAGGGAGCTGAGGGGCACGCCCGTCGCCAGCACGGTGGTGGTGGCACCGGTTCCGGTGCAGGCGCCGGCACCGGTGGTGGTCCAGGTGCCGGAGCACTGGGTGACGGTGACGTGGAGTCCCTTGGTGGCGTCGGTGGTGAGCTTGCTCGGGGTGCCGTCTGCGACCGCCAGGGTCAGGGCCTTGGCGTCCATGGTGTCGCCCTGCGTGAGGTTGACGTAGCGGTTCACGATGTCGCCGGGAGCCAGGTTGGAGACCGACTGGCCGAACCCGGCTCCGTTGTTTGCCATGGTCAGGCTCAGGGTGCCGGAAGTAGCGTTCTGGGCGGTGGTGTTGGAGGCGGTGGCGTTCAGGGCTGCGAACACGCCGCCGCCGGTGATTGCCAGGCCGGCAGCTGCCACGGCGCAGGCGGCGAACACGGCCGGGGTGGGGCGGCGGGTGGAGCGGGCGGCGCGGTGGGCTTTGATTTCAGACATGGCAGATCCTTTATGAGAGGTGGTGCGGGATGGGTTTTTAAAGAGCGTGGACGGCACGACGGCGGCCGGAGTGGCCCGATGTGTGGCGTTCCGATGAGGCAGGGCTGCTTCGGAGGATCCACCAGACAGCGGATCCGGTGACCGTCAGGCCGAACAAGGCCGTTAGGAGGGCCCGTTGGAGCGGACTTTCGATCCACAGCAGGGCGCTTCCTACCGAGGGAACGACGGCGACGACCACCGGCACCTGAGTCTGGTCCAGGACAGCCTGCCAGTGGTCAGGGGCCGGGTTGGCATCGCCCTTGGTGGTGAGGATCGGTTTAGACGAGGTGCCGGCAATAGCGGTGATGCGGTGGGCGAACGGGACGCTTTCACCCGGAGGCGTAAAGACGGCGATCTGGCCCGGACGGAGGCTGCTCACGTCGGCCGGTGCCGTAATGAGCAGGTCCCCGGGAGCGTAGGCCGGGCGCATGCTGCCAGTCAGGACCGGGGAGAATCCGATGTGCAGCAGCGGGGCTACGACACCGACCGCAAGGAAGGCCATTGCCGCGAGCGTCGCGGCCGTCGTCGCGATCATGCGGAGCACCCGGCGTGCGGAGATACGTTGGCGGGTCCTCGCCCCCAGGCGGGGACCCGTGCCAGAGCTAAGAGAGCTGTCCATGGGGACGTTTCCGTTTCGTTTGAGACCGTGTAGCGGAACAAGATCTACTTTGCTGGCCCGGCATTAAGAAAACTTAAAGATACAACTAATGTTTGCCGAGGAATTTTCTTCCGGATTTAGCCGAATCTTGAGCAAAACTTTGGGAAATCCAAAGCTAAAGCTGGCACGCGTTGGTTGGCCGCCAAAACAGGGCTTTAGTCCTTTACGACGACCTTGCCGATCATTCCCATGTAATCGTGCAGGGCGCAGATGTAGTCGTAGACCCTGCCTTCGTAAATGTCACGGTGAAGGTGGTGTTCGGGGTCATGAAGCCGGAATTGAGCTGCCCGCCCGTGTAGTTCTGTGGATCACCGAGCGGCGGGAAGAAGTTGGCGGGTTCGTCGCCGAAGGTCACTGTCTGCGGAGCGGCCATGCCATTGTTTACGAAGCTCACGCTTTCGCCCACGTGGATAACGACTTTCGGCTCGATGAAGCGCATGACCATGGCTACGCCGTCATCGGTCCCGGCAATGACAGTGTGGTCATCGGACTGGTCCCGGGTTCTTCGGCAGGAAGGACATTCCCTGGCTGGCCTGGTCCGACGACTCGGAACCGACTCATTCCTTGGGAAATCTGTGCTGACCGGCTGTAATCCAGCCTGGAAATTTTGAGGCGCCGGAGACCATGGCGTCGTTTGACGATGACTCGGTTTCCTTGAACTTCCCTATGAACCTCAGCTCGCAGCTGCTGCCCATCCCCCGCATATGGTGCGGCGCCGCGACATTGGGGCCATGCAGAATCTCCCTTGCTCGCAGGGATAGCGTCCGGTTCCGCGGGCAAAGCGCCCCCCATAACGGAACCGAAAGGACACGGCAAAGCCGCTCCATGTGAAGGCGAGTGATCTATGTCCCAGCGTGCTCCCACAACGTTCTTTTGTCGAGACATCGAATCCGGCCACAGGCGACGCTCCTCGTAGTCCCTCCCCAGGTCAGGCGGCGGTCCACGATGTCATGCAGAAGCGACGGCTGAGGACGGGCTGCGGAAACCCGCAGCCCGTCCTCAGCGGCAATGGAGTGGTGAAGTCAGACAGTGAAGCTTGCGTCATCTGCCAGGTTGACGTCCTTGGTTTCCGGCCCCATCGTGGCACCGATCCATACGAGCACGCCCGCGAGGCAGATCAGGGAGGCCACGGCGAACCTGTCCGGCATGATGTTCCCCAGGCCTTTGATGTAGAACTCGTAGAACGCCGGCAGGATGACTGCCAGGCTGTAGCCGACACCGTAGCCGCTAGCCCGGATGCTGGATGGGAACCGTTCGCTCAGGTAGGCACCCACCGGGGCGAAGACACACAGACTGGTCACCTGCACCAGGACCGCCAGCACTGCGGTCAGCATGATGTTGCTGTTGCCCACTGTCATGGCAAGGACATACATCGCCGGGGCAACGAGGGTGATCAACAGGGCGTACCAGCGGTAGAACGTGCGTCGGCCGATCTTCTGCGAGATGAAACCGGAAGCGATGAAACAGCCGGCCGTGATCAGTGGTGCGATGGACATGATGAGGCTGACGGTCTGGTCAGGAATATGCGCGTCGGATTTGAGTCTGCCTGTCAGCACCGCGTTGCTCAAATTGCTTAGGATCCACATCCCTGTCATCAGGATGAAGATCTGGATGAGGCTTCGGCGGTGAACACCCTTGAAGAGCACCTTGAAGGGGTTCTCGGCCTTTTCCGCGGTTTCGAAGCCGGGGGTGTCGTGGACGTTGTTCCGGTAGTACAGGAACAAGGCGAAGGCAAGGATTGCTCCGCCGATGAACGGGATGCGCCAGCCCCACACCGCGTACGGGGAATCGGGACCAGCTGCCGGGATGAACGACAGGAGGCCGAAGGTGAGCAGCGCGAGGGTCACGTTGGCGATTGATGCCATGGACGTGATCATGCCGCTGAGGGGGCCGCGACGCTCCTTCGCGGCCCATTCCATAGCCAGCGGTATCGCTACGGAATACTCACCGCCCAGGAAGAAGCCTCCGATGAAGCGAAGGACGATCAGTGCCCACAAACCAAAGTGGCCCATCGTCTGGAAGCCAGGGAGCAGCGCCATCAGCAGGGTGGCCACACCGAATCCGCCAATGGCGATCAGCGTGGTCAGCCGACGGCCCGTCTTATCGGCGAAGTGCCCGAAAATTGCAGCGCCCAGGGGGCGGGCAACGAGGGTCGAGATGAAGATCAGCGAGCTGAAAAGCGCAACGTTCTCCGCAGATGTGCCGGCTCCATTGAAGTAGCTCATCGCGGGTGCCAGCGTAATGATCGGCAGGAAGATATCGAACTGGTCGACGTAGTAGCCGAAAATGCCTCCGCGGAGTGCGCCGCGGCGCTTGCTAGCTTGTTCTTGATCCTTCGACTTCATCGTCGCAGATGGAATTGTTGTCATGGGGGTTACTTTCTTGGATAGGCCGCTGGCGGGATGTGGGAGACTCGCCAATGGCGCCCGCAAGTGCGCCGGTCTTGGCTACGCCTGGTCGAGATTGATCAAAGTCGAGGTGAGAACCTGTACGCCTGAGCCAAGGTGCTCCTTGTCTGTCCATTCGTCCGGGCAGTGGCTTCGGCCGCCCCTGGAGGGGATGAAGATCATGCCCATGGAGCCAAGATGAGCCATGTGGGCAGCGTCGTGGCCGGCGCCGCTGGGCACCGCCGCCCAGCTGAGCCCCAGTGAATCGGCGGCCCGGGCAACGGTGTCCTGCATCGACTGGGATGCGGGGACAGGGTCTTGGTCGTTGAGCAGGTCTATGGCCACTTCCACGCCGCGTTTGGCCGCGTCTTCGGCAATTTGGTCGGCGATCCGGCGTCGTGCGCCGCTCAGCCAGCTTGGATCGATGCTCCGGATTTCAGCCCAGATCGTGGACGAATCGGGAACGACGTTGAAGGCGCCTTGGCCCGTGGCAATTTTGCCCGTGGTGGTGACGCCGTGGATCGGCGCTCCGCAGCCGACACGTTCGACCGTGAGGATCGCTTCGGCAGCGGCGATGAGGGCGTCTGCGCGCTGGTCCATGGGAGTGGTACCCGCGTGGTCTGCCCGGCCGGTAAACACGGCCATGAGCCGCTCGATGCCGGCGATCGACGTAACGACGCCGATCTCGGTCCCGGCGTTCTCAAGCATGGGCCCCTGTTCGACGTGGAGTTCTATGTAGGACTTCACGTCGCTCGGTTTCCAGGCCATGGCGACGGCGGCAGCCGGGTCGAGCCCGAATTTGGCCATTGCCGCCGCCATGGAAACACCGTCGGCATCTTGCCGTTCGAGATGCGTCGGGTCCAACACACCCGCGATCGCCCTGGATCCGATGCAGCTGACACCAAAGGGATTGGCTTCCTCGCCCAGGAAGTCCACGACGATAAGGTCGCTGGTGAGCCGGGTACCCGACTCTTGAAGCATGCGGGCAGCCTCAATGGCGCCCATGACTCCGACAATGCCGTCGAAGCGGCCACCGGAATGGACGGTGTCGGTGTGTGAACCGGTCATGATCGCCGGGGCATTCGGGTTCTTCCCTGCGAGGCGGCCGACTATGTTGCCTGCGGCATCGATGGAGGCCTCCAGCCCGGCGTCGCGCATCCGCTGCAGCGTCCAGTCACGGGAGGCCTTGTAAGGCTCGGAAAAAACCTCTCGGGACCAGCCCGGGCTTCGGTCATCGACGATGGAGGAGAGCTCCATGATATCGGCCCACATCCGGTCACTGTCCGGCACCAAAACGTCGATCTTGGGTTGTGTCATTTCTCTTCCAATTCTGTTCAGTAAGTTGCAGGGCCGGTTGGGCGATCGACCGGGTTACCAGCCTTCTTCGGTCATCCAGGCACCGCTGCCGGCATCGGATTCCAGCCTTGGGCCCAACTCGGCCGCGGCTGAGCGCACCTGCTCCACGACGTCATCGAGCCTTTGTCCCTGGATGGAGCTCTGGCGACCGGCCACTGACAGGGCGCAAATGCAGTGTCCGTGGCGAAACACCGGAGCAGCCACCCCCACCATGAAGGGATCAACTTCCCCTTCGCTGACCGCATAGCCGTTGGACCGGATAGTCGGCAGGATCTGCCCCAGACGCTCCGACGAAGGCGTCAGGGCGGTGAATCTGCGCATGGAGCCCGTACGCACGGATGCAATGACGTCCGGAGGGGCATACGCAAGCAGTGCGGTGGCACTTGCCCCTGCATACAGCGGACGGACCGATCCCCGGTAGAAGGACAGCATGCTGGTTCGGCCTGCTGGCAGCCGTTCCAGACACAGGGCGGCCGCCTGCACCCGGACGGTGAGGATGACTGTCTCGTTCGTAAGCTGCCGCAATCTCGTCATGGTCGATGCTGCCATCTCCACGATGTGCTGCTTTTGGGTTTGTTCATCCCGGCTGGAAATCCTCAGGCCGGCAGAGTAAACGCCGTCAATATCGTAGAGAAAATCGGATTCCTTGAGCAGCTTCACGTAGCGGTAGGCCGTCGACACAGGTATGTCCAAAGCGGAAGCGATGTCGTCCACACGCATGGGGCCCGACCGGGTCACTTCGGAGAGTATTTCCAAGCCACGCTGCAGGGAGCTGAGACTCATTGACTCACCTTCCGGTCACTGCTGCCGGACCAGTCAGGACGGAGTGCCGACAACCTGGCCCCGTCCTGCCTCTCCGAGCAGTTCATTGCCATCCCAAACGACGGTACCTCGAGAGATGGTCATCGTCACCCTCCCGCTGGTCTTCATGCCCTGGTACGGGGTCCAGCCCGCGTTCGAGTACATGTCAGCTGCATCGATGTCCCATCCGGATGCGGGATCGAAGACGGCAAAGTCAGCGTCATAGCCGACGGCGACGCGTCCCTTGCTCGCGCCGACGCCGAAGCGTAGAGCGGGTGCCTCGGTAAGGCTGCGGACGGCCGCGTTGAAGTCGTCCTGGCCGCGGCCCAGGGCACCGGAGAGAGTGACAGCCATTGAGGTCTGAACACCCGGTGCGCCCGAGTGATTGGCGAATATTCCCTCATGGTCCTTGTACTTCGCGGGCCACGGTGCATGGTCCGAGGAGACGACGTCGATCGATCCTGACGCGATGCGCTCCCACATGCCGTTGCGGTCCGATTCCTTGCGCAGCGGGGGGTTGATCTTAAGACGGCCACGCTGTGCATCATGGTCGTTTTCAGTGAAGGTCAAGTAATGGGGACACGTCTCGAGGGTGACATCCAGCCCCTGGTTCTTGTACCACTCGACCAAGTCCACAGAGCGGGGCAAACTCAGGTGGCACAGGTGCAGGCGCGCGTTCTGTTCATGAGCCACCTCGAGTGCCGTGAGGACGCCAAGGGTTTCACTGACCGGGGGCCGGCTCCGAACGTGGGCCTTCGGATCGAAGGGGTTCAGCTCCCGCTCCGCGGCCAGCATCGCCTGGACAATTTCGTTGTTCTCGGCGTGCACGGCAACGGTACGCTCTGCCCCAGCGGTTGCGGCCATGACGTTACGCAATTCGGCATCCGAGATGCGCGGAAAGCGGTCTTTGTCGGTGTCAAAGAGCGAGACCTTGAAGCCGACCGCCCCTGCTTCGGCCAAGGCTTCAGCGGAACGCCAGCCGCCGTCAGGTGCCAGCGTCCCCATGAGGGCGACGTCCACGAATGCTTCGCTCTCGGCCAACTCACGCTTTGCGTTGAGGCGGTCCGTGGAGTTGATTGGACCTTTGAGGTCGAAAGGCATTTCAACGATCGTCGTGACTCCACCGGCTGCGGCCGAGCGGGTGGAGGCAGCGATTCCCTCGCCCGGGTGTGACAGCGAATGGACGTGGGCATCCACCATGCCGGGGAGGACATAGCCTTCCTTGGCGTCGATCCACCGGGACGCCTCCACCTGAGTTCCGGTGTCAACGATGGCGTGGATACGTCCATTGAGGACATGGACGTCTTTCCGGACCCAGCCCTGCCCCTCCTGCACCCGCCCAGTGAGGACCAAGTCGATACGTGATTCATTCATGAATTCAGAATGAACAAAAAGAAGAATAGTGAGAATTGTATTCCCGTAGATTGAGAATCGGCCCTTGGCCGCGTCGCCGGAAGGAGCGCGACCGCGAATGGCCGTTGGGCCACGGCCGCAGACGAGCGCCAGTCAGTGCAGACGGCGCTCCCAGCCGGCCGGCACCCGCCCGGCCGGCCCAGGGACGGGCTGGCTGAGCGGGTGGTGGTTGGGCGGGGCCAGCATCGGGCCTTCGTAGTATTCTTCGGTGGCATAGTTCCAAAACCACTCTTCGCCCGGTTCGAAGGACTGGACAAACGGGTGGCCGGTGGCGGAAGCGTGCGCGCTGGCATGTTGGGAGGGCGAGGAGTCACAGCAGCCGATGTGTCCGCACTGGGCGCAACGGCGCAGGTGGAACCACCACCCGCCCTGCTCCTCACAGTCGGTGCAGCCCGTGCCGCTCGGCACCACGGAAAGATCGATCCCTGACGGATAACTCATCTGAGTGCCTCCTCTTCGCGAACGTCCCCCGGTGAGGACGCGCCCTTCGCATGATAGATGAACAGGTGATCCAAGTTGAGGCCCCGCGGACGTCTTGAAGATCCCCGGCCCCGATGGGAAACTGACCGTCGGGGTTCCCAGCGACCCGGCGGAGGAGACATGAACACGGCAGGTTCAGGGGCATGGCCGTATCTGCCCATCGCCCAGTGGCAGGACACGCGCGACACCCTACAATTATTCACCCAGATTGTCGGAAAAGTGAGCCTGACCAACGCACCGCTGGTCAACCATTGGTGGAACTGTGCACTCCGTGTGACAGCCCGTGGACTCTCCACCACGCTGATGCCGCACCCGGGGGTCAAAGGTTCCAGATCGACTTCGACTTTCAAGCGCACCGCCTTGAGATTGTGACCACGTCCGGCACAGTGCGGTCATTCGGGCTGATCGCTCTCTCCGTTGCGGATTTCTATACCAGCCTGCTGCGCTGCTTGGACGAACTGGGACTGGCCACGGAATTCTGGCCCGTTCCAGTGGAGATCGCCGGTGCGGTTCCCTTCGCCGAAGACCGGACGCATGCCAGCTATAACGCCGGGGAGGTCCGCCGTTTCTGGCTCACCCTGATCGAGGCCGACCGTGTTTTCACGATGTTCCGAGGACGTTTCCTGGGCAAGGCCAGCCCGGTCCACCTGTTCTGGGGAGCGCTGGATCTGGCGGTGAGCCGCTTCTCCGGCCGCCCCGCTCCGCCGCACCCCGGTGGTGCGCCGAACTGCGGACCCCGCGTGATGCTCGAGGCGTACTCCCATGAGGTGTGCAGCGCCGGCTACTGGCCCGGAGGCGATCCCGAGGGCATCTTTTACTCGTACGTCTACCCCGAGCCGGAAGGATACCGGGAGTTTCCGATCAGGCCCGCCGGCGCCTATTTCAGCGCGGAACTGGGCGAATTCGTGCTGCCTTACCCGCTGGTGCGGACCGCAGCGGATCCCGACTCGGTGCTCCTGGAGTTCCTGCAGAGCACCTACGAGGCCGCCGCAAGCTGCGCACACTGGAACCGCCGAGCCCTTGAACGCCTGAACTGACATCGAACGCGAATGCTGCGGGTCCGGTGGGCGCCGTCGCAGAGCTCTGCCTGCCCTGGCCCTGTTTGTCTGTGACTTTGTCTACGACGGTTTTTGTCTACGACGATGCTCCTGTAGTCGTCAAACCGGACTTCGAGCGGGGTTGGGTGATTCTGTCAACTATTTCTGGCCCGGCTGGACGGCTGTAAACGGCCCCGCTATGTGGCTGACCGGAGCCGAAGGTTCTTTCTCGCCGTCTTGTTGGGTTGCTACCTGCGACGTGGATCAATCGGGGTGTGGAGCTGGTCCGCCCTAGGAATCCCCTGAAATATGTCCATGGATGGATCGTAAGGGCCACGGCTGGGGCAGGAACAGGGCTTGGCACGCTATGTGGACAAAGAAGGCGCCCCGCCACGGTTCAAACCGTGGCGGGGCGCCGGTTCAGCGTCCGGGGTTCCCCGGCGCCGGACTACTTCTTCAGGTCGAAGCGGTCGTTGTCCATGACCTTGGCCCACGCTTTGGCGAAGTCCGCGGCGAACGTCTCCTGCGCGTCGTCCGAGGCGTAGACCTCGGCGAGGGCGCGGAGCTCGGAGTTGGAGCCGAACACCAGGTCCGCGCGGCTGCCGATCCAGCGGCCGTCGGTGGTGGTGTAGGTCTTCTCTTCTGCGTCCGGGGTCCACTCGAGGCCAAGCTCCAGGAGGTTGACGAAGAAGTCGTTGCTCAGCGTGCCCGGGCGTTCGGTGAAGACGCCCTGGTTGGAGCCGTCCCAGTTGTTGCCCAGGACGCGCAGTCCGCCGATGAGGACGGTCATTTCCGGGGCGGAAACGTTCAGCAGGTTCGCGCGGTCGATCAGCAGGTACTCGCTGGGAAGCTTCAGGAAGCCGCTGTCGTAGTTGCGGAAACCGTCGGCAACGGGCTCCAGCCAGGCGAACTGCTCCGGGCTGGTCTGCTCCTGGGTGGCGTCAACCCGGCCGGGGGTGAACGGAACCGTGATGTCGTGGCCGGCAGCCAGGGCTGCCTGCTCCACACCCACGCCACCGGCGAGGACGACGACGTCGGCGAACGAGACTTTGATCTCGGAGGAAGCGTTGAAATCGGCGGCGATGTCCTCGAGCCTGGCGATGACCGGCTTCAGTTTCTCCGGCTGGTTCACGGACCAGTTCACCTGGGGTTCCAGGCGGATCCGGCCACCGTTGGCGCCGCCGCGCTTGTCGGATCCGCGGAATGAAGCAGCTGCCTTCCAGGCTGTGGAGACCAGGTCCTCGACGGACAGGCCGGAAGCGGCGATCTTCTCCTTGAGGACGGCGATCCCGGCCTCACCGATGGTCTGCACAGGTGCCGCGGGCAGTGGATCCTGCCAGACCAGGTCCTCGACCGGAACCTCCTTGCCGAGGTAGCGAGCCTTCGGGCCCATGTCACGGTGGGTCAGCTTGAACCAGGCGCGGCCGAAGGCGTCTTCCAGGGCGCCAAGGTCGTCCTTGAAGCGGCGGGAGATAGCCTCGTAGGCCGGGTCGGCCCGCAGGGCCAGGTCGCTGGTGAGCATGCGGGGTTCGCGGGTGCCGGAGCCGGCGTGTGCTTCCTGAACCAGGCCCGCGCCGCCATTGTCCTTCGGACGCCACTGCTTGGCGCCGGCAGGGGACTCCATGAGTTCCCACTCGTAGGCAAAGAGGATGTGGAAGAATTCGTTGTCCCAGCGGGTCGGGTGGTAGGTCCAGGTGACCTCCAGGCCCGAGCTGACGGTGTCAGCGCCGTGGCCGGTGCCGTAGCCGTTCTTCCAGCCCAGACCCTGCAACTCCAGGGGAGCGGCCTCGGGATCCGGACCGATCTTGTCATCCGAGTGGGCGCCGTGGGTCTTGCCGAAGGTGTGGCCGCCGGCGATCAGCGCCACGGTCTCTTCGTCGTTCATGCCCATGCGCATAAACGTTTCGCGGATGTCGCGGGCGGAGGCCAGCGGGTCCGGGTTGCCGTTGGGGCCTTCCGGGTTGACGTAGATCAGGCCCATCTGGACTGCGGCCAGCGGCGCCTGGAGCTCGCGGTCGCCGGTGTAGCGCTCGTCGTCGAGCCAGACCTTCTCCGGGCCCCAGTAGACGTCGTCGTCTGCTTCCCAGACGTCCGGGCGGCCGCCGGCGAAGCCGAAGGTCTTGAAGCCCATGGTCTCCATGGCAACGTTTCCTGCCAGGATCATCAGGTCGGCCCAGGAGATGGACTGGCCGTACTTCTTCTTGATCGGCCACAGCAGGCGGCGGGCCTTGTCCAGGCTGACGTTATCCGGCCAGGAGTTCAGTGGTGCGAAGCGCTGCTGACCGGCGCCGGCGCCGCCGCGGCCGTCGTGGGAGCGGTAGGTGCCGGCGGAATGCCAGGCCATGCGCACGAGGAACGGACCGTAGTGGCCAAAGTCGGCTGGCCACCAGTCGTATGACTTGGTCATGGTCTCGGCCAGGTCCGCCTTCACGGCGTCCAGGTCCAGCTCGTTGAAGGCCTGGGTGTAGTCGAAGCCGGAGCCGAGCGGGTTCGCTACCGCCGGGTTCTTCGCCAGGATCTTCAGGTTTAGCTTGTTGGGCCACCACTCGTTGTTCGGGGCGCCCTTGGTGGGGTGTGCGCGGCCGCCGTGCGCTACGGGGCACGTGGCAATGGTGCTCTCAGACACAGTTTTCCTTCCGGGTTATGGGTTTACAGGGAATCCAGCCGCGGGCAGTTGCTCCGGCTGAAGTTCTTTGGCCTGGCAGTCCTGGCAGATGCCCTGGTACAGGACGTCTGCGATCTGGATTGTCATGGGCTTGGAATGTTCGTCCCAATGCGGGGTGAGGCAGGGGGCGTGGCCCACGGCGCAGTCCACATCTTCGACCCGGCCGCAGCTGATGCACACGGCGTGGTGGTGGTTGTCGCCCACGCGGGTTTCGTACAGGGCGGGGGAGTGTGGGGGTTCGAAGCGGCGCAGCATCTGCAGGTCCGTCAGGTCGCTGAGCACCACATAAACAGACTGCGCCGTCAGTTCAGGGAGTTCCACGCGGGCGGCGGCAAGGATGCCTTCCGCCGGGGAATGCGGGTGATGTTCGACGGCGGCGAGGACTGCCAGCCGCTGCTTGGTCACGCGGCGGCCATGGGAATGCAGGGCCGCGGCCCACGCTTCCTGCTCTGCCGTGTGATCTGTCATGCATTCAGTGAACCGCTTATTATGAGCAGATCGCAATAAGGCGATGCTAACTTCGGTCACCGTACGTGCAATTGCGGGCGTCCTGGATGCGCGGTGCGCACTGACGGCGCCCGCCGGTGGCTAGCTAGGGAAGAGTTGGTTCCAAGGGGACGGTTCCGTTGATGGTTGCGATGTAGATGGCCATGAAGGCGTATCCGAGAACGTAGATCAGCGTATAGGGCCACCTCGTTTTGGCTTGAGCATCGGGAGGAAGAGCCCTGCGTCCGTCGTTGCTGGCCCGAAGGTCGGGTGCGCCGGAGGGCCGTGATCATCGCCGAGGTTCCCAGCCCTCGGTATTTTGCCCGGAGGTTGTCCGGGGATGAAACGAGAAGTCCCTTGATCTGATTGATGGCTGCGGTGCGGGCTTTAACTGCAGAGGTCCGCCCGGCCCGCATGATTTGCAGGCATTCAACTGGCCCGTCTTTGGCCTTGGGGATCGATTTGGTCCGGCCGTCAAGTACCGATTGGGCGGCTTGGTAGGCATCCAGCGGATCGGATTTGTCCTTCAGCCGGCGCGCGGCCCGGTTTGGGCGGTTCACCTCCAGCACACAAAGACCCTCACCGCGCAGGGTTCTGGCGATTTCGGCCCGTAGGATCCTGTTCCTTCGACCCCTAAGGCGGTCACCGTCCCGTGGCTGGTGATGAACTCCAGGATCTTCCGGTATCCGGAGCCCACCGCCAGGAACTCTTTGTCCGCGAGGGGTTTGCCGTAATAGCGTGCCGCGCCGCTGACACCCGCCCGGGGCGTGGCTCGACAGAGGCATGCAAACACTTCAAGTCAGGGTGCCCGCCACGGGGGATTCATCACCGACATCGGCGAAAGGAACCCCGGAAGTGATCGTTATCGGCATCGACCCGCATAAATCCTCCATCACCGCCTCAGCCATCGACTCCTCGGGCTGTCAGCTCGCGGTGCGGCGTTTCGTGGTCAACGCAGGCACTGCCAAGCAACTGCTGGGCTGGGCGGCGCAATGGCCCGAACGCAGATTCGCTATCGAGGGTGCCAACGGCCTCGGTCGACAAATTGCCCAGATCCTTGTGGCCGGCGGAGAGTCCGTTGTGGATGTTCCCTCGACACTGGCCATGAAGGTCCGAGTCCTTTCCACCGGCGGTGGCCGCAAGGGTGACCCGGCCGATGCGTTCGCCGTTGCCGTCACTGCACTCCGACAGGAGAATCTGCCCGCGGTAAATGCAGAAGACCAGAGTACGATTCTGCGCCTGCTGGCCGAACGCCGCGAAGACCTGGGCCACGAACGGGCCCGGCTGCTCAACCGGCTGCACCGGCTTCTGCGCGAGCTTATCCCTGGATGTGTTGAGCCCGGCCTCAGTGCCGACAAGGCCGCCGCCGCGTTGCGTACCATCCGGCCCGCAACAGCCACCGATGCACTCAGACGCGAGCTCGCCCGGGAACTGCTGGCCGATCTACGGCGTATCGATGCCGGTATCAAGAACAACGAGGCACAAACTCGCGACGCTCTGGTCGCGTCGGCCACCACCCTGCAGGAGATCCCAGGAGTCGGTGTCGTCCTGGCGGCAAAACTACTCGGCCACGGCGGCGACATCACCAGATTCCCCAGCGCCTCACACTTCGCCAGCTACACCGGAACAGCACCCTTGGACGCCTCCAGCGGTCAACAAAACCGTCACAGACTCAACACCGGAGGCAACCGGCAGCTCAACTCCGTGCTGCACACCATGGCCGTGTGCCAAAGCCGTGACCCGGGACCAGGCCGGGAGTACTACCTGAAGAAAACCGCCGAAGGAAAGACACCCCGCGAAGCACGTAGGGCACTCAAGCGACGCCTCTCCAATGTCCTCTACCGGCGGATCCTGCACGACCACCACCAAGCCCAAAAGCCGGCTGCTTGACACACAGAGGCGCTATGAAGTCATGTCCGCCTGGCTCAACACCCCTTTGACGGACCTCGAGCCGGCGGACAGATCACAGGGAAGACAGCACCGGCAGCGACGTCAGTTTTCAAGCGGGTCGCGCCGGCTCAAGACCCTTTCCAGTATTACCGACTTTTGTGGCCAAAATGAGGCCGACCAGGAAGGGGTATTTAACCCAGCTGAGTGGTAACTTCCGATCATGGACCGACGACGGCGGCTGTGGCTAGCGGCAGGGCTCGCAGTTCTGCTTGCGGTCGTTGTAGTCCTTGCTGCGATCGTCGCCGGGTCCGGGCCCTCGCCCTCCAGCAACCCCGCGAGCGCCTCCGCGGGCAGCAAGTCCTCCACCCCGACCCACACCCCGCCACCTGCGGCGGCGCCGGCCCCGCCCACCATCCCGGAGCTTCCCGCAAGCGACATGAACATCCTGGTGATCGGCAGCGACAGCCGCGGAAACGCGAAGGAACAGAACAACCAGACCGTGACAAGCGGACAGCCGAAGGACCAACGCTCTGATTGCCTGATGCTGATCCACGTTCCCGCAGACAGGAAAAAGATCTACGGCATCTCCATCATGCGCGACAATTGGGTCAACATCCCCGGCTTCGGCGCATCAAAAGTCAACGCTGCCCTCGGCCTGGGCGGCATTCCCTTGGTGGTCAAAACCGTTGAATCGCTGCTCGGCACGCACGTGGACCATACGGTCATGCTCGACTTCAACGGCTTCAAGACCCTCACGGATGGCCTCGGCGGAATCGACGTCAATGTCACACTGCCCTTCACTGCCAGCTTTGAAACCCATCACGTCTTCGTCGCCGGAGTGAACCATTTGGACGGCCAAGCGGCCCTCGAGTTCGTCCGCGAGCGCTACTCGTTCGTGGATGGCGACTTCCAACGCGTCCGCAACCAGCAAACGTTCCTCCGCGCCCTGCTGGTCAAGCTCTCTGGCGCCCTCCAGACTCCCGCTGGTGTCCTCAGCCTGGTCAACTTCGCGGTCAATGACCTCATTGTGGACCAAGGATTCGATCCGGCCAGCGTCGCCATGCTGGCCTACGCACTCCGCACCGTGGATCCCGGCGCCTCCGTCTTCTTCACCCTCCCGACCGCAGGGACCGGCACTTCCCCGGACGGGCAATCGATCGTGGTGCCGGATTACGCCGGCATCGGGCAAGTGGCCGCAGCGCTGCGGGACGGCACCCTGCCGCAATATGCGGCAGCGCACGGATACTAAACAAAGGCGCACGGCTACCCCCGCAGCGAACGCGGGCACCGGCGTCGGGCAGGCTCTATATATTGAGAACATGACCCATACTCCCGGTTCCGCCCAGCCGTCCCACGCGAAGGGCCCCACTGCCCCCGTCGCCAAAAAGGTGCCCAGCACCCGTGAGCACCACGGCGATGTTTTCGTGGACAATTACGAATGGCTACGGGACAAGGAGTCCTCCGAGGTCATCAAGCATTTGAAGGCCGAAAACGCCTACCAAGAGGCCGTTACCGCGCACCAGGAACCGCTGCGCGAGGCCATCTTCCAGGAAATCAAGGGCCGTACCCAGGAGACGGACCTCTCGGTCCCCAGCCGCAAGGACCACTGGTGGTACTACACCCGCACCGTCGAGGGCAAGGAGTACGGGATCCATTGCCGTGTCCGGGCTGCAAACTCGGGCGATGCGGTGGCGGACTGGACCCCGCCCGTGGTGGAAGCCGGCGTCGAACTCCCCGGCGAAGAAGTCCTGCTGGACGGCAATACCGAGGCGGAAGGCAAGCCGTTCTTCTCCATTGGCGGCACTGCCGTGACGGTCGACGGCAACCTCTATGCCTACGCTGTGGACAACTCCGGCGAGGAACGCTTCACCCTCCGCATCAAGGACCTGCGGACAGGCGAACTGCTGCCCGACGTCATCGAGAACATCTTCTACGGCGTGGCCTTCTCCCCCGACGGCACCCGGATCTTCTACACCGTGGTGGACGACGCCTGGCGGCCTTACCAGGTGAAGTCGCACGTCCTGGGAACGCCCGTCAGCGAGGACCAGGTGATCTACCAGGAGGACGACGTCGCCATGTGGCTCGGGTTCGAGCTCTCCTCCGACCGGCGGTACCTCGTGCTAAGCATCGGCTGCTCGGAGTTCAGCGAGACGCGCCTGCTGCGCTTCGACGAGGTCGATGCCGGTCTGTCCACCGTGATTTCCCGCGACGAACACATTCTCTACGAGGCCGAGCCGTTCCTCATGGACGGCGCCGATGGACAAAAGACCGAGACCATCCTCCTGACGCACAACAAGGACGCCATCAACTCGATGGTTTCCATCGCGGACCCGGCCGAATTCGCCAAGCCGCTGGCCGAGCAGCGCTGGCGCACCGTCGTCGAGCATTCCGACGCCGTTCGCGTCAACGGTGCCGGCGTTACCTCGACGCATCTGGTGGTGGCGGTACGGCAGGACACGATCGAGCGCGTGCAGGTGCTGCCGCTCGCTGGATTGGGAACCGCGGCGCAGGGCCCGGCTGTTGAGCCTGCCTTCGACGAGGAGCTGTACACGGCAGGGGTGGCGGGTTCCGACTATGAGGCCCCGGTGATCCGGATCGGCTACACGTCCTTCTTCACGCCGTCGCGGGTGTACGACTTTGTGCTGCCCACCGCCGCACTGCCGCAAGGCGAACTGCTGCTGCGGAAAGAAAGCCCGGTACTGGGCGGGTACACCGCCTCGGACTACGTGGCCACCCGGGAATGGGCGACGGCGGCCGACGGCACCCGGGTGCCCTTGTCCGTGCTCCGGCACGTTTACGTGAAGCAGGATTCAAGCGCTGCGGGCCTGGTGTATGGCTATGGCTCCTACGAGGTCAGCATGGATCCGGGTTTCGGCGTGGCGCGCCTGTCCCTCTTGGACCGCGGAATCGTCATGGTGATCGCCCACATCCGCGGCGGCGGCGAGCTCGGCCGGCGCTGGTATGACGACGGGAAGAAGCTCAACAAGAAAAACACCTTCACGGACTTCATCGCGGCAACGGACTGGCTGGCGTCCTCCGGCTGGGCGGCGCCGGATCGGATTGCCGCTATGGGCGGCTCCGCAGGCGGCCTGCTGATGGGTGCCGTGGCGAACCTCGCACCGGAGAAATACGCGGCGATCGTGGCCGCCGTGCCGTTCGTCGACGCGCTGAACACCATCCTGGACCCGGATCTGCCGCTCTCGGCTCTTGAATGGGAGGAATGGGGAAACCCCATCACCGATCCCGAGGTGTACCACTACATGAAGTCCTACACCCCTTACGAGAACATCCGCGCCGCCGCCTACCCCCGGATCGCCGCTGTCACGTCCTTCAACGACACACGCGTGCTCTACGTGGAGCCCGCCAAGTGGGTCCAGGTGCTCCGTTCGGAGACCACAGGGACAGCGCCGATCGTGATGAAGATCGAAATGGACGGTGGACACGGCGGAGCTTCGGGGCGCTACGTTCAGTGGCGCGAGCGTGCTTGGGACTACGCCTTCGTCGCGGATGCACTCGGCGCCGTCGAACTGCTGCCCGGTGCGGGGCTCAAGTAGCGTTCTCGATAGTAAGCTCTCCCATGGGAGCCGAATCGAACAGTAGGAGCGTAGTGGAGAGTCGCTTGACTATCGACGCCTCGGTGCCGAAGAGTGCCTTGGTGGCCGACCCCGATCCGATCCGTCGCGCGGAGACCAACGCGGCGCTCACCTCCGCGGGGTTCGTGGTTCGTTCAGCGTCCGACGCCGGCTCGCTTGCAGCCGCGCTGGAGAGCGAGCCGAGTGACGTGCTGGTGGTGGACAACGGGCTCCGGGATCTGCTTCCCCGGAATGTTGCCCCTGTTCTGCTCATGCTGGACCCGGACGACGAGCTTGATGTTTCCGCGCTGGAAGCATGGACCATCGCGGATTTTGTGTACAGTGGCCAGCCCCCGGCCGTTCGGGCAAGCAGGGCACTGGTACTGATTGCCCGGGCCAGCGAAAGGATGCGCCGCCGCGCGGAAACCGAATCACTGAGGGAAAGCCTGCGGAAGGTGTCCTCGGCGATCCGGTCAACCATCGATCCAGCGCAGATCGCCCGGCATCTGGTGGATGGAATCGGCGACGCCCTGGGCGCGGAACACGTCTGGTTCACCACGTTCCCGGACGCCCGCGTACCGCAGGTCAGTGCCGAATGGAACGCTCCTGGCCTGGCCCACGGAGTCCTGCCTGTCGAGCTCACCGACGAGGTGACCAGGTTCGAAGTGGCGGAGCACCTGTGGGCCGAAGCGGAGGTTCAGCCGCTGCCTCGGCGGGCTCTGCCGGGGCAGCCCGATGGTGCGCGTGCGCCGGGTGGCGCCCATGCGCCGTCGGCCTCTGTTGTTGTGCCGGTAGGCGAGGGAGATCTTGTTCTGGGGGTCATCTGGATCGCCCGCCCGGACACGGCACAGGAATGGACGCGGGCCGAAATTGGCCTGATCCAGCACGTATCGGGGAACCTGGCTTATGGCCTGATGCAAAGCCACCTGATAGGCGCACAACAGGAGGTCATGTACAAACTCCAGGAACTGGACCAGGCAAAGACCGACTTCCTGACCACGGTGAACCACGAACTCCGAACGCCTCTGACCTCAATCACGGCTTATCTGGACATGATCCGCAGCGGCGCCGGTGGAGCGATTCCCGCGGGCGTGGAGCGGATGGTCGACGTCATTTCACGAAACGCCGAGCGCCTCCGCCGGCTCATCGAGGACATGCTCACCGTCTCGCACCAGAACAGCTCCGGTGAACTCCACTTGAGCCCCGTGAATGTGGGCACCATGCTCCGGCTCGTTGTCTCGGCCTTGCAGCCCCTCGCCGAGTCCCGTTCGCTGTCGCTCACCGTGGCGCACGCGCCAGGAACCGTGACGGTACAGGCCGATGAGGCCAAGCTGGAGCAGGTCTTTTCCAACATCATCAGCAACGCCATCAAATTCACCCCTGACGGCGGCCATGTCGCCGTCAGCAGCGAGATCACCCCGGACCCGGTTCCCAGCGTGGTGGTGCGTGTGGAGGACACCGGCGTCGGAATTCCCGAAAAGGAAATCGACCAAGTGTTTACGCGGTTCTTCCGCGCTTCGAACGCCTCTACGGCGGCTATCCCCGGGAGCGGCCTTGGCCTCGCGATAGTCCACGACATTGTGGAGCGCCATTCCGGCGCGCTGGATATCGAGTCCGGGCTCGGAGTGGGAACCACCGTCTCGGTCCGGCTCCCCCTCAATACCAGGAACTAGGGGCAAAAAACATCGCCCCGGGCGGTGGCCCGGGGCGATGTAGGAATTGTGCGTCCACCCAAGTAGCTAGCAGTTATTGTCGTTATGAGGCGTCTAAACGACATCAAGTGCTAGTTAGTTGGGCCACCAGCCGATCGACGCGTAGTGCACCGGGTCAGTCACAACAGGAACGGTGGTAACCGTCGTGGTTGTGGTGGTTGTAGTGACGTTGGGGGTCTTCGGCGCAGCGTTGGCAGGAGTGACAAATCCGCCAATAGCCAGCAGACCGGTCATGAGAAGGGTGGCGGCGAATTTCTTCATACAGTGCTCCTTTGAGCTGTTAAAATCCGGAGGGTTACGCTCACAGGCTACGGAGCCATGTTAAAGGTTCCCTTAAGATCTGCTCAGTTTTCCGAAGTCTTTGCGGCCAGACGGTACCCCACGCCACGAACAGTCTCCACCCAACGGGGCGACTGCGCCGAATCGCCGAGCTTCCGCCTCAGATTAGCGATGTGAACCTGGATAGCGCGTTCTTCGGACTCACTGACATAGCCACCGGTTTCGTACTCCCTCGCATGGAGCCAGCGGGCCAAACCCGTGGTGCTCCGGACAACACGCCCGGCCTCCATGAGCGCTTGGAGGAGATCGAACTCGGTACGGGTCAATTGCACCTCTTCGGCACCCACCCGCGTAGTCCGCGTGGCCACGTCCAGGTAGAGGCCGTTGTGTTCCAGGCCCGTGTGTTCCTCGGCCGGTTGCCCGTTTGCCGGTTGCCCACTTGTTGGGGGCGGGGAAGGGACCGGAGCGCTCAGCGCCATGGCCCCCTCCGCTCGCGGCAGCTCCGACGTCGCGCTCCCCCCGGAAACTCCGCTCAATAGCTTGCTGCCGCGCGGCCGGCGCAGGAGCGTCTCGACCCGGGCCAGGAGTTCGCGGGCCCGGAAGGGCTTGGTGATAAAGTCGTCCGCGCCAACGGCCAGACCTTGCAGCGTGTCCACCTCGCGCGCACGGGCGGTCAGCATGACGATGTAGGCGTCGCTGAACTCACGGACGCGGCGGGTCACCTCGATCCCGTCAATGTCCGGCAGGCCCAGGTCCAGGGTTATGACGTCCGGATTATGGAGGCGGACCGCAGCCACGCCATCCACACCGTTCCCGGCCGCATAGACCTCCAAGCCCGAGGCTTCCAGGACAGCATGAACCACCTCACGAATGTCATCGTCATCCTCGATTACTACGGCTACGCCAGATGCGCTCACTTGCCGACCCCCCGATCTCCCCTGCTCAGCCCACTTTACCGCCGTCGGCGCCTGCTATTCTTGCGCATTTCAGGGTAAGTCACGCATCGATGCTCTTTCGCCGCTTCCGTGCGCGCCATTCGGAGTCGAGTATGGCAAAGATCACCTGGGTGGACCACTGGCCTTTGTAGTGCCAGTTGTCCACAAGGACCGCCTCCCGACGCATGCCAAGCCGCTCGCACAAGCTCGACGACGAGGTGTTCAGGGCATCGAGCTTGGCGTCGATCCTGTGGAACATGAGGGTCTCAAAACCCAGCCGGAGGACTGCCTCGGCTGCCTCTGCCGCGTAGCCATGGCCCCGGCTTTCCGGTGCGAGGATCCAACCGATCTCGGCCTGCCCCGTGCCCGGCAGCCATTTGAGCACCACTTCGCCCAGCAGCCCCGCTGAGTCCGCGCGCTCTATGGCCAGGCACGCCCAGTCGCCCTCCTGCTCGAAGGTGAAATTGGCGTAGCGTCCCAGCGCTTCCATGGACTGCGTGAGGGTCAATTCATGCCGGAGGAGAAATCGCGCCGTTTCCGGAAGTGACTGGTAGGCATGGAATCGCTCCAGGTCAGTGGCCTCGAACCGGCGAAGCACGAGTCTCGGCGTCCGGAGGGGAAGTTCAATACGGGGCATGCCTTGAGGCTACTACGTCGCGGATTGGAGGCCGGCGGGAGCAACAAATCGGTTCCGCCGAGCGGCCGCCCCTTGACAGTTCAAGGAAACTGGGATTACCTAATGAACATTCGGTAAATAAAGCTGGAGGCATTGACGCATGGTTGAGACCACCCTTTCTGGCGCAACGCAGCACCAGATCCTCAAGAACGACCCCGCCTCCGAGTGGATGGGCCTCGAGGTCCTCAAGATCGACGACGGCCACGCCACAGTCCGCATGACCCTCCGCCAAGAGATGCTCAACGGCTTCGGAATGGCCCACGGCGGAATGATCTTCGCCTTCGCGGATTCGGCATTCGCCCTCGCCTGCAACCCGGCCAACCCCTCGCCGTCGGAAGCCGACTCCATCACCGTCGCCGCCGGCGTCGACATCAACTTCCTCAAGCCGGCCTATCAAGGTCAAGTGATCACCGCCGTCGCAAACCGCCGCGCCAACAACGGACGCAGCGGCCTGTACGACATCCAGATCTTCGCTGCGGACCCGGGCGATCTTGCCAGCACCGGCTCGGGTGCCGCCCCCGACGCCGGTGCGGGCACCCACGTGCCCAAGGATCCGGGCCGCTATGGCGAGCTCATCGCCGAGTTCCGTGGCCGCAGCCGCACCATCTCCAAGAAGTAGGAAGACCATGACACAGAACACCGTCGCCGCTCCCGACGCACCGCTTAACACCGCACAGCTAGATCGCGAAGAAACCATCTCCCGCGACGAGCTCGAGGCCCTGCAGCTCAGCCGACTCCAGCACACCGTGGCCTACGCCTACGAGCGCGTGCCGCTCTACAAGCGCAAGTTCGACGACGCCGGCGTCCACCCGTCCGACCTCCAGGAACTTTCCGACCTCGGCAAGTTCCCGTACACCACCAAGGACGACCTCCGCGAGGAATACCCCTTCGGCATGTTCGCGGTGCCGCAGAACGAAGTGGCCCGCATCCACGCCAGCTCCGGCACCACCGGCCGGCCAACCGTCGTCGGGTACACCAAGAACGACCTCGCCAACTGGGCTTCCCTCGTGGCCCGCTCGCTCCGCGCCTCGGGAGTCCGCCCGGGCATGAAAGTCCACAACGCCTACGGATACGGCCTGTTCACCGGCGGCCTGGGTGCCCATGCTGGAGCCGAAGCCCTCGGCTGCACCGTCATTCCGATGTCCGGCGGCCAGACCGAACGCCAGATCCAGCTGATACAGGACTTCAAGCCGGACGCCATCCTCGCAACCCCCACCTACCTGCTGACCATCGCCGATGCGATGGCCCAGATGGGTGTCGACCCGGCGTCGACGTCGCTCAAATACGCTGTGCTCGGCGCCGAACCGTGGACCGAGGAAATGCGGCACGAGCTCGAAACCACCATGAACATCAAGGCCTGCGACATTTACGGGCTGTCAGAGGTCATGGGCCCGGGCGTCGCAGGCGAGGCCGTGGAGACACAGGACGGCTGCCACATCTGGGAGGACCACTTCCGGCCGGAGATCATCGACCCCTTCGATCCCTCCCGCGGGGTAAGTGCCGTGCTGCCCGACGGCGAGCCTGGCGAACTCGTCTTCACCTCGCTGACGAAGGAAGCCTTGCCGATCATCAGGTACCGCACCAAGGACCTCACGCGCCTCCTGCCCGGCACCGCCCGCCCGGCGCACCGACGCATGGGTCGCATCACCGGCCGCAGTGACGACATGATCATCCTGCGCGGCGTGAACCTCTTCCCCTCGCAAATCGAGGAAATCGCTCTGCGCATCCCCGAGCTCAGCCCACACTTCCAGCTCGAACTCACCCGGCCCGAGGGCAAGCGCATGGATTCCCTGACCGTCAAGATCGAGCGCCGCGAGAACGTCTCATCGGAGGCTGGCACGACGGCGGCACACGCCTTGCGCGAGCAGATCAAGATCCACGTGGGTTCTTCGTGCGTGGTGGAGGTCGTCAACCCCGGATCGCTCGAGCGCTCCAACGGCAAGCTGCGCCGGGTCTACGACATGCGACCCAAGAGGTAACCTGCCAAGGCGGGTGCACTGTTCAACCGACCGTTCATGGGAAAATGGCCAGCATGCCTAGTGAAACAGCAACCAAGCGGGGACGCCCCGGATACGACCAGCAATCTGTGCTGCTCATCGCCGTCGACGTTTTCAACCGCCACGGTTACGACGCCACTTCCATGGGCATCCTGGCCGAAAACCTCGGGATCTCGAAGTCGGCCATCTACCACCACGTGCCGTCCAAGGGCGATCTCCTGAAGCTCGCCCTCGAGCACGCCTTGGGTGGGCTCGAGGGCATCCTGGAGCAGCCCGAGGCTGTTACCGGGGCAGCCGACGCACGCCTGGAATTCGTGCTGCGGCAGACCATCGCCGTGTTGGTGGAGCGGCTCCCGTTCGTCACGCTGCTCCTGCGACTCCGCGGCAACACGGACATCGAGCGGGATGCCTTGGAACGGCGTCGCACCTTCGACCACAAGGTGGCTGCGCTGATTTCGGCTGCCCGCGAAGAAGGCTCCCTCCGCCAGGACATCGATCCCCGCACCGTGACCCGGCTCCTGTTCGGTACGATCAACTCGATCGTGGAATGGTACAAACCGGGCGGCTCGCTCTCCCCGGAGCGCCTCGCCGACGACGTCATCACCATGGCGTTCGACGGCCTGCACGCCTCGGCGTAGCCCTCTCCAGCCTGCCCTCCTGTCCCGACGCTCGCTCACCTTTATGGCCAGATGACAGAACCCTCCCTCACTAAAAGTGAAGGGGGGTCTGCGTGGTTGGTGCGTGTTCTTTCAGCCGATCAGAGCTGATATTCGGCCTGGGTGCCCAGGTTTTCATGGACGCACAGAACATTGTTCTCCGTGTCCATGAACCAAGCGCACTTTTCCGCGTCGGTTGTACAAATGTGGTGTTCGGTCTTGAGGTCCGGAAGGTCGTAGTCCCGGAATTCGACGCCGCTCGCCTCCATTTCCTCGACTGTCCGCTCGATGTCACTTACTTCAAAGGAAAGGGCAGTGTGCGACGAGTGCATCCCGTCCTTGATGGGCATCAACTGCAGCATGGGACCGCCGTCGATGCCGAACAAATCATTTCCATCCCAAGTCATGCCGCGGTGCGGGAGACCGAGTTTCTCAGCGTAAAAGCTGCGAGCTCGAGCGACGTCATCGACTGGCAAGACGGTTGTGGCTGTTCTGAGTGCTATGTTCACTTCGCCACCTCCTACGCTAAGAATCTTACGCCGGGAGGGGCCTGAAGGAACTTACAGATCCCTAGCCTAGACCGTTGTCAGGGCGAGGACCTCGGCCTACTATGTGCACAGCCCCCTCGCAGGGGAACAACTCCGGGACCTTCCCTCAATGGGTGATGGGAGCACCTTAGGAGGCCCGAGTCCTGGACATCACGGGACGGGAAGACAATGACCAAATATCTATTCGAAGCAAACTACGTAGGCGACGGAATCACGGGGCTGTTGCGCGAGGGCGGCACCAAGCGTCGCGATGCTGTGGTCGATGCACTCAAATCCGTAGACGGATCGCTCGAATGTTTCTACTACGCTTTCGGGGAGACCGACGTCGTCGGGGTCTTCGAAATCCCGGACGCGGCTAGCGCCGCCGCCCTCTCACTCATGATCAATGCGACGGGCGCAGTGCGCCTGCATTTGAAGCCGCTCATGACGGTTGAGGATCTCGACGAAGCTGCCAAGAAGACCCCGGCATACCGCGCCCCGGGGCAATAGAACCTCCCAGCACGGGACGCTCCCTCACAAATGAACCAGTTCAAAAGTGAGGGAGCGTCCGGTCAGGACACCACAAACGTGAACGAGCGTTACTTCTCCACGAGGGTCAGGACGTCGTAGGTGGCTACGATCTCGTCGTTCTGGTTAGTGAGGACGGCATCCCAGGCTACTTCGCCGTATTCGTCGGTTTCGCGCGGGGTGATCTTCTTGGCCGTGAGCGTGACGCGGATCGAATCCCCTGCGGCCACCGGAGTGATGAAGCGCAGGTTTTCCAGGCCGTAGTTGGCCAGGACGGGGCCCGGAGCGGGTTCCACGAAGAGTCCGGCCGCCCAGCTCAGCAGGAGGTACCCGTGCGCGACGATTCCGGGGAAGAACGGGTTGGCTTCGGCCGCTTCTTGGTTGGTGTGGGCGTAGAAGGTGTCCCCGGTGGAGTTGGCGAAGGCAGTGATGTCGTCCAGCGTGACCTGTCGGAGTTCGGACCGCACTGCGTCACCGATACGCAAAGTAGCAAGCGACTTGCGGAACGGGTGCGTTCCTTCCGTCTCCACGGTGAAGTTGCGGTCCGCGCCGGTGTGCCAGACGCCGGTCACCGCAGTGAGCATGTTCGGCGAACCCTGGATGGCGGTGCGCTGCATGTGGTGCATGACGGAGCGGATACCACCGAGTTCCTCGCCACCACCGGCGCGGCCTGGACCGCCGTGAACCAGATGCGGCACGGGCGAACCATGCCCGGTTGACGATCGGGCGTCCTCGCGGTTGAGCATGAGGACGCGTCCGTGGTGCGCCGCGATTCCGGTCACCAATTCGCGTGCAACAGCGGGGTCATTAGTGCATACGGAAGCCACCAGGGATCCGCCACCGCGGGCGGCGAGGCGGACGGCGTCGTCGAGGTCCGAGTACCCGATCACGGACGATACCGGACCAAAGGCCTCCAGCGAGTGGACAGCGTCCGAGTCCACGTCAGCCCAGCTCAGCACGACCGGCGACATGAACGCTCCACCCTCCACGACCCCCACGGTTCCGTCCAGCGAGGTGACCGACGGCGAATCGAGCGTCCCGTACGCAAGTTCGCCACCGGCGTCGAGCATGGATTGCACCGCGGCGCGAACGTCGGCCAGCTGTTCAAGGGACGCGAGGGCACCCATCGTGACGCCCTCCGCGCGGGGGTCACCCAGCACGACGCGCTCGTCAACCCGCGCGCCGATGGCGGAGACGACGTCGGACACCAAGTCCTGCGGCACGATGGTGCGGCGAATCGAGGTGCACTTCTGCCCGGCCTTGACCGTCATTTCGGTGACGACCGACTTGATGAAGGCGTCGAACTCGGGGGTTCCGGGCACGGCGTCGGGCCCCAGGATGGCGGCGTTGAGGGAGTCGGTTTCCGAGGTGAATCGGACGCCGCCCTGGACCACGTTGACGTGGGACTTCAGCGAGTTGGCGGTGGAAGCGGAACCGGTGAAGGCGAGAATGTCGCGGTAGTCGAGGTGGTCCAACAAGGTGCGCGCGGACCCCGAAATGAGCTGCAACGAGCCGTCCGGCAGGATCCCGGACTCCACGATGGCCTTGACCGCGGCCGCAGCAACGTAACCCGTTGGAGTCGCCGGTTTGGCGATGGTGGGCACGCCGGCCAGGAAGGCGGGCGCGAACTTCTCGAGCATGCCCCATACCGGGAAGTTGAAGGCGTTGATCTGGACGGCGACGCCGGGAATGCGGGTATAAATGTGTTCGCCGGCGAACGAACCATCCTTGGAAAGAACCTCCATGGGACCGTCCACTACAACCTGCGAGTTGGGCAGTTCACGGCGGCCCTTGGATCCGAAGGTGAAGAGCACGCCGATGCCGCCATCGATGTCGATCATGTTGTCGATCTTGGTGGCGCCGGTCTGCGAGGAGGACGCATACAGCTCTTCCCGCCGGCCGTTGAGGTACTGCGCAAGCTCCTTGAGCTTGAGGGCGCGCTGGTGGAAGGTGAGCTTCCCCAGTTCTCGCTGGCCCACCGTGCGGCCGTAATCGACGACGGCGGCAAGGTCCAGTCCGTCGGTGCTCACGTTGGCCAGGACTTCTCCTGTGCTGGCGTCACGGACCGGCACCCCGGCTGAGGCGTCGGCGCTGGGGGTCCACCACTGGCCCTGGACGAAACTGGGCACGGTTTCAACAGTTGTGGCTTCCGGAGCGACTGCGGTACTGGTCATCGTCGACGGGTCCTTCCAAGGCACGGGCACGAAATGGACTGAACGGCCACAATTTACTGACCGGCCGTTCGGTAATATCCCCAGAATACATGAGAGCTCGGATCTGCACACTAGACGCCTCCTCGGACCGCGCCCTTCCTGACCCTGTTTGCCGCACTTTCGCGCCGGAATTCCGCGACTCACCGTGCCGCACGCTAGTCCGTTCGGCTTCCGAGTTTGGTACAAATGGCGGCGACTTCGGCCTCGGTGACGCCATGCGCGGTCAGGAAGGCGCCGGCATCCAGCGAGTGCGCGAATTCCAGCAGGCTTGCGCTGCGCGAGGCCAACACGGCTTCCAGCGCATCTTCTTCCAAGTAGGCATCGTGGGCATGCGGCGCCCGATGGTGGCGGTGGCGCTCGTTGATTCCCCGCATCCCCTGCTGGTAGCCGCGTATGATCTCCTCGTCACTGGCGCCGGCGAGATTCTGCAGGATGACTGCGATGATTCCACTCCGATCCCGTCCCGCCGCGCAATGGACCACCACTCCGCCGGGTGCCGCGGCGATGGCTCTGAAGACCGTCGCGAGCTTAACCGCGAAGAGCCGGACATAGTCGGCGTAGTGCGCAGGATCTCTCAGGTAAGGGCCGAAGAGGGCAGTGAACTCTTCGTTCGACGGGTCCTCGGTGGGGCAATGGACGATCTGGATACGCGAGGTTACCTCCGCGGAAACCACGGGATCGGCTTCCCTTGGCTGCCCCTCACTCACGGTGCGCAAGTCGATCACAGTGCGGATGCCGGCGTCGTACATTTGCTGCCATCCTGCATCGGTGAGCCATTCCCGCCGGCCCATCCGGTACAGGCACCCAGCGATGTGCCAGGCGTTCACTGCGCCGTCCCAATGGATGCCCAGCTGCTGGGGGTCGGTCGAGGTCCCATCCATACCGGACAGCTAACCACACGAGCAGGTGTGAGTGAAGGCGAAGTAAGCCGTGCTCCCGCCTACCCGACCGTTAGGCGGAGGCCAGGGATTTGCTCAGGATGGTCCCGCCGACACCGATCAGGACTGTCCCGGATCCACCGGTGATGATCCGATTCACGCGGGGACGGGCCAGTGCCGTGGAGATCTTCCTGAGCGCATGGACCAGCACGAAGTACCAAGCCAACGCGGTGAGGAGGAAGATGCCCGCCATCAACGCGTGCTGCCCTAGTGGGGGAAGCGGTGCAAGATTGAACTGAGGGAAAAGGGACAGATAGAACACCGCGACCTTGGGGTTGAGCAGGTTGCTCACCATTCCTTGCAGAAATGGTGAGTGCCCTTGGAATCCAAACCTGGGCGCCGAAGCCGTGGGTTTACTGTGGGAACGGCCGAACGCCTCCAGCAATGCGCGGGTCCCCAGATAGAGCAAATACGCAGCGCCGGAGATCCTGATGACGTTTCCGATTACTTCCGACGCTCCCAAGAGAGCCGTGACGCCCAGCACGGCGAGAAGGGCAAGGATCGTGTTGCCGACCATGATTCCGAGTGCAGTCCTCGCCGCTGCTCCGGGCCCGCGGGGTGCGTTCTTCAGTACAAGGGCAAAATCAGGACCCGGGACGAGGACCACGACGACGCAGGTCAGCACAAAAGCCATCAGTTGTTCGACCATAAGGGGGCTGCTTCCGAAGAATGGATGTGGCTCAGGCCGACTTTCACCGGCCGCCTTCAAAAGTGTAGCCGCACGAGGGGACGCCTCCACTTCCCTCCGGCCAACCCAACTGACTAGCAGTTGTTGTCGTTCTGGGCCCTCATAACGACAACAACTGCCAGCTAGTTGGGGAGGCGGGACGCCAGCCGGAACTCGAGGCCGGTACGTACTGCGGGCCATTCGTGTTCGAGGATGGAGAACACCACGGTGTCGCGCAGCACTCCGTCCGCAGTCCGGGAGTGGTTCCGGAGCACACCGTCTTGCTTGGCGCCCAGCCGGGCGATGGCATGGCGCGACTGGTGGTTGAGCCAGTGCGTACGGAATTCGACGGCGGGGCAGCCGAGGGTTTCGAAAGCATGGCGGAGGAGCAGCAGCTTGGAATCGGCATTGCTGCCGCTGCCGTGTGCGGAGGCGGCATTCCAAGTGGAGCCGATCTCGACGCGCGGGGTAGCGGGGTCGATGTTCATGTACGTGGTCATACCGATGAGCTTGCCGTTCGCCTTCAACCGGGTGGCGAACGGGACCATGGATCCCTGGACCTGCAGCGCGAGGCGTCGTTTGATCTCAGCGGCCATGCCTTCGGGCGTCGGGACCGAGGTATACCAGAGCTTCCACAGCTCGCCGTCTTTGGCGGCATCCACCAAGCCGTCGTGGTGTTCAGGGCTCAATGGCTCCAGGGTTACGAAGCGACCGTCCAGGGTCACGGGGGCAATGAGAGTCACCCGGTTAGCCTAGCTGACCCAACTAACTCGCATTTGTTGTCGCTTTGAGGCGTCAAAACGACAACAAATGCGAGTTAGTTGGGGGTCCGGGGGGTATGCCTGTGGATAACTCAAAATGGCCTGACTCGATTTGCAACGATGGGGCGATGAGGACCCCGCAATCCCTGCCAGCGCCGCTGGCGGTTGCCCCGTTCACCTGTCAAGAAGCGGCCGACGCCGGTGTAAGCCACCGGCGGTTGAGGCACCCATCGCTGCACTCGCCAAGCCGCGGCATCAGGATTCCGGAGGCCGCCCTGGTCGAAGGGCAGGCAAAGGACGTCAGTTTGCCGCTGGTCATCCGGCCCTTCACCGTGGTGACCGAATTTTCCGCAGCATCCCACGCCACGGCCTTCTCGCTATGGCGGTTCCCTGGGTTCCTTCCGGGTGGCGACGATCCACGCATCCACCTGTCACGCCCGGACACCATGGCCATTCCTCGCCGAACCGGAGTGGTGGGACATGTGGGACAGTTCTTCGACGACGAAATCACGAGCGTTGACGGGCTTCTGATCACCACCCGCGCCCGGACCTGGCTGGATGTTTCCAGGAAAATGAGTATCGATGAGCTGACTGTTGTGGCGGACCATTTGCTGCGGTTCCCACGGCCCGAGCTCGAAGGGCGCACAGAATCACACGGGACACGTGAACAACTGGCCGAGATGCTGGATCGGCACAAGGGTACGCCAGGCATCCGGAAAGCGCGCCTGGCTCTCGAACAGGCACGGATCGGCTCAGACTCCGCCCCCGAAACGCGGCTCCGGCTGGCGCTTGAACGGGGCGGCTTGCCCGAACCCCAACTAAACGCGGTCACCGAACTAAGCGCCGGCGTCGTGCGTCAACCGGATCTGGGCTATCCCGAACACCGTGTGGCAGTCGAATACGACGGCGCAACGCATTCCGAGCCCGCCCAGATCGTCCGGGATATCGCCCGCGAAGAGGATTTCAGTCGCGCGGGCTGGCAACTGGTGAGAATCTCCAAACGCCATATGGCGAACGACGCACGATCCGCCGTCGCAAAAGTCCGCGCGGCGCTCCTGGACCGCGGTTGGAACCCCAAGTAGCTGGCATTTAATGTCGTTATGAGGCCTGAGAACGACAACAAATGCGAGCTAGTTGGGCCCGGGGCCCGGGGGGCGTAAGAACTCACTCAGTCCAGTCGAAGAATCCCTTGCCGGTCTTGCGTCCCAGTTCGCCGCGGGCAACCTTGTCGCGGAGAATCTGCGGAGGTGCAAAGCGCTCCCCCAGCGTCGACTGCAAGTATTCGGCAATGCCGAGCCGCACGTCCAAGCCCACGATGTCCGTGGTCTTGAGCGGTCCGGTGGGGTGCTTGTAACCGAGCACCATGGCGGCGTCGATGTCCTCAGCCGAAGCAACCCCCTCTTCGACCATACGCATCGCCTCCAGAGCGATCGCGACGCCCAGCCGCGAGGACGCAAAGCCAGGGGCGTCATGGACGACGACGGCGGTCTTGCCGAGTGCCTCGGTCCACCTTTTCGCCGTGGCAGCGAGCTCGGCCGAGGTCTCCTTGGCGAGGACAACCTCGATGAGCGTGGAAGCCGGAACCGGGTTGAAGAAGTGCAGGCCCACGAAGTTGGCAGGCCTCCTGAGCTGCGAAGCCAAGCCTGTCACGGAAAGGGACGAGGTGTTGGAAGCCAGGAAGGCATCGGCGGAGAGATGCTCCTCCACGGCTTTGAGGGCTGCAACCTTGAGCTTGTAGTCCTCAGGTACGGCTTCCACCACCAGCCCGCAATGGACGAAGGAACCGTAGTCGGTGGACGTGCTGAACCGGGACAGCACTTCCTCTGCCGGTTCGCTTAGCGCACCGCGGGCAGCGGACTTGGCCACGGCGTCAGCGACCCGATCTTGCGCACCGGCGGCGGATTCGTGGTCTCGCTCGACGACCACTACCGTGGCGCCCTTGATCAGGAACGCGTGGGCGATCCCGGCACCCATGCGGCCACCGCCGAGGACACCAACGACATGTGGGATGGAGGGAGCTGCTGTCATTTCCGGGTCCTGTCTGGGTTGTCGCTGCTCTGCTTGTCGTTTTTCTTGTCCAGGAACGCCTGCATGCGGTCGAACTTGGCTTGCGATTCGAAGAGCATGCCCTGTGCCAAGGTGTCGATCACGGGATGTGCCCCGGCCGGTGCGTGAAACACCGACTTGGTGATCCTCACGGCAAGGGGATCCTGCCGTCCGATCCTATCCGCAAGGCTGTGGGCAGCTTCCATCAACAGTGGAGCTTCGTGGATCTGGGTGATGAGGTTGATGCGGAGGGCTTCCTCAGCCCGGAGGACAGCCCCGGCCAAGAGGATTTCCTTGGCGATCGGTTCTCCCACGAGTTCCTTGAGTCGCCAAGTGGCTCCGGCCGCGGCCATGATGCCCAGCCCGGTTTCCGGGTTGCCGATCCGCACGCTAGGGGTGCCAATGCGAAAGTCCGCGGCGTAGGCGAGTTCGGCACCGCCTCCGAGGCAATAACCGTCCAAGGCCGCGATGACGGGCATCGGCAGCTTCGCGATTCGGACGAAGATGGTCGAATTGATCCCGCGCAGGGCATCGTCACGGCGGCGTTCCCTCAGCTGGCCGATGTCCGCGCCGGAGGCAAAGACACCATCGACGCCGGCGATAATCAGGATCTTCGGCTCGCGTTCAAGGTAATCACACACCAGATGGAGCTCGTCCACCATCTGTTGGTCGATCGCATTGCGGACCTCGGGCCGGTTAAGGAGCACCGTGACCCGGTCTTCGCGTTCCTCGATGAGCAGGGTTCCGAATCCTTCGGAGTTCAGTGCCATTACATGCCTTCCAAGAGGATGGCAGCACCTTGTCCGACGCCGATGCACATCGTTGCGAGGCCTATCTTCCGAGCCTGCGCGCTACCGGCGAGCTCGCGTTCCATGCGCCCCAGCAAGGTAATGACGATACGCGAGCCGCTGGAACCCAGCGGGTGCCCCAGGGAGATCGCGCCGCCGTCGTTGTTCACAATGTCCGGATCCAAGCCCAAACGCCGCATGCTCGCGAGCGATTGCGTCGCGAAAGCTTCGTTGAGTTCGACGGTGCCGAGGTCACCGACGGTGAGCCCCGAACGGCCCAGGATTTTCTGGGTGGCCGGAACCGGGCCGATGCCCATGATTTCCGGCTCGCAACCGGCCGAACCGCCGTCGATGATGCGTGCCCTCGGGGTGAGTCCGAACTTCTCGATGGCGGCCTCCGAAGCGACGATGATGGCGGAGGCGCCGTCGTTGAGCGAGGAGGAGTTGCCGGCCGTGACAACGGAGCCCCCGGCAACCACGGGACGGAGGCCGGCGAGGACTTCCGCAGTAGTCCCTTCGCGGGGGCCCTCATCGGTGTCCACGACAGTTTCGCCCTTGCGGGTCTTCACTGTGACCGGAACGATTTCGTCCTTGAAGCGGCCACCGGCGATGGCCGCCAGCGCGCGTTGGTGCGAGCGGACCGCGAACGCGTCGGCCTCTTCGCGGGAGATGCCATCCACGCGGGCGACTTCCTCAGCCGTTTCCGGCATGGAGTAGGTCATCTTTCCGCCCCGGGAGAGCTCGCCCTTGGTGAAAAGCGGGTTCGCGAAGCGCCAGCCGATGGAGGTGTCGAAGATTTGGCCCGGCTTGGCGAAGGCTGCGGAGGGCTTCTCCTGCACCCATGGGGCCCGGCTCATCGATTCGACGCCGCCCGCCACCACGATGTCCGCAGCGCCCGCCTTGATCATATGGCTGGCCATGGTGATGGCGCTCATTCCTGAGGCGCAGAGGCGGTTGACCGTGATGCCGGGGATGTGGAGGGGCAGTCCCGCGAGAAGGGTGGCCATGCGGGCGACGTTGCGGTTTTCCTCGCCAGCGCCGTTGGCGTTGCCCAGGATGACTTCGTCGATGGCGTCGGGATCGACGCCGGCGCGGGCCACGGCCTCGCGGATCACGAGGGCTGCCAGGTCATCGGGCCGGACAGCGGAGAGTGCGCCGCCGTACCGGCCTACAGGGGTGCGGGCACCGCCAACAAGAAAAGCCTCGACCATGAGAACATCCTTCGCGAAGGGAGCGGGGCCGGTGAATAATTTACCGACCGTTCGTTCTATAAAGATTACACGGCGCCGCCATGGGGTCAACCACCCAGCCGCCAACTGGCACACGGTGGACTGCCACGTGGCGGTACCGTCGCCTCACTCAGATCACCCGAATACCCAGATGACCGGCCAAAAGCGGGGCCATCAGGCTGAGCTGGTAATCATCGATGACCACGCCGGACAAACCGCCCAGTCCATTGACCATCCGGAAATCCGAGCCACGCAGGTCCACATCCTTGAACTTCGCCCCTGTGACATCCAGGGTGCCAATGGTGCAGTCCTTGAGCACCATCCGCGTCGCAGTGCAGGCCCCGAGGTCGAGCTCGTTGATGATGCACCCCGTGATCACGACATCCGTCAGTTTGGATCCACGCAGGTTCAGGAAGTCCAGCTTGCCGCCGTCGATCTTTACCGAATGCCAGGTGCCCTCATACATCTCCGCGGATCCCCAACGCGGATTGCTGATCGCCACCTCGCGCCACGAGGTGCGCGCAGCGTTGAATACGGGCGCGTAGGGCTCGTTCAGGATGCAGTCACGGAAGGTCGCACCCCGCAGCTGGGCCTCGTTGAAGGAGACCCCGTTGAATTCGCACTCGATGAAGTCCGATCCGCTCAGCTCCGCCCCGTCCGCCACCGCGCGGGTGAGCCGGACGCCGTCGTACCGTTCGCCGCGCTGGAAATCCGGGGCAGGCTCGTCCCGGAGTTCGTCGAGCCTAATGGGGGAAATCCGGGGCGCCACCACCTTGGATGCCGCCATCAGATCGCCTCCGTGAGCATCTGGATGGCGATAATGTGCTGGCTGAGAGTGGTGCTGTGGTCCATGCATCGAGCCTAACGGCGCCAGCCGACAAACCGCAGACAATGACACTTGCGCGGACTGCCGGGATGGCAAACACTAGGCCTACGCCCGCGATCCGATCTGCCAATGAAAGGCTTCCACCCATGGCGCACGTCGATTTGAGCACGGAGAGTGTGGCAGCCGGGGGCTCGCGTACCCTGCGGGGGTACCTTGCGGAGCCCGCCGGCGAGGGGCCGTTTCCCGGCGTCGTGCTCGTTCATGAGGCCTTCGGGCTCGACGACGTGATGCGTCGCCACGCGGACCGGCTCGCCGAAGCCGGCTACTTGACCCTCGCCGTCGACCTCTACAGCGACGGCGGAGCAAGGCGCTGCCTCGTAGCGACCATGCGATCCCTCATGTCCGGCGCCGGCCGGGCATTCACCGACTTGTCCACGGCACGCTCCCGGCTCCGCAGCGACCCCAGGTGCACCGGAAAAGTGGGGGTCATCGGGTTCTGCATGGGAGGCGCATTCGCCCTGCTCGCGGCCCCCGACGACTTCGACGCCGCTTCCGTGAACTACGGGCAATTGCCGCGCGACCTGGAGCAGGCCCTGGAAGGCGCATGTCCGGTGGTGGCCAACTACGGTGCGAAGGACCGGACCCTGCGGGGAGCGGCCGCGAAGCTGGAAGCCGCGCTCACTAACCTTGGGATCGAGCACGACATCAAGGAATTCCCGACGGCGGGCCACGCCTTCATGAACGACGTTCCTGTGGGACCCCGGCCGCTACGGCCCCTGATGCGGGTCATGGGCATCAAACCCGATCCGGCCGCCGCGCCTGAGGCATGGCAGCGGATCGAGGAGCACTTCGCGAAGCACCTGAAGGGGACTAGCTGAAGAGGTGGCTCTTGGGCTCGTTGTTCTTGATCTTCTGCCAGCCGAGCCACAGCACCAAGGCGAAGAACGGGATGGTCGCGAGGGTCCAGATACCCAGGGGGAACACCTCACCCGTGGCCTTGTCCGTCATAGTGTCCATACCAATCAGCACGGTGATGGCCAGGAGTGCCACCAGACCAACCCAGCTGGTCCATGGGGAACCCGGCATGGGCAGGCTGGAGACGTTGCCCTTCTTCTTGCGCAGCGCAATCTGGCTGGCGAAGATGGAACCCCAGGTGAAGATGACACCGATCGAGGCGGTGTTCAGCGCGAGGTCGAAAGCATGGGAGCCGCCCAACCACATGTTGAGCACGATGCCCGTGAGGTACACGGCGCCGATGGCCAGGATGGCGGCGTAGGGCACGTGGCGGGTGGACATCTTGGTGAGCCACTTGGGGGCATGTCCATTGTTGGCCATGGTGCGGAAGATGCGGCCGATCGAGTAAAGGCCCGAGTTGCATGAGGACAGCGCAGCGGTGATGACGATCATGTTCATGACGTCGCCCATCCACGGCAGGCCCATCTGGCCAAACACCGTGACGAACGGGGAGGTGCCTGCGTGGTACTGGTCCGAGGGCAGGAGCATCGCCAGGAGCGTGACGGAACCGACGTAGAACACCACAATGCGGATCACGACGGCGCGAATCGCCTTGGGCACTTCGCGTTCCGGGTTCTGCATCTCGCCGGCCGTAATGCCGACCAGTTCGATGGCGTTGTAGGCGAAGATCACGGCGTTCAGGACCAGGATCATCACCAGTCCGCCCTTGGGGAACATGCCGCCGTCGGCAGCGAAGAGGTTGCCCACGGAAGCGTGGCCAGTGCCGACCTGTGCGTTGGTGACCACCATGAAGGTGCCCACGGCCAGGAAGGTCAGGATCGCGGCGACCTTGAGGCAGGAAGCCCAGAATTCGAACTCGCCGAAGGCCTTGACGCTGAACAGGTTGACGGCAACCAGCAGCACCAGCGCAGCGATGGCGGACAGTTCAACGGGGACGTTCGGGAAGAAGAACTGGAAGTACAGGCCGATGGCGATGAGTTCGGCGATGCCCGTCATGGCCCAGTTGATGAAGTACATCCAGCCGGAAAGGAAGGCGCCCTTCTTGCCGAACATTTCGCCGGCGTAGCTGACAAAGGAGCCGGAGGTCTGGCGGTACATGATCAGTTCGCCGAGCGCCCGCATCAGCAGGTAAGCGATGACGCCGGCAATGGCGTAGGAGAAAATCAGGGCGGGCCCGGTGGAGGCCAGGCGTCCACCCGCACCCATGAAGAGGCCGACGCCGATCGCGCCGCCCATCGCGATCATCGTGACGTGGCGGCGGCTCAAGGTCTTCTGGTAGCCCTCGGCGCTGAGGTTGTCGGAAGCGGCAGCGATACTGGGCGCGGCCAAGTTTCCTGGGGCGCGCTGAAGGTCGGTTGTCGTGTTTTGAGGCACAGTTTTTCCTTGTGGGTTGAAGGAGACGCCGGCCATGGCTTCACGTGCATCGGCACAGACAATTCGAGATTTTGGCCTGTTGGCAAGTCGAATCAGTGGCGAGATCATGGAAGCGTCGAAGGTAAATCCGGCAAATCCATCTTACCCGGTGAATTCGACGGAGGGTGACGCGGGCAACAAAGAGGGACGCTACGCTGGACACATGGGCACTATTCCGCCGGCCGGCAGGCTGTACCGTTTCACGGGCCTGGACGCTGCGGCTTTCGGACTATATGTGGCGCTGGCGGCTGTTCTGAGCCTCGCGACGGCCCCTGTGACAGCCATGGCGGAGCAGATCTTCCCCGACCCCGCTACGGCCGTCTTCGCGATCAACCTCGCTTTCTACGCGTCGGTCGGCCTGGTCGCGGTTACGGCTGCGAGGCGCGTCATTCGCCGCGACCTCCTGATTTTGGCCACGCGTCCGTGGTTCACGCTAGCCATGATTCCCTTATCGATCGTTGCGATGCTGGTGCTCACTGCAGTTCTCGTGACAGTTACCGGCTCCGTCAAGGAATCGCAGAACCAACTGGGCCTCCAGTCGCTGGTCCAGCAGCTGCCGGTATGGTTCGTGGTGCCGTTGCTGGTGGTGCTCGGTCCTTTTGTGGAGGAATACCTTTTCCGGCACTTGCTCATCGGCAAGCTGTCCCGGCACGTTAATGTTTGGCTCTGCTGCGTCTTGTCCGTGCTGTGCTTCGCCGCCATCCACGTGGTGGGGCGTGAAGGCCTGGTCCTTCCCGCGCTGGTTCCGTACCTCGGAATGGGCGTCGTCCTGGTGGCTGTCTACGTCTGGACGGGAAAGAACGTAATGTTCTCCTATTTCGTCCATGCAGCCAAGAATCTCTTGGCCGTCCTGCTGATCTATGCCATCCCGCCGCAACTGCTGGGCGGATAACCACCCGCCCCGCCCCAACTAGCTCGCATTTGTTGTCATTATGAGGGCCCATAGCGACAACAAATGCGAGCTAGTTGGGCGCCCCGGACCGGAACTGTCCTCGCCGATTGGTGGGCCGAAACGCTCGACTGGATAGTGGAACCCCAGGACGAAGCGTTCATCCGTTCCATGATCGATCAAGGCTTCGCCGCGGAGGCTGAAACCATGACCCACCAGGGCAAACTCGTGTGGAAGGACGGCGCCGCTATTGGCCCGTCGGAGGACCAGGACAAGGAACACCCGCAGGCGCTTCCTGTTCCAGGCCGCCAAGGAAGACAAGACCGTCAAGAACCGCGTCCACTGGGACGTACGCCTCAACGGCCAGGACAAGGACTGGGTCCGCGCCGCGTTGGAAGCCCGGGGCGCGAAATACCTCTGGACCGCCAAGCAAGGCCCCCACGAATGGCACACCATGGCCGCTCCCGAAGGCAACGAGTTCTGCATAAGCTGAGCGGATTACTACACTCGGAGGGTGAGCAACGACTTCCCAGCCAAGGTATCCGACGTCTTTGACCCATCGCGCTGGCGCACTGTGTCCGGTTTCGACGATTTCCAGGACATGACGTACCACAGGCAGGTGGAGCGGGACGCAGACGGGAAAGTCACGAAGGACCTCCCCACAGTCCGGATTGCCTTCAACCGCCCGGAAGTCCGTAACGCCTTCCGGCCCGGCACAGTTGACGAGCTCTACCGCGCCATGGACCACGCCCGCATGACCCCGGATGTCGCCACGGTGCTCCTCACCGGCAATGGTCCGTCCCCCAAGGATGGCGGCCATTCCTTCTGTTCCGGCGGCGACCAGCGGATCCGCGGCAGGGACGGGTATCGCTATGCTGACGGCGAGACCCAGGAGAGCGTCGACCCCGCCCGGGCCGGCCGCCTGCACATCCTGGAAGTCCAGCGGCTCATGCGGACCATGCCCAAGGTGGTCATCGCCGTCGTGAACGGCTGGGCAGCTGGCGGCGGGCACTCGCTGCACGTCGTCTCGGACCTCACCATTGCCTCGCGCCAGCACGGCAAGTTCAAGCAGACCGACGCTACCGTGGGAAGTTTCGACGCCGGATACGGCTCTGCGCTTCTGGCCCGCCAGATCGGGCAGAAAGCCGCCCGCGAGATCTTCTTCCTGGCCCGCGAGTATTCCGCGGAGGACATGGTCAGAATGGGTGCCGTGAATGAGGCCGTGGACCATGAGCGCCTGGAGGAAGTTGCCCTGGAGTATGCCGCGGATATAGCCCGCCAATCCCCGCAGGCCATCCGCATGCTCAAGTTCGCCTTCAACTTGGCCGACGACGGCCTGGCCGGCCAGCAAGTCTTCGCGGGTGAAGCCACCCGCCTGGCCTACATGACGGACGAGGCCGTGGAGGGCAAGGAAGCCTTCCTTGAGAAGCGCGATCCGGACTGGTCCGCCTTCCCTTACTACTTCTAGGACTCGCCCGTGAACATCGATCCCGTTCTCAAGGCCTTGGCCGCCGCCCTCCACGGGGAGGGTCCCGCCGTCGGAATCGTCGCTGCGGAGGACGGCACCCCGCGTGCCGTCGCGGTCGAAACGCCCGGTTTCGAGGACGCCGCAGTGGTGGTCCGCACCTCGGGCTCCACCGGAACGCCCAAGGCCACAGTGCTCACGGTCGATCAGCTCGCGGCTTCCTCCATGGCCACGGCGATGGCGCTCCGGGGCGAGGGACAATGGCTCCTTGCCTTGCCGTTGCAATTCGTTGCCGGGGTCCAGGTGTTGGTCCGTTCCCTTTTCGCCGGAACGCGTCCATGGGCCATGGACCTCTCGAACGGCTTCACTCCGGAGGCCTTCACTGCCGCCGCCGGGGAGCTGACGGACACCGTCCGCTTCACGTCCTTGGTGCCCACCCAGTTGCAGCGCCTCCTGGACTCGCCCTCCGCGGAAACCCTCGCGGCCCTCCGCCGCTTCAACGCCATCCTCCTGGGCGGGGCGCCGGCACCCGCCGCGCTGCTGGACGCCGCCAGGGAGGCCGGGGTGAAGGTGGTGACCACCTATGGCTCGGCCGAGACGTGCGGCGGTTGCGTATACGACGGAAGGCCGCTGGACGGTGTCAGCGTCCGGCTCGACGACGACGGCCGGGTCCTCCTGGGCGGCGACACCGTGGCTTCCGGTTATCTGGACGCGCCGGAGGCGACTGCCGAGGCGTTCTTCGACGAGGACGGCACCCGTTGGTACCGCACCAACGATCTCGGGGAGCTCGCAGGCGACGGTACACTCACCGTGCTGGGACGGGCCGACGACGTCATCATCACGGGCGGTGTCAAAGCCTCCGCCGCATTCATCCAAGCTGAGCTCGAAAAGTTCGACGGCGTGACGGCGGCTTTCGTGGCCGGGGTCCCCTCCCGGGAGTGGGGCCAGGCGGTGGCAGCATATGTTGCCGTCGAGGACAGCTCCGCGGAAAGCATTGAGGACTACAAGGCCCGCTGCCAGGAATCCCTGGGGGCCCTCGCTCCCAAAACGGTGCTGACCACGGACGGGCTCATCATGCTCCCCAATGGAAAGCCGGACAGGCTGGCGATGATCGAGCTGCTCACCGAGGTGCATCAGGGAGAATAGACATAGCCCCCTGATCATCATTTGCCTTCCCCCCAATGCGAAACAACACGAGGTACTGAACGTGGCAACAGCTGCACAATGGATTCAAGGCGCCCGCTTGCGCACCCTGCCGGCGGCCATCGCGCCAGTGCTGATCGGCACAGCGGCCGCCTACGAGCTGCAGTCTTTCCGGATCTTGAATGCCATCCTCGCTGCCCTTGTGGCGCTGCTGCTGCAGATCGGGGTCAACTACGCCAACGATTACTCAGACGGCATCCGTGGCACCGATCAGGACCGGGTGGGTCCGCTCCGACTGGTAGGTTCCGGCGCGGCACGCCCAAACCATGTCAAGTGGGCGGCATTCGGCGCGTTCGGCCTCGCCATGATGTTCGGCTTGGTCCTGGTAATCATGACGCAGACCTGGTGGCTGCTCCTGGTGGGCATCGGCTGCGTACTCGCCGCGTGGGGTTACACCGGCGGCAAGAATCCGTATGGCTACATGGGCCTGGGTGACTTGTTTGTCTTTGTCTTCTTTGGACTGGTGGCAACCTTGGGTACCACCTACACGCAGGCCGGACAAGTGAGTCTTCCGGCGGTTATCGGCGCCATTGGAACAGGATTGATCGCCTGCGCCCTGCTGATGGCCAACAACGTACGGGATATCCCGACCGACATGGTGGCCGGCAAGCGGACCCTGGCGGTGCGGCTTGGCGACCGGCATGCCCGTGAGAGCTACGTCCTGATGTTGGCAGTCGCCATCCTGCTGGTTGTGGTGCTTGCACCGACCAGACCGTGGATGCTGATCGTATTGCTGCTGATCCCGGCCTGCCTCATGCCGGCATGGCTCATGGTCAACGGACGGAAGCGCAAGAGCCTTATCCCGGTGCTGAAGCAGACCGGCTTGATCAATCTTGGCTATAGCGTCTTGTTCTCGCTGGGCCTGATACTGAGCCACGGCTTCTAACGCTCGTTCATATGAGGTGAGCGAGCGTCCTCCCCCGACGCTCGCTCACATATGTCGCGTTTCGGCCCGACGCTCCTGCAGCTTTAAGCCTCTAGGCTTCCTTGGGGCGCCGATCGTTCTCGACAGCAACCGCGGGGTTTTCATCCACCAGACGGTCCTCGACCTCGGCATCTTCAATTTCCAATGCGGAGCGGATGGGCTTGGCGCGGCCGGAGAAACGCTCACGCATGGATGCCGTGGCGGCGTCGCGCTGCTTCTTGAAAAACAGGTAGCTGATAGCGAACGCGATGAGGCCCGCGAAAAGTGCCGCAAGCAACAAACCCGTCTGCAGCAAAGCGAAGATGATGAAGAGCGGGACGAAGAGCGCAAGTCGGATCAGGGAGTATTTGAGGAAAGCCACGAATCAAGTTTAGCGTCCCAGCCTGATTGCACTCTGAACGGACAGCTATCGCGGAACTCTACGGCGACTAGACTTGACGGTATGCTCCGCGTTGTTGTAGTTGTCGCCGTCTTGCTCGTCTTCGTCTATGGGCTGGTGGACGTCATCCGCACGGATCGGCGCACCACACGGGGGATCTCCAAAACCGCTTGGATAATCGTGATGATCCTGCTGCCCGTGCTTGGCGCGCTTCTCTGGTTCCTGATTGGCCGCCCCTACACCATCCGCCCCACCCCGCAGCCGGCGAGCCACCCCATCGCTCCCGACGACGACCCCGATTTCCTCCGCAACCTGGAAATCCGCCGCCGGAACCAGGCCGAAGCCGAACGGCTAAAGAAGCTCAAGGCCGAACTCGAAGCCAAGGCACGCAAACTCAAGGGTGGTTCCAACGCCGAAGACAGCGGTGACGTCAACACCTGACACACCGTTCCTGACCTCTTTTGAAACGCGAACGACGGCGACACGCCCGCCTGTGCGGAGTGTCGCCGTCGTCGTTAATTCAATAAGGGTCAGGAATGGTGCGGACCCCGCCCCGAGCTACTGCGGGAGCCCCGAGTATGAGTGCAAGCCGTTGAAGAACACGTTGACCACGGTGAAGTTGAAGATCACGCACAGGTAGCCCGCAATGGACAGCCAAGCCGCGCGGGTTCCCGTCCAGCCGCGGGTGGCGCGCGCGTGCAGGTAGCCGGCGTAAACCACCCAGATCACGAAGGTCCAGACTTCCTTGGTGTCCCAACCCCAGAAACGGCCCCAGGCTTTCTCGGCCCAGATGGCGCCGAACATGAGGGTGAAGGTCCAGCCCACGAATCCCACGGTGTTGATGCGGTAGGACAGGTTCTCCAAGCTCAGCGCGTTCGGGACGAGCCGCATGAAGCCCAGCTTGTCCACGCCGCCGGCCGCCAAGGTTTTCTGCCGGTGCGATTGCAGCAACTGCAGGGCTGACATGGCGAACGTCAGGGTGAACAGGGACGCGGACATCACGGCGATGGAGACGTGGATGACCAGCCAGTAGCTTTGCAGCGCCGGAACCAAGTGGCCTACCGGGGTCCAGTAAGTCACCGACGCCGCCGTCATCATGATCACGGCCAGACCCAGGACGAAGGTGCCCAGGAAACGCAGGTCTCGGCGGATGAGCGAGAGCAGGAAGACTGCGACCACCAGGAAAGCACCAGTGGTCAGGAACTCGTACATGTTGCCCCACGGCACACGGCCTGCGCCGATCGCGCGGGTGATGACCCCGGCACCGTGGATCGCCACGCCGATTATCGCGACAGCCACGGCCACGCGGGCGGGAATGCGGCGCTCGGCGGCATACTTCATGTCACCGCCGGCGGTCTGGCTGACGGAGGTGATCGCCGACGTCGGACGCTCAGTACGGCCGGCAGGTCCCCCGACGTCGTTCCCACCCGCACGGCCGGCGGCGACCGGAACCTTGGCCTCGGCTGCCACCGAAGAGGCCGCCTTGAGGTCCACTGCCCTCAGCACTTTGCTGCTCTTGGCGAGGTCCCACGCGAAAGCGATGAACGCCACCGCGTAGGTGCCGGCCGCGAGCAGCATGAAGAGCTCGCTGTACTGGCCCATGGTTTCGTTGATGGGGAGCATTACTGGTCCTTCGAGGTTGAGGAAGAAACGGTGTCGGTGGACTGTTCCGTGGGGAGCAGCCATTCACGGTGCAGCAATTCGCGGATGGCGGCGGCTTCGCCGGCAAGCCTGTGGTCCTCGCCGCGGGCAAGGAGACCATACTCCACCATTGTGCGCCCATCGTCGTGGGTTCCCGTGCGGACCCATACGCGGCGACGGTTCAGGTAGAGCGAGAGAATCAATCCGGCAACCGCCAAAAGCGCAAAGACGAGCGCAGTGGCTTGGCCCGGGTTGTGGTGGATATCAACGCCAACGTACTTCTTGACGCCGTCAAAAGTGATAGTGCCTTTGCCGTTCGGGAGCGTGTAGGTGCCGCCCGGGGCCAGTGCGATGGCCTTATCAGCCATGCCGCGGCCATTGAGCGGGGTCAGCTTTGCTACGTCGAGCTCGAACACGTTCTGCGGGGTGCCCTTGTTCAGGCCGAGATCGCCGTAGTACGAGTTGAGGTTCAACTGAGGGTTGATGAGCTCGGGATCGCCGCTGTAGGCGACACCCGTGTCGGTCACCATCGCGGTAGGCAGGAAGAATCCTGCGAAACCGAGCTGATCGGGCTTGGCATCGGGAACTTTGATGACTACCGAAGAGTAGTAGTTGTCCCCTTGCAGCTTGGCCACCACTGGTCCCTGCATGGCGACCTTGCCGGCGCCGTCCCGGACAGTCACCACGGGAGCGTAGCCATTACCCGTCAGGTAGATGCTGGTGTCGCCCAGCATCACGGGGTCGTTCACCTTGAGGACCTGCTTCTTGGCGGGCGCATCCGGGGTGTCCTTGGTGGTGACGTCCGCCGTGAAGTCGATGGGCTGGCCGAAGTGCGCCGGCGACTCGCGATCGAACTGGACGTCGAACTTGTCCAGCTGGATGGAGTACGGCTGGAGCCAGCTGCTCTGGAAGTTGGTCCCGGGGCTGAATTGGTCATAACCCACCAAGGTGTTCACGAAGGTGTCGCCTTCCACCAGGATCCGCTGGCCGCTGTACCCGAACAGTCCGCCGACGGCCACCGAAACCAGCACCCCGATCAGCGATGCATGGAAGACGAGGTTGCCCACTTCCTTGAGGAAGCCGCGCTCGGCACCCAGCGAGGGCATGGCGCCGTCGACGTCGCGCACTTCCACGCGGTAGCCGCGCTTCTTCAGCACTGCGGCGGCATCCGAAATAGCCTTCGACGCCGGGATCCCGGCGTCGGCGGGCAGCACCAGCGTGCCGTACTCCGGGAGGCGGGAAAGACGCTTGGGGGTCCGCGGCGGCTGCGAGCGCATGGCCTTGTAGTGGGCGATGGCCCGGGGCGTGACACACCCGATCAGGGAAATGAACAGAAGAATGTAGATGGCCGAGAACCAGGCAGAGGAGTACACGTCGTACAGCTGCACAGAGTCGAGGAGCTTGCCATAGTCCGGATGGTCGCTGATGTACTGCGTCACGATCGAAGGGTTCGCGGGACGCTGCGGGAACAGCGAACCGGGCACCGCCGCGACTGCCAGGAGCAGGAGCAGGAACAGGGCAGTACGCATGCTGGTCAGCTGGGTCCAGGCCCAGCGGAGCATGCCCAGGATCCCGAGGACCGGCAGGGCTGCCTCGGCTTTAGCCGTGTCAATTGCTTTATCGGCTGACTTCTTGGACTTCTTTATACCTTGCACGGGCTCGCTCATCAGATCGGCAACTTCACATCGGTTTGGAACCAGTACTGCAACCCGGTCACCCAGGTGCCCCACACTCCTGTGGCCATCAGGACTCCGAGGAGGATCAGAATGCCCCCGCCCATCCGCTGGATAGCCAGGCGGTGCTTGCGGAAGAAGGACATGACGCCCATCCCCCGGCGGACTGCGAGGGCGATCAGCAGGAAGGGAATACCCAGCCCAAGACTATAGACAAACGCCAGAAGTGCCCCCTTCGCCGCGGACGATCCCCCGGAAAGGCTGAGCAACTGGACTGCGGAATAGGTGGGACCAATACAGGGTGCCCAGCCCAGCCCGAAGGTGATGCCCAACAACGGCGCACCCCACAGTCCGGCAGGGGGCTTGGCATGGATTTTGGCGTCACGCTGCAACCAGCCGAAGCCGCCCAGGAAGACGACGCCCATGATAATCACCAGTACGCCCAGCAATTGGGTGATCCAGGCGTTCTGCGGGCCCGTGATGAGGGTCCCCAGTTGGCCGAAGGCACCACCAAGCAGCACGAAAATCAGGGAGAAGCCAAGAACGAACAGACCGATCCCTGCGAGCATGCGCCCGCGCTTCTGCCTCTGGAGGTCGACGCCGGTCAGCCCGGTCACGTAGCCGAGGTAGCCGGGTACCAAAGGCAGGACGCACGGCGACAGGAAGGACACGAGTCCGGCCAGCAAGGCCACGGGGATGGCCAGCAGCAAGGAACCGCTCAGGATGGTCTCGGCGAAAGGGCTGTTCACGCTGTCCGGGCCACCTACTCGGCAACCGCGGTGGTGATGAGTGCTTTGAGGGTGCTCTTCTCGATCTCGCCGAGGACGCGGGCAGCAACTTTGCCCTCTTTGTCCAGGACCAGCGTGGTGGGCACCGCACCGGGAGGCACGATGCCGGAGACAGACAGCAGCACCGCGCCGTCCTTGTCATTGAAGCTGGGGTACGTGAGGTTGAACGTCTGGTCGAACGCATCGGCGGTCGCCTTCTCGTCCCGGAGGTTCACGCCGTAGAACTGGACGCCTTTGCTCTTGAATTCCTGGTGCAGTTCTTCAAGGAGCGGAGCCTCGACCCGGCATGGGGCGCACGCCGCGAACCAGAAGTTGAGGACCGTGACCTTGCCGATCAGGTCCTTCGGGGCTACGGCGGTTCCGTCAAACAAAGTGCCTTTGAGCTCGACGGCGGACTTACGGTCTGCTTTGGCGAATTCGGTCACCGAACCGTCCCCGGCGACGTAATTCTTGTTGTCTCCGGCTTTGGCTTGCTGGGCAAGCGCGTCTTCCTGGGCGCAGGCGGACAAACCCATGGTCAAGGCAGAGAGGGCCACTCCACCGACGGCGAGGAAGCTCCGGCGGGAGGTGGCCTTGCTGTTGCTTGTTCGGTCCATTGTCATGCTCCGGGGGTCCTCGCGGCACCGGGCAGTAGCACGGCGGCGGGTTCGCTGTACTCCACCCGCACGATCTTGCCTTCGTCGCCGAACACCAGTGACGTCAGGGAGGTCAGGGTGCATTCGCGCTTGCGGGGATCGTGCCACAGGCGGCGGCCTTCCGCGCTGAGGCGCGTGGCGTAGATGGGAAGCTGGTGGCTGACGAGGATGGCTTCCGCGCCGTCGCCACCGAGCTCTATGGCCTTCAGGCGGGCGTCTTCGACGGCGGCACGCATGCGGGTGACCTGATCCTGGTAGGACTCGCCCCAGGACGGACGCAGCGGATTGCGGTACTCGATCCAGTGCTTGGGCTTGATGAATTCGGAGATATTGGCTTTGAGTCCTTCGAAGTGGTTCCCGGCCTCGATGATCCGCGGTTCCGTGTGGATCCGGAGGTCCAACGCCTGGGAAGTGGGAAGGGCGGTTTCCTGCGCGCGGGTCAACGGCGAGGAGACAAGGTGGACGATGTTCGCCCCCTGCGCGGCGCGGGCAGCGAAATGCTCCGCGAGCATCTTGGCCATCTCGCGGCCGCGTTCGGAGAGGTGGAATTCCGGCAACCTGCCGTACAGAATGCCGTCGGGATTGTAGACCTCGCCATGGCGGAGCAGATGGACAGTTGCTTGGGGCATGTTTACCAGTTTCTCAAAGATGGCGGGCGATCTGAAATCTTCTACGTTTCGTAGAACTGAAAGTTTCTTCAGAATGTTCCCTCTAGGTGGAATAAAAGATGTATTTGCATGTTTATACTGGGCACAAGGTTCGGTTGACACTTCAACTAAGCTTGATCGAACGCCCGATGACCTACGACCACACCTTCCCAAGGAGAACCCCATGACTCTTCCCGCAAACGTCACCGCCGGCGTCTGGACCCTCGATAACTCCCACAGCGAGATCGGCTTCAGCGTCCGGCACGCGGGCATCAGCAAGGTACGCGGCCAGTTCACCGAAGCCGACGCCACCCTGGAACTCGGTAGCAGCCTGAGCGATTCCAAGATCACCGCCACCATCCAGACCGCCAGCTTCGGCTCGGGCGACGCCAACCGCGACGGCCACGTCAAGGGCGAGGACTTCTTCGACGTGGAGAAGTTCCCGGTAATCACTTTCGTTTCCCGCCACGTCACCGCCAACGGCGACGGCTTCGACCTCGTGGGGGATCTGACCATCAAGGGCGTCAGCAAAGAGGTGACCATCGAAACCGAATTCAACGGCGTAGCGGTGGACCCGTTCGGCAACACCCGCGCAGGCGTCTCCGGTGAGACCACCATCAGCCGCAAGGACTTCGGCCTGACCTGGAACGCAGTGCTCGAAGCCGGTGGCGTCCTGGTCAGCGACAAGGTCGTCATCAACCTCGAACTGGCCTTTATCGCACCGGCGGCTTAATACCCGCGGCTCCTCGCCCGAATGGCGCTTTCGGCGCTGCACGCAATTCATCGTGCAGCCCCGAAGGCGCCATTTTTTTGTTGCGGAATCACCCGCCCATTGTTCGGCCAAATCCCGATACTTAGCGGCGAATTAGCCAAGAATTTCCTAGGAATCCTTAAACCTCAGGTCTAAAGTGATGCCATGAGTAACCCAAATGAAGCTCCTCAGCCTCAGCAGCCCGGTGCCCAGCCACCGCAGCCAGGCAATGTCCCTCCTGCGGGTTACCAGCCTCCGCAGGGAATCCCGGAACCCCCTTCATACCAAGCACCACCCTCCTACCAACAGCCAGCCCCGGGCTACCAGGCGCCTGGACTTGGCTACCCCCAGCCAGGGCAACCCGCTTATGGCATGCCCCAGGCCGGCGCGAGCACTGCCCCGCCCGCCGGACTTGGCTATCCTGCCCCCGCGCGGAATACCTTTGGACTCCACTTCAACAACGTCGCACAGCGCTTTCAGGACACTACAGGCGTGCCGCAGCAGCTGACCGTTTCCTACTGGTTGTGGGTTGCGGCTGCAGCTTTGGGTGTTGTCGCCAGTTTCATCAATATCTTCACGGTCCGCGGATTGTTCGGAGAAATGATGGTGGGCCCAGGAATTGTGGGCCTGATTTTCAGCCTGATTTTCGCGGCGCTTTACATTTTCATTGCCATCCGGCTCAAAGAGGGCTCGCGCTGGGCACGGCTTGTCCTGACCATCCTGGGCGCGCTAGCGGTGTTTTCCCTTCTATTCCAAGTGATCACCCTGAATCTCAACTTCATCGGATCGGCGGTAGCCGTCGCGGCAGCGGTCCTGATGTGGCTTCCGGAGTCCAAGAGGCACTTCGCGTAGCAGCTCCCAGCGCCTAGCACCGAAGGCCGCGGCAGGTCCCACAAGGGCCCCGCGGCTTTCCCTTGCCCCCGCACCATGACGATGGAGCTCCGTCCACATCATTCCGGGAGAATTCTTCCCGTGAATCAGCCACGGCGTAGTGCCGCCGGGGTACGGTGGAATCAAGCCGAGCTGGGGGCAGGGCACGTTGCACCCGGCAGCCGTATCAGCAGTCGAATCGCAAAGGAATGCCATGAGCACCCCTCCGTATCCGCCATCCACTCCCGGCGAAAACCCCACCCCTGAGCAGCCACAGTACGGCCAGCAAGCCCCGCAACCGGGTCAACCCCAGTACGGCCAGCCTTCCGTCCCGCAGTACGGCCAGCCTTCCGTCCCACAGTACGGCCAGCAAGCCCCGCAACCGGGTCAACCCCAGTACGGGCAGCCTTCCGTCCCACAGTACGGCCAGCAAGCCCCGGTCACGTGGCCAAGCCAGCAGCCCGCGGCGACCTCCGGTATCCCCCAGCTAGTCAATATTTCATTCTGGCTCATCATTGCCGCCGGTGTGCTGACTCTGATCGGCATCCCGTTCGTCGTCGCTTCGCTGAATTCCCCGGCGGGCAAGAACATGATCGACCAGGCTTTGACGGCGCAGGGAGCCAACGCTTCAGGCATAGACACCAGCAGCTTCATCAACATCATGGTGACCATCCTGGTGGTCTTCTCGGTCATCTTTGCCGGGCTCTATGCGCTGGTTGCCTTCAATGTCCGTAAGGGCAAGAACTGGGCCCGCATCCTGGGAACCGTCTTTGCGGCAGTTTCCCTCCTCGGCCTGACCCAGATCGGCCTCGGGACTATCACCATCCTCTTGGGCATCGCCGCAATCGTGATGTTGTACTTGCCGGGCTCAGCACCGTATTTCCGGAAGGCCCAGCCCTTCTCGAATCCTTACAGCCAGGCGCCATACGGCCGCTAGGCTTCTGTTCCCGGCCTCGCTGTCTGGAACAACACGAACCCGAAACCAGCAATGGGCGCAGACCCCGGCCCGGCCTAAACGGCCTGGCCCGGGGTCTGCGCCCGTTGTGCGTGATACGCAAGGATCTGCAGCTCGGTGGCCATGTCCACCTTGCGCAGATTCACATGGGGTGGAACCTGCAGCAGCACGGGAGCAAAGCTGAGGATGCTGCGGATTCCCGCATTGATGACTCGGTCGCAGACGTCCTGGGCAACCGCGGCGGGCAGAGCCAACACCACCATGTTTGCGCCGGTCCGTTTGAGGACCACTTCAAGATTCGCGGCATTGCTGACCCGCAGCCAGCCCACTTCGTTCCCGATGATCATGGGATCTGCGTCGAGGATTGCCACCACGTCAAAACCGCGCGACTCGAATCCGCCGTACCGCGCCAAGGCCTTGCCAAGGTTACCGGCGCCCACAATGGCGACTTTCCAATCGTGGGTCAGGCCGAGCGCAGCCGCGATGTGCCGGCTCAGATACTGGACCTCGTAGCCCACGCCACGCGTTCCATACGAACCAACGTAGGACAGATCCTTGCGGAGAGTGGAGGAGCTGACTCCTGATGCCTCGGCCAACGCCTCGGAGGAAACCCGTTCCACTCCTTCGCCCAGCAGGGAATTCAGCGCGCGCAGGTAGAGCGTCATCCGGGCCACGGCCGCGGGTGGTATTTGCTTGGCGGCAGGGTCCCTGTCCGTAGGCACAGCATCCCCGGGTACTGCTTCGGCGGACGGTTCCAGCGCAGTCACGTTCTTCTCCATTGCATCGCTTTGTTTTCCCACTCTATTGCCAACAAAGCACTGCATGCATGTTCAGGCAGCCAAGGCCTTCTTCAAGACGCGCACCAACCGCGCCTCATCAATCTTCCAGAAATCCCGCTGGACTCCGTCCACGAACACCACCGGAATCTCCTCGGCATAGCGCTCGCGCAGGGTCGGGTCGGCGTCGATCGACTGTTCTGTCCACCCGAGCCCAAGGCTTGAGGTCACGCGTTCGACGGCGTCACGCGCCGCGGCGCACAGGTGGCAGTCAGCTTTGGTGAGGAGCACGACGTCGGGGTTTGGCATGTTTCAAAGGTATCAACTCGACGCCCGCGGCCCGAAGACTCGACGCGGAAGGCTTCGGCAGCTCCGCGAACGGCACGGGGCCGGGCGATTGACTAGACTCATGGCATGCCCGTCGAGAAGAACGCCGCTGCGGCCACCGCGCCGGCCGCAACGCAGCAGCACGGCGAAGCTGCATTCTTCGACGTCGACAACACCCTGATGAAGGGTGCCAGCCTTTTCCATGTTGCACGGAAGATGTACGAACGCAAGGCGTTCACCCTCTCCCAAGCTGCGGGATTCGCCTGGAAGCAGTTCAAGTTTGTCCTCCGGGGCGAGAAGATGGAGGACGTCCATTCCGTCCGGGATTCCGCGCTGGTCCTTGCTGCGGGCATCAAGGTGTCCGAGATCAGGGAGCTGGGCGAAGAGGTCTACGACGAGATGATCGAGTCCCGGATCTGGCCGGGTACCAAGGCCCTGGCCGAACAGCACCTGCGTGTTGGCCGGAAGGTGTGGCTTGTGACGGCCACCCCCATCGAGGTCGCCACCGTCATTTCCACGCGTCTCGGTCTGACGGGCGCCCTGGGTACCGTGGGCGAGGTTGAAGACGGCGCGTATACAGGCCGATTGGTCGGAGAGATCCTGCACGGTCCGGCCAAAGCCGTGGCCGTACAGCGCGTAGCGGACGAACAGGGCCTTGATCTGAACCGCTGCTGGGCATACAGCGATTCACATAACGACATCCCGCTGCTCACTCTGGTGGGCCACCCGGTGTGCATCAATCCCGACGCCAAGCTACGCCGCCATGCGCGCGAGAACAATTGGCCCGTCTATGACTTCCGATCAGGCCGGAGGGCAGCCACGCTGGGCCTCAAAGCCGCAACGGTCGGCGGCGCCGTCTACGGCTTGTGGCGGGGTTTCTCCAAGTTCCGCGGCCCGAAAGCCTAGCTTCCACGTCCCTCGCTCAGCTATGACCACCTAACCAGCGACGCTCGCTCACCTATGAAGCCAAATGACGGAACCCTCCTGCACATCATCACGTGAAGGAGGGTTTGCCGTTTTGCCGCGATAGGTGAGCGGGCGTCGTCGAAAATGGCCGCATGCGTGAGCGGGCGTCGGCCGGGGATGCACGCAAAAATGCCCGCAGCCTCGAGAGGCGACGGGCATTCACGCTGTAGGAAGTATCTCTACTTCTTGTTGCGGCGCTGGTGGCGAGTCTTGCGAAGCAATTTGCGGTGCTTCTTCTTGGCCATACGCTTGCGGCGCTTCTTAATAACTGAACCCACGTAAGTTCCTTACCAAACTAGATTGAGATTCTGTCTGCTGGGTGAGGTCCTTGAACTGAGCAATAGACTTTACAACTGACAGATTCTTACAATGACGTAAAACGTTCCTTAACAGGGTACCGCCTATCGGGGGTACCCAATGACCGCCGGTCCGAAAGGAACCCAGCAAGACTCAAGCGGTCTCCGAGTGTCCATCGACAACCGCGCCTTTGAGGTAGTTGCCCACTGCTTCCTCGGGGACACGGAATGATCGCCCAAATCGGACGGCTGGCATTTCTCCTGAGTGGACCAGGCGGTACACGGTCATTTTGGAAACCCGGAGGACTTCGGCGACTTCAGCCACAGTCATGAAACGCGCGTTCGAGAAGTTAGCCTCTGCGGACATTTCTCCATATTCCTTTGCTCTCAGCTGTTAGCGGCGACCCCCAGCATTCATTACCTGGCGTGCCGATGCTGAGCCATCAAACAACCATGTGCTAGACACTCTAGAGGCTAGAGGTACCAAAGTGAAAGTATTTCGGCCAACTCAGAGCTTGGTTTCGGCTAGTCCTCAGCCGCCACCCGACGCTTGCGGGACGAGGCAGCCAGTTGGTCCAAAACGGACACTGTGACGTCCCACTCCATGCAGGCGTCGGTAACGCTCTGGCCGTACACCAGCTCCTGTTCGCCAGTCAGCTGCAGCTCCACATCCAGGTTCTGGGCCCCTCCCACCAGGAAGCTTTCCAGCATGATCCCGGCGATCGGCGACGCTGCACCATCCTCCAGCTGGGCACCGATCTCCAGTGCAACCTCGGCCTGGCGATGGTGGTTCTTGCCGCTGTTGGCGTGGCTCGCGTCCACGATCAGCCGGGGATTCAGCCCCTTTGCCGAGAGCTTCTCCGAGGCCGCAGCGACATCGTCCGGAGAGTAATTCGGCCCCTTGCGTCCACCGCGCAGAATCACGTGGGTATCCGGGTTCCCCGAGGTCGCAACGAGGGCGGCGCGGCCATCGCCGTCGATCCCCAAGAATGCCTGAGGGGCGGCGGACGCACCGCAGGCATCGATCGCTACTTGGAGGTCGCCGTCGGTCCCGTTCTTGAAGCCGATCGGCATGGACAGCCCGGAGGCCAGCTGACGGTGGATCTGGCTCTCGGTGGTACGGGCACCGATGGCTCCCCACGCAACAAGGTCGGCCATGTACTGCGGACTGATCGGTTCCAGAAACTCGGTAGCCGTCGGCAGGCCCAGGGCCGTGACTTGCTGCAGGAATCCCCGCGCCGCCCGGAGCCCGGCGGCGATGTCATGGCTGCCGTCGAGGCGGGGATCATTGATGAGGCCTTTCCAACCCACCGTGGTGCGCGGCTTCTCGAAGTAGGCCCGCATGACGATCAGGAGGTCTTCCTTGTGTTTCTCCGCCTGGCTGACCAGCCGGCGCGCGTATTCCAGGCCCGCTTTCGGATCGTGGATGGAACACGGGCCCACGATCACCAGAAGGCGGTCGTCCACGCCGTCCATGATGGCGCGGACTCCATCGCGTCCACGCTCGACGACGGCGGAGGCCCTCGCGTCCAGCGGCAGTTCAGCGCTAATTTCCTGCGGTGTGGGGAGCGGTTCGAATCGACTGACGCGCAGGTTCGACGTCGGCTGCGCGGCGATGGCCTCGACGCCGGCGTTCTCGGCGTCGGAGTGATGTGTAGCGAGCTCTGCGGCGATGCTGGTCATGAAAGGGGTCCTGTTCCGAAAGAGGAGCGGACCCTGGTCAGAGCCCGCCTGGAAATGGCGAAGGGCAGAGAATGATCTCTGCCCTGTTGGCTCTGAAGGAAAGTTGGATGCGTGTCAGTTAGACGCGGGCCCCTCCAGAGCCAACGAAAAATACGCATACCAACGGTTAGTCATAGCCAAACCATAGCTTCGGCTTGGCAACGTCCGCAAATCGAAATGCAACGACATCAAGGGAAACCGTTTCCCCGCGCACTATAAACTTCACCTTAGAACAACGTTGCCCGCCCATGAGCAAGCAGGCAGCCCAGGAAGGAAACCATGCCAGGCAGAAGAAATAGCCGGCGGGTGGGCATCGCAGATGTGGCATCCATGGCCGGCGTTTCGCATGCCACCGTTTCCCGTGTCATGAACGGTAATACAACCGTCGACGCGGACATTGCTGCGCGCGTTCGCGCAGCCGCCTCCGAGCTGAAATACAAGCCGAACCCGGTCGGACGAAGCCTGGCCCTCGGCAAAACAGACACGATTGGAATCGTGGTTCCAGACCTGTCCAACCCCACATTCCAGGCCATTCTTCGCGGGCTGAGCATTGCCGCGGCCCGCGACGGCTACCGCGTGCTGATCGCCGACTCTTCCGAGGTCTCCAGTGAAGAGGCAATCCTCGCGGGGGAAGCACGGAGGCGTTGCGACGGCGTCGTCCTCTGCGCCCCTCGCATGAGCGACGCCGAACTCGAAGAACTCGCCCCCACGCTCTACCCGCTCGTCCTCATCAACCGGACCACCGAGTCGGTTCCGACGCCGAGCCTCGTGGTGGACTATGGCCAAGGCATCCAGGAACTTGCCGCCCATCTCGTTGGGCATGGCCATCGCAAACTTGCCTATCTGACGGGACCGGACCGCAGCGCGTCCAACGTGCAGCGGCTCCGCGGGCTCGAGAAGTTCAAGGCAGAGTTCCCGGACGTCCAACTGCAATTCCTTCCCGGCGGCAACACGTTCGACGCCGGATTCGAGTCGAGCGACGCCGTCGCCTCATGCGGCGCCACCGGCATCCTCGTCTTCAACGACGTCGCGGCGATGGGCCTCTTGAGCGGACTGAGCCAGCGTGGGATCCGCGTGCCGGAAGACTTGTCGCTCACGGGCTTCGACGACATGCCGTTTGCCCGCTATACCATGCCTCCCCTGACCACCGCCGCCGTGCCCATTTCCGACCTCGGCGATCTTGCGTGGCGGCGCATGCGTGAGCAGATCCAGACCAACGACGCCGCGTCCCCCACGAACTACTTCCCGCCGCGGATTGAGCTAAGGGGCAGCACCGGACCCGTCAAGGCCTAGGTTCCGCAGGGGCCTGCCCTAGCCCGGCCTCACGGTAGTACCCCTCGATGTGGGAGGCCACGAGCGTCGCCGCCCGGCCGCCGTCGCCATCGGTCACTGCCGCCAAAATGGCGCGGTGCTCGGACCGCAGGCGCTGGGCGGTGCTCTTCCAATTCGGCAGATTTGCCGTGAGCGCCTCGGCGTACCCCTCAATCGCTTCACGCAGCGAGCCCATGATGGTGCTCACCACGGCATTTCCCGCGGCTTCCGCAAGCGCCAAGTGGAAAGCCACGTCCAGCGCAAGGAAGTCGTCGACGGCAGGACTCACGTCCATTTCGTCCAGGAGCCTCGCTGCTTTCTTGAGTTCGGGGGCGTCGGCTTTCGCGCGGGACACCGCCCATGATTCGAGCAGGACCCGCGTTTCCACGATGTCGGCGACAGGCAAATGCTGCGTGGCCACATGGAGGCGGAGCGCCGAGCCGAGTGCCGCCGCCGGTTCCGCGATGACCACCGTTCCAGCGTCCTTGCCTGAGCCCACGCCCGCCCGTACGACGCCCATTGCCTCGAGGATCCGGATGGCTTCGCGGACCGATGTCCTTGAGACTTCCAGCTGTTCGGCCAGCGCCCGCTCAGCGGGAAGCCGGCCGCCCAGCAGCAAGTGCCCCTCGGACAATTGCTTTTCGATCCACCCCAGGACGAGCTCGTGCGTGCGCATTGATAAATAGTAGTTGATGTGGTCGGACCACATAGCCTAGAGTGTGGTCCAACCACATAGTCGACTCTGGAGACAGCACCATGACGCAGACCGCCCAGCCGAGCAGCGCCCCTTCCGGTGAGGTGCCGACGAACGTCCCCACCGCCGTCGGGCGCCCTGCCGCGCTCAAGCGCCGGGTTCCCAAGTATTCGGACCTTGCGCCCCTGATGAAATTCAAGAAGCCCGAGTTCAGCAACTCGGCAAAGCTGCTCCGCGCATCCACCATCTGGGAACTGCGGGACATGGCCAAGCGACGCACTCCCCAGGCACCGTTCGATTACACAGACGGTGCAGCGGAGGCGGAGATCACCCTTCGCCGGGCCCGCCAGGCGTTCCAGGACATCGAATTCCGGCCCGGGATCCTGCGGGACATCTCCGGCGTCGACCTCAGCATGGCCATCCTGGGCAAGCAGTCCCGGCTTCCCTTCGGCATCGCACCCACCGGCTTCACGCGCATGATGCAGTCAGAGGGTGAGTACGCGGGATCGCAGGCTGCCGAAGCCGCAGGCATTCCCTACACTCTGTCCACGATGGGCACGGCCTCCATCGAGGACGTTGCAGCGGCAGCGCCGAACGGACGGAATTGGTTCCAGCTATACCTGTGGACCGACCGCGACCGCTCCCTGGAACTGATCGAGCGCGCCGCCCGAGCCGGAAACGACACCCTCATGGTCACGGTGGACACCGCCGTCGCGGGCGCCCGGCTGCGGGATGTCCGCAACGGCATGACCATTCCGCCGGCGCTTACGGTGAAGACCGTGCTGGACGCCTCCTACCGGCCCGCCTGGTGGTTCAACTTCCTCACCCACGAACCGCTGACCTTCGCCTCGCTCTCCCTCTACACAGGCACCGTGGCGGACCTCATCAACTCCATGTTCGATCCCACGCTGACCTTCGATGACCTCGACTGGCTGCGGGAGACCTGGAAGGGCAAGCTGGTGGTCAAGGGCATCCAGACGGTCGAAGATGCCCGCAAAGTGGTTGACCACGGTGCGGACGGCGTAGTCATCTCCAACCACGGCGGCCGCCAACTCGACCGGGCCCCGATTCCGCTGCACCTCGTTCCGGAGGTTGCCGCCGCGCTGAAAGGCAGCAATGCCGCCGTCATCCTGGACACGGGCATCATGAGTGGCGCGGACATCGTGGCAGCCTTGGCCCTCGGTGCCGACTTCACGCTGATCGGCCGGGCCTACCTCTACGGGCTGATGGCCGGTGGCCGGGCCGGCGTCGACCGCACCATCCAGATCCTGGAGAAGGACATGGCCCGTACGATGGCCTTGCTTGGAGTCACCAAGGTTTCGGAACTCAACCCGGACCACGTGCGGTTGCTGCAGCACTAGGCTCCCGCTGGACTGGCCCAACTGACTCGCAGTTGTTGTCGTTATGACGCCTCAAAACGACAACAACTGCGAGTTAGTTGGGTGTCACTTCTTGCGGCCGAACTTCGGCAGATTGGGCAGATTGGGCAGGTTCGCCAAGAGGTCTGCTGCCTTCGTGGCTGCACGTCCAACAGTGCGTCCGATCTGCTGCGGCATCGTGTCGTCGATTCCGGCGACTGCGGCAACAGCACCGGAGACCGGCGCCGGTTCCAGCGAGCGCCCGACGTCGGCGCTCGCCTGAGATGTGCCGATCGACTCGCCGTCGGGCTGCTTGAGCTGGGCGGCACCCTGCTGGCCAACCGCACCCTGCTGCGCAACCGCACGGGGGCGCGCGTTGCGGGCCGGGGTGGCGGCTTCGGCCGCGGGCTGGACTCGAGCGACGTCGAATGTCTCCAGCCAGCTGGCAACCCCCGCGAGCGGCTTCGGGTTCAACGCATAGTAGCGTTTCTGCCCCTGGGCGCGCATGCTGACAAGATCCGCCTCGCGGAGTACCTTCAAATGTTTCGAAATAGTGGGCTGGCTCGCCGCGAGCTCCTCCACCAGTTCCCCCACAGCCTTATCCCCAGAGCGGAGGGAAACCAGAATGTCACGCCGGGTTGCCTCAGCAATGACGGCAAATACGTCGTCAGTCACCATGCCTCCCACCCTAGCGACATATACGCCGAAAGGCATCAACTATTTCACGCTGGCGGGCTTTGCGGTCATCCCAACGGTTGGATGGTACAGGGAAATCTAGTCGAACCATGGGTCCAGCCCGTAGAGCGGGAAGATCTCCTTGCGCGTGGCAATGACCGTCCGGTCCACGGCGTCGGAGGGATCGTATCCGACCTCCCACGAGCGCCACCAGGTATCCACGCCGTCGCCCATGAGTTCCGGAACCGATTCCCCGTACTTCTCCTTGACGTAGCTTCGGAAGATTTCCGGGACCGGGGCCGTCAACTGCACCGGATGTTGCGCCACGATGCCTATCAAGTGGCTCCACGTGCGCGGTACCACCCCTGTAACTTCGTAGCCCCCTCCCCCGGTGGCAATCCAACGGTTTTCGCAGAACCTGGCAGCAAGGCCCGCGACGGCGGTGGCCGCCTCGCGTTGGCCGTCCACGCTGAGGTTGAGGTGCGTGAGGGGATCGAGTTTGTGGGAGTCGCAGCCGTGCTGGCTCACGATGACCTCCGGTTCAAAGGCCTGCACGAGTTGCGGTACCACGGCATGGAAGGCCCGCAACCACCCGGCGTCGCCCGTCCACGCAGGCAAGGCCACATTGACGGCGGTCCCCAGCGCATCCGGGCCACCGATCTCATTGGCGAATCCGGTTCCCGGGAACAACGAAAGGCCGCTTTCGTGCAGAGAGATCGTGAGGACCCTCGGGTCGTTCCAGAAGATGCTCTGGGTCCCATCCCCGTGGTGGGCATCGACGTCGATGTACGCGACCTTCCCGACGCCGCCGTCGAGCAGCCTCTGGACCGCGAGTGCGGCGTCGTTGTAGATACAGAAGCCACTGGCCCGCTCCCGCGAGGCGTGATGCATTCCGCCGCCGAAGTTCACGGCCCGGATGGCCGTTCCGGACAGGATCGCCTCAGCAGCGAGCAAGGAACCGCCGGCCAGCCGGGCGCTTGCTTCGTGCATTCCTGCGAAGGCCGGGTCATCTTCGGTACCGAGCCCGCGTTCCGGGTCCGGCGTCGTCGGGTCTTCGCTTGCACGCCGCACGGCGGCGACATATTCGGCACTGTGGACTGCCAGGAGTTCGACGTCGGACGCGACCTCGGGCGCTTGAACCGACACATGCTCCAGGTTGAACAGTCCGAGCGCCTCGGCGAGCCTGGCCGTCAGTTCAAGCCGCTCCGGAGCCATGGGGTGGGACGGACCGAAATTGTATGCGGTCATGGCAGGATCCCACGCGACCGTCGTTGGCAGCGCGGACGGACGGAGGCCAGCCCAGGAAGTCATCAATCACAGGCTACCCGAGCGGCGGGAAGGCAACCGCCCCGTTACAGCGGACGATTAGTGGTTTACTACTCAAGAAAGCAGAATCAATCGACCAGAAGCGAACAGCACTGCCATGACTCAGAGCCAGTCGAGGACCCGAGACCCGGCCACCTGGCAATCCGTCCAGACGGAGCGCGGAAGCCTGTGGATTTTCACGGGGATCCGGGACTTCGTCGACAACATCGCCAACACCTCGCCGGCGCGATTGGCCCTGACGGCCTACTGCCTTGCAATTTTCTTGTTCACCGGCCTGCTTTCACTGCCAGCCGCGTCGGCCGACGGCGGTGTCACTCCCCTCTACCAGGCGTTGTTCACAGCCGTATCCGCCGTGTGTGTGACCGGTTTGACGGTTGTCTCAACGGCGGTCCACTGGACCTTCTTCGGCCAGCTGGTCATCCTTGTGGGCATCTTCGTGGGCGGTTTGGGAACCTTGACCCTCGCTTCCCTCCTGGCCCTCATGGTCAGCAAACGGCTGGGCGTACGGGGCAAGCTCATCGCCCAGGAGGCCATGAACAACGCCGGTCGTTTAGGCGAAGTGGGTACTCTGTTGCGGACCGTCATCTCGACGTCCGTGACCATCGAGGCCATCTTGGCCATCGCATTGGTTCCGCGCTTCCTGACACTGGGAGAAGGCTTCTGGGAGGCGTTATGGCACGGGGTCTTCTACTCGATTTCCTCGTTCAACAACGCCGGGTTCACGCCCCACTCCGACGGCATCGTGCCGTACCAGATGGACTTGTGGATCCTGGTGCCGCTCATGCTGGGCGTTTTCCTCGGCAGCCTCGGTTTCCCCGTCATGCTGGTGCTCCGGAGGCACGGCCTCAGGTGGAAGAAATGGAGCCTCCACACCAAGCTGACCATTCAGGTGTCCCTGATCCTGCTGGTTGCGGGCTCCGTCCTCTGGGCTTTGATGGAGTGGGACAACACCCGCACTATTGCCAACATGAGCGTCGGCGACAAGATCACGCATTCCATTTTCGCCTCCGTCATGACGCGCTCCGGAGGCTTCAACCTCGTTGACCAGAACCATATGGATGCCACCACTCGGCTCTTGTCCGACGCACTGATGTTTGCCGGCGGCGGTTCGGCGTCGACAGCGGGCGGCATCAAGGTCACCACCATCGCGGTCATGTTCCTTGCCATTGTCGCCGAGGCGCGAGGCGACGCCGACGTCAAGGCCTACGGCCGCACCATTCCGGAGGGCACCATGCGCGTTGCCATCTCGGTCATCGTGGCCGGTGCCACGTTGGTGTGCGTGGCAGCATTCCTGCTGCTGTCCATCAGCGGCGCCAGCCTGGACCGGGTACTCTTCGAAACCATTTCGGCCTTCGCAACGGTAGGCCTCAGCACGAACCTTAGTGCCGAGCTGCCGCCCGCGGGGGTCTACATCCTGGCCGCGGTCATGTTCGCCGGCCGTATCGGCACCATCACCCTTGCCTCCGCACTGGCCCTCCGCCAACGCAGGCAGCTATTCCATTACCCCGAAGAGAGGCCGATCATTGGCTAATTCAACAGGCGCCCCCAACCGACCGGCGCACAACGCGCCCGTGCTGGTAATAGGCCTGGGCCGCTTCGGTGCGGCCACCGCCGAGCAGCTCGTCAAGCAGGGACGCGAAGTCCTGGCCATCGAGCGGGACCGCACGCTCGTGCAGAACTGGGCTTCCGTCCTGACCCATGTGGTGGAAGCGGATGCGACCAACATCGATGCACTCCGCCAGCTCGGTGCACAGGAATTCAGTTCTGCAGTGGTGGGCGTGGGAACATCGATCGAGTCCTCGGTGCTCATTACGGTGAACCTCGTGGACCTGGGCATTGAACACCTCTGGGTGAAAGCCATCACTGCCTCGCACGGCAAGATCCTCACCCGCATCGGTGCCAACCACGTCATCTACCCTGAAGCCGACGCCGGGGTCCGCGCCGCCCACCTCGTTTCCGGGCGCATGCTGGACTTCATCGAGTTCGACGACGATTTCGCCATCGTGAAAATGTACCCGCCCAAGGAAACCGTGGGCTTCACTTTGGATGAGTCCAAGGTCCGTTCCAAATACGGCGTGACCATTGTCGGGGTTAAATCACCCGGCGAAGACTTCACCTACGCCCGGCCAGAGACCAAGGTCTCCGGCCGCGACATGCTGATCGTATCCGGGCACGTTGACCTGCTGGAACGGTTCGCGGCACGGCCATAGCGACGGGGCCGTCGCTGGGCGGCCGTCGCTGGGCGGCCAACGCGCGGCGCTCAAGATGCAGCGTTGATGAATCCAATGACGATGGCTGTCCACCAGCACAGCTGCGAGATGGCCAGGCACGCAAGCATGTGGAAGCGTTGCCCCAGTGTCAGATCCCGAAAGGATGCGGTAGGCGCCAAGTGTGCCAGCCGCCTCATCAGGGGTATGAGCATGATGCCGTTGAGGGTGAGGATCAGCACCGCAAGCAGCTTCACGTCTGTCATGGTGCTGCTCAAATTAGCGTTGAGGAAGACTCCGCTGGCCAGCATGCCAGCCAATCCGCCCCAGATCAAAGGGGTTGCAGCCCCGTCGAGCCGGATCGTCTCGGCCAAGCCGCGTCTTCCGATGAGCCACAGAAAACCATGCCAGTCCACCAGAAGGATGGCTCCGAAGGACACCACCATGGCCAGAACATGGGCGATGAGGGCGTAAATGTGGATGAAGCCGCCTACTCGCGTGGATCCTGCCAACAGTACCGATATCAGCCATGCCGCGGCGGCCGAAGCACTCAGGATGACAACCAGCCGTCGCGTGGCGAGTTCGGATTCGCGCCGTCTCGCTGTTCGCCTGCTCACTGCGATATAACTCATGGCTACCTCTTTGCAGCCCGGACACCTGAAGATGGGAACGGACTGCCTTCCAACCGTTCCATGCCTTAGACAACGTTAACTCCTGGCTGCCGGGGCCGGAAGACCCGGCACCGGCTGATGGCACCGGCCCTCCAGGGAGTTAGCCGAGCTGCTGCGTGATTTCCGCGGCCCGGGCCGCGGCTGCGCGCGCTCCGTCGGCGATGATAGCGGGAATCCCGCCGTCGTTGAAGGCTGCGATGGCCCGCTCCGTGGTGCCGTTGGGACTGGTCACGGCGATGCGTAGTGCGGCGGGGTCCGCTCCCGGCTCGGCAAGCATGAAACCGGCACCGGCAACGGTCTCGCGGGAAATCATGAGGGAGAGTTCGGGATCCAAGCCGAGTTCGACGCCGGCAGCAGCCATGGCCTCAGCAAGGTAGAACACATAGGCAGGGCCCGAGCCGCTGATGGCTGACAGTGCATCCACCTGTTCCTCCGGGATTTCCACCACGGTGCCTGCTGCGGCGAGGATGTCCTTGGCCTGCTGGAGCTGCTCGGGAGTGCAATTGGTTCCGGCCGACACGGAGACCACTCCACGGCCCAACTTGGCGGGGGTGTTGGGCATGGTGCGAATGACCGGCTGGCCCTCGGGCAAGGCTGCTTCCAGCTGGGCGATGGACACGGCGGCGGCAACGCTGATCACAATGGTGGTCCTGGCCAGGGAGGAGGAGATTTCGCGGGCTAGATCGGCAATGCCCACGGGCTTGACGCCCAGGATGACAACCGAAGCGCCCTTGGTGGCTAACTTGTTGTTGTCTGGTTCCTCGGCTCCGGCGATGGTCATGACATGGTGGCGCTCAGCCAGTTCGGCGGCGCGTTCTGCGCGACGCACAGTGGCGACGACGTCCGACGGATCCGTTCCGGCGGCAAGCAGGCCACCTAGAATGGCCTCGTTCATGGACCCACAGCCAAGGAATGCGATTCGGTTGCTCATGGCTTCCATGATGCCAGTTCGGCTTCGCCGCTGCAGAACCAGCTCGGTGCGGCATGACGGCTACCGGGATTCCCAGCTGGTTCTCAAGGTTATTGCAGGCTGCACCCAATATTGCTCCGTAACTTAGTAGTTGCCTCATTGAGGGTGCGAGTGATGAGGCGGGCATGGGGATGTCCGCCACAAGCACCGGTGGTCGAACGGGTTTCCCCCCATTTTCCCGTATCGACCGCCGGTGCTTTCTCGTTTAAGTGGCGCGTTTAAGTGGCGCGGTCATGTTTGAGGTCGGGTTATAGGACAAAAGGTGTGTAAATCCCGGGCGCGATGACCCAGCAAAACGTCGGGATCCTGTGTGAAAGCGGATGCATCGGGGAATGTCGGATTCTGCTGGATCATCCGCTTTGGCAAGTCCCGGCGCCCCGGAATCACGCGGCGGGCGCCACTGACGGGTGGAATGATCCAGCGGAATCGAACTCTTTAGCAGTAGACCCACGGTTCCGGGGAAGTGCCCGCCGCCCCTGCCTTCATCGGGTGTTCTTCAAGGCTCGATGCGGAACCTCTGCTTGCCCGCAGGCGTGCTTAGATCTCGAAGGCTCCCACGAGTGGCGCCCCCAAGTGCTGGCGCGCGAAGCGCAGCGTTTCGGCGAGCCATTCCTCGCGTTCACCGGCAGCCTTGGCCTTGCGCGTGGAGATCTCGGCAACCACCGTGCCTTCGAATCCATTGGATGCGAGATACTGCAGGGCCTCGGCGCAATGTTGAGTTCCGTAGCCGGGGATCAAGTGTTCGTCCTTGCCAGAGCCCGAACCGTCCGTGAGGTGGACGTGGCGCAGTTTGCTCCCGAGCGCCCGGATCGCCTCAAGGCTGTTGGCGCCCGCTGTGGCGGCGTGCGAGAAGTCCCAGGTGACGTCGTCGTAGTCCTGTCCCATCGGATCCCAGTGCGGAAGGTAAGCGAGTGCCTCCCGGCCGCGCACACGCCAGGGGTACATGTTCTCTACCGCGATGTGCACTTGGTACATCGCCGCGATCTCGCGCACTCCGGCAGCGAAGTTCTCCGCATAGTTCGACTGCCAACGGAACGGCGGGTGGACTACCACGGTGTTGCAGCCGACTTCGCGCGCCATCTGGCAGGACATCTCGATCTTGTTCCACGCCGGACCCCAAACCTGCTGGGTCAGCAACAGGGTGGGGGCGTGGATGGAGACGATCTGCTGGTCATAGCGGTGGCTAAGCTGGATGAGGGCATCCGGGTTTTGGCTGGTGGCGTTGTTGGTCACCATCACTTCGACACCGTCGTACCCCAGGTCCTGGGCCACGGAAAAAGCGTCATGGACGCTGAGCGGATAGACAGAAGCGCTGGAAAGCGCCACCGGAATCCTCGGCCTGTCTTCTTCAGAGTGCTCGACGTCGGTGCTCATGTCAGTTGGCCTGCCTCCCAGCGGTCGCGATAGGGATGGATGCCGCCGCGGGGACGGGTCTTCCGGTGTTGGCGCCCGGGCGGGGCACCGGTACCGCGCCCCCGAGCCCGACATGCGGTGCCGGCTCCAGTGGGCCGTCGAAGATCAGCTGGTCGAGGCGACGCAGGATCAGCCCCTCGCGCAAGGCCCAAGGACAAATCTCCATGCTGGGAAACTCGAACATTTCCAAGGCGGCCTCGGCCACGAGTGCTCCAGCGAGGATCTGCCTGGCCCGCGCGTCCGAGACTCCCGGAAGATACAAGCGGTCCTCGACCGTCATGGCCGAGATCCGCTGTGTCCAGAGCCCCAAGTCCGTGGCGTGGAGTTCGCGCTTGACGTACGGACCGGCGCCACTGGGAGCCGCGCCTGCGATGCGTGCGAGCGAACGGAAGGTCTTGGAGGTTCCCGCCACCAAATTGGCCCGGCCCAGCTGCTTGAACTCGCGGACCACGGGCTTCAGAGTTTGGCGGATGTATTTTCGCAGCTCTTTGACACTCTTGGCCGTGGGCGGATCGTTGTGGAGCCAGTCCCTGGTCAAACGGCTGGCTCCGAGTGGGACCGACAGCGCAAGCTCAGGCAATTCGTCCTGGCCAAACGCCATTTCGAAGGAGCCGCCGCCGATGTCCAAGTCCAGGATCGGGCCAGCTCCCCAGCCGTACCAGCGTCGAACCGCGAAGAAGGTCATGGAGGCCTCTTCGCTGCCGGTCAGTTCCTGCAGCGTCACGGTGGTCTCGTGCTTCACGCGGGCGAGGACCTCGACGCCGTTGGTGGCTTCACGAATGGCCGAGGTACAAAAAGCCAAGAGGTCCTCGGCCTTGTGTCGGGCCGCGAACTCCCACGCCTCAAGGACGAACTCAATCAACTCGTGTTGTCCGGCATCGTTGATGTTGCCGTCGCCGTCCAGGAACTGAACCAGCGAAAGCGGTCGCTTATGGGAGGCAAACGCCACCGGGCGTGCGCCTGGGTGCGCGTCCACGAGAAGCAAATGGACGGTGTTGGAACCGATGTCTAGGACGCCAAGACGCATTCTGCCATTATTCCCCGATTCGAAGTGTGTGAAGCAACTAGGACTGCCGTTTCATGCCGCGAGCCTGTCAATTATTCCTGGGCGCGTCTGCGTCAGCTGTGTCGGCAGTGTCGTCGCGGGTGAAGTCGCGGCGGACGTTGGCGATGCCTTCCGGGCCCATCTCGAAGCCGTGCTCGCTGCCGGGGTTGATCACCAAGCCGAGCTCGTCACCGATGCTGTCCAGAATCGCGGCGCCGTGGGTTCCCAAAATGTTGGGCGCTGCCTCCAGGAATTGTGATTCCACACGGCTCGGGTGGCTGAACACAGCCAGAACAGGTTGTCCCTCGGAGTTGGCGAGGACAAGTGGCTCAACCGCCGCATCAGGCTTATCCAGCGAGTCACTGCTCAAGATATAGACCTCGTTGTTCAGGAAGGCCAGGATGACGTCCACGGGGTTCGCGTCGGCTTGTCCAGCCTTCGCGAGCTTGGATTCGAGGTCGTTCAAGGGCAGGGACTCCGGGGCTGCGGGCTGATCAGTCATGGTTCTACTCGATCACGAGTGCCATCCGGGACGCAATTCTCGCCCCAGCTCCCGACACAATTCCCAGGGACACGCGTATTACCTGACGACGCCCGAATCCGGGTGTCCCCAGCGAACATGCGTGTCCCTGGCGCGTTTGCGCAACCCAAGCGCTACTTCTTCGCCGGTGCCTTACGGGCCGTGGTAGTCCGCTTGACCGGGCCCTTGGCGCGCTTCTCGGCGAGCAGCTCGATAGCCTGCTCGCGAGTAAGCTCCTCCATGGACGTATCCCGAGGAACGGTGATGTTGGTGACGCCGTCGGTGATGTACGGACCGAAACGTCCTTCCTTCACCACGATGTTCTTCTCCGAAACCGGGTCCGGGCCAAACTCAGCCAACGGTGGGACGGCTGCCCGGGCACCGCGTTGCTTCGGCTGGGAGTAGATCTCCAGTGCCTGTTCCAGCGTAATGGTGAAGATCTCTTCCTCGGATCCGATGGACCGCGAGTCCGTGCCCTTCTTCAAATAGGGCCCAAAGCGGCCGTTCTGCACCGTGATGGGGTTGCCTTCGGCATCCTCGCCCAGGACGCGGGGAAGGCTCATGAGCTGCATGGCTTCGTCAAGGGTGATCGTGTCCACGGACATAGACTTGAACAGGGAACCTGTACGCGGCTTGGCCTTGACGGGCTTCTTCGGCGGCTTGGGTTTGCCGTTCTTGTAGTACTCCACCGGCTGGTTTGCCAACTGCTCTTCGGTCATCTCCGGGATGACCTCCGTGACATAGGCGCCATAGCGGCCGTTCTTGGCAACCACGGTGTGGCCGGTGTGCGGGTCCGCGCCCAGGACGCGTTCCTCGGGGGCCGCCGTTTCCATCAGTTCCACGGCCTTGGCCGCAGTGAGCTCGTCCGGTGCAAGATCCTCGGGGACGTTGGCCCGCGCCGACTCCACGACTTCGCCGGTCTTGGGATCGATAGTGGGGATCGAGCTTTCCAGATACGGACCGAACTTGCCGACGCGCAGCGTGATTCCCTCGGCAATCGGCACGGAGTTGATCTCGCGGGCATCGATTTCACCGAGGTTGTTGACGATGCTCAACAGGCCCGGATCGGCGTCCTCACCGTAGTAGAAGTGCTTGAGCCACGCTGCGCCAACCGCTTGGCCATTGGCGATCTTGTCCAGGTCGCCTTCCATATCCGCCGTGAATTCGTAATCCACATAGTCGCTGAAGTGCTGCTCCAGCAAGCGGATGACCGAGAAGGCGATCCAACTGGGAACCAGCGCTGAGCCTTGCTTCCGGACATAGCCTCGGTCCTGGATGGTGGAGATGGTGGAGGCATACGTGGACGGGCGGCCGATGCCACGTTTTTCCAGTTCTGCCGTCAATGATGCTTCGGTGTACCGCGGCGGCGGGGAGGTCTCGTGGCCCACGGCAACAATCTCGGAAGCCGTGAGGGAATCGTCTTTGGCCACGTTGGGCAAGCGGCGGGCGTCATCCGAGTCGTCGTCCCCGCGGCTCTCGTCCTTGCCCTCCTCGTAGGCTGCAAGGAAGCCGGGGAAGGTGATGACCGTGCCTGAGGCCGAGAATTCGGCGTCGCGGCCGTCGGTAGCCACTGCGCCGAGGCGGATGGTGGCGGTGGAGCCCTTGGCGTCGCCCATCTGGGAAGCAATGGTGCGCTTCCAGATGAGTTCGTAGAGACGGAAAGCGTCGCCGCTCAGCTGGCTGGCCACCTGAGCCGGGGTGCGGAAGGAGTCACCCGCGGGGCGGATGGCCTCGTGGGCTTCCTGCGCGTTCGCGGCCTTGTTGGCGTAGACACGCGGAGACTGCGGCACGTACTCGGGACCGTACAGCTCAGCTGCCTGGCGGCGGGCGGCCGTGAGGGCTTCGTCACTCAACGCCGAGGAATCGGTACGCATATACGTGATGTAGCCGTTTTCATACAGGCGCTGGGCGATCTGCATGGTGCTCTTGGAGGAGAAGCGCAGCTTACGTCCGGCCTCCTGCTGAAGGGTCGACGTCGTGAACGGAGCGGCGGGCCGGCGGGTGTACGGCTTGGTGTCCACCGAGCGGACGCGGAAGTCCGCGTTCTCCAGCCCGGCCGCCAACGACGTGGCGAGTTCCTCGTTGAGGTGCACCGCGTTCGCCGAGGTGAGGACGCCGTCGTCGTTGAAGTCACGGCCGCTGGCCACCTTCGCGCCGTCCACGGCAGCGAGCTTCGCTTTGAACGTCGCGGAACCGGTGCCGAACTGGCCGGTCAGGTCCCAGTACGACGCCGCCTTGAATGCCATGCGTTCGCGTTCGCGGTCAACCACCATGCGGGTCACGACCGACTGCACACGGCCGGCCGACAAGCCGCGGGCTACCTTGCGCCACAGCACCGGGGAGATTTCGTAGCCGTACAGGCGATCCAGGATGCGTCGGGTTTCCTGGGCGTCCACCAGGGCGTTGTCGACGTCGCGCAGGTTGTCCATGGCGCGGTGGATGGCTTCCTTGGTAATTTCACCGAAGGTCATGCGGTAGACGGGAACTTTGGGTTTCAGGACCTCCAGGAGGTGCCACGCGATGGCCTCGCCCTCGCGGTCCCCATCGGTTGCGAGATAGAGCGCGTCAGCGTCTTTCAGCTGGGCCTTGAGTTCGGCAACCTTTTTCTTCTTGTCCGGAGACACCACGTAATACGGTTTGAAGTCGTTTTCGATGTCGACGGCGAACTTGCCCACCGAGGTCTTCTTCAGTTCTGCAGGGAGTTCCGACGGCTGCGGGAGGTCGCGGATGTGGCCGATCGAGGCCTCGACAACGAAGCCTTCGCCCAGGTACTTGGCGATGGTCTTGCTCTTGGCCGGAGACTCCACGATCACGAGTTTCTTGCCGGTTTTTGCCTTGCTGGGCACGGTTCTCCTACAGAAAAATGAATTGCTTGGGCTCGTGCCCATATTGGCCTAGTTCACCATATTTTGCAGAATCGTGCGTTTCCATGTGAACAACTACTGTGAAAAAATGGTGCGTTGGGCCCACGCCGCCAGGGTTCCCTGGCCGTGGGGCCCCACCGGCGAGGGTCCCTGCCTGAGCTTGCGAAGGCTGGGAGCCGGTGGGGACTTGCGAGGCTAGGGTGGCGGTGGGGACTAGCTGGCAGATGGCGTTCGGTCGTCCGGAATCATCGACCACATCGTAGCGATCCGGACCGCACCTTCCGGAATCCGCGTAGGATCTTCGAGCTCATATGACCTGATGAGTTCCTGGAATTTGGCCTTGAGATCCGTCCGCTGCTCCGGAGTCAAGTAAAGCAGATCGCTGGACAGCACCATCGCGGCTGCCTCGTTCGCGGACTCACCACGCTGCCGCCGCTCGCCACGGGCGCGGGTGAAGGCGGTGGCCCGACGCCGGAAAGCGTCCAGTTCGAGTTCGACGACGGCGATCTCCGGACTCGGAGCATTTCCGCCGGATTTGATGGTGAAGTCCGAACCGGCGGCCTTCCACCGGCGTTCGCGTGCATCACCTTTGTTGCCGGCAGGAGTCACGATCCCCCATTTCTGGAGGGCCCTCAAGTGGTAGCTCATGGCGCTGGGCGTGAGGCCGGTCTGCACGGCAAGCTCAGTGGCAGTGCGGCTCAGCTGCGTGGAATACAGTTCCGAGATGACCTCAAGCCGGGCTGCATGGGCGAGCGCACGGATGGCTTTGGGGTCGGTGATCTCCACCGTCTTCCCGGGCCGTTTCCGGCGTTTCGGGGATGCCAGCCCGGTGATTACCCCGTTGTCTTCATTCACCGGAACAGTTTATCCGCCGGGAGCGCCGCAATTGTGCTACTCCGTTGTCCTAGCCCGCGGCGTGCAGGAAGCCATCGCGTACCAGGTTCGCGACGTCATCGAGCAATCCGGCGCGGAAAGCCTCGTCGTCGAAGTCGGCCCCTCCACCCAGGATGGCGGCCAGGGCCCCGACCAGCTGGCGGACGGACAGCTCGCCGTCGCACGCCGAGGCAAAGCCGGCCAGCTCCGTACTCAGCAGGTTCGTCCGGCGCAGCCCCGCGCCCTGGCGCAACAAGATGACCCCGGGGTGCTCGGCGCCCGGACGCTGGTGGCGTTCCTCGGTCACGTCCTCCGCCACGACCAGATAGGCGTCGGCGAGCTCGTGGGTGTCCAGCCAATCGGCGCGTTCGACGGCGGCGGCGAGGTGCGGACCGATCGGTTGCTCGATGGGGTACGTGATTTCTTCGAAGCGGCGTCGTGCCTCTTTCCGCACGGTTCCGGCGTCCACGGCACCATCTGCCGGGCGCCGCAGCCAGATCATTCCGAAGCCGATGGACTCAACGTTGCGGGACGCGAAATCTTCCAGGTAGGCGACGTAGGCATCGCGGTAGAGCTTGCGGTCCCGGCCCTCGGAAGCGTCCTGGAGCCATGTTTCTGCGTAAAGCTCCGGGCTCACTTGTTCCCGCTGGATGAACCATGCTTCCGTGCCGGAACCTGTCAGCCACGAGGCGGGCCGCTCGCTCCATCCCGTGCCCGCGGTGATTTCCCAGTTGCCGAGCATCTGCGCCGTGCCTCCGGGCGCGAGGACATCGGACAGGGTGCGGACGAGGGTGGCGACGATATCGTCACCGGGGAGCCCGCCGTCGCGGTAGGTGAACTGCTCCGAAGCGTGCTCGCCGGCACTTCGAGGGGTAATGACGAACGGCGGATTGGACACCACCAGATCAAAAGTCTCTCCCGCCACAGGCTCCAGCAGGGACCCCAGCCGCAAGCTCACGCGCGATTCCAGGTCGGCCGGGTCCAGGTGCAAGGCCTCGGCATTGAGCATCAGGTTGAAACGGGTGAACGCGAGGGCCCGCGCGGAGATGTCTGTGGCGGTGACGTGATCGCTGTGGTGCAGGAGGTGGAAAGTCTGGATTCCGCAGCCCGTCCCGAGGTCCAGGGCGCGTTTCGAGTGCCGCCGGATGGTGGTCTGGAGAAGCGTAGTGGACGCCTGCCCGATGCCCAGCACGTGGTCATGCCGGAGAACGCCCGGCCGCTGATGGGCCGCGAGATCGCTGGCAACCCACAGCTCGGCGCCGCCGCTTCCGCTGCTGTCTGCTCCGGAGTCACCTTCCCAGCCGTACGGCCGCACATCCACTTTGGCGGCGACAGCACCGGCGTCGTTCTTCTCCACCAGGCCAAGTACCGCTAGGCCCGAGGTGCGGATCCCCGGCAGCGCGGCGTCAACGTCGTCTTCCGTTTGCGGGACGGCCAGGAGCCACAAGCGGACGACGACGGCGAGCGCGGCTTTCGCGCGGTCCGTCGTCGAGTCGCCGTTGAGGGCAGCCGGATCGGTGACGATCAGTGCGGGGATGAGCTGGTCCCGGGCGAGCGCCGTGTGGGCCGACTCCCCCAGAAGAGCCGCCACTCCATCCACCGTGTATCCAACGTTTCGCAAATCTCCGGCGAGCGCCGTGAGTAGCTCGTGGAGGTCACTGCGCGGAGCGTCGGGAGTGGTGGGGGTGGTCCCCGGGATGGTGGGCGTTGCGGGATCAGTCACTGTGCAAGTCTATTGGCGCTGGTGACCCCGTCCGCGGAGAGGCGCCTGAGCAGGTAGCGTTGAATCATGGCATTTCACCCCTCCACGTGGCGCCGCGCCGCCGTCCTGGTCATTGGCGCAGGTACCTTGGCGATAGCGGCGTGCTCCCCCGGCGGGTCTGTTTCGGACGCCAACGTCCCAGCGTGGAAGGCGACCACCATGCCTTCCGCGACGGGGATCGTTCTGGAGGACTCCGGCAAGATTCCGAACCGCGACCCCTTGGTCAAGAACTTCACCGGCATCGCAGCGGGAAACTATACTTTGACCGTGGCCTGCGGAGGCGGCGGCAAGGCATTCTTCGACGTTTCCTCGGGCGGCAACCAGATCACCGAAGCCGGGGCGGCATGCAATGGCAGCCCCGAAACCTCCCGCATCAAAGTTCCGTCGTCCGGTCCCCTGAGCATCAGTGCAAGCAGCGTGGATGCGCCTGTAATCTACGCCTACCAACTGGTGTCCGCTTCCTGACTGCGGCCTCGTGACGGGGGCCGTTGTGGAATGCCGCCGGTGTGGAATGCCTCGGGGAAATTCGCGTGCCGGTAAAGCGGCTCTAGGCCGCGCAGCCTTCCGGGCAACGCAGCGTTTCGGGGCTGGAGGCACATTCGGCGCAATAGAGCGTGAGGTTGCGACAGCTCAGGTTGGAGCAGTTTTCAAACTTGTTGGTGGGCGCCTGGCAGCGGACGCATTGGCCGATGGTCTTGGCCTCTTTGCTGAATTCCAGGTGCATGCGCTTGTCGAAAACGTACAGGGATCCTTCCCATAGGCCTTGGTCCTTGTAGGTTTCGCCGTAGCGGACAATTCCGCCGTCGAGTTGGTAGACCTCTTTGAAACCGCGGTTCACCATCAGGCTGGAGAGGACTTCGCAACGGATCCCGCCCGTGCAGTACGTGACCACGGGCTGGTCCTTGAGGTCGTCGTACTTGCCGGAGTCGAGTTCCTTGATGAAGTCGTGGGTAGTGGCGACGTCGGGAACAATTGCGTCCTTGAACTTGCCGATCTGGGCTTCGAAAGCGTTGCGGCCGTCGAAGAACTTCACGTTCTGACCGGCCGCCTTCTTTTGCTCCAGGAGTGCGTGGAGTTCTTCGGGCTGAAGGTGGGTGCCGCCGCCGACAACGCCCTTCTCATCGACCTTCAGTTCGCCGGGGGCGCCGAAGGACACGATCTCATCGCGGACTTTCACGCTGAGGCGGGGGAAGTCCGAGGCGCCGCCTTCAGACCATTTGACGTCGATCCCGTGGAAACCCTTGTACTCCTTCGTGGTCTTCACATACTGCTTGACCTGGTTCAGCTCCCCACCAACTGTGGCGTTGATGCCGTCCCGCGAAATGAGGATGCGCCCGGTCAGGCCGAGCTTCTCGCACAGGGCACGTTGCCAGAGCCGGACGGCGTCGGGGTCCGCTATCGGGGTAAAACCATAGAAGAGAACAATTCTGTTTAAAGCCACCAGTTAAGGGTACTTGGTGGCCCCAAACCCGCTGTTTCGAGCTGTAATCCGGGGCTCCAAAGTGTTAATGGAGCTGTTACTGACAGCCCCCTGTTGATTCCCAGAATGCTGGCATAGTCTCTCTACATGAGTCACGACGCCTTGGTTGAAGACATCGCTGAACTGCTGGAAGTCTGGGTGGCTGGCTGGGCTGGTTCCCGGAATTACGACACGCGCAAGGAAGGCCGGTTCCCGGCGGCGCTGCGTGCGGACAAGACCGGTGATTGGGAGTACTTTGCGTATGACCCGTTGGATACCGAGTTTGCCGAACTGGCTGCCAAGACCGCGGAGGCGGACACACGCATCTTGACGATCCTTACTAACGATGCCGGGCGATACACCCAGTTGGCACGTGAGAACGGGCTGAACATCACCTCCGATTCCCAGACCATGATGATCGTGGACATGGGGACCCAAGATGCGGAAGACCCATGGTTGTCGGATGACGATCTCAAGCTCACGATTTCCGAAAGCAATGGCGTCCACTACGCGGTGGTCCATGCTGGCGACAAGGTGGCGGCCAGCGGCCAGGTATTCGTGGTCGGGCAGACTGCGGTGTTCGACAAGATCGTTACCGAAGCCAACTACCAGCGCCGGGGACTGGGCAGTTTCATCATGAAGGCCCTCGCCGCGCAGGCATTTCAACACGACGTTGATAGCGGCCTCCTTCTGGCTTCCTTGGACGGACAACATCTCTATTCACACCTTGGCTGGAAGCACGTGTGCCAGGTGCTCATGATGTCCACCAAACCCGTCGACGAAACCGACCTGTCCGTGGCGTAGTTCCCTTTCCGCTTCGCCTCCTTCCGCGTCTGCAACAGCGTCCACAGCGGCTTCAATAGACGCTGGCTCTCGGCGCGGTGACAGAATGTTCAAGTGAACGCAACTGAATCGATGATCTCCCTCCTGGGCAGGAGCCCGGACCCGGAGCAGTTGCGACATGTCCGCACCATTCCAGCACGCCAGGCAATTCATGAGCCATGGCCGGACTGGGCCCATCCCGATATCGTTGCCGCCTACGGAACCTTGGGAATCCATGAACCGTACCGGCATCAAATCGAAGCAGCCGGGCTCGCCCACTCGGGTCAACACGTAGTCATTGCCACTGGCACCGCTTCCGGGAAGTCGCTGGCCTATCAGTTGCCGGCCCTGGACGCGATCCATCGTTCAGAGTTGCGCGTGCTGTCCGAACCGGGAAAGATCCACGACGACGGTGCCGTCACGCTGTATCTCTCCCCCACCAAAGCCCTTGCAGCCGACCAACTGGCAGCAATCCGGGCGCTCAAGCTCCCGACGGTTCGGGCCGAAACGTACGACGGCGATACCGAGCAGTCCCAGCGCCGCTGGATCCGCGATCACGCCAACTTCATTCTCGCCAACCCCGACATGCTGCACTTCGGGATCCTGCCGAACCACACGTGGTGGGCCCGTTTCTTCCGCAGGCTGCGTTACGTCATCGTGGATGAGTCACACAGCTACCGTGGGGTGTTCGGTTCGCATGTCGCCAATCTGATGCGAAGGCTACGCCGGATCTGCGCGTATTACGGTGCCGGTAACTCCTTCCCCGAGCCGGTATTCATCGCGGCGTCGGCGACGGCCTCGGACCCTGGCACTTCTTTTGCGCGGCTCATCGGCACTCCCGTCCGGGAAGTTTCAGAGGACTGCTCACCGCACGGCTCAACGACTGTCGCTTTCTGGGAACCTGCCCTGACCGATGTGAAGGGCGAAAACGGGGCCAAGTCTCGGAGAACCGCCGTGGCCGAGACCGCGGACATCCTGGCAAATCTGGTGTGCTCCCGTGTGCGCACGATCGCTTTCATTAAATCGAGGCGCGGCGCAGAGACCATTTCGTCCATTACCAAGCGACTCCTAAACGAGGTCGATCCCAGCCTGCCCCAGCGCGTTGCCGCGTACCGTTCGGGGTATCTCCCCGAGGAGAGACGGGCACTGGAGAGGGCGTTGCGCTCCGGCGAGCTGCTAGGAGTCTCCAGCACGTCTGCGTTGGAACTGGGCATCGACATTTCCGGACTAGACGCCGTGCTGGTAGCTGGCTGGCCTGGAACCAGGGCTTCCCTGTTCCAACAGATCGGACGGGCGGGCCGCGCGGGCCAAAACGCCATTGCCGCATTCGTGGCCAGCGACGACCCCTTGGACACATACCTTGTCAATCATCCGGAGGCGATCTTCGATGTGTCCGTCGAAGCCACCGTCTTCGACCCAGGAAACCCCTACGTGCTGGGCCCCCACCTGTGTGCCGCGGCGGCCGAGCTCCCCATAGGGGCGGCCGAACTTGAACTCTTTGGGCCCACGTCCGAGCCTTTGCTGAATCAGCTGGTAGAACAGGGCTACCTGAGGAAACGGCCCGCAGGCTGGTTCTGGACCCATCCTGAGAGCGCCGCGGCCATGGTGAACCTTCGCGCGGATGGCGGCGGACCTGTAAGCATCGTGGACTCAGAGACCGGCTCCCTGTTGGGCACCATGGATTCGCCCCAGACGCATTACCAGGCGCACACCGGTGCCATTTATGTACACCAAGGAGATAGTTACCTGGTGGAGGAACTAAACGAAGAGGACCATTGCGTGATGGTTCGTCGAGCGAACCCCGACTATTACACGACCGCGCGGGACGTAACGCAAATCGAGGTCCTGCAGACTCTGCGGAGCATGGAATGGGGCGATATTGCGGTCCATTTCGGCGAAGTGAAAGTAACAACGCAGGTGGTCTCCTTCCAACGTAAGGCACTGATCTCCAATGAGGTATTAGGGGAAGAGCCGCTGGAACTTGGGGCCAGGGATCTTTTCACCAAAGCAGTGTGGTTTGTGGTCCACAACCGTTCACTGACAAGCGCAGGTCTTGTCGAGGCACAATTCCCGGGTGCCCTTCACGCTGCCGAGCATGCCGCCATCGGTCTTCTCCCGCTGGTGGCCTCAAGTGACCGTTGGGACATCGGGGGTGTCTCTACAGCGCTTCACGCCGACACCGGTGTTCCCACGATCTTCGTCTACGACGGCCATCCAGGCGGTGCCGGATTTGCCGAGCGTGGCTTCGAGAAAGCCAAAGTGTGGTTGACCGCCACCAGGGATGCCATCAAAGCATGTGAGTGTGAGACTGGCTGCCCTTCCTGTGTCCAGTCCCCCAAGTGTGGCAACAAGAACAATCCGCTGGACAAGGACGCCGCGGTCACTCTAATCGACGTGCTCCTGCTGGACGCCGTGTGACCGACGCCGTTTGGGCGCGGGCAGTTCGCCCGGTTTGGGGCGCGGCCTAGGGGGGTGGCCCGGCCCGTGACCGGCCAGTAGCGGCTCCAAAAACAGTGCCTCGCACAAGTTCAGCGCGGATGTCCACGATCTCGCCTCCGCTCACTGTGCAGGCCGACACCGACGCTCCATTCCGTGCGGCCGTTTCGCGGGCGACTGCGCAAGGGTCTCCATCTGTCAGCCCACGGGCCGCGTCCGCAGCTGCAAGCGCGGCAAGGTCGGATGCAGCCGCTGCGCGCTGTGCCATCGCTGTTGCCTGCGCCAGCATGAGCGTTGCCACCATGCAGATCATGACGACAAGACCCAGGGAAACAGCTAGGAGGGTTCCCGAACCGCGTTCCAGATCCGGGCAGCCAAGGTCAGGGTTGTCGATGCGAGCCCTCACGCCACGACTTCTTCCACAGCGGCCACGAACCGTGCCTCCGGCACAGCACCATTGAAGTCAACAACGCCGCCGTCGACACCAAGGGACGGCAAGGGGGCTTCGGAGGCCCGCGGAGTCTCCCCCCTAGCCGACGCCGTGGCTGAAAGGCTCCAAGGAATGACGGAGCCTAACGGTCCAGCGACCCGGGCGGAGACTGTGACCTGGATCCATTCGCCGTGCTCCGCTACCACGGCTGATGCGGCATCCCCGGCCAATCTCCGAACGATTCCGTCCACGACCGCGTGGCCGTCGCCGCGGGCAAGGGCTCTTGCTCCCGCCCTGGCTGCTTCTTCCAAGCGCAACTGGGTAATTCCCGCGGCGGATCCAGCCAGAAGCAGGGCCAAAAGAAGCAGGACAGCAGGCAACGCCACAGCGAACTCCGCAGTGACGGCACCGTGGTCCCTCCCGGGTAGGAAATCACTCTCACGATCCTTCCCCGGGCCGCGAAATTTCTCTGCCGGAGGAGGCTGTCTTGTCGAGGAAGGCCACGGCCATGGAGACCTACCGAGCCGCAGCTTGCAGTACTCGAAGGGCTGCCGGTGTGTCATGGCAGGGCGAGTGCGGTGCGAATAAGGTTGAGGAGGAAGCCGCGTACTTCCTCGCTCCGGAGGATAACCACCAGGAGTCCTGCGAAGCCCACCGCGGCAAGAGTCGCGATGGCATACTCGGCCGTTGCCATGCCTAGCTCGGACGCCATGAGCCGCCTCTTAGACCGTCTTGCTTCCACGGGATCGTCGCTGGACTGCTCATGGATTGTTCCAGCGCTGGAATGCCTAGCGTGAGGCTGCCGAAAGGGCATATCTGCCGTAGAGCTCGGGAAAAGCTCTAGAACCTCAGCCTCATGTCGAGAAGGGGCGGCCTGAACCAGGGGGTGGGTGGCGGCATTCATTTCAGTTCCTTTCTATGGACCGGCTAGGTCACCGGCTGTACTCTTACTCTTCCGTTGGGGTCTGGGCCTCGAAAGAACCCAAATCTTCTAAGTGGAAAACTCACCCCTGACTGCTTGTGTGGAGGACTTGTGTGCGGCAAAGCCGCACCCTGAGCCGTACTGCGGCCGGCTATCCCGCAGACGGAAGCATTGCCAACAGCACCGGGACGACACCTAGGCAAATGAAAGCGGGAAGGGAACACAGCCCCAGTGGAATGACGAGTTTCACACCCAGTGCCGCGGCGCGCTTTTCCGCTGTCCGGAACTGTTCACGCCGCATACGCGCTGCCTGGGCGTAAAGGATGGCCGAGGAAGGAGCGCCGGTCAGGGCGGCAAAGGCGAGGGCGTCTTTGAGCCTGCGCGCTTCAGAGCACTGCTGGCCTGCGCTCCGCCACGCCGTCTCCCAGTCCGTTCCGATATCCAAGGCCGCTACCACTGCTCCCAGCGAGCGGCTGAGCTGGGGGGCCGCACAACTGGAAATCAGTTCAAGTGATCGTCCGATTCCCGCCCCCGAATCGAGCATGGCGGCCACCAGTTCAAGCATCATGGGCACATCGCGCAACCCTTCGTACACGTGAGGATTCCCGGCCGTCTTGGGGGCTCGGCCGCTGTCAACGCGATTCGGCGGGGCTTTGCCCCCGGAAGAGCCGCGAAGCACCCGTAGAGCTGTTCGCCGCCGGGCCTGTCCCGCACGGAGCAATCCTAAAACGGCGGCGGAAATCAACATTGAGGACACTGCGACGGCAGCGAGAGGCGCATCCATCACTGAACCCCAACCGCCGCGTGCACTAGTCGCGACGACCAGACTCTGCCGGCGACCGTCAGGACGATCCCGCCGACGAGCGCCGCCAATCCGACGCCATTGACCAAGAGGATGCCCCATGGATCCACTCCAAGCATCATGCCCAGCCCCAAGCCGAACACGGGCAACCACGTCAGGAGGCGCACCGTGGCTTTCGGGCCGGCCAAAGCGGTCTGCCGGGCACCATCGGCGTCGTCCTCGGCCTCAAGTTGGGCGACGAATCGCGTCAGAACGTCCGCTAATGGGCAACCACTCGCCTCCGCAATGTCCAAGCATGCGGCAAGTTCTCCCCAAATTCGCCGTTCCGAGGGATTCCCGCCGATGAGGTCCTTCGCAGACGCTGTTCTGATTGCTTCCGCGACTGACTCTCCGATCGTGGAGGCCGCCCGCGCCGCCGCGAGAAGCTGCACGGACTCAGCGGACACTCTGGGCCTGGCCGAACTCTTTCCTCGTGCGTTGGGACCCCCGGAGTCCGAATCCTTATCCCTGTCTCCGTGAACCAGCCACAACTCTTCCCAAAGCCTGGACGGCGAACGTCCGCCCCGGAGAAGTGCTGCCAACTGCTGCACGAGCACGGTGAGTGGCAGGGCATCCACGCGAACGCGTCTCCACGGCATCACCCTTGCAGGCGCAGCCGGAGGTGTAGGTGTCAGGGCGTGTACTACCCGGTTGCCAAGTCGCCTGGGCGGTTGGAATATCACCCAGGCCGCGGCGGCCAGGACAAGCATCAAAACCGCGGTCACCGGACGGTCCCCGAGTAATTCGAACGGTCAATCCGCCCCTGCGATTCGGGCCGTTCCGTCAGCCCGGGCAAGAGCCCGGGGTCCAGCCCAAGGCGCGCTGCGAGATCTTTCCAAGCCCTGGCGGCAACGGCGCCGCCTCGCCGCAGCTCTATGGCAGGAAGGACGGATTGGCCCGATGCGTCGTCCACCAACAGCCCAATGCACGACACTCTTCTGCCTGCGGCGGTCCGCTCGACGTGGATCACTACGTCCAATGCCGTTGAAAGCTGCAGTTGGACCGCTTCCCTGCTCAAGCCTGCGAGCGCGCCTAAGGCAACGAGCCTGGCCGGGACAGCGGAGGCCGTATTTGCATGGATCGTGCCGCCACCGCCTGTATGACCGGTATTGAGTGCCGTCAACAGCTCGCGGACTTCGGCACCGCGGCATTCTCCCACGATGAGCCGATCCGGACGCATGCGGAGCGCTTGCCGCACGAGTTCGCCGAGGTCGAGCGCACCCCCGCCCTCAAGGTTTCCGTGTCTGGACTCCAGAGACACAACGTGGGGGTGCACAGGATTCAGTTCCGAGGCATCTTCAATCAGGACCAGGCGTTCCGTGGGATCACTCAATCCGAGCATCGTGGACAGGAGCGTAGTCTTCCCGGAACCAGTGGCACCGCTGATCAGGAAGCTCAGCCTCCGGTCCACTATGGCCTGAAGCACGTGCTGCACGTGTGGCGCAAACATGCCTCCCGCGCACAGCTCGTCCATGGAGAAAACTTCCTCACGCCGGATCCGCACGGACAACAAGGTTCCGGCGGTGGAAATCGGAGGCAACACCGCGTGGACCCGGTATCCACCGTCGAGACGGACATCAACGCACGGCGAACCATCGTCCAAACGGCGCCCGCCGGCTGCCACAAGCCGGGAGGCCAGTGCCCGGACTTGAGGTTCGCCGTCGAAGTGCAGCTGTGCCCGTTCCAATCCTTTGCCGCGGTCGAACCACACAGAGTCCGGGCCATTCACGAAGATGTCCGTCACGGAAGGATCCCGTGCAAGTTGTTGGAGCGGTCCCAACCCGCTCAGCTCGGCGCTGATCGATTCGACGGCGGCGAGCGCACCGGCGGTTCCGAGAAGCCGGCCCGTGGCATGCACGGCGGCGGCCACCCGCGACGGAGTGACCGGTCCGGCATCGGCCATGACCGTTTCCCGAACAGTTTCAAGGAGTGCGGCATCCAGGCGCTGGCCCCTGCGCCGGTGGCCCTCGCTGCGGAAGTCGGAGGCAATCATGCTGCTCCGTCGAGAAGTTGCAGCACGGCTCTGGCAAAGCGGCGGACGGCCTTCCGCTTCCCGAATTCGAGCAGGCGTCCGAGCTCGGCTGCGGCTGCGGTTCCGCGGATCTCAGGGAGAACGCCGCCGAGTGGCAGCCCAAGTGATTCGGCGATGAGGGGTCCGTCCAGGGCCGAACCCGCATTTCCGCGGATCACCAGGGCAGTGTCCACGGGTGGCAACTCCTGCAGAAGCCTGGCCGCAGCGACTGCGGCGCGGAGCTGGGCCGGTGCCACGAGAAGAATTCTGTCGCAGTCCCAGGCGAAGCTCGCGAGTGATTCCGATCCGCGGCCAATGTCGACGATGACCAGCTCGAAGCCCCGTCTTGAAGCATCCAGGACAGCCGCAACGGCGCCGGGTTCTACGTCCAGTGACCGCTCGCGGCTACCCGGCCAGGACAAGAACGAGAATCCTCCCGCTGCGGGGAGTGAGTCGCTTAGCTGCCCGGAACCGATGCTACCGCTGGCGCCTGCAAGATCGGGCCAGCGAAGGCCAGGTGCATCCTCGGCAGCCAAACAAAGCTCCAGGCCGCCTCCCCTGGGATCGCCATCAACCAACAGGGTCCGTACCCCGTGGACGGCCGCTTCCTGGGCCAGCCAGACGGCAGCCGTGGAGGCGCCTGCACCGCCGCATCCTCCCGTCACGCCAAGCACCAGCCCTCCGGGTTCGGGGGCATGGGATCTGCTGAGGTGTTCCGCCAGCCAAGCTGCAGCTTCGGGCAAGACCGCCACGCGTTCGGCCCCCAGTGCCGCTCCTAATTGCCACAAAGAGTCCCCTTCCCCATTGAGGCCCAGCAAGACCGACGGCGGACGACGACGGGGCGGGAGTTCGCGGATATCACTGCCAAGAAGCACCATCCCGGCGGTGTCCCACATGGAGAGGGCACCGGCCGAATCGGCCGAAGTCCGGAGGCTGGCGCCGACGGCGGCAGCGATCCTTTCTATGTCGGCATGCAACCGCACGTTGTCCGTCACCAGCAGCACTTCGGCGGAATCGACGGGTAGCCACGGCTCGGCTGCCGCTGTGCTGGGATCCGGATCCGGATCCGCACGTGTATCCCGATCCCGGCCTGGATCCGGACCGCGTGCAGAGGCAATGCCGGGCCGGTGGCGTCCGCGTTGGAGTCCCGACGCGTCATGCATGCCCCGCCGCCCTGCGCGTGCGCGGGAACCAACACTGGCCTTCAACCCGGCGCGAGCACCGGCCCCCTCCCGAAGGCCGCCGTTGTCGCCACCACTGCCGCCACTCGGTTCGATATGTTGCCCGCTCATGAAACCACTGTTTCCGGTTCGCGGCGAGGATTGAAGAACGGTAGTGGCGTATGTGGACAAGCAGCCGGAATAGCTACTGTGGAGGACAAGTGTGCGCCGCAAGGAAGCTTTGCGGACGGAGGCTGTCCGCAAAGTACCGGATTTCCCGCATTCACAGGGCAGAATTATCAGCATGTACCTGCTGCTCGCCACCCACCCAGACGGCGCAGCCATTCAGGAAAGCACCCCGGCTGGAGTAGCCGTGGCCGAGCCGCGCGTTATAAGACGAGGCGATCTTGCCGGCGTCGTCAGCGGGCTGGAAAAGAGCCGGCCGCGCTGGGTCTGGAACCGGACCCAGGATTGGTACCCGGCAATGCTCCAGGCAGGAGTGGAGCTGGCACGTTGCCACGACCTCACGCTCTGCCGCGCCATCCTGGTGCATTCGGAGTTCACGGCGCACACGGACTACGCCCGCAGCGCGGAAAAGCTCACCCAGGACGATGACATTGCACGGATCCTCCAGCCTCCCCCCGCCCCTGTCTCTGCCGAGCAAGGCGCGCTCTTTGACGATCTTGGCAGGCGCAGCACGAAGCCCGGACTGGACGAGATCCGCGCCGAATTCGCGGCACAGCAACACGCGCTCGGCCAGGCAACAAGGGAGGGAGGCCGGCAGCACCGCTTGAAACTGCTGCTGGCCGCGGAATCCGCGGGCGCCATGATCGCAGCTGAAATGCAGTTCACGGGCGTGCCGTGGCAAGCGATCCTCCACGAAGAAATACTGGAAAGCCACCTGGGTCCCCGTCCTCCAGCAGGGCACCGGCCAGCCAGGCTCGAGGCGCTATGCAACGAGCTTCGGGAGATCCTCCACGCTCCCAGGCTGAACCCGGACTCGCCCCAGGACCTCATGCGTGCCCTGCATCGGAACGGCATCGAGGTGAAGACAACCCGCCAATGGGAACTCAAGGAATCAACACATCCGGCCATCGGGCCCCTGCTGGAATACAAGAAACTCTCCCGCTTGTTCAGCGCCAACGGCTGGTCCTGGCTGGACGCTTGGGTCAGCGAAGGCCGGTTTCGTCCCGAGTATGTGGTTGGCGGCGTGGTGTCCGGCCGTTGGGCTTCCAGGGGTGGCGGGGCGCTCCAGATCCCGCGCCAGATCCGGGGCGCAGTGCACGCCGACCCCGGGCACAAATTGATCGTTGCCGACGCCTCCCAGCTTGAACCGAGGGTTCTGGTGGCACTGGCCCAAGACTCCAAGATGGCCGAGGCGGCCCGGGACAAGGACTTGTACTCCGGCATCGCCGCGCAGGGATTCGGCGGCGACCGCTCGAAGGCCAAGATCGCCCTGCTAGGTGCAATTTACGGCGCCACAACAGGCGAATCCGGGCGGCTCATGCCTCAGCTGACCCGTACTTATCCGCGAGCTGTCGGCTTCGTTGAAGAGGCTGCCCGCGACGGCGAAGCCGGCCGCACCGTGACCTCGAGGTTGGGCCGCAGCAGCCCGCCGCCCTCGGAACGTTGGATCCGCAGCCAGCAATCCACGACGGCGGAAGAACAGCGGCGCGCGGACAGCATCGCCCGATCGCGGGGACGTTTCACGCGGAACTTTGTGGTGCAGGGTTCAGCGGCGGACTGGGCGTCGTGCTGGCTGGCCGAGCTTCGACGGCGGCTGCGGGCCATGGATGGGGGCGCAACGCCAGCCGGGGAACTCGTGTTCTTCCTGCACGACGAAGTCATGGTGCACGCGCCGACCGAGTCGGTGGACGCCTGCATCCGTGCCATCGAGGAGGCCGCGGCTGCCGCGAAGGAGCTGTTGTTCGGGCGGGTTCCAGTGGAATTTCCGGTGAGCATCGCCGTCGTCGATTCTTACGACAAGGCGAAGTAAGCACAGCTATTGTCCCCGGAACCGCAGCGGAGGACGATTGCTCCGTGGGAAGCAAAGATCGGGCGCCGTTGGCTGTGTACATCGCCTTCCAGCTAACGGAGGTAGAAGGCCAGTTACCCCTGATCGCAACGGCTGACCCGGAAGCAGTGCACAACGCCAGGCTTGCCCTTCGCCGCCTCCGTTCTGTGCTTAGCTGCTATCGCGGCATGATCCCGGGACTGCCCAAACCGGTCCGCCAGGAAGTCAGATGGCTGGCGACTTCACTCGGCGAGTCCCGGGATGCCTTTGTCCTGGCGCAGAGGATACGCCTTTCCCTTGAAACGAAGGATTCCTGGAAAGCTCCTGAGGCGGTGCGCCAGGCCCTTGAGGAACTGGAATCGTCCAGCGCCCGGCTGGCGGCTGCCCTTGGTGGAGGCAAGCGCAGCAAGCGGACGCTGCGGGCTGCAAGGGCAGCGCTACTGGAAGTCCCCACTGCAAAGGAATACAAGCACCCGACGGCGGATCTCGCGGAGCGCCTCCAGGCGCGGTGGGAGCAGTTGCAGCACAGCCTCGCGGAGGAGGCGGCAAGCGGCGACCCGGACGTGCGCAATGCTGCGCTCCACCAGGCGCGCAAGGACGTCAAGTGTCTCCGATATTCGGTAGAGGCAATTGCGGACACGTTCAGCCACCATGCTTCCGGAGTGATCCAGCCGGCCACTGGCCTGCAACGGTTGTTGGGCGAGCAGCACGACGCCGTCGTAGCTGGCGCCTGGATCAGGGAACTGGCAAAAACCCCCGGGATCGACGCGGAAGATTCCCAGAGGCTGGAGTCAATGGAAGTCCGGCGGCGGCTCAACGCGGAGGAAGATTTCAAGGTGGCCATGGCGGAGTACCCGGTACCGGCTCCGAGGCGCGCGCTGATCTTTTGAAGTCCGGAACCATAGCTTCGCGCGGGGCCGAAAGCTAGTCATATTGCGGAAAGGACGCTGCTATGACCCTGGCAGGTAACTTACCCTCAAGTAACTTCTGCGTTCCCCTTCCTTCTGGTTACTCTCAACCATGGCGTTCAACGTGAGGAGCGCCACAATGCAACGACGCGCTTATTGAGCGATGCAGTATTCAAGGGGGAACATCAACGATGGCTGGACGATTCGAAATTCTCAAAGACGGCGAAGACGGTTACCGTTTCCGGCTGACGGCAGCCGACGGAACACTCGTGGCGGAATCGCCCCGGTTCAAGCACCTCAAGGCAGTAGTCGCCGGCATCAACGCCGTTCGGGAAAATGCCGCCACGGGACTCGTCGTGGACCACTCGAAAACAGCCAGACGTGCCGCGTAGGGCTGCGGCGCGTGAGGCTACATCTCGATCTCGAGCAATCTCTCCGTGTCCCAGGGAACTGTCCACCCCAAGGCATCGAAAAGGCCACTGAGCACCATCCCGGTGAAGCCCCAGACCACTAGTCCGTTGACCATGAAAACGGGGCTCGAGAAGGTCCGGCCCAGTCGCGTGAGCGTCCCCGTGTATCGGTTGTCTGGGTCCAGGAGATCCCGCACCGGAACCCGGAAAACTTGCGCGGATTCCCCGTAGTCCACCACCCTCACGGGCGAGGGCGAAGCCCACCAAGCCAACACCGGGGTGACCACGAAGTTGCTGCGTATCAGGCCGAGTTCGGGCATGACACCCAGCACCTGCACGCCTCCACTTTCCAGGCCTGTCTCCTCGACCGCCTCCCTGAGAGCTGCCGCTACGGCTGACTCATCCCCGGGGTCGATGCTTCCGCCAGGGAATGCCACCTGTCCAGGATGGTCGTCCAGTGTGTGCGCGCGTTCCAGAAGCAACACGTCCAAGTCCGCCGGGGCAACCGGCCTGCCGGATCGGGCGGGGACGTCCTCCAAGACCCCAAAGAGCATGAGCACGGCAGCTTTTCTCGTCTTGTCCGGATCCACCATTGCTGCGGCAATTCGCGGATCAGGGCCGGGATGCAGCCCGGAATCAATCCTGGTGATGAGACTGACGAGATCCTCAAGTGCGGTCATCCCGGCCTCCTTTGTGATTCCATCCGAATCTCGGCCGCGCGGTGGGTCTCGGCGAGAAGCTGTGCCCGCAGCGCTTCCTTGCCCGGCGCCAATTCGTATTTGAGCAACTTGGCAGCTTTGACGGGATCGGTCTCGCCGTCGCCGTAGCTGGGGCACCAATCGGCCACTGGACATGCGCCGCACGCTGGCCTGCGCGCATGACAGACCCTGCGTCCGTGGAAAACCACTCGGTGGGACAGCATGGTCCAATCCTTGGGCTCGAACAATTCCGCGACGTCAAACTCGATCTTCACCGGATCCTCGGACGTCGTCCAAGCAAACCTGCGCGCCAACCTGCCAAAATGCGTATCCACCGTGATTCCTGGAACACCGAAGGCGTTTCCCAGCACGACGTTTGCCGTTTTGCGCCCGACGCCGGGGAGCCTCACCAGATCTTCCAAGCGACCGGGGACCTCGCCGTCGAACTCGTCGACTAAGCGCGTACTGAGCGCCAGGACGTTTTTCGCCTTGGCGCGGAAGAAGCCAGTCGGCTGCAGGATCGCCTCCAGCTCGGCGGGGTCGGCCTCGGCCATGCTCCGGGCGTCCGGATAGCGGGCGAACAAGATCTTGGTGACCTGGTTGACCAGCACATCCGTGGTCTGCGCGGACAGGACTGTGGCTACAAGCAGTTCGAACGGGTTCCTGAAATCAAGCTCAGCGTGGGCGTAGGGATAGAGCTCGGCAAGGGCCTTGTTGATTCTGCGCGCCCGCCGCTTCAAAGCCAGCGGGGTTTCGACGACGGTGACCACAGCCTGCCTGGCTAGCCGCGTTCGATCTGGCTGAGGTCGCGCAGAACGCCCACTTTGCCGTCAGCATCCTGCACGAGGAATTCTTCGCCCCGGTCCTCGAGGGCAAGGACCCACCCGCCCGGTTCTATGGTGAAGACGGGCGCACCGCTGTGCTCGTCGACCGCGACGCGGGAATGCGCCACAGCGAACCAGAATGCCTCGTAGTCGGCGCCGTGTTCGGATTCGTCCCTCCGGGTGGCCGGATCAACGGTGGCGCCGATCGGCTGATACACCCGGGCCTGGTCAACCGTGCCGATGTGCTGGGTGGCGGGACCGGCTCCAGTGTCGGATCCTCGGACGATCGGCGTGGCCATGGTGGCAGCTGGCATGTGCCGTGGCTCCTCGGGGGTGGGGGCCTGCGCGTCATGCTCGGCATAAGCCGCAGCCGCGGTGTGCCCATCGGGTACGGAGGGTTCGACGGCGGGCTCAGCGGCTACGACGTCGTGGTCCCCGGCGGGCGAAGCAGGTTCCGGAGCAGCGATGGTAGCGGCAGGGCGGACAGTGACCTCTGCCTTCGGGGCGTGCGGTTCAGGCTTGGCAGCCTTCGGCACGGCAGGCTTACGGGTCGGGATAGCCGATTCCCTGGCCACAAGATGTGCAGGACGTTCGGCCCGGTCCTTGAAATCCTCGCGGAGGATCGGCAAGTGCGGGGCCAGGACCGTCGCAACCAGCAGGCCCGCTGAGCCGATCAGGCCCGCCAGCGCGAGCACGGTAAACGCGCCAGCTGTGGACAGGAAGAAGAGAGCGACGGCGAAAGACGCCACGACGGATGCGAACTGGTCAATCGAGAGCGAACCGATTCTCACGACAGTCCCCGGTTGCAGGCGCCGTGCCACGAACAAGGAGCTGACAACCAAGGGAAGGATGATGCCTAGTGCCAGGAAGAACAGGTTATTCAAGTTCCACAGGTTGTAGAGCCCGCCAAACATCGGCAAAAGGGACCCGACAAACATCAGCAAGGTGGAACCGAAAACGGTCAGGTCCCGGACAGTGAACGGGCCCAGTACGGCTTGGTACTTCGGGGAGGTCTTGCTGCCGGGCTCTGGCGCCCCGGAGCCAGCTGTTGCTTCGGGGGCCGATCCGGGCGACTGCGCGCCGTCTTTCGGACCTAGGCTCGTCTGGTTCATGTGCAAATCTCCTTAGTGCGGCGGTGCTCCGGACGCTGCCGCCCAAGGCTGCACCGGTGTTTTCCGTGCCCGGCTGGGGGCTGGTTTTCGCGTCTCGAGACCTCTTCAGCCTATGTCACCCGTCTGACAGTCCACTAGTTGGCAGCTGCGCGGCGGCCGGGACGCAGAGTCTCAATTTCTCCATGTGACGGCGAACCCAAGAGCCACCGGCGCCGTTCGGCGCGAATCAACCGGCCCTCACGGTCCAAAATGTGACCGCAGGCACTGGTTCTCAACGCAAAACGCTAAGGTGGGTTCCGGTAAAGCTCATTGCGGAACCCATGAGGCGCCGCAGCCCAATGTCGTGCATTATTCGCGCATTGGGCAGGGCGGTCCCGCCACCGGACCCCCGAGCAGCAGAGATCGATGAATGATGAGGTTCACATGTCCCAGGACGCCAATGGATCAACGACCGCCGCTGCACTCGCATCCGACGGGACACGCAACGGCGATGCCCTTGCAAACCTCCTGCAAGAACACCGGAAGTTCGCGCCCACGCCGGAGTTCACTGCGAACGCGGTGGTCGGCGCGGCGGAATACAAAGAGGCCGCAGCGGACCGTCCCGCGTTCTGGGCGAAGCAGGCCCGGGAACTGCTGACCTGGTCCCAGGACTTCACGCAGGCGCTGGATTGGTCCGAGCCGCCGTTCGCGAAGTGGTTCGTCGGCGGGGAAGTCAATGCCGCGTACAACGCCCTGGACCGGCACGTGGAAAACGGGCTCGGGGACCGGGTGGCGATCCACTTCGAGGGCGAACCCGGTGACACCCGCTCCTACACCTACGCGCAGCTGACCGACGAGGTCAAAAGGTGCGCGAACGCGTTCGAGTCCCTGGGCGTGGCCAAAGGCGACCGGGTCGCCGTGTACCTGCCCATGATCCCCGAAGCCGTGATCACCCTGCTGGCGTGTGCCCGGATCGGTGCCGTGCACTCGGTGGTGTTCGGCGGCTTCTCCGCCGACGCGCTGCGCTCCAGGATCGATGACGCCGAGGCCAAGCTCGTCGTCACGGCCGACGGCACCTACCGGCGCGGCAAGCCCAGCCCGCTCAAAGCCGCCGTTGACCAGGCCCTGACCGCCCCCGGCCACACCGTGGAGAACGTCGTGGTCGTCAAACGCAACGGCCAGGACGTGGACTGGCACGAGGGCCGGGACCAGCGGTGGGAGGACACGGTCGGGGCCGCCTCCGGTGAGCACACCGCCGTCGGGCACGATTCCGAGCACCCGCTCTTCATCCTGTACACCTCCGGGACCACGGGCAAGCCCAAGGGCATCCTGCACACCACCGGCGGGTACCTCACCCAGACCGCGTACACCCACAAGGCCGTGTTCGACTTGCACCCGGAAACGGACGTGTTCTGGTGCACAGCCGACGTCGGATGGGTCACCGGCCACTCCTACGTCGCCTACGCGCCGCTGGTCAACGGCGCCACCCAGGTCATGTACGAAGGCACCCCGGACTCCCCGCACCAGGGCCGCTGGTGGGAAATCGTGGAAAAGTACAAGGTCTCCATCCTCTACACGGCCCCCACCGCGATCCGGACCTTCATGAAATGGGGCAAGGACATCCCGGCCAAGTACGATCTGTCCTCCATCCGGGTCCTGGGCTCCGTGGGCGAACCCATCAACCCCGAAGCGTGGATGTGGTACCGGGAGGTCATCGGTTCCAATGCCGGCAAGAACGGGGAAAAGAAGGCCCACCCGGCCCCGATCGTGGACACCTGGTGGCAGACCGAAACCGGCGCCCACATGATCGCACCCCTGCCCGGGGTCACGGCCACCAAACCCGGCTCGGCGCAGGTTCCGCTGCCGGGCATCGCGATCGACGTCGTGGACGAAGCCGGCGAGTCGGTCCCGGACGGGCACGGCGGCTACCTCGTGGTCCGCGAACCCTGGCCCGCGATGCTGCGCGGCATCTGGGGGGACCCGGAAAGGTTCAAGGAAACCTACTGGTCCCGTTTCGAAGGCATGTACTTCGCCGGCGACGGTGCCAAGAAAGACGAAGACGGCGACATCTGGCTCCTGGGCCGGGTCGATGACGTCATGAACATCTCCGGGCACCGGCTCTCCACCACCGAAATCGAGTCCGCGCTCGTGTCCCATCCCTGGGTGGCCGAAGCCGCCGTCGTCGGAGCCTCCGACGAAACCACCGGCCAGGCCGTCGTCGCGTTCGTGATCCTGCGTGAATCCGCCCCGTCGGGACAGGACAGCGGCGACGACGTCGTCACCACCCTGCGGAACCACGTCGGCAAGGAAATCGGGCCCATCGCCAAACCCAAGCACATCCTCGTGGTCCCCGAACTGCCCAAAACCCGGTCCGGGAAAATCATGCGCCGCCTCCTCAAAGACGTCGCGGAAGGCCGCGAAGCAGGCGACGCTACCACCCTCTCCGACCCCACGATCATGGCCCAGATCGCGGAGTCACTGAAGAAGTAGGCTCCAGGCCCGGCAAGCACAAAGGTGGCGGTTCTCTTCCCAGAGGACCGCCACCCGCGCCTTTGTTGGTCCTTAACGGTAAAACGCTGTCCCTGGATTCCTTCAGCTATGACGGGATCAAGGGCCCGATCGGTGCTGCCCCCGCCAGCTAAAGCACCACACAAAGGCCTACGGTGTCCCGCGAACCGCCAACGCGCCGTTCCCCTATTTAGTGGGCGACCGGCCCGTGGACAGCCCTGCAATGACGGGCTGAAGATACTTCTCATTCAGCCACTCGTAGGTGTTCCGGTTCTGCAGTCGAATGAGTGCAGTCCCGGACGAAGGGAGCGAGTTGGAATCCTCGCTTTCCAAGGGGATTACTTCTGCGACCAGTTGGGCGCCCGGGAGCGTGAATGGCGCTATTGCGTTCAGGGGTACCGTTCTCGTGGAGACTTTCATTTCCTTCACCTTCAGCGATCCGATCTTCCGCGTGTTTATGAGACCGGATCCGTAAACGTCAACTACCTGCCCGGCATCGAGATGAGGGACTGATGAATTTGCCTCGAAGACGACGCCTGCGCCTCCCGCATCGTTGACGAAACCTGCCTCAATAGTGGCAGGTATCTGTATGTAGGCCCCGGACACGGCAACGCCGGTTAGCAGCAAAACGGACACCGCCAGGATTCGTTTTCTTGACCCCGGCCGGTCCCAGCCTTCCCTAACGATGCTGAGGTATCCGGCAGCTACGCGTGCGGCGAGGAGGGCGACGACGAGCAGTGCTATTCCGGCTCCCCAGACGCCGAATCTGGCAATCCCGTCAAGCCAGAGAGACAAGGCAGTGACAACCAGGTACGCCGGGAACAGCATGCAAAGCAGACCATAAATCTTAAACCTTCGAAGCTGAGGTAGTTCATCTTTGGATGAATGGCCAAAGAGCACTCTGGAGATAAGTCGGCGGGCGTCCCGCAGTGCTTTGTCGCGTAAGTGGCTGATGTCAAGGTAGGACATCAGTGCGATGTAACCGTCAAGCTTGACGAAGGGGATCAGATTGATGACCGCTGAGGTGTACCCCAAGACGGCGTAAAAGAGCAGACCGGCTTTGACTTCGGGGATGCTCGCGACAAGGGAAAAGAGGCTGGCAGTTCCTGCGAGGACGCCCTGGGTGACGACCCCGGCCAGGGCGATGGACACCCTTTTCCATTTCGAGTCCAGCCGCCAGCCGTCAGAAACGTCGCAGAAGAATGCGGGGGTGAGGTAAAAAAGCATGAACCCGATCTGGCGGGGTTTCCCGCCGAAGGCAGCCAGGGTTGCACCGTGCCCCATCTCGTGGAGCATTGTGGAGAGCATCATCGCCGACACAACCGCCAAGTACGTGGAGAGTGGCAGCGGTGTTGTCAAAGCCGCGCAGACGTCCCCGGCGGAGACGGCAAGGATCGTCGCTCCTAAAAGGATGATGAAGCCGTAAACAACAACCATTCGGGTCGAGACGAGCCATTCCAGGGAGCGTCTGATGCGGTGCAGGAAGGGTGCCGGGCTGAAGAACCCGATCTGCAACGTCAGTGGCGGAACGAAACGAATCCGCGGTGGCTTCTTTCGTCTTTGCGTTCCGTCCTCGATAAGTCCTTTGGCAGCGAAGGATTCCAGTGCCTGGTGGACGGATTCGGAGGTCCATCGGCGCCCGGTCTCCTGCGTCAGCTGCGCTGGAAGCTCCTGCCGCGTCCGAAGACCGTCAATAGCGTTCAGCAACGCGGCGATATCGGCTGAAATCCGGAAGATTCGCCCACTGGGATCGGTGACGGTCCATTCCTGTCCTGACGCTTCTATTTCCAGGCCCTTTCGCAAGCGCGGAGCGAGGGTTCCAGAAGCCGCAGTGGGCTGAGTGTCTGCCAATCTATGTGAGGCCTTTCTTCATTGTCACGAAGTGCCCGCCTGGGCAGAGGGCGAGAAGCCAAACGACAAGGCGGGCGGTATCTCAAGGAGGCCCGCGATGCGGCCCTGCTCGACTGAGATGCTGAGGTCCTTTACTATGTCGCTGCTGCGAAGGCTTTGGGAAAAGTTGTCGAATTGCATCATGTAGACCACGATGAGAGAGTCTTTCTTTTCGGTTTGGTCGGTTCATCCCTGACTGGCCGGATGGCGCGGACGAGGTAGGGCAGGACAATTGAAGCTGCCCCACCTCGCCCGTGCTAGGATTCAGATCAGGTTAGGACAAGCACGCCCGCTCCAACGAGGCTTATTGCAGCCCCTACTCCCGAAACAAATCCGGCCGCGGTGTTCCAGAATTCGGGAGCGTCGAGCTGTTCCAGCTCGATGATCGCCAGGTCCGGGGACACGGTCGGAGCATCCATCAGTTCAATCATGTTTGACATCCGTTTCTGTATTTGTTCTTCCGTTGATGAGGTCAGTGCAGTCATTCGTTGATTAGGTCAGGGCAACAATGGCTGCCGCGACGCCGATCGCTGAAATAGTCGAAGCGAGGCCGGCGGTGAATCCGGCCCAGATGTCGGGAGCTTCCATCGTCTCCAACTCTGCGATATTCAGATCTAGGTTAGTTATGTCCATGTTTTTCCTCCTTTCGATGGGTCTCGTGGGTCGCGCCGGTTGCGCGTCCCCCGCCTTATTCGCGCACGGCACCGACGGCTTCCGTGAGGAAGGCCTCGGTGTCCGCTGAAGTCAAGCCCTGCATCGTCGGAAGGCCGCCTCCCCAGGCGCGCGAAATCTGTTGGGAAATGCGATGAATGTCTTGAGTGCCAATGAACAAGGACCTGGTGAGGTCCCATCGCGACAGAGCATTTTCTAGGGTTGCGGTTGGACCTGCAGCCGGGGGCACATTGGTATGTGGGAGTGCATGACCGACGTCCGATAAGCGGGCGGCGAATCCGAACCGTTTGTCTCCGGACTCCACTCGGCGCCAGTATGCCGGCAATATCGCCGCAACCGCTTCCATCTTCGACAGCCCTACCACCGTGGAGAGCTCCGTCGCAATGATCCAGGGGAGCGTGCCATAGGAATTGCGGCCAAGGCTGGTCCACCCGGTCTGCGAAAAGGAACTCAGCTCGGCTATCTCCTGACGCACCTCGGCCGCGCGGATGCCGGGGCTGCCCTGCAATCGTAGATGTTGAACCTCGTCTGCGGCCTGTGCCAGTGCCCGTATGGTGGCTAAGGCAAGTGTGTCTGAGGATCGCCTCGGCGTGCCGGTCAGAACAAACGGGGTGGCAAGCCGGAAGATGGCCTCCAATGTGCCGGACAGCACCAAATGCATGGGAAGCGAAGCAGTCAGTCCGGAGTTCAGAAGGACGGCATCCGCCCGGAGCTGCCCGCCGGAAACCAGTCGCTTCCGTGATCCGTCGGAGATGCAGGCGTTCATTCCCGACTCTGAACCGGTGCCCAGCGTTGTGGGCACCAACCCGAGGGCGCACTTGGGAACAGGTTCGTCGCGGAGCATCAGGTGACCGGCACGTGTCCGGGACATGATGGTGAGGCGGTGGCCTGGGTCCCAGAGCGGCGGCAACAGCTTGGCGGTGTCCATTGCAGCCCCGCCACCTATGCCCAGCACAACATCCACCGGACCGGACCTCTCAGCTGTCGAAAGCAGAGCGGCTTCATCCGCCGCAGGGTCAACGCACAGCAAATCGGCTGTCCCCCGCAGCAAGTCTAGAAACCGTAGTCCGTCGGGGGACCGGGTGACGGCGGCGTCAACAACAGCCAGCACCGGACGACGCGGGCGGGCTCGGGTCGCGTCGCCCAGCCAATTGACGAAGTCCGCGGGGGCTGTGAACACCGACGGCCCTGATCGCACGGTGCGCACGGGGCTAATCATGACTTACGCCTACCGTAGCGAATTCGGATAGGCCGCCAGCAATTGATTCGAAGAGCTGTCTGACCTCAACCTCTGAATAGGTCAGAGACGGGATCAGCTGGATGCCCCCCGGCCCGGGGTAGACGCTGGCCCCGGCCCGCCGGATGCTTTGGAGCAGGGAAGAAGTTTCCTTCCCAGTGATCGGTGCACCCTCTGCACCGATCACGTCCAGAGCCCGGAAACACCCTTGGCCCCGATACGCGGTGACGGACCTGGTTGAGGAAGTCAGAGCATTGAGCGCGGAATCGAGTTGCCTGGCGACTTTCACACCGTTGTCGAGAGCGTCCAGACGCATGAATTCGGACAAGGTCGCGAGGATCGCCGCTGCCGTTGCTGGTGTTCCTGCTTGGGTCTCGCCATGGGTGAATACGCTTCCAGAAGCCACAAACAGCTGGGCGATGTCCGCAGACGTCAGTACCGCGGCCGCAGCGCACGAGCCGTTTGTGAGTCCTTTTGACGTGATCAGGACGTCGGGTCCCTGGGACCATCTTGTGGAGGCGAACATCGGACCGGTTCGTCCGAACCCCGTGGCAACCTCGTCCGCAACGATGATGAACCCATACTTTTCCCGGAAACGGAACAGCTCATCGAGGAAATCGGGCGGCACCGGATACGCCCCGGTCCCCAGGACAGGCTCGACAACGACCGCCGCGATACGGTTGCCTTGCAAGGCCATCAGTTCCGAGAGTTCATCTCCGGATTCGCATCCGACGTGGCGAATCAGTCTTTGGTCGACGCCATAAACGCGTTGCCCAAGATCTTCGCCTGTCAGCGAGAAACTGCCGTAAGTCAGGCCGTGATAGCTGCCCCGTAAAGCCACAATCAATTGCTTTTCGGGAAACTGTCGGAGGATCTGTGTCTGCCTGACCAGTTTCATGACCAAGTCATTGGCCGCGCTCCCGGAAGTTGAGTAGATAACACGGGAGAAGAGGTCCTCGCCTGCAGCATCCAACAGCGCAGCCGCCGCCTCTTCGGCGTGCGCGTTCCATTGCCTGAACAACGTCGAGTACGAACACTCCAGGAGCGCCCCGTGAACTGCTTCAGCAATCGCAGGGTTGCCGTAGCCCAGATTTACGTTCCATAGGCCGCTTGTTGCGCAGAGCACGTCGTCACCGTTACCGAAACGGATCCTGTGCCCGAAAGCAGACACTACTCCCGAGGAAGGGAGGTTAGTTTCCGTCAGCGGCTGAAGCGAAGTCCAGACCGCGCTAGGCAGGGTGTCCGACTTCCAGGATGACGATCTCGTGGGCTGCACCTGGTGTCTTCACCGGGTGGGTTCTGATGACTTCCAGTTCATTTGCCTGGAGCTCTGTCATCAACTGATCCGGCGGCAGGACCCGGACGGCGGTGGTAAAGACGTCCACGGGGGCACCCGGAGTGATTACTTCCGGGATCAGGGTGATCGCACGGATGCTTCGATCGGCCGCTATGTATTCATGGAGGCGGTAGGCTGTTCCAGCCGAATCGAGGACCTGTTGCAGATTCTCGATGGGAGCCCCTGGGGTGGCAAGATCGGTGTCCCCTTCCGCCACGGTGGTCGAGAGGAAGAAGCGACCGTCGGCAGACAACACCGATCCCATGTGGCGGAATAGCCTGCCTCTTGCAGTCGAATCAAGGAGCGACACGGTAACGCAACCGAAGATGACAGTGTTGAACCGGCGTCCGGCATCGAAGTCGCAAATGTCACCTTCGATCATTGTGAGATTGACCCGCAGATGAGCATGGCTTGAATCCAGCCGGTCCGACAAAATGCCTAGCATCGACGGAGAGAGGTCGACGGCGGTCACCTGCCTCCCCAAGGCGAGGAGAGCCAGCGTAAAACGTCCGGCCCCGCAGGCCAATTCGAGGATCGGCCCGGTAGTTTCGCGGGCGATTGCGATCATCTCCCGAAGCTCATGGGCGTCCTGAAGTGCGATCGCATCATAAAGCTTTGCCCCGAGGGGAGAATAGATGTCGTGAACAATAACGTCGGGAACGTTCTTCAAGGCAACGCGGGCACGGCCGTTGATGGCCTCAGGGAGCGCTTCCATTAGAGCCCCACAGGTTCGACGAAGCCATCCCGGATGCCTTTGTCGCTGAACGATTCCTCGATCTGCTGTATGGAAGCCGCCGCCAACGATTCCGAACAGCCGAGGATTCGTGCCGCCGTTTCGGATACATCCGAGCCCACTGTAAGCATTATGTCGGCGAGCTTGGCGGCATCAGAACCCAGACTGTACGTCCTCGATGAGGCGGTGTCGTGCAAATGAGCCACGCCCCCGTTGAAGAGGAGCAGCAACCGTGAGGTCTGACGTTTGTCACCAAGCCCGTCCAGCTCTTCGACAAGATGTCCACCGAAACCGGATACCCGCATCCCCTGAAAGCCCCGGACCTGGGCATGTCGGAGAGCATCTGCCGCCGACAGGTAGCGGCTGATCCAAGGCCGGCCGGAGACCTCCGGCCGTTGCCGAACTTCAGTCATCCTAGCCGCCCAGCGTTCGGACCAGTTCGGATTGGGCTCTTCCAGATTCCCTAACGGGAGGCCCGCAGGCGAGGTGAACACTTCCCCAGAGCTGGCGATAAAGGCATTACTGACCTCCGCGGTATCTGGAACAAAACCCAGAGCTGGCATGTCACCCAAAAGGGATTTGGGGTGGCACAATGCGAGCGGGAACTTCCCGGATGAGTGTGCTGTGTCTGCATCACGGATGAACGCTGATCTATCGACATCATTGTCCGCACGCAGAATCGTCGGACCACCAATGGGAACAAACTCGGAAACAGCGTAGGACTGCTGCCGTAACGACTCATGTCAAGATGCTCGCGAAAGTGTTGTGCGTGCCTCATCTATTTGTGCTCGCGTGGATGAGTCCTCCAGGGCCTGTGTTTTCGCTGCGGCGAGGGCGATCAGCTGGGTCTGGATTTTGGTGATGCCCCGGGTGAGGTCGGCCGGGTTCGTGATCTCCATTAGTTGAGCGAGTTCGGCGGCTTTGGCTGTGGTGAGGATCCCGGAATCGACGACGCGCTGGTACGGGGTCCGTGGCTTGTCGTAAATGCGGGTTTTCTTGCCGTGTTTGTTTGAGCGCCAGCCGGTTGCTTTGATGGTGGCGGTGAACAGGTTCAGCCGGACCCGGACGAGGTCGTAGAGGGCGTTGAGGAGTTTGAGCTCGGCGGTGGTGTCGTAGCGGTAGTGGAAGGCATGGCGGCGGACCACATCACCGTTTTTCTGCTCGACGTGGGCGTTGTCGTTGGACTTGTACGGCCGGGAGCGGGTGAAGTAGATGTCTTTGTCACCAGCCCAGGCGATCAGGGCGTAGTTGATGAATTCCCCGCCGTTATCGGTATCCAGACCGACCAGGGGGAAGGGCAGCCGGGCCACGACTTCGTCCAGGGCCGGGAGCACCCATTTATGCGCCCCGTTGCGGACCGCGACGTTCTCGGTCCAGCCGGTGAAGACGTCCGTGGCGGTCAGGGTCCTGGCGAATTCACCGGCCAGGGTGGGCCCGCAGTGGACGACCATGTCCGCTTCGATGAACCCCGGCGCCTGTTCGTGTTCGTCCCCTGCCTTGCGGACCGTGATGGAGTTCCGCAGCAACGGCCCGGCCTTCGTCGCGGACAACCCTTTGGGCCTGTCCGCGTCCTTCGTGGGCTTAAGCAGCCGGTCGATCGTCGCCCCGGAGACCTGCATCAGCTGCGCCGCCACTGCCGGTGTCAGTCGCTTGGCGTCCAGTTCCCCGAAGGCCTGAAGCTTGGGCAGCCAGAGGTCCATGGTCGCGGCCAGGTATTTGCCCGATGGCATCCCGGCCAGCCGCCACACACAGATCAGGACCTTGAGGGTGTCATAGCCATACGTACGTCCCCGAGGCCTGCGCGTTACCGGTTTCGCCCGGCCTTTTCGCGCACGGGCCGTGGCCAATGCGCGGCGGGCGTTTGCCCGGGACCATCCCGTAACAGCCACGAGCTCGTCGAGAACCACGCCTTTGGCTTTCTTGGACGCCTTCGCATAATCGGCTGCGTACTTCTTCGTGATTTCCCTACGCGTTGCCATCGACAGGTCCATCCCTCATCGTCACCGCCGTGCCCGTAGCGGCCCGTGATTTCGCGAGCGTTTCCCAAATGAGGCATGCACCCCGTTTCGCGAGCACTATAGGTGAGTCTCGTCGGCTGCTGGACGTAAAAGTCCTCACCGATTAGAATGTCAGCGTCCGGGTCTTTGAAGTCACCGAAGTAATGGAATTGCTGCCATCGAGGTACAGTCGGAGGAGGCTTATTCCCTTGCGGTGCGAAAAGCACCACATCCTGCGCCTTTAAATCGTGGTCGGCCAGCTTGCCGATCAGCGCTGAATCTTCCGAGACCATGACGAGTTCAGATGCTTTTGACGCATCCGCACCCCGGGCCCATGACATTATTTTGACGGCTATTGACCGTGTGTCCCCATTCACAGACCCGAAGCTAGCAAGCTTTCGAGGGCAAAGCCAGAGCTAACTGCCCGGGCGCAGCTAAACATCCGATGTCTTCTGAGCGTCAACGATAAGTCGACGTTTGTCGAGAAGGTCTGCTGTGCGAGGCTCTCGAACGTCTTTATGCTTGTCGCTAGCGGATTGCCAACCGACCGTCGGGGACGTTAGCGGGGTCCTCTCCGAGCCGTCGAATCGGATAATTTGGGAGGGGCATACGCCCATTCCTGCAGTCGCCGGCCATATGTCGCGCTCTGAGCAAAGGACGGCCTCGGCCACCACCCCGAAAGCGGTGTTCTCCCGCCCGTGAAGGGCATTTTGGAGCTCTACTGCTTCGACGCCCAGGCTGCTCTTCTGGCCGCAGAATAGGGACATGTGCGGAATCCATCGGAAAGTCAGGTGGAGATTGAAGGCTGAAGCCGGGGTTACCCCAAGGCCACAGTCCGCTGCTTTGCCTGGGTGTTACGCGATCAGTCGGACCGGTCAAGCCCGGGCCGCCAATCGCAGCTTGGCCGATATAACAGATGTAGAAGATTCACTCCGCTCATGGCCGGCCTCACCGTCAGTTCCAATAGAGGAGAACAACGTATGACCATGGACTACATCGTCGACAAGCTGGGCGGACGGATCGCGTTCGGCGGCGACTACAACCCCGAACAATGGCCCGAAGAGGTCTGGAAACACGACGTGGCCCTCATGAAGGAAGCACGGGTGAACCTGGTGAGTGTCGGCATCTTCAGTTGGGCGCTCCTGGAGCCCGAAGAAGGCCGGTACGAGTTCGGCTGGCTGGACAGAATCCTCAAGCTGCTCCACAGCAACGGCATCAGCGTGGATCTCGCGAATGCGAGTGCTTCTCCCCCGCCGTGGTTCAGCCGCAAGTACCCCGATTCACTACCGGTGAATGCCGACGGCGTCCGGCAAAGTTACGGCTCGCGCCAGGCCTTCGCGGCGTGCTCGCCGGACTATCGCCGGGCTGCAGCAGCACTGACGACGGCGATCGTGCAGCGCTACGCGGGGCATCCCGCCGTCGTGATGTGGCATGTCCACAACGAGTACGGCTGCCACAACCAACCGGATTTCGGCCCGCATGCGGAGCGCGGCTTCCAGGAATGGCTCCAGGACAGATACGGGAACCTGGACGCGCTTAACGAGGCCTGGGGCACGGCTTTCTGGTCCCAGCATTACTACGACTGGGCCGAGATCCTGCCGCCGCGCCGGTCGGGAACGTGGGTGAACCCCACGCAGCAACTGGACTTCGCGAGGTTCTCCTCCGATGCCCTTCTTGAGTGCTTCAACGCAGAGGCAGACATCATTAGGGCACATTCGAAGCACCCGGTGACCACCAATTTCATGGGCTTCAACATGGGCTTGAACGCTCCCGTGGATTATTGGCGCTGGTCCAGACAGATGGACGTCGTGTCCAATGACCACTACTTGATTGCCGCCGACGAGCGGAACTTCCAAGACCTGGCTATGACGGCGGACCTCACCCGCGGCTGGGCTCAGGGCAAACCCTGGCTGCTGATGGAACACTCCACCTCTGCAGTCAACTGGCAGCCCCGCAACTTTGCCAAAGCACCGGGCGAAATGCTGCGAAACTCCCTGCAGCACGTGGCCCGCGGAACTGACGGCGTGCTGTTCTTCCAATGGCGTGCCTCCCGCGCCGGGGCCGAAAAATACCACTCCGGACTGGTCCCCCACGCTGGCCGCGACAGCAAAGTCTGGCGCGAAGTGGTGGAGCTGGGCCGTGTACTCGAGAGCATTTCGGAGGTGGCAGGCTCCACGGTCCGGGCCGAAGCCTGCATCATCCACGACACCGATGCACGTTGGGGCACCGAACTGGACTCGCACCCCAGCGAGGACGCCCGGAACATCCCCGAAACGCGCCGCTGGCACGACGCGCTCTTCCGGGCGGGAATCACCACGGACATCCGGCAAAGCACCGATGACCTTGCCAGCTACAAATTGGTAGTCGCGCCGATGCTGTACTTGGTCACGGACGAGGGCGCCGCGAAGCTCCACCGGTATGTGGAAGCCGGCGGCACCCTGGTGATCACCTATTTCTCCGGGATCGTTGACGAGAACGACCACATCAGGATGGACCCCGTCAACGGGGGCGGCTACCCGGGGGCCTTCTCCGAACTGTTGGGCATCAGCATGGAAGAATTCTTCCCCTTGCGTTCCGGAGATTCCGTGGACTTGAGCCGCTTCGGCCCCGGGACGGTCTGGAGCGAGCTGGGGAAGGCAACCGGGGCGGAGGTTCTTGCCACGTTCGACGGCCGGACGCGAAGTGGTGGTTCCGGCGTCGGGCGATCCGGCGTCGGCGGCTCGCCGGCCGTGACCCGCCGGGGAGCATCGAACGGCCGGGGTGCCGCCTACTACGTGGCCACCAGTTTGGGCCGTGCGGGGCTGTCCGAACTGCTCCAGCTCCTCTGCTCCGACGCCGGGGTGGAGCCGGTCTTGGGCATTCAGCCGCCGGATGACGTGGAAATCGTCCGCCGGAGCAACGGCACCAAGGACTGGACCTTCGTGATCAACCACAGTGCGCACGGCGTCGAGGTGCCGCTCGACGGCGTCGAGCTCCTGAGCGGAACGCCCACCGGAGGTACGCTGAACCTTACTGCCGGAGGGGTCGCCGTCGTCGCCACTCCCGCTTAGCCACCCTGCCGTCCGTCCCGAAAGGCCCCGATGCTCCAGGCAGCGCGCCACACCGCCATAGTCGACGCCGTCCGGCGCGAACGGGTTGTCCGCGTCTCGGACCTCGCGCAACTGCTGGGCGTCTCCGCCATGACCGTCCGGCGGGATATTGAATCGCTTGAGGAATCAGGCCTCGTGGAGCGTATCCACGGCGGCGCCAAGATCCCCGGCGATGCGCGGACCCACGAGCCTGGCTTCGAATTGAAATCGACCCAGCTGATCGCGGAAAAGCACGCAATCGCCGTCGAAGCCGCCGCACTGGTTCACGAAGGCATGGCCGTGGGCCTGAGTGCTGGAACTACCACTTACGAGCTTGCCAAGGAACTCTTGAAGGGTCCGCGGATCACGGTGGTGACGAACTCCATCAGGATCGCGGATCTCTTCCACAATGCCTCCGGTTCGCGCCACGGCTTCCCGGTGATCGTCACGGGAGGCGAGCGCACGCCGTCGGACGCCTTAGTGGGTCCCATCGCTACGGCCGCGCTGAAGCAGCTGCACCTCGACACCCTGTTCCTTGGCGTCCACGGCATGGATGCGGACGCCGGATTCACCACGCCGAACCTGCAGGAAGCCGAGACCAACCGGGCCTTCATCAGTGCGGCCCGCAACGTGGTGATCTTGGCGGACCACAGCAAGTGGGGAACGGTAGGCATCGCCTCGATTGCCCAGCTGGAGGAAGCCGACGTGCTAGTGACGGACTCGCAACTCGGCGAGGATGCGCGCCGTATCCTCGCCGAGGGCGTCGGGAAGCTCCGGATCGCCGCGCGCTAGGGCGCCGCCCAAGTTCCCTGCCGCCCTCCCAACTAGCTCGCAGTAGTTGTCGGTATAAGCCCTGAAAACGACAACAACTGCCAGCTAGTTGGGCTGCGGCAACGGCGTAAGAAAGGCCGAACAGGCACTTCCCAGCTATAGATTGGGAAGTATGACTGAAGCTCCCACCGCCACCGAAGCCGGTCGCGGCACCATCCTCGTCCTTAACGGCCCCAACCTGAACCTGCTCGGAACCCGCGAGCCGGAAAAGTACGGCACTTCCACACTGGCCGACGTCGAACAGCTCGCCATGGCAGCCGCCGAGGCCAACGGCTTCACCGTGGACTGCGTCCAGTCCAACCACGAGGGCGATCTCATTGACGCGATCCACGGCGCGCGCGGAACCGCCGCCGGGATCGTCATCAACGCGGGCGCATATACTCACACGTCCTTGGCACTCCGGGACGCCCTCGCAGCGGTCCAGCTTCCCGCCGTCGAGGTCCACATCACCAATGTGCACCAGCGCGAGGAATTCCGGCACCACTCCTATCTTTCCCCGGTGTGCTCCGCAGTGATCGTCGGAGCAGGAGTGCAGGGCTACAAGCTGGCCATCGACTACCTCGCCACCGCAGTCTAGAAGCCTCGTCCCTCTCTTCCCGGGGGGGACATGCCCAGCCTTCACACCCTGCACTGGACATAAACGCAATATGTCCAGTGCTCAGATCAAGCGCTGAGCATGTCCCTAGGTGGGCGGGGTTACTTCTTGGTGCACTGGCCCGAGGACACTGCCATGTTCAGGGATGACGCCTGCGCCGCAACGGGTGATAGCTCCTCCATGGTCAGGGCATAGCCGACTGCCACATCCGATGTGGTCTTAGCGAAGACAACGCCAGCAACCTGGCCCTGGGTGGTCAGGAGCGGGCCGCCCGAGTTACCCGGTTGAACGTCGCCGGCAAGCTTGTAGACCTGTTCCGGGGACGGGTTGTTGCCGTAGATGTCCGGAACCAACAGGGTCGAGATGCCCTCCACCGCAGCCGGTTTGGACTGGAAAGGGCCACCGTGCGGGTAGCCGGCGAAGGCCGCGGGCGAACCATCTGGAAGATCGGCGCTCAACGGCAGCGGCGCCGTCGGGAGATCGTCGACAGCGACGACGGCGAGGTCACGTTGGCTGTCAAAGTAGACAACTCGGCCCGGCAATGCGCCGCCGTCGGGAATTTCGACAACAGGCTGGGACACGCCGGCCACCACGTGAGCGTTTGTCACCACGCGGCCAGGAGAGACCACGAAGCCGGAACCCGTCTGGTTCTGGCCGCATTGGTAGGCCGTGCCGGCGATCTTCAGCACGGAATGGGCGGCATTGTTGAGCGCCGGGGTGTCTGTGCTGGTGTTCGGGATCTGCACCGGAGCCACGGGGCCGATCCCTTCGATGAGGTGCGGAATGCCGTTGCCCATGACGGTGGAACGCAATTGCGCCACGCTTGCTTTGACCGGTGTGGGTGTCATGGTGTCGATGAAGCGGATTACCTTGGAATCGGCCAGTTGCTGTGAGACGAACGGCACGCCCAAGGAACTGATACTGAAAGCCAACATGGACATGACGAGTGCCGCCACAACGAAGCTGACGAAACCGCCCAACAAGCGGTCCAAGGCGTTCAATGGCTGGATCCGCACGGCCCTGCGGACCTTTTGGCCAATCCAGGTGCCGAGTCCGTGTCCCAAGACGATGAGAAGCACGGCGGAGCCTATGATGGCCGTCAATCTCCAACCGCTGTCCTTCACCCAGTCGCCGACGAGCGGGACCGCGATGAAGGCAGCTACGGCCCCTGCAGCGAAGCCTGTGATTCCACCCAGCGTCACGAGGAAGCCGTTGCGCAGTCCGTAGATCAGGTAGGAAAGAAGCATCAGAATCAACGCCAAATCCAATATGGTCAAACCGAACACCAAAACTCCTCACCGCCGGGTAAGCCCCAATTGTAGATGCACAGACTGACAGCCTCCCCTCAGAAGCAAGATGCCAACCGCATCCCGAAGCCGCCGCCCAGCGGAGCATTCCCGGCCGGTTAGGCCGCAGTTTCGGGCCTCTTCCGCGTGATTTCGGGCGTTTCGGCTGCCAAGTACGTCACAGAGCCGAGAAAATTCTGAAACAATGGCTGAAGCGCCACAGCCGAACTTTTACTCAGGAGATTTCATGGACATCGAGGTACTGCGCCGCGCGCCCCTCTTCGCGACCCTTGACGACGACGCTTTCCGTCTGCTGACGGACGAACTCACAGAGGTGGACCTTTCACGCGGAGCGTCTGTTTTCCGCGAAGGCGATCAGGGTGACCAGCTCTACTTCATCGTGTCTGGCAAGGTTAAGCTCGGCCGCACTTCTCCGGATGGCCGCGAATCCCTGTTGGCCATCCTCGGCCCGGGCGAGCTCTTCGGCGAAATGGCCCTGTTCGACCCCAGCCCGCGTACCGCAACCGCCACAGCCGTTTCGGAGACCCGTTTGGCAGGCTTGAAGAACGAAAGCCTCAACGCCTTGCTGCGTACCCGTCCGGAGGTATCTGCGCAGTTGCTGCAGGCACTTGCCCGCCGCTTGCGCCGTACCAACGATTCCTTGTCCGACCTCGTTTTCTCGGACGTCCCGGGTCGTGTCGCCAAGGCGCTGCTGGACTTGGCGGACCGCTTCGGCCGGCCTGCGACCGATGGCGTCCTGGTGGCCCACGAACTCACTCAGGAAGAACTGGCCCAGCTGGTCGGCGCCTCCCGCGAGACGGTCAACAAGGCCCTCGCCGAGTTCGTCCAGCGTGGCTGGCTCCGCTTGGAGGCCCGCGCAGTTGTCATCCTGGACATGCAGCGCCTCCGCCAGCGCTCCCGCTAGTTTCCCGCGAGACGCAAAATGCCTGGCGACACCGGAATTCAGGTGTCGCCAGGCATTTTTTCTATCATCAGTGGATTTGAGTGTAGTTAGCGTTCCCGCTGCGGCTCTCCTGAAACCGTCCGGGCGGCTTCAACTTCGAGCATGAGCGTGCCGTCCTCGTCGACGAGCCGCGGCTTGTACATGTGCGGCTTTCGTTTGTAGCTGAGGTAAGCAATACAGCCTTGGGCAGCGGCCATCTTCTCGAGAATGATCTCCGAGCCCGGCACCAGCAATTGGCCTAGCGACAGTCCAACTGTGTTTTCTTGGCCGATCTCGTCGCCGAGAGCGGTTGTCCCGCGCTCGGCCATGAGCTTGGAAACGCACACCCAACGGCCCCAGACACCCTTGCTCGCCAGCAGGGAGGGCTGCTGGTTAACCGGAAGGGTAGCCGCGAAGTAGCGGGTGTTGAAGCGCCGGTGTGCAAAGTCCGGGCTGAGCCAGTTGACGAGCGGCTTGAGCAGGTCCGTCCGCAGCGATAAGCCACGCTTGGCCAGGACATCGGTGAACGACTTGTCCTGGGCGGCTACGGCCTCGCGGGCTTTCATCCACTCCGGGGTGGACGTTGCCTCCACTGTAGAGGACAGGTCAGGGCCGGCCAGCAACACACCGGTTTCCTCGAACAGTTCGCGGATCGCGCCCACCACATGGCGGCGGGCAAGTCCGACGTCGGCGGTCCCTAGCGCCTCAGCCCAATGCTGAGGCGAGGGGCCAAGCCAGCCGAGGGCGTCGTCGTCGGTGGGTTGCAGCGATCCGCCGGGAAACGCAACGACCCCCAACGGCGAGGAACCGGGACGGTAACCCATCCACGTTTCCAGGCCGGTAGGCGAATCGCGGAGCAAAACAACAGATGATGCAAGACGCGCGGCGCGGGGAGTCCGTTCGCCGAGCTCAAGCCAGTTCCGTGCCGCCCCTTCGAGTTCGGGGGGTAAAGCAAACAGGCGTCGGGCTAGCTGTGGCAATTGAATGAACCGGTTCCTTAGCTGAATTCAGCGATCAGCTCGACCTCAACGGGAGAGTCGAGCGGAAGGACTGCAACTCCGACGGCGGAACGCGCGTGCTGCCCTTTGTCGCCGAAGACACGCCCAAGAAGCTCGGACGCGCCATTGATCACGCCGGGCTGGCCGGTGAAGGAGGTATCCGAGGCCACGAAGCCCACGACCTTGACGATGCGTGTGATGCGGTCGAGGTCGCCAATGACGCTCTTGACGGCTGCCAACGCGTTGACAGCGCAGACGGCCGCATACATCTGGGCGTCTTCCGGAGATACTGTCGGCTCGTCGGACAGGCCCTCTTCGCCGCTGGAAACCTTGCCCGTAGCTTCTAGTTTGCCGTTAATAAAGGGCAGCTGGCCCGAGGTGTATACGTGGTTGCCTGAGACGACGGCCGGAACGTACGCGGCCACCGGAGCGGCAACGGCCGGCAGGGTCAAACCGAGTTCGGCAAGGCGCTGCTCGACGGCGGATGCCGGAGCTGCGGAATCCGCGCCAACAGTGGCTTCTGCGGGGGTTGTCATGGTTACTGCTTCTCCCTCTTCAAGTATGCAACAAGTCCGTTTCCATCGGGTCCGGGGACAACTTGGACAAGCTCCCAGCCGTCCTCTCCCCACTGGTCCAGAATCTGCTTTGTGGCGTGAATGATGAGCGGAATCGTCGCGTACTCCCATTTGGTCATGAAAGAAAGACTAGCCCTTGCCGGTAAAGTGGAGAACATGGTGACTCGTAGGAACCCTCTATTCGACACTGCCACCACTCTTGGAAAGATCCTCGGATTCCTCGGTGTGAGCGCTATTTGTGGCGTCCTGGTGGCGGGCTTGCTCGTCCCGGCGGCCGCCGTTTCGGGCAGTGCGGCGAGTGGATCCATCCAGTTCTTCGACACGCTTCCGGCGGAGCTTCAGGTGAACCCGCCCAGCCAGGCGACTACTATCCTGGCCGCGGACGGCAGCCAGATAGCCTCCATCTACTCCGAGAACCGCACGCGGGTCACGCTCGACCAGATGAGCCCGTTCATCAAGGACGCGGTGGTCGCAGTCGAGGATAGCCGCTTTTATGAGCACGGCGGCATCGACGCCACGGGCATCATGCGTGCCATCGTCAGCACCGCGCGCGGCCAGAAACAGGGTGCTTCCACCATCACCCAGCAGTACGTCAACAACGTCATCAATGAGTCTCTCGTGTCCCAGGACAAAGCCGCTGACGTGAAGCTCAACGGCGTCAACAAGGGCGTCGGAGACAAGCTCCGGGAAATGAAGCTGGCCATCGCCTTGGAGAAAAAGTTCTCCAAGCAGCAGATCCTTGAGGGCTACCTCAACATCGTCTTCTTCAACAAGGATGCCTACGGCATCGAGGCCGCCTCGAAGCTCTTCTTCAGCGTCAGCGCCAAGGATCTCACCTTGCCGCAGGCCGCCTTGCTGGCGGGCGTCGTCAACAGCCCCTCGTACTACGACCCCATTGCGAACCCGGACCACGCCAAGCAGCGCCGCGACCTGGTGCTCGGCCTCATGCTGGACCAGGGCAAGATCAAGAAGGCGGATTACGACGCCGCCATCGCGACGCCGGTCACCACCAAGGTCACGAAGCCCCGCCAAGGTTGTGCGTACGCGGCTACGGCACCGTATTTCTGTGACTACGTTTTGCATTTGCTCTACAACAACCCTGCCTATGGCGCCACCCAGGACGAGCGCGTCAACCGCATCTCCCGCGGCGGCCTCACCATTCAGACCACGCTTGATGCGAAGGCCCAAAGCGTTGCCCAAGCCCAGGTCGATGCCACCACCGGCGACAACCCGGACAAGTGGGGGTCCACTATCGTCTCGGTTCAACCGGGCAATGGAAAGATCGTTTCCATGGCCCAGAACACGGTGTGGCTACCCGCGGCGGGGAAGTTCGATCAAACACAGAACTTCAACGTGGATGTGGTCGACGCACAGGGCAACGACCTTAACGGTTTGGGTGGGTTCCAGCCCGGCTCCACCATGAAGCCCTTCACGTTTGCCGAATGGCTCAATGAAGGCAAGTCGATGAACACCACCATCAACGCCGCCGTCCGGACCTACAGACCAGGCTTCCCTTGGCGGAACACGTGTCCTACCCCCACTAACGGCTTCTATGACGGTTCGGTGCCCGGGAGCTTTGACCTCCAGAACTCGGAAGCGGGCTACTACCACCCCATGACGGTCCTGTATGGCCTGATGAACTCCATCAACACGGCAACATTTGCCTCGGCAGCTCAACTCGACCTCTGCGGCATTCAGAAGATCGTCGACGCCGTCGGCATTCACGGCGGAACCCCCGCCCGCGACCAGTCCGGGGCGATCACGGATCCCAATCCGAAGGTTTCCATGACGACACTGGGTAACCTGCTCGGTTCGACCCAGACCGCCCCTTTGACCATGGCGAGTGCCATGGCCACATTCTCCAACAACGGCAAGTACTGCGAGCCGATCGCCATTACTTCCGTGACGGACCAGACGGGTGCCAAGCTGCCTGCCCAGTCCCCCAATTGCCGTGACGCCGTGACGCCGGAAGTTGCCCACGGTGTCGTCTACGCGATGCAAGAGGTTCTCAACCAGGGTTCCGGTTCCCTCATCCGTCCTCGGATCTCCACGAAGACCACTTTCCCCATCGCCGCAAAGACCGGAACCAATGACAGCAACGGCTCCACGTGGGTTGTTGGCTACACTTCGGGCCTTGCAACTGCAAGCTGGTTCGGCGATCCCTTGGGCGGCCAAACCCGTTTTGGTCGTAATATCACCGTCAACGGCAAGTTCTATCCGGGCATCGACGGCTACATGATCGCCGGGCCGCAGTTCTCCAACTACATGTCCCAGATTGCCCCTGCTTACGGCACGAACCCGTTCCCGGCCCCGCCGTCGAACCTGCTCGATCTGCCGGGCTATCGGACGTCAACTCCGAACAACAACAATTCCCAGAACACGCAGCCGAACACCCAGCCCAGCAGCAACGGTAACGGGAACGGCAATGGAAATGGCAACGGAAACAAAAATGGCTAACGGCTCCAAGCCCACCATTGAATCGCTCGCAGGCCGCGTCCGAAGCATCGGACGCGGCTTTGCCGTCGCTGCGGGTGCGGGCGCAACCGCCGGCGTCGCGGGCTTCGCGTACGGCCTCTGGGAAAAGAACCAGTTCGTGCTCCGCGAAGAAACCGTCCCCATCCTGCCCGAAGGCTCGGCTCCCCTCCGGGTGCTGCACTTGAGCGACATCCATTTCGTCCCTAGCCAACGAAAGAAAGCGGAGTGGCTGCGTTCGCTTGCGGCGCTCCAACCCGACCTTGTGGTGAACACGGGTGACAATCTCAGCCACCCCCATGCTGTGGTTCCTCTGCTTGATGCGCTGCGGCCTCTGTTGAAGTTCCCGGGCGTCTTCGTCCCGGGCTCCAATGACTACTACGCCCCGCGGTTCAAGAACCCCGCCGCCTATCTCCGCGGCCCATCGCGGGTCAAGAACAATCCCCATGAGCTCGATTGGCCGCGCCTCCGTTCAGGTTTCGGGATGTCCGGCTGGATTGACCTCACCAACAGGCACCAGTCCCTGCCCATCAACGGGATCCGCTTCGACTTCTCCGGGGTGGATGACCCGCATCTGAATCGGGAGCGTTACGTTGGCTGGCCCCGCGGCACCGCCGGACAGGACTCCCGTCCTCATCTACGCGTAGCGGTGATCCATGCCCCCTACCAACGGGTCTTGGACCATTTCACGAACGACTCCGCGGACCTGATCCTGGCCGGACATACCCACGGCGGCCAGATCTGCATCCCCGGCTACGGCGCTCTGGTGGCCAATTGCGACCTGCCCACCTGGCGCGCCAAGGGACTGCACGATTGGGAAAACAACGGACGCACGACGCCGGTCAACGTCTCCGGCGGCATCGGCACCTCACGCTTCGCCCCAGTCCGGATCGCGTGTAAGCCTGAAGCGGTTCTGCTGACGCTGACGGCGCGTCAGTAGCCCGCACCACCACTGAGCATGCCCATCCTGTCAAACCAAGGATGGACATAACAAACCCACCCCGCTGAGCATGCCCCTCGTCCAACACCAAGGATGGACATAACAGCAATATGTCCATCCTTAGCTGCCAGGGTTGAGCATGTCCATCAGGGGAAGAGGGCCGCGGCGAACCACGTCCAGCAGGAAACGAGGTCCCCATCACTTCTGGTACCTCACCCACGACTCCCCTTCCCCCAGCGCCAATACCTCGCATCACGTAGCGCAATGGTGCTGTCAATCCCGTGACGCGATGGCATAGGGTAGTTGCTACAGGAAACTACCTCCGAGTGTCGTGCCGGGAAGGCGCAGAGCACCGGAGCACAGCTGTTGAGAAGCGGGCATGGCCAAACAGACTTCATTTTTCACCTCCATCAAACGTCTCTATCCGCATGTGAAACCGATCCTCCCCCGGCTTTTCATGGGGCTGCTCAGCGCATTGCTGGCCAGCATCATGGCGCTTGCCATCCCGCAAGTGCTGCGGGTCCTGATCAACGGCTCCCTCCACCCGGGCGGCCCCAGCAACGCTGTCTGGATTGCCGCCGCGGTGGTTCTGGCACTCGGTATCGCAGAAGCCGGGCTAGTGGCTCTGCGGCGCCAGTTCGTCATCAATCCCGCAACCACCGTGGAATCCAGGATGCGGGTGTCCCTCTACGGCCACCTGCAGGACCTCACAGTTTCCTTCCACGACCGTTGGGGCTCAGGGCAATTGCTGTCGCGCGCGATGACCGACTTGAACTTCCTGCGGCGTTGGATGGCGTTCGGCGCGATCATGCTGGTGGTGACCACGCTGACCGTGGTGATTGGCGTCGTCGTGATGTTCGCGATGAGCTGGCAACTGGCTTTGATCTTCCTGGCCGCCGCTGTGCCCATCATGGTCTATTCGTTCCGCTTCCGCCGCCGCTTCAGCTTGGTCACCCGCCTCAGCCAGGACCAGGCCGGCGACCTCGCCACCACTGTTGAGGAGTCCGTTCACGGCATCCGCGTGCTGAAGGCGTTCGGTCGCAGTCGCGAGGCACTGGAGAACTTCAACGAGCAGGCCGAAGAGCTGAGGCAGACCGAGATCGCCAAGGCCAAGCACCAAGCCACCTTCACGCTCGTGGTGACCCTCCTGCCCGAGCTGGCACTCGGCGTCGGGCTCGTAGCGGGCGTCCTGCTTGTCTCCGCAGGCGAACTCAGCATTGGTTCCCTGGTTGCGTTCTTTGGCACCGCGGCGGTGGTGGCCGCACCGGTGGAATTCTCGGGGACGCTCCTTGCCATGGCTTTGACCGCCAAGACGGCCCTCGACCGCCACTTCGAGGTCATGGACACGCCCAACACGATCACCAGCCCGGCGAACCCCAGAACACCCAAGAAACTGCGTGGGGCCTTGAGCTTCAAAGGCGCCGCTTTCGGTTTCGACGACGGCGCCCGGCTCCTGCACGACATCACCTTGGACATCCGGCCGGGCGAAACCATGGCCCTCGTGGGCATTACCGGCAGCGGAAAGAGCGCCCTCCTCCAGCTGGTCCCCCGGCTCTATGACGTGAGCGAAGGATCCGTGAGCATCGACGGCGTTGATATTCGGGATTTCAGCGTAGAGCAGCTGCGGACGGTGGTCGCCGTCGCCTTCGAGGACACCACTCTGTTCTCGAGCTCGGTCCGGGACAACGTGCTGCTTGGCGCGCCCGATACTTCCGAGGAGGCACTCGAAGAAGCGCTCGACGTCGCGCAGGCGCACTTCGCGTATTCGCTGCCCGACGGCGTCGAGACCCTTATCGGAGAAGAAGGTCTCAGCCTTTCCGGAGGCCAGCGGCAGCGGATCGCCCTCGCCCGCGCCATCGCAGCCAAGCCCAAGGTCCTCGTGCTGGATGATCCGCTCTCGGCCCTGGACGTGAACACAGAAGAACTCGTCGAGGCCCGTCTCCGCGAGGTCCTCCGGGACACCACCACGCTGATCGTGGCGCACCGGCCCTCGACTGTTGCCCTGGCCGACAGGGTGGCGCTGCTCGAAAAAGGAAGCATCACCGCCGTCGGGACCCATACGGAGCTCTTGGCCAACAACGCGCACTACCGCTACGTGATCGCGAGCCTCGATGCGGGTCCGAAGGATCTCGACCTCGAACTCGACGAACTCGAGCACGAGCTCGATGCGGAACAGCACATGAACCAAGCCGGGGAAGGCCGCCGATGAGCACGTTCGGAACCGCCAATGAAGACAACGCCCACCTGAGCCGTAGCGACAGCAAAGCAGTACGACGGCGGTCGGTTGCCTTGCTGGGATCGCTCATCCGCCCGGTACGGTTGCGGTTCTGGCTCACGCTGGGGATGGTGGTGCTCTCGCAGGCCACTCGGGTGGCCGGGCCGGCGATCATTGCTTTCGGCATCGACCACGCCCTGCCATCGCTGCTCGCAGGAAACAACGTGCCGCTGGTCCTGGCCGGCGCCCTGTATCTGGCGGCAGCCATCGCAACGGCGGTGTTGACGGCCCTCTACGTCACCTCGACGGCGAGGCTGAGCCAATCGATGCTGCTTGACCTGCGGCTAAGGGTCTTCCGACACACCCAGCGGCTCAGCCTGGAGTTCCACGAGAAGTACACTTCAGGCCGGATCATCGCCCGCCAGACCTCGGACCTCGAAGCGTTGCGCGAACTCCTCGATTCCGGCGTCAGTTCCTTGGCCTCGGGGATCCTGTTCATGCTCTTCACGGCATGTACCGTCTTTGCCCTCGACTGGCGCAGCGGACTCATCATGCTCGCCACGGGCGTACCCGCATACTTTCTGGCCCGCTGGTACCAGAAGCATTCACAGATCGCTTTCCGCGAGTCCCGTGTGGTTTCCGCCCGACTGATTGTGCACTTCGTGGAGACCATGACCGGTATCCGGGCCATCAAGGCATTCCGGAAGGAACCGGAGAACGCCAGACGCTACGCCGAACTGTCCGAGGACTACCGCAAAGTCACGGTTCGCTCCATCAACTTGAACGGCATCTTCCAACCGGGCCTGGTCCTGGTCGGCAATGTGTGCGTGGCCGTGGTCCTGCTGTTCGGCGGCTTCCGGGTGCTCTCCGGAGACCTGGCAGTAGGCGTGCTCTTGGCGCTGATCCTTTCCACCAAACGCTTCTTCCAGCCTGTGGACCAGATGGCCATGTTCTACAACTCCTTCCAGAGCGCCCAAGCCGCGCTGGAGAAGGTGTCCGGCCTGCTCGAAGAAGTTCCCACCGTCCGGCCTCCCAAGAACCCGGTCCCCCTGCCTCATGCCCGCGGCGAAATCGACTTCCGCGGCGTGGAGTTCGGCTACGGCAACGGCAAGGTAGTGGTCCCCGAGCTGAATCTGCACATTCCCGCCGGGCAGACCATAGCGCTCGTCGGACAGACCGGCGCTGGCAAATCGACCTTCGCCAAGCTGATCGCCCGCTTCTACGACGTCACCGCAGGGTCTTTGACCCTCGACGGGGTCGACCTCCGGGAGCTCTCGACGGCGGACCTGCGCCGCGCCGTCGTCATGGTCACCCAGGAAGCCTTCCTCTTTAGCGGCTCGGTGGCGGACAACATCGCCCTGGGACGGCCCGAAGCTACCCGCGCGGAGATTGAAGAAGCTGCCCGGGCGGTAGGGGCACATGACTTCATCTCCGGGTTGCCTGACGGCTACGACACGGACGTTAACAAGCGGGGCGGGCGCGTCTCCGCCGGACAACGGCAGTTGATCGGCTTCGCCCGGGCATTCATTGCCGCCCCGGCAGTGCTCATCCTGGACGAAGCCACATCATCCCTTGACATTCCTTCCGAGCGGCTGGTTCAGGCTGGGCTCAGCAAGCTGTTGTCTGGCACGGATTCCGAGCGCACGGCCATCATTATCGCCCACCGGCTCTCGACGGTAGAGACAGCTGACCGGGTGCTCGTGGTACACGAGGGACGCATCGTGGAAGACGGCTCGCCTGCCGAGCTCATCGGCGGCGGAGGGCGCTTCGCCCGTTTGCACGGTGCCTGGAAGGACTCGCTGGTCTGAGCGTGGTGTTCCGTTGGGGGGTTCCGTTCGATTTCGCATCCGGGGAGGGATCGGCTATTCTTGAACAGTTGCTTTCGCAGCGGATCGGGATGTAGCGCAGCTTGGTAGCGCGCTTCGTTCGGGACGAAGAGGTCGCAGGTTCAAATCCTGTCATCCCGACCAATTGTTAGAAGGGCTTCCACTCGGAAGGCCTTCTAACTTTATTTAACGAGTTTTTTGGCCAGCCCAGAAATCTCAAAGAACATTCCCGCGACCGGTTTTCCCACCCGCCCGAGGTTTAGAGACAAGTGTTGTTAACAACCCCCTGCAATGGTTCGGGCTATACCACGGGCCGGTGGATCAGAGCGCAAAAGAAATCCCCGGAGTGTCGATTTCGGACGCCTCGGGGATTCTTCACTTCATTTGAATAATTAGGTGGCTACCCGGGTCCCCGGACGCCACTCTCGGGTCTCACTTACACTGGGTCTGGCCAATTGCCGATCGCCTGCGCGACGCTCATGGGGTCAGGCCAGTTGCCAATTGCCTGCGAAACAAGCATGGGATCCGGCCAGTTGCCGATCGCCTGCGTGAGCCTCATCGGATCGGGCCAGTTACCAATGCTGAGCACCGTGTTGACGGTGTCTGCCACAGGGGCTGCGGAAACCACGGCTGGCGCCGCGGCGGAGAATGCAAGAGCGCCGGCCAAGGCCACTGCTGCAGCAATCTTCTTCAACATAATTTTTCCTCAATGCGAGTCGGATTCGTTACGGAAATTACGCGGTCCCTGTTGACATTCATTGTAAAATGTTTTCCACAGCGACTGTCAAGGCTTAGGCGAAAAGACAGTGCAAAGACAAGCCTCTAGGAGGAACCTGTGGGGAACGGATTCGGAGAAAAGCTCCGTGCCGAACGGCTCGAACGCGGGCTGACCCAGGCTGAATTAGGTAGGGATCTTTACTCACCCAGCTACATTTCGCTTCTTGAAACCGGACGCCGGGAGCCTACAGCCGAGGTCATTGAAGAACTCGCGCGGCGCCTGGAGCTCGCGCCGAAAGCCCTGGAAGCCTGGAGCCAGCCGGTATCCGTCAGTGACGCCGAGTACGTGCTTGCCGGGCTATATGCACGGCAAGCCTGGGACCTGAGGGACTACCCGCTTGCCGCAAGCCACGCAGCGGCTGCCGCGCAAATCGCGCTTGAGGCAAGAAACACCAGCGCCTGGTGGAACATGACCTACATGCAAGCCGAGTGCCTCATGAAACAGGGGCAGCTGAAGGAATGCCAACAGATCATCCAGCATCTACTGGAACATCCCATGGCCACGGAGTCTGCAGGTCTGGGGGTCCGCGCCCGGCAGATGCTTGCCGCTGTCTGCCACGGACAAGGTCAGCTGGCCACCGCCGTCGAGCACGCCATGGAAGCCGTGAGGCTTTCCGCGCAACTGCCGAAGGGCTCAACGTTGATCATCGGCGCGCACCGTGCGTTGATCGGAGCCCTGGCCGAGAGCGGCAGGTTGGACGAAGCCTGGGGGTATTGCCAGGCCATGAATAGCCAGATGGACGACCACTCGATGTCGCAGCTCGCGGGCGAGGTTGCCTGGGTGGTCGGAAACGTAGCTTTCATGCGGCACGACTATGTGGAAGGCATCAAGCACCACGAGCGAGCCGCCAAGCTGCTCTCCCCCGCCAATGACATAGACCTATGGGCGCGCTTCAACAAAGCATCGGCGGCTGTTCGGCTCTCCTCCGGCATTGTGGAACCAGAAACACTCTCCGCCATCGAACGGGCTGAACTCGCCCTATCTATTGTGGGCGGAAACAAGACGGACCAGTTGGAAGTCGCGTTCATCCGAGCCCGCTGGCTCTACCTGACCGGCGACATCCCTGCCGCGATCACCAAGTTGCGCGAAATCCACGCAGACCGCGATGTCCTGGCCCGGCATACCGCGGGCGAAGTCACTTTCCTTCTCGGCAAGGCACTCAAGGCGGCCGGTGAAAACACGGAAGCCTTGGTCCATCTCGAAGAAGCGCAGCGTGATTTCACTGCTGCAGGCGCGGCAGACCGGGTTCAGCAGGCCTTGGACTCGGTGCTGGAAATCCGGCTGGCGGAACGTCGGGCGGCCGCAAGCCATGGTGGAAGCGCTCATTCGTCCCGCGCAAGTTGAGCAACGCGGCTTAGAGCTGCCTGAGCGAACCCAACTGACTCGCAGTTGTTGTCGTTTAGCATCGACTAAACGACAACAACTGCGAGTTAGGCGAAGGTCCTGCCGGTCAGCTTTTCGTACGCTTCCACGTAGCGGGCGCGCGTCTTCTCGACGACGTCGGCCGGCAGCGCGGGCGGTGGGACGTCACTCGCGCGGTCCCAGCCAGACTCCGCCGAGGTCAGCCAGTCACGCACGAACTGCTTGTCGTACGACGGCTGTGCCTTGCCCGGCTCGTAGGTGGAAGCGTCCCAGAACCGGGAGGAGTCCGGCGTCAGGACCTCATCGCCCAAGGTGATGACACCAGTGGTGACGTCGATGCCGAACTCCACCTTGGTGTCGGCCAGGATGATGCCACGACCGCGGGCGATCTCTTCAGCGCGGGTATAGATCTTTAACGTGAGCTCGCTCAAGCGTGCGGCGATATCGTCGCCGACCATCGCTACGACGTCGTCATAAGTGATGTTCTCGTCGTGTTCGCCGACTTCAGCCTTGGCAGAAGGGGTGAAGATGGCGTGCTTAAGGCGCGAGCCGTCAACCAGGCCCTCCGGTAGGGGGATGTCGCAGACGGTCCCCGAGTGGCGGTACTCCACCAGGCCCGAACCCGTCAGGTATCCGCGTGCGATGCACTCCACGGGGAACATCTCCAGTCGCTTGCAGATCATCGCGCGTCCCTCGACTTCCGCGGGCACTCCCTCGGCCGCCGTGGACGCCAGAACGTGGTGCTCCACGCCAAGCTGCTCGAACCACCACAAGCTCAGCTGCGTGAGGACACGGCCCTTGTCCGGGATCTCGCTGGTCAAGACGTGGTCGTAGGCACTGATACGGTCGCTGGCCACCACCAAGATGCGGTCCTGGCCTGATTCGGCCCCGCCGAGATCATCTGCCGGAACGTAGAGGTCCCGGACTTTGCCGGAGTAGACGTGCTTCCACCCCGGGAGGTCGGGGGTCTCAGTCTGTAGTCCGTTGGCGTTGTTGTCCGGCATGGTTCAGGCCTTTACATTCGGAATGGAGCCGGTGGCAGGAGAGACCACGTGGATTTCGCCGCGAGCCGCCTTGCCGGCGATATCGGTACGGAACTGTCCGCCGTCGAGCTGGACCAGCTCCACGCCGTCGTAAGCCCGCTCCCGGGCCTCCACTAGGTCAGTGCCCAGCGCCACAACGGCCAGCACCCGCCCGCCGGCGGAAACAACCCAGCCCTCTTCGTCCCGTTTGGTGCCTGCGTGGATGACATGGACGCCTTCGAGCGCGTCCACTTTATTAAGACCGCGAATACGATCCCCCGTGCGGGGCGTGTCCGGATAGTTTTCGGCGGCAACGACGACGGCGACTGCCGACTCCCTGGACCAGCGCAGCTCTTCGGCCCGGTCCAGTTCGCCCTTGGCGGCTGCCAGCAGCAGGGCGCCGAGCGGAGTCTTGAGCCGGGCAAGGACCGCCTGGGTTTCGGGATCGCCGAAACGGACGTTGAACTCGATGACGCGGGTGCCGCGCGATGTCAGCGCAAGGCCGCAGTAGAGGACCCCGACAAACGGCGTGCCTCGGCTTGCCATCTCGTCTACGGTGGGCTGTGCCACGCGGTCGATGACTTCCTGGACAAGGCCTGCAGGCGCCCAGTCGAGAGGAGTATAGGCACCCATGCCGCCGGTGTTGGGCCCCTCATCATTGTCGAAAATTCGTTTGAAGTCCTGTGCCGGGGACAACGGCACCGTGGTCCGGCCGTCGCACAGCACGAACAGGGAGACCTCAGGTCCGTCCAGGAACTCCTCGATCACCACGGTTCCACCAGCGTCGAAACAGCTCTGGGCGTGGGCGAGCGCTTCCTCGCGGTCATTGGTGACCACGACGCCCTTGCCAGCTGCCAAACCGTCATCCTTGACCACATGCGGAGCGCCGAAGGTGTCCAGCGCGTCGGCGGCCTCTGCGGCGTTTGTTGCCACGCGGGCCATAGCGGTAGGAACACCTGCCTCTGCCATGACTTCCTTGGCGAACGCTTTGGAGGCTTCGAGCTGGGCAGCGGCCTTGCTGGGGCCAAAGACCGGAATGCCTGCGTCGCGGACAGCGTCTGAAACGCCTGCCGCGAGCGGGGCTTCGGGGCCAACGACAACCAGGTCAACGGCAAGTTTCGTCGCAAGCGCGGCGACGGCGGCGGGATCGTTGCCGTCGATCGCGTACGTGGGGACCAGCTTGGCGATACCCGCATTTCCCGGGGCCGCGTGGACCTCGGAAACATTGGGATCTTTGAGCAATGAGCGGACAATGGCGTGTTCGCGGCCCCCGGGGCCAATGACGAGTACCTTCACAGTCCTCAAGGGTACTTTGTGCGGGCGCCGGACTCCTAAGCTGTTTCCCCCGCTGGACATGCTCACCCTTGGCCACAAGCGATGGACATTCCAGCAACATGCCCATTCCTGACCACCAACGCAGCACATGTCCACCCCTGCCCCGCGCTCCACGAAGGGACATGCCCACCCTTGGCCACAAGCAATGGACATTCCAGCAACATGCCCATTCCTGACCACCAACGCAGCACATGTCCACCCCTGCCCCGCGCTCCACGAAGGGACATGCCCACCCTTGGCCACAAGCAATGGACATTCCAGCAACATGCCCATTCCTGACCACCAACGCAGCGCATGTCCAAATCCCAGCACCAGCACAGCGCATGTCCACAAACCAGCACCAAAGCAGCGCATGTCAACACCCATCCCGGAATGCTCCCGCTACGAACAACCTGCATGAAGAAGCTCAGGAACTCGCTCAGGGGACCCACCGCGTTGGCTGCCTTGGCCGGGGTGGTCGCTGCCGGCGTCGTACTTGCCGTTGCGGAACTGATCGGCGCCTTCTTCACGGCCCGGGCTACTCCCGTGATTGCGCTGGGGTCCACGTTCATCGACTTCACACCGCCGTGGATGAAGGACTTCGCCGTGACCACGTTCGGCACCAATGACAAGGCCGCCCTGTTTGTCGGCATGGGCCTGACTATTTTCGTGTTGGCCTGCGTTCTAGGCGTCGTGGCCTTCCGCAATTGGGGGTTGGGTGTGGTGGGCGTTCTGGCTATGGGAGCGGTGATCGTGGCAGCCGTGGTGACCCGAGCCAGTGTGAAACCGGTGGATGCCATACCGAGCGTGATCGGCACGCTGGCCGGACTCTTTGTCCTCCGTCTCCTGGTGACCCGATTGTGGCGGCTGCATGCCTTCCCCGACGCCCCCGCCGACACCGCGGCCAAAGGCATCGAACGCCCCACTACCACGCGCCGAACTTTCTTCGCCGCTACTGGCATCACGGCTGTGGCCGCGGCCATCGCAGCTGGCGGAGGGCGGTTCCTGAGCGCCGCCCGCAGCAATGTGGCCCAGGCCCGGGATTCGCTGAAGCTCCCGACTCCGGCCCGGGCGGCGGCTCCCGTCCCGGCGGATGTCCAGTCCCCGACGCCGGGAGTCACCCCGTGGCTCACCCCATCGAAGGACTTCTACCGGATCGACACTGCGCTCAGCGTTCCTGAGATCAGCGCCCAGGACTGGGAGCTGCGGGTCCACGGGCTGGTGGAGCAGGAGGTCCGGTTGACGTTCCAGGACCTGCTCGACGCCGAATTGATCGAGACATACGTGTCGCTCGCCTGTGTGTCCAATCCCGTGGGCGGGAACCTGGCCGGGAACGCCAAATGGCTGGGCATGCCCATCCGCGAGCTACTCAAACGGGCCCGCCCCCAAGCCGGAGCGGACATGGTCCTCTCCACCTCGGTCGATGGCTTCAGCGCTTCCACTCCGCTGGAAGTGCTCCAGGACGGCAGGGACGCCATCCTCGCAATCGGCATGAACGGCGAGCCGTTGCCGCTGGAACACGGCTACCCCGTTCGCATGGTGGTTCCCGGGCTCTATGGCTTCGTCTCCGCGACCAAGTGGGTGGTGGACCTGGAAGTCACCCGATTCGCAGACAACAAAGGCTATTGGACCAACCGCGGATGGTCAGAGCGCGGTCCCATCAAGACCATGGCCCGCCTCGAAGTGCCAAAGTCCTTCGCCAAGGTGCCCGCTGGCAAGGTCGCATTGGGTGGCACCGCCTGGGCCCAGACGCGCGGCATCACCAAGGTCGAAGTCCAGATAGACAACGGCGTATGGACCGAAGCCACCCTTGCGGCCGAGGCATCCGTGGTCACGTGGCGGCAGTGGTCCTACACTTGGGACGCCACACCTGGGCCTCACTACATCAAGGTCCGGGCCACCGACGGAACGGGCGAACTGCAGACCGAAACGCGTGCGGACCCTGTACCGGACGGCGCCTCCGGGTGGCAGTCCGTTATGGTGACCGTGGAGTAACTCGGGAAGACAGTTCCTGCACCCTAGACTTGCCTCATGCCCTTGAGCTCGCATGAAACCTTCAGTGTTGATTCCGCCGTCGAACTGGCAGTGATTGAACGCAGCGGCTTCATCGAATCACGCCACATCGGTTCCGCCGTCGTCCTTTCGGGTGACGGCTCCGTAGTGACACAGCTCGGCGACATCACCACCCCCATCTACGCCCGCTCCGCGCTCAAGCCTTTCCAGGCCCTCGCGTCGATGCAGGCGGGCGTGCCACTGCGCGGCGCCCAGGTGGCTTTGGCCTGCGCCAGCCATGTGGGCTCGCTGGACCACATGGACGTGGTGGAAGGCATGCTCAAAGCCGCCGGTGTCCGGGAAGAACAGCTGCAATGCCCTTCGGCGTGGCCGCAGGACGAAGTCGCCCGCAATTGGCTGATCCGTTCCGAGCACGGTAAGTCCAAGCTGGCCTTCAATTGTTCAGGCAAGCACGCAGCGTTCCTCTGGGCCTGCACCGAGAACGGCTGGGACACACACAGTTACCTCGAACCCAACCACCCCTTGCAGCAGCGTGTGCGGTCCGTGATCGAGGAATACAGCGGCGAGAAGATTGCACACTTGGGCATCGATGGCTGCGGGGCGCCGGTGGCCGCACTTTCCCTCACCGGCTTGGCTCGGGCGTATTCGCGCCTCGCACAGGCCCCACAGGATCAGAGCTCCAATGCCCGTGCAGCAACCATCGCCACGTCCATGTTGGACTACCCGTGGGCAGTACAGGGCCGAGGCGAGGCGAACACGATCGTCATGGACGAACTCGACGTGCTTGCCAAAGGCGGGGCGGAAGGAGTCCTGGTGATGTCGACGCCCACTGGTGCCTCCGTTGCAGTGAAAATCCTCGATGGGAACCCCCGCGCAGCCACCCTTGTTGGGCTGACGCTTCTCGCTGTTGCTGGCGCCGTGGATATTCCCGGTGTCTCGAGCGTGCTCGAAAAGGTCGTGGAGCCCGTCCTCGGCGGTGGCCACTCGGTCGGCCGGATCCGTCTGGGCCACGCGGTCTCGGCGCTGCTGGACTGATTGGAGGCCCGGAAGATGGCAATCGCACGACGCCGGATCGACCTTGCGGAGGGTCGAGCGGCACTGGCGGCATGGCAGGCCGCCGTCGGGCAAGAAACAGCACCCGGGACACCGCCGTCGCGCACGGTGCTGGCGACTGCGGTCCGCTACTCGCTGGAGGAACTCACCGCCCGTGCCCCCGGGAACTCGGTTGAGGTCCGGGTGCCCCCGTTCGGAGTCACCCAGTGCGTGGAGGGCCCCCGGCATACGCGCGGTACCCCACCTAATGTCATTGAATGCGACGCCGCCACCTGGCTCGAATTGGTGACCGGACGCTTGGCGTGGTCCGCCGCCGTCGACGCCGGCCGGGTAGCCGCTTCGGGTCTGCGCGCGGATTTGTCGGAGCTGCTCCCGCTTCCGTGAGCCTTTTCGCGGTTGAGCGCCCTGCGACGGTCTCGTGGGGCGCTCAACTGGAGCCTGGGGCCTAGTCTGGACTGACGGTAGGGCTCTGGTGCTGGCCCGGTTTGATCATTTCGAATTGCGGGATCTCATCCGAGCTGGGGCCGCCCCGGAACTTCGGCGAAGGCTCGCGTCCTTCGCTGAGGCGCTCGATTTCCTGTTCCTCAAAAACGGCCTCGGCTCCGAGCATGATGGCGGAATCCTCGTTGGTGATTTCGCCGCGGAAGGCGCGGACCATGACGTCGCGGTCGAACTGCCCCTCCCATTTCGCCACCACAAATGTGGCTACGCAGTTACCCATGAGGTTCACGACGACGCGCATGGAGTCCATGAGGCGGTCGGCGCCCAGGAGCAGGGCGACGCCGGCAACCGGGAAGATGCCGAGGGCCGCTGCCGTGGCGGAAAGCGCCAGGAACGACGATCCCGGTACGCCTGCCATGCCCTTGGACGTCAGCAGCAGGACACCCAGGGCTGCCAGCTGCTGGCCGAGATCGAGGTGGTGGCCGAAGGCTTGGGCCAGAAACAGCAGGGAGATCGAAAGGTAGATCGCGGCGCCGTCGAGGTTGAACGAGTAGCCCGTGGGGACCACCAAGCCGGTGGTGGCCCGCGAGCAGCCTGCGTTGGTCAGCTTGGTCATGATGCGCGGGAGCACGGACTCCGTGGACGCCGTGCCGAGTGCCAGGAGGAACTCTTCCCGGGTGTATTTCAAGAATTGCCACAGCGGCACCCTCGCGAAGCTCCAGGCGACGAGGAACAGCAAGGCGATGAACACGATGGCCGCTCCATAACAGGAGGCGATCAGCAGCGCGTACGTGCCAAGCGTGTCGAGTCCGTACTGGCCGATGATGTACGCCATGGCACCGAAAGCGCCGAGGGGGGCCACCTTCATGATCCAGGACATGATCTTGAAGATCAGTTCCAGGACGGTTTCCATGAGGCTGATGACGGGGAGGCAGCGCTCGCGTCCGATAACGACGATTGCCGCGCCGAAGAAGACCGAGAAAAAGAGGACCTGGAGCAGGCTATTGTTCGCGAAAGCCCCAATGACGCTGGTGGGGATCACGTCCAGGATGAAGGACGCGGCATCCTTGGGCGGCGCCGCATTGCCGGTCTGGGCCTTCAGCGCATCCTGCGACAGGGTACTCGGATCAATGTGCAGTCCGGCACCGGGCTGAACGAGGTTTCCCACGATCAGACCGAAGACCAGGGCAAAAAGCGTGGCGCCGGTGAAGTACAGGAGGGCTTTGACTCCGACCCTTCCGACCGCCTTGACGTCGCCCACTGCCGAGATTCCAGTGACGATCACGAGAAAGATCAGCGGAGCGATGATCATCTTGATGAGTTGAATGAAACCATCGCCCAGTGGCCGGAGGGTGGACCCGATGTTCGGCCAGAAATGGCCGATGAGCACACCTGCGACGACGGCGATCAGAATTTGGAAGAAGAGCGACTTGTACAGTGGCTTCTTCTTCCGCGGAGCCGAACTCGCCTTCAGCGCCGCAGAGTCTGGAAACTTCATTGATCTGAACCAATCAGTTTGGAAAACCCCCCGATTTCGGGGATGAATTCAATGTAATCCCGCTCACACCGTTCCACAAGAGGGAATCTAATTTTCATATTATGGAATTAATCGGTCTGACGCTCCTCCCTGGAGACGCGAAATACCCCCACAGTTAGGACTGAGGGGGTATCCGGGGGGAAACGCGAAGAGATGCGTCACACCGAGCAGGTTATTGGCAGGCGGACGCGGCCGCGCCCGCGTATTTCCAGCCCACAGCCATCCCGAAGGCGCTAAAAACCTGCCTCGCGTGACGCTGGGCTTCAAGACGCCGGGCTTCATGACGCCGGGCTTCATGACGCCGCGCTTCAAGCCCCAGCGAGCTAACCGCGGCCCACGAACGGCATCCCGGCGGCGGTCACCACTACGGATCCAACGTTGGCCGACGCCGGCATGTTTGCCATCATCAGCACCGCGCGGGCCGCGTCCTCCACAGGGAACATCGGCTCCACGCGCCTGCTGCCGTCGGCCTGGAGCGCCCCCGAACCCACGCCGATGGTGTCCATGATTTCGGTGCGGGTGTTGCCGATATCGATCTGCCCGCAGCTGATGCCATATGGACGCCCGTCCAGCTCAATGCTCTTGGTCAGGCCGCTCATGGCGTGTTTGCTCACGGTATACGCCACGGACAATGGCCGCGGAGAATGTGCCGCGATGGAGCCGTTGTTGATGATGCGGCCACCTTGCGGTTCCTGCGACTTCATGATCCGGACTGCCTCGGCCGCGCACAGCATGGAGCCGGTGACATTCACGGCCAACGTGGTATTCCATTCGTCCACGCTGATCTCGTCCACTGCCCCGGAAGGGCCGAAGATGCCCGCGTTGTTGAACAGGACGTCGACCCTCCCCCAGCGTTGGCGGGTGGCGGCGAAAAGGCGCGCGACGTCGTCGGGCACTGTTACGTCGCATGGCACCACGAGCGCCTCGGTGTGGCCTTCGGCCGTCTCGAGAAGCTGCGCTTCCCGCCGTCCGGCGAGGGCAACCCTGTAGCCTTCGGCCAATAAAAGCCGGGCGACTGCCCGCCCGATCCCGGAGCCGGCTCCGGTGACGACGGCGACGCGGGGCCGGGTGGGGATGGTTTCGCTCACGCGGTTCTCCTGTTTGTTGAGCTAGTGCGCGGCGGGAGCATCCGCCGTCGTCGTGGTTGTGACGGTCAGTGGCCAGCCTATGACGGTCTTGGGGCGCGGCGTGGCATACGTTCGGACCTTGGACGTGGACAGCCCCAGACGGACGAGCGACTCGGCGATAGTCACCGAGGCGGCCACTCCATCCACCACCGGCACTCCGCAGCGTTGGCGGATCTGCTCGTCAAGGCCCGCCATGCCGCCGCAGCCGAGGACGATGACCTCTGCCTTGTCGTCACGCACGGCGCGTTCGGCCTGTTCCACAATGGCTTCGACTGCGCGGTCCGGGTATTCCTCGAGTTCCAGGACGGCCATGCCGCTCGCACGGACGGATGCGCAGCGGGCATCCAGCCCGGCGAGCTTGAGACGGTCCTCGATGAGCGGAACCGCCCGGTCCAGCGTGGTGACGACGGAGTATTTGTGGCCGAGGAACATCGCGGTGCTGGCCGCCGCCTCGGTGATGTCGACCACTGGAACGTCGAGGAGCTCCTGGAGTCCTTCGCGGCCGTGCTCTCCGTAGCCGGCCTGGATGACGGCGTCGAACGGTTCGGGGTAGTTGACCACGCGGTCCATCACGGCGATGGCAGCGAGGTAGCTTTCAAAGTTCCCCTCGCATGAATCAGCGCCGAATCGCGGCGTGAGGCCGATGATCTCGGTCCCGGGAGCCGCGATGGTCCGCGCCTGGCCTGCGATGGAGTCGGTCATGGATTGGGTGGTGTTGACGTTTGCGACGAGGATGCGCATGGCTTGCTCCTGGATTGCGGGCCTGGATTGGTGGCCCGGGGTGGCCCGGGGTGGCCCAACTGACTCGCAGTTATTGTCGTTCTGAGGGCTCAAAACGACGTTAACTGCGAGTCAGTTGGGTGCTAGTGGTTGCTGACGACGGCGATCGGCTCGCCGGACACGTCGCTGTGCCTCTGGTTCTTGTCTGCGAGCAGGTAGTAGCACAACGCCCCGATGCCGGCGCCGAAGAACCAAGCGAACGGCGCTGCGGCCTCCAGCGCGGGAAGGAAAGCGATAAGGACTGCGACGACGGCGGCCGGAACCATGGCGGCGATCGCCCGGGGGTTGACGCCCCGCTTGTAGAAGTAGGTCCCGGAGGGATGGTCCGTGTAGAGGTCGAGGATGTTGACCTTGCCCCGACGCAGGAGCCAGTAATCGGCCATGACGACGCCGAACAGCGGGCCGAGCAGCGCGCCGAGTCCGCCCAGAAAGTACACGATGACCAGCGGGTTGTTGTAGAGGTTCCACGGCAGGATGATCAGGCCGATAGTTCCACTGACCCAAGCTGCCTTGCGGAAGTTGAGGTGCTTGGGGAGGAGGTTGGTCAGGGCGTAGACGGGCGCCACGAAATTGGCCATGAGGTTCACCGCGATCGTCAGGATCAACAAGGCAAGACAGGCCAGGACCAGGAAGAGCGTATTGGGGATGCTCTGCACAATGTCCGAGGGGCTTTCGATGATCTTGCCGTTGATCTTGTACTGCCCGCCGGCCATGATCACGACGATTGCGCCGAACAGGAGCATGTTGATGGGAATGCCCCAGAAGTTGCCGCGGACAATCGACTTCCTGGATACCGAAGAACGGGTGAAGTCGCAGAAGTTCAGGACGAAAGTTCCGTAAATGGAGACCCAGAGAGCGCCGCCGGCAAAGATCGTGCGCCACATCTCGCCGCCCTCGAGGCCTTTGATGCCGGACCATTGGATGGCGCCCCCGGCCTCCGCGAACACCCAGATGGCAATGGCCAGCATCGTGGCAAGGATGATGGGCCCGGCAAAGGCTTCATACTTGCGGATCATTTCCATACCGAAGCTGACAATGACCAATTGGACAATCCAGAGCGACACGAAGGCGATCCAACCGAGGGTGGACAATCCCAGGATCGAGTTGGCATCCATGTTCTTCAGTCCGGGGAACATGGCGACGAGCATGACACGGAGTACTACGGAGGCGAGATAGGTCTGAATTCCGAACCATGCGATGGCTACGGCGCCGCGGACCAGACTGGCCAGCTGCGCGCCGCGGATACCGAAGCTGATCCGGCTCATCACGGGGAAGGGGACTCCGGTTTTCTGGCCCATGAATCCGGAGAAGGTCAGGAGTGTGAACAGCAAAACCGCACCGATGCCGAGGGCAACGAGGATTTGCCATCCACCCAGGCCAAGGGAGAAGAGGCCGATGGCGAACGCATAGTTGCCAAGGCTGTGGACGTCATTGGCCCAGAGGGTGAAGATGCTGTAGCTGGTCCAGCGCCTCCCCTCCTTCTTCGTGGGCGCGAGGTCGAGGTTGTAGAGGCTGGAGCTGATGGTCCGGCCTGCTGCGACGGAGGCTACCTCGCAAAGTGTTTCATTTCCTACTGAGGGATGGACGGAGCTGCCTGGCAGCGCGGTCTGCTCCGGGGCCGTGGTGACGCCGACTGGGGGAGTCGCTTGCATCGTGGATCTCCACTTCTTTGTGGTGCTGCAACTAGGCTTCCGAGACACTGCGAGAGGGAATAAGGCTTTTCGTATCGTGGAATCTAGTTATTGAATAGTGGAATAACTGTATGAGCTACGTCACCATTGGTCAAGGGCTGCGCGCCCGACGGCGGTCACAAACGGCAGCCTGACGCCGAAAGGCCTTGCGGGCACTCGTCTCCGTAACGACAGATTGACGCTGAGCGGGCTCGTGGCTAATCTCAAAATACAGAATTTTATTCTCACATTACGAAATTTCCATGTCGTTTCAGCGAGCACTACAGTGCAAGCGCCCAGACATTCAATGAAGAGAGGTTGGACGTGGCTGCAGGAGAAGAGACCTCACACATCCTTAGCGGGTTGACTTCCCAGCTGCCTGATCGTGATCCGGAAGAGACTGCCGAGTGGGTTGAGTCTTTGGATGCGTTGATCAGGGAGCAGGGCACGGAGCGGGCGCAGTTCATCATGCGTAGCCTGCTTCAGCGGGCGGGTTCGCAGTCGGTCGGGGTACCGATGGTCACGACGACTGATTACGTGAACACGATCCCGGCGGACCAGGAAGCGCCGTTCCCGGGCAACGAGGAATTCGAGCGACGGTACCGGGCATACATGCGCTGGAACGCGGCCGTGATGGTGCACCGGGCGCAGCGGGCCGATATCGGGGTCGGCGGGCATATCTCGACCTATGCCGGTGCCGCGACCTTGTACGAGGTCGGTTTCAATCATTTCTTCCGCGGCAAGGACCACCCCGGCGGCGGAGACCAGGTCTTCTTCCAGGGACACGCGTCCCCGGGCATGTACGCCCGGGCGTTCATGGAAGGCCGGCTCACGGAAGAGGACCTGAACGGGTTCCGGCAGGAAAAGTCCAAACAAGGCCACGCCCTTTCCTCTTACCCGCACCCGCGCCTGATGCCCGCGTTCTGGGAATTCCCCACCGTGTCCATGGGCATCGGCCCGATGAACGCGATCTACCAGGCCCAGTCCAACCGCTACCTGCACGACCGCGGCCTGAAAGACACCAGTGACCAGCAGGTCTGGGCGTTCCTGGGCGACGGGGAAATGGACGAGCCCGAGTCCCGCGGCCTGCTCCAGCTCGCCGCGAACGAGAACCTGGACAACCTGAACTTCGTGATCAACTGCAACCTCCAGCGCCTGGACGGACCGGTCCGGGGCAACGGGAAGATCATGCAGGAACTGGAAGCATTCTTCCGCGGCGCGGGCTGGAACGTGATCAAGGTCGTCTGGGGCCGGGAATGGGATGCCCTCCTGGCCAAAGACACCGACGGGTCCCTGGTGAAGATCATGAACGAAACCGTCGACGGGGACTACCAGACCTACAAGGCCGAGTCCGGCGGGTTCGTCCGCGAACACTTCTTCGGGAAAACCCCGGCCACCAAGGACATGGTCGCGGACCTGGACGACGAACAGATCTGGAACCTCAAACGCGGCGGCCACGACTACCGCAAGGTCTACGCCGCGTACAAGGCCGCAACCGAGTTCAAGGGCAAACCCACCGTGATCCTGGCCAAGACCGTCAAGGGCTACGGACTCGGACCCCACTTCGAAGGCCGCAACGCGACCCACCAGATGAAGAAACTCACCATGGAAGACCTCAAAGCCTTCCGGGACCACCTGCGCATCCCCATCACCGACGAACAACTCGACACCGACCTCTACCGGCCCCCGTACTACCACCCCGGCCCCGACGCCCCGGAAATCCGGTACATGATGGAACGCCGCGCGGCCCTGGGCGGGCCCGTGCCCGAACGCCGCCACACCCACACCCCGGTCACCCTGCCCGAGGCCACATCCTACGACGTCGCCAAACGCGGCTCCGGCAAACAACAAGCCGCCACCACCATGGCCTTCGTGAGGCTCCTGAAAGACCTCATGCGGGACAAGAACTTCGGGAAACGCTTCGTCCCGGTCGTCCCGGACGAATCACGCACCTTCGGCATGGACGCGTTCTTCCCCACCGCGAAAATCTACAACCCCAAGGGCCAGAACTACCTCTCCGTGGACCGGGACCTCGTCCTGGCCTACAAGGAATCCCCCATGGGACAACTCATCCACCCCGGCATCAACGAAGCCGGCGCCGTCGCCGCGTTCACCGCCGCCGGCACCGCCTACGCCACCCACGGCGAACCCCTCGTCCCGATCTACGTGTTCTACTCCATGTTCGGCTTCCAACGCACCGGCGACGCCTTCTGGGCCGCCGCGGACCAAATGACCCGCGGCTTCATCATCGGCGCCACCGCAGGACGGACCACCCTCACCGGCGAAGGACTCCAACACGCCGACGGCCACTCCCCCATCCTGGCCTCCACCAACCCCGCCGTCCGCACCTACGACCCCGCCTACGGCTACGAAATCGGCCACATCATCCGCCACGGACTCGAAACCATGTACGGACCCGCCGCAAGCGGCGAAGGAACCGAAGCCGCATCCGATAGAAACGTAATGTACTACCTCACCGTGTACAACGAGCCCATCAGCCAACCCGCGGAACCGGAAAACCTCGACACCGAAGGCCTCCTCAAAGGCATCTACCTCCTCTCCCCCGCGGAACCAGCAGACCAACACACCAACCGGCCCCCCGCACACATCCTGGCCTCGGGCGTCTCGGTCCCCTGGGCCATCGAAGCCCAACACATCCTCGCCACCGACTGGGCAGTCTCAGCCGACGTCTGGTCCGTGACCTCCTGGAACGAACTCCGACGCGACGGACTCGCCGCCGAAGAACACGCCTTCCTGAACCCCGGCGACGAACCCCGCACCCCCTTCGTAGCCCAGCAACTCGCCAACGCCACCGGACCCGTCATCGCCGTCACCGACTACATGAAAGCCGTCCCCGACCAAATCCGCCAATTCATCCCCAACGAATTCGCCTCCCTCGGCGCCGACGGCTTCGGCTTCTCCGACACCCGCCAAGCCGCCCGCCGCTACTTCAAAAACGACACCCACTCCATCGTCACCAAAACCCTCCAACTCCTCGCGGCCAGGGGCGAGGTCGACCCGAGTGCGCCGTCGTACGCCATTGACCGGTACAAGTTGCTGGACGTCACCGCCGGCATGACCGGTGGTGCAGGCGGCGAGTCCTAAGTGTCGAAATAAAAAATCGGCGGTGGCGCCCTATGAGCGCCACCGCCGATTTTGTTATTGCGCTCCGAGCGAGCGGTGATCCACCACGAATCCTGTGGCGGCATTCTCCCTGACTGCATGGATTCCGGCCACGAGGGCCGCGATATCCGGGAACTTGGGCGACACCGCCACGATGGTTCCATCATCGGCTTTGAGCCGGAATCGAAAGGATTGCTCCCCTGTTGCCAAGATTTCGAAAATGCCAGACATAAACCCTCTTTCCACCGCGGATGCCTCATTGCATCCCTTCCGATGACCACTGACTCTCGTGAAGCCCCTAAGAGAATATCCGGCATGGGGGTCTCTCAGAAGGCCTACCCACGGGTAATATTCAACCTTTTTCGGTAGACGTATCTCGGAAAGAAAAGTAAGGCTAGAGAGCATCGATAGGGTGAACCCATGAACGTTACCAGCCCCAGCTCCACGACGGGTGTGCTGTTGGCCGGGGGCGCAGGGACACGCTTGGGCCTGGGTCCCAAGGCCTTGCTGCCGTACCGCGGCCACACCTTGGTCGAGGTACTTGCCAAGACCTTGCTCGACGGCGGTTGCCATGACGTAGTGGTGGTGCTTGGAGCCGGAGCAGAGGAAGTCCGTCGCGCCACGGACTTGGAGAAGTACCTCGTGGTGGACAACCCGGAGTGGGCGTCCGGCATGGCCGGCTCGTTCCGGACAGGTCTTGCCGCTGCGGCGGACGGCCACAACGTCCTGGTGGCGTTGGTGGACCAGCCCGGGGTGACCCCCGCCGTCGTCGCCCGGCTGCTGGCCGCGCACTTACCCGGCCGCGTGACAGCAGCGGGATACCCGGACACTGTCTACGACGGCAGCAGCACAATAAAGCTCCGGCGCGGCCATCCCTTGATCATCGACGCCGCCCTTCGCGCCGAGGTCGCCGAGTCCGCCGCCGGCGACGCCGGAGCCCGCCGTTTCCTCAAAGCCCACCCCGGGCTCGTGGACGTCGTCGACTGCAGCGACCTCGCCGACGGAGCCGACGTGGATACGAAGGACCAGCTGCGCCTCCTCAGCGACCAGCCACCCAACTAACTAGCAGTTGTTGTCGCTAAAACGCCTCAAAACGACGTTAAATGCGAGTTAGTTGGGTGGGGGCGGCAGCGGCGGCGTCCTTGAGCGCCAGATAGATCTTGTCCCGGGCGATGGGGAGAGAGGCAAACCTCACCCCGGTGGCGTTCCGGATGGCATTGGCCAGCGCGGGCGCCACGGGGTTGAACGGGCTCTCGCTCATGGACTTCGCACCGAGCGGACCCATCTGGTCGTTCGTTTTCGCGAAGTAGACCTCGCTGCGTGGCACGTCCGCGAAAGAAGGAATGTGGTACTGCCGCAGGATGTCGGTGGTGACCTTGCCTGCGTCGTTCACGCGGACTTCCTCGTACAGGGCGACACCCAGCGCCTGGGCGATCCCGCCTTCAATCTGACCACGGCATTGCCGCGGATTGACCACGACGCCGGCATCTGCGGCCTGAACGCTTTGCAGGATCCGGAGCTCCCCCGTGCCGGTGTTCACGGCCACCCGGAACCCGTGGACGTTGAACGCGACCGAACGTGGGGTGCCTCCCCAACGGCCCTCCGTGGCGAGTTCCATGCCCTGTTGCTGCCCGACGTCGTACACCTCCTTCAGCGCCAAGAGCCGCTCACCGCAGCGCACAGCAGATTCCTCGAGCACACAGTCTGCCTCCGCAACACCCGCGAGCGCGGCCGCCACAGCCCGGATCCGGAGTGCGAGCTCCTGCGCCGCGAGTAAGGTTGCCTGCCCGGCCACCACGGTGCCTGCGGAGCCGAACGCGCCGGTATCGTGTTCCACGAGGTCCGTGTCGGACTGGCGCACGGCCACCTGCGAAGCGCCCGTGGAAAGGGCCGTCGCAGCGAGTTGGGCGTGGACCGTTGTGGTGCCATTGCCGAACTCGGCGGTCCCGACGGCGGCATCGAACGTGCCGTCCGGAAGGAGCCTGAGGCGCGTGTGGGCGAAGTGGCCGCGCGGCGGAACGGTATCGATCATCGACAGCGCGGAGCCGACGCCGGTGACCCACCCCGGGCCGAAGTTGTCCAGTCCGGCGTCCCGGTAGCGTTTCTCGCCCCGTTCGAGCGCATCACGAACCAACGCCACGCACTGGTCCAAGCCGTAGCTGCCGTAAAAGACGTCCTCTTCCGGTTCAGGGTTGGTGGAGAGCATGTGGTCACCGGGCCGGACCATGTTCTTGAGGCGGAAGTCCAGCGGATCCATGCCGATTTCGATGGCGAGCTCGTCCACGGCGGATTCGATCGCGAAGATCATCTGGCTCAAGCCGTAGCCGCGGAAGGCACCGGCCGGAACGGTGTTGGTGTAGACAGCCTGTGCGTCCACCTTCTTGTTCGCGCAGTTGTAGACGGCCAAGGACTCGCCGCAACCGTGGAACATGACTCCGGGCGCGTGGTTTCCGTACGCCCCCGTGTTGGTGACGACGTCCAGCTGCAGCGCTGTCAAGTGGCCGTCGCGGCTGGCTCCGGCCTTGACTTTGATAGTGAAGGGGTGACGTGTGGTGGTGGCGGTGAATTGTTCGGTGCGGGTGAATTCCACCTGTACGGGGCGGCGCAGCTTAAGGGCCGCCATCGCCACGAGGTCCTCGGTGAGCACTTCCTGCTTGCCGCCGAAGCCACCGCCTACCCTGCCGGCCACCACGCGGACGCGGGCCTCGGGGAGATCGAACACGCGGGCCAGGGTGCGCCGGACCAGGAACGGCACTTGGCTGGAGGAACGCACCACGAGCCGGTCCTCCCCCGGGACCTCCGTAGCTTCCATCCACGCGATGGAGGCATGCGTTTCCATTGCGACGTGCTGTACGCGCTGGGTTTGGTATGTGTTCTCATGAATGAAGTCGGCCTCGGCGAATCCGGCTTCGCCGTTCCCGAGCTCGGAATGGACCTCCGCCACGACGTTGTGGTGCGGGCGGGAGATCCGGGCCGTTTCCGCGTCTTTCTCGCCGTGGATCGCGGGCGCGCCGGGCAGCAACGCGTCCTGCGGCGAGAAGACGGCGTCGAGGAGTTCGTACTGCACCTTGATAGCCCGGGCCCCGGATTCCGCTGCGCCCACGGATTCGGCGACGACGGCGGCAACCCGCTGGCCGATGAAGCGCACGACGTTGTCGAGGACGCGGGTGTCATCGGGATCATCGGTGTAAAGCTCGTGCTGGGCCGTGGAGAACAACCGGTCCGGCGCGTCCTCGTGGGTGAACACGGCGACGACGCCGGGTACTTGGAGGGCCGCCGTCGTATCGATCGAGACAATCCGGGCGTGCGCGTGGGGTGAGCGCAGCAGTTTGAGGTGGAGCATTCCCGGGAGATGCTCCACCGGCACGTCGAGGGTGTAGCGGGCTGTGCCCGTGACGACGGCGTGGCCTGCCGGGGCGGGGACGTCGTCGCCGAGCTGGCCGGAGGAGGCCAGAGCTGCCGTACCGCCGTCGGAGGTGTCTTGCCCGTTGCGGGCGACGCCGCACACAGCGTCGGCAATGGAGCGGTAGCCTGTGCAGCGGCACAGGTTTCCCTTGAGGCTGCGCGGCAGGTTGGCCTTTTGTTCCTCGTCGAAAGTGGCGGCAGTCATCATCATGCCTGCTGTGCAGAAGCCGCACTGGAAGCCCTGGTTCTCCAGGAACTGCTGCTGCACGGGATGCAGCTCTTCCCCACCGGACACTCCCGCACCGGACAACCCCTCGATGGTGGTGACCGTGTGCCCTTCGGCGCGGACGGCCGGGTAGATGCAACTGTGCACGGGTTTACCGTCCACGTGGACGGTGCACGCGCCGCAGTCGCCGCCGTCGCACCCTTTCTTGACGCCGAAGTTGCCCTGTTCGCGCAGGAACGTCCGGAGGCACTGGCCCGGGCGGGGTGCGGCCTCGGTGGCTGTTCCGTTGATCTCGATTGCCATGCTCAGGCCTCCTTCTGCTGCTCGGGGTTGAATGCTGCTTGGGTGGACGGTTGCGGCGAGGTGGCGTGCGGCGGCCAGAAATCGCCCGAGACGGTGAGCGGTCCGCCCGGCTCTTCTGGGCCACACAGTTCCGCACGGATCTCCTCGGCAAGCCGAAGGGTCATGTCGCGGCGCCATTCCGGGAGCCCGTGGATGTCGTCGTGGTACAGCCCCGCGGGGATGGAGCGTTCGACGGCGGCGGCCAGCTGGCCGGCGTCCGGCAGCTCCGCTGCGGCGAACCGCAGCTGCACGGGCCGCTTGGTGGCAGCGGTGACGGTGAGGACCAGGCTGCCATCGGCGTCGCGCCTTCCGATCAGCAGCACGCCAGATCGGCCGAGGTTGCTGAGCGAGAGCCGGCGGAAAGCGACCCGAGCGGAAACGGACGACGCCGGCAGCTGGATGCTGCGCAGGAGTTCGCCGGGTGCCAGGCAGTTCTTTCCGTCCCCGGTCACGAATTCAGCCACCGGAACAGTGCGGCTGCTGCCGTGCCGGCCAAGGATGGTGGCCGTGGCATCCAAGCCGGCGCACAGCGAAATCATGGGACCCGCCGGGAGCGAAGTGCACAGATTGCCGCCAACGGTGGACATGTTCCACACCTTGAAGGAAGCGACGAACGAATCACAACACGGACGGAACATGTCCAGTCCTGGCCAGTCGCGTCCCGCCACGGCGTCCGACACCGGGAGCGCGTACAGCTCCGCGACGGTGCAGGTGGCAGCCAGCTCGATGCCGGCGTCGCTCACGGTCACGGCGGGCCACCCGGCATGACCGAGGTCCAGCAACCGCTTCAGTGGTTCTTCGGTGGACACAGGGCTGCCGTAGGAGAACAGGACTGTGCCGCCGGCAAGCCAGGCGTCGCCCTCGCGCCATTGGCCCGGATCGGTGGTGGCAACCACGGCTTCAATGGTGTTCATGTCCATGGGTTCACCTTGCTGTCTTCCACAGTGCGGTTCGCGGGGGTGCGTTGGTGGATCGAGCCTGCGCCGTCCTTGAGGGAACCCCAGCCGGAAGCAGCTCGGGGCGCTCGCGGAGCACGGGAAACGAGGATCTCGGCGGTGATGGAGACCGCCACTTCGGCGGGAGTGACGGCACCGAGGTCCAGTCCGATCGGCGAATGCAGGCGTTCCAGGGCCTCGACCGTGGCTCCGCGAGCGGCAAGCGCATCGATCCGCTGCCGGTGGCTGCGCCGCGAACCCATGGCTCCCACATACACCAGGCCCAGGCCCAGGGCGGTTTCCAGCAGCGGAATATCGAATTTGGGATCGTGGGTGAGCACGCACGCCACGGTGCGGGAATCGATGCGGCCGGCGGCTGCTTCTGCGGCCAGGTAGCGGTGCGGCCAATCGTTGACGATTTGATCGGCTGCAAGGAACCGGTCCTGGCCCGAAAATGCGGGCCGGGCATCGCAGAGGGTGACGTCGTAGCCCAGCAGTTTTCCGGCGGGGAGCAGTGCCGCGGCGAAGTCGTTGGCACCAAAGATGAGCATGCGGGATGCGGGCAAGCGGCTTTCCACGAGGAGGGTGAGGGGTTCGGCTTCCGACACGGAGCCCCCGCAGCCCTCGGCCGGGGCGAGCCGAACCAGGCCGGCACGGCCACCATGCAGAAGCGGTTCGAGCTGCGCTGCCGCACGGATCACGGCGGCATCCCCACCAAGCAGCGCTGAGAGTTCCGGTGAACCTTCGGCGGAAAAGTGCGCCGGATCAAGGACCACCACGGCGCTTCCCGCGGCGTCGAGCCTGCGGATGAGTGCCAGGGAAGACGGCCGGCCGCTCACGGCACCCAGCAAAGCCAAGTCCAGGCCCGCGGCGCTGGTTGATTGGATTGGCTGGATGTGTACTTCCAGCTCGCCGCCACAGCTGAGCCCGACGGCGAATGCGTCCTCGGCGCTGTAGCCGAACCACTCAAGGCGGCTGCCGCCGTCGCGAATTGCTTCAAGGGCGGCGTCCACCACGGCGCCTTCCACGCACCCTCCGGAGAGGCTGCCGAGGACATCGCCGGATTCGGAGACCAGCATGGAAGTGCCGAGGGGCCTGGGCACGGAGCCTTCCGCGGCCACGATCGTGGCGACGGCGCAGCGCTGGCCAGAGACCGCAGGCCGCCATGTGCTCAGAGAAGGCATCAAATCCAGCATGGCGCCACTTCCTTTACCGCGGTCCCGGGCCGGAGGCCCGCCCGGGGCAGTGTGCGATCTTGACTCATATTCTCATTCCTTGCGTCTGTACAGGAGGGCTTCGGGTAAACAAACAGCCCGTTGGGTGAAGAGGACCGGGGCGGGCCTCTCATTTCCCACCCCGGTCCTGGGCGGCGCGGCCACGCTTTGCCGCCGTCCGCCGTCGTCGTCCGTCCTGTGCGGTTGGAGAGCGATCGGAGGACGCCTATTCATTGCGGTGAAGCGCGGCCGGACCGCCGTCTCAATGGCCCGCTATCCTAGGTCACGATCCCAAGAGGGTGCTGATCGGCCCGCGGGCAAAGTAGATCAGGAAGCCCAGGGTCACCACCCACATGAGCGGATGGACCTTCTTGCCGTTGCCCGATGCCGCGTGGATCACGGACCAGGAGATGAACCCGACGCCGATGCCGTTGGCGATTGAGTACGTCAGGGGCATGGTGACGATGGTCAGGAAGGCCGGCAGAGCCACCGAGAACTTGGAGAATTTGATCTCGCGGATCTGTGCCATCATCATGGCTCCCACTACCACCAAGGCTGCGGCTGCGACCTCGAGCGGAACCACGCTGGTGAGCGGGGTCAGGAACATCGAGCCCAGGAACAACAGGCCCGTGACCACGGAAGCCAGGCCGGTGCGGGCACCTTCGCCAATGCCGGCAGCGGAGTCGATGTACACGGTGTTTGACGAGCCCGACGTCGCGCCGCCGGCTACCGCGCCCAGGCCTTCGACGATGAAGGCCGACTTCAGTTTGGGGAACGTGCCGTCTTTGTAAGCCACGCCGGCGCTCTTGGCGAGGCCGGTCATGGTGCCCATGGCGTCGAAGAAGTTGGTGAACACGAGCGTGAACACCAGCATCGTGGCCGCCAGGCCGCCGATCCGGGTGAACGAGCCGAAAAGGTCGAAGTGGCCCACCAGGCTGAAGTCCGGGGCGGAGACCAGCTGGCCGGACAGTACCGGAGTATTGAGGTGCCAGCCACCGGGATTGGCGGCGCTGCCAGGCCCGATGTGCATGACGGCCTCGACGACGGCGGCGAGGACCGTGGTGGCGACGATTCCGATCAGGAGTCCGCCTTGGATCTTGCGGGCCACGAGGATACCCATGACCAACAGACCGACGATGAAAACGAGAGTGGGGATGGAGGTGATGGAACCATCCGTGCCGAGCTGAACCGGGGGTCCGCCTTTGGTGGGGCGGACGAAGCCGGAGTCGACGAAGCCGATGAAGGCGATGAACAGGCCGATGCCAACGGTGATGGCGGCCTTGAGCTTCTTGGGGACAGCCTTGAAGATCGCAGTCCGGGCACCCGTGACGCCGAACAGGACAATCAGGATGCCGTTGATGACCACCAGGCCCATGGCTTCCGGCCACGTGACTTCATGGATGACGGCGACTGCCAGGAACGAGTTGATGCCCAAGCCCGCGGCGAGCCCGAACGGCAGGTTCGCGATGAGGCCGAAGAGGACCGTCATGACGCCGGCCGTCAAGCCTGTGACGGCCCCGACCTGCGCCGCCGATAGCCATCCGCCGGCCACGTCCGTGGGTGCGTTCTGGGCCGAGAATCCGCCCAGAATCAGGGGGTTGAGGATGACGATGTACGCCATCGTGAAGAACGTGACAATGCCGCCGCGGAATTCGCGGGCCAGCGTGGAGCCACGCTTGGTGATCTGGAAGAAACCGTCCAGGAAAGAGTTCGACGCCGGGGGCTTGGGGGCGTTGCCCCGCGTCGCCAGTCCCGTTGCCGTGTGCTTTTCGCGTGCCTCTGTCTGCCCTGCGTCCAAGGGCGCAGCCTGCTTTTCAGTTGCCGTTCGCATTTCTGCGGGGTCCAGGATTGTCATTTCAGCCACCGGGCCCTAGTAGTCAATCCTGGAATCGAGCGTGTTCCAAGTGATGAACGGTTCCAGGATGGCCGGCGCCTGGGGGCCGCCCAGCTCCAGCTTGGTGACCGGCATGAGCTTGTCCCGGTCCGCGTTCTCGAAGTATTCGTAGAAGACGGCGTCGTCGAAGCCGACGGAGGCGGCGTCGTGCCGGTCTGCCGCGAAAACCACGTTGCCGACGCGTGCCCAGAGGGCCGAGGCCAAGCACATGGGGCATGGCTCGCAGCTCGTATAGAGGGTGGCTCCGCTGAGATCGAAGGTGCCGAGCTCGCGGCAGGCACTGCGAATGGCGGTGACCTCGGCGTGCGCCGTGGGGTCGTTGGTAGCGGTGACCCGGTTGACGCCTTCGAAGGCGCGGCCATCCGCGGTGACAATGACGGCACCGAACGGCCCGCCGCTGTTGAGGACATTGGCTGTTGCCAGCCCAATGGAGGTGGCCAGGAAATGTTCGGCCGTGACGGTGGTACTCATGTGCGACTTCCTTAGTGCTGAGGAAGCCTGTAACCAGGGAGGCATCTGAACATGACAGACCAGTGCTGCGATTACCAGGCTTCAGCATGTGCTTGTGAAGGTTTCGCCTGGTAGATAGCTTCCCGGAGTCCGGGTGCCCGCCTTTGGCAAAATGAGATTAGCACCGGAGATGTGAGCCGCGCCATAGTTTCTGGAAAAAAAGTTTCGACATGTGAAATTTACGTCTACGGCCGGGTGCAGAGTGCAGAGTGCCTACGCCGGTCACATTGACGCATTTCGGGGAGCCACCTACGCTGGGTGCCACCGGCAGGGTTGACCGCCGGAACCTGGATCAGCAGACGGGAACCACTGAGCTGGAACGCAACTACGCCGACCAGACAAGGATTCCCATGTCCCCGAAATCCGATTTCCAGCCAGCGGCCCCAGCAACGGATCCAAGCCCTTCCCGGCTCTGGATCAAGAATCCCCTCGCAGTCTTCACCGCCAACGGACTCGACGCCGATGGCGGCATCGTTGTCAGTGGCGGGAAAATCGCCGAGCTCGTCCCCGCCGGAAAGCAACCTTCCGCACCCTGCGATGAAAGCTTCGACGCCGGCCGCCATGTCCTGCTGCCCGGGCTCATCAACACGCACCACCACTTCTACCAAACGCTCACGCGTGCCTGGGGCCCGGTGGCCAACGCGCCGCTGTTCCCTTGGCTACAGAACCTCTATCCCGTCTGGGCCCGCCTCACCCCGGACAGCCTGGAGCTTGCCGTCAAAGTGGCCCTCGCGGAACTGCTGCTCTCCGGCTGTACCACCGCAGCCGACCACCACTACCTCTTCCCCGCGGGACTCGAGGACGCGATCGATGTTGAGGCCGGCGTCGTGCGTGAACTCGGCATGCGCGCCATGCTCACCCGCGGGTCCATGACGCTGGGCGAGGACGACGGCGGCCTGCCGCCGCGGTCCACCGTGCAGCGCCCGGAGGTGATCCTGGCCGACAGCGAAAGGCTGATCGGGAAGTACCACGAACGCGGGGACGGGGCGGTCATCCAAATTGCCTTGGCCCCTTGTTCGCCGTTCTCGGTGACCAGGGAGATCATGGCCGAGAGCGCCGCCATGGCCGAGCGGCTGGATGTCCGGCTCCACACGCACCTCGCCGAAACCGTCGACGAGGAAGATTTTTGCCGCGAGATGTTCGGGCTGCGCACCGTGGACTACCTGGACAGTGTCGGCTGGCTTGGCAAACGAACCTGGCTTGGCCACGGCATCCATTTCGACGACGACGAGATCGCCCGGCTGGGTGCCGCGGGCACCGCCGTCGCGCACTGCCCGACGTCGAACATGCGGCTCGCGTCCGGCACCGCAAGGGTGTTGGAACTCGAGGCGGCCGGGGTTCCGGTGGGGCTGGGAGTGGATGGCTCGGCGTCGAACGATGCTTCCAACATGATCCTCGAAGCGCGGCAAGCGCTGTACCTCCAGCGGCTCCGCTATGGCGCGGACGTCCCCGTGGAGAGAGCCCTCGGCTGGGCGACGCGGGGATCCGCCGCAGCCCTGGGCAGGACGGACATTGGCCAGATCGCCCCCGGAATGCAGGCAGACCTTGCCATGTTCACGCTGGACGGGCTGCGATTCTCCGGCAGCCACGATCCCATCGCGGCATTGTTGCTCTGTGCGGCGGACCGCGCCGACCGTGTCATGGTGGGAGGCAAGTGGCGCGTCGTGGACGGCCGGGTTCCGGATCTGGACATCCCGGAACTTATTGCCAAACATTCAGCCGCCGCACAGAAAATCATCAGAGGTTTGGAGTAGCCTCTCGATTAGGTCGTAGATCAGGAGGCATATTATGACCGTCCCCCAGCACAACACGCCGACCCCTCCAGGCTGGTACCCGGACCCCTCAGGCTCAGGGCAACTACGGTGGTGGGACGGCAACGCCTGGACCGGAACCGCGTGGAATTCACCGGGACAAGCCGCGGCCGCCCAGGCGGGGGCAGGTCAGCCCGGCGCAGCGTGGCCCTCGGCCGCGCGGCCAGGACAATACGGGGGCCCTGGCCAGTTCGCCGGCCCTGGGCAGTTCGCCGGCCGTTGGCAATACGCGGGACCGTTCCAGCCCACGCCGCGCCCGGAAATCGGCAAGCAGACCCCGGTCTACAACCCATTCATCTGGCTCGTCACCCTACTGCCGGTGATCACTCTGATCATCCTGCTTATCTGGAACCCGGTCTTTCATCTGCGGTATGCGGGCGCCAGACGTGTTCCGGTCCTCGATCCCGGCTCGTTCAGCGTTCCATACTTCCTGCTCATCGCCACTGGTTGGCTCATCTACGGGGTCAGCGTTCTCTTGTCTTACCTCGACTGGCAAAAGCTGCAAAGGGATGGGGTGGTCCGCCCCTTCCACTGGGCATGGGCTTTCCTCGGCGCGGGCGTCTACGTGGTGGGCCGCTCCGTGATCGTCCACAAGGTCGCCCCACAGCGCGGACTCGCGCCGGTTTGGGCACTGATTGGCCTGTTTGCTGTGGGCTTCATCCTGGTGGCCGTCAAAGTGAGCATGATTGCTTCGACCATCGCCAGGGCCATGACTATGTAGATTCCCCCGGCTGACGTTCTGTCACGGAACGCAAAGCGGCGGGCGGCACCACCCTGCGAGGGGTCAGTGCCGCCCACCTTGACGCTGTTGCGCAGAGTCATTCATCCCCAGGGGCAGGCGCCCTAGGAACGCTGTTGGCCGAAGGCCGGAATTGCACGCAGCCATCGCGAGAATGTCCCGGGCTTGCGGTCACAGTCGGCCGGAATGTAAAAGTCAGGATCCGTAGCGCCGAACGGCAGGTACAGTTCTTGGCCGGGCGCCGGGAATTCGACCACGTTGTTCTTATCCTGCGAGTCCATCTGCCCTCCTCGTTCATACGTTCAAGTTATCCGTGGTGATGCGAACCCAGACTCTCAGACATGAGAGAGTCATTCCGCATCTTGGAAAAGTTTTTTTGTTATATGGAAAATACTAAAGCCCTCCCGAAATCGCGTCAAGAGGCGCCCGCCGGACCGCGCTCCCGCCGTCGGACAGTGGCGGTCACATTCGGAAAGTAGATAACGATTCTCCAGGGGTGATGTACACCACTAGCAAACATGGGCTACGCTTTCTTCAATTCGTGGCGCAGGTCACGTAACCTGGGAGCAGCAGGCAGGGTCGTAATGAGCTGGCATCAACGGATGCCGGCTCTTTTTTGTTGGGTCGGCTCCACCAGAAACGCGTATGAAACACGCGCTTAATTTCATTGGTGGACCTTAGTGTTTCCACCTCATAGAAGTTGGGATATGACCATGAGCAACAACATCGTCCTCGGAGACAACCAGTACGGCAAGGCAGAAGTCCGCGTCGTCAAAGTCACCCGCGATACCGACCGCCACCAGATCGAAGACCTTAACGTCACGTCGCAATTGCGTGGCGACTTCCAGGCTGCGCACCTCCAAGGCGACAACGCACACATCGTCGCCACGGACACCCAGAAGAACACCATCTACGCCTTTGCCCGTGACGGCATCGGCTCCCCCGAGGCCTTCCTCCTGCGCCTGAGCGAACACTTCACCTCGGGCTTCGAGTGGGTCACCGGCGGCCGGTGGGAAGCCGAGGCCTACACCTGGGACCGCATCCAAGCCCACGGCTCCGAACACGACCACAGCTTTGTCCGCAAGGGGCAGGAAGTCCGCACCGCCGTCGTGGTCCGCGAAGGCAACACCACGCACGTCATTTCCGGCCTCAAGGACCTGACCGTCCTCAAGACCACGCAGTCCGGCTTCGTGGGTTATCCCCGCGACCGGTACACCACGCTGCCCGAAACCACGGACCGCATCCTCGCCACCGACGTTTCGGCCCGCTGGCGCTACAGCACCGGCCTGGATCTTGCCGGGACGGACTTCAACAAGAGCTACGAGGACATCAAAGCCCTGCTCCTGGAGGGTTTCACGGAGAACTACTCCCACGCCCTGCAGCAGACCCTGTTCGACATGGGCAAGAAGGTCCTCGAAGCCCACAGCGAAGTGGACGAGATCAAGTTCTCCATGCCCAACAAGCACCACTTCCTGGTGGACCTTAGCCCGTTCGGCCTCGACAACCCCAACGAGGTCTTCTTCGCCGCTGACCGCCCGTATGGCTTGATCGAAGCCACGGTCCAGCGCGACGACACGACGCCTGCCCCCATCGCCTGGAGCGGTATCGCCGGGTTCTGCTAAGCCCCCAGCCCCCGGGTACCCGCCCAACTAACTCGCAGTAAGTGTCGTTTTGGAGCGTCAAAACGACATCAAATGCGAGTCAGTTGGGCGGCCGTACCCAAAACTCAACATTCGTTAGCCAGACATTGTTAGCCAGACAAAGACGTCTGCCATGAACCAAGAGAGTCTGCCATGAACACCAAGAAGAAAACCCCTCCCGCAGAGCCCGTGCCGGGCCGGCCCGAGGACAAGCGCCTCTCGATCGGGAGCACATTCGCCTACGGCTTCCAGCACGTTTTGACCATGTACGGCGGAATCATCGCTCCGCCGCTCATCATTGGAGCGGCCGCAGGCATGTCCTCGCAGGATATCGGCCTCCTGATCGCGGCCTGCCTCTTCGTCGGCGGCGTCGCCACCATCCTGCAGACCATCGGCATCCCCTTCTTCGGATCGCAGCTGCCGCTGGTCCAGGGAGTGTCCTTCGCCGGCGTTTCCACCATGGTGGCGATCGTCAACGGCGGCGGCGGGATCCAAGCGGTGTTCGGCTCGGTGATGGTGGCCTCCTTGATCGGACTGGTCATCACACCCCTCTTCTCCAAGATCATCAAATTCTTCCCGCCTGTGGTCACCGGTACAGTCATCACCACTATCGGGCTAACCCTCATGCCGGTCGCAGCCAGCTGGGCCATGGGTGGCAACAGCACCGCGCCCAACTACGGCAGCGTGGCGAATATCGGCCTCGCCGCGGCCACGATGGGAATCGTCCTGCTTCTGAGCAAGATCGGCAATGCGGCAATCTCGCGCTTGTCCATCCTCCTTGCCATGGTGATCGGAACCATCGTCGCCCTCGCCACGGGAATGGCTGATTTCTCCAAGGTCGGCCAGGGTCCGGTGGTGGCCTTCCCCACCCCCTTCGCCTTCGGCGCCCCCACCTTCGAGATCGCCTCAATCGTCTCCATGCTGATCGTCATCCTGGTCACCCTGACCGAGACCTCGGCGGACATCATCGCCGTCGGCGAAATCGTGGGAACCAAAGTCGACTCCAAGCGCATCGGGAACGGCCTGCGTGCGGACATGCTCTCCAGTGCCGTCTCGCCAATCTTCAATTCCTTCACCCAGAGCGCCTTCGCCCAGAACGTCGGCCTCGTGGCAATCACCGGCATCAAGAGCCGCTTCGTGGTGAGCGCCGGCGGACTCATCCTGGTGGTGCTCGGTGTGCTGCCCGTCCTGGGCCGAGTCGTCGCAGCGGTTCCGACGCCCGTCCTGGGCGGCGCCGGCGTCGTACTCTTTGGAACCGTAGCCGCCAGCGGTATCCGGACGCTCTCCAAGGTGGAGTACCACAACAACATGAACCTGATCATCGTGGCTGCATCAATCGGCTTCGGCATGATCCCGATCGCGGCCCCGAAATTCTACGACCAGTTCCCTGCGTGGTTTAGCACGATCTTCCACTCGGGCATCAGCTCGGCCGCCCTCATGGCAATCCTTCTCAATGTCCTGTTCAACCACTTCAAGGCCGGCAACTCGGACAACCAGTCGGTGTTCGTGGCAGGAACGGAGCGCGTGGTCAGCGAAGCGGACATTGCCTGCCTTGCGCACGGCGACCGATTCGAGAACGGCAAACTGATCGACGCGGAAGGCAAGGAAGTGCCGCTCAAGTCAACGACCTCAACCACCGCCGTCGATCACTGACGGCTCTTAATCGCGAACGCCGCCCGACACACGCGTGTCGGGCGGCATTTGCGTCGGCGTTTCCGCGCGAGCTGGCAGCTAATGACCCTACTTCGCAAGAAAAGGGGCAACAACTGCCAGTTCGCGCGACGAAGAGAAGGCTAGTTCTGGTTCAGCTCGTCGGAGATCGCCTGCGCTGCTTCGCGAAGGAGAGGAACGGCGCGGTCGGCAAAGTGCTGGTCTACACGGGACACCGGTCCGGAAACGGAGATAGCCGTCGGCGTGGGCGCGTTGGGGACGGCCATCGCGAAGCAACGGACGCCGACCTCCTGCTCTTCCTCGTCGATCGAATAGCCACGTTCGCGGATCCGGTTCAAGTCAGCAAGGAGGGAATCGATGTCCCCGATGCTCTTTGCCGTGGGAGTGGGCATGCCCGTGCGGGCCACGATGCCGCGGACCACCTCGTCATCCAGCTGGGCCAGGATGGCCTTGCCGACGCCGGTGTCGTGCGTATGGGCGCGACGGCCCACCTCGGTGAACATGCGCATTGAGTGCAGGGACGGAACCTGGGCCACGTAGATGACCATGTCGGAATCCAGCACGGCCATGTTGGACGTCTCGCCGAGCCGGTCCACGAGTGACTTCAGCTGGGGACGCGCCAAGGCTCCGAGCTGCTTACTGGCCCCCTCTCCCAGCCGAATGAGCCGGGGTCCCAGGGCGTAGCGACGATTGGCAAGTTGCCGGATATAGCCGAGGGACACCAAGGTGCGCAGCAAGCGGTGGATGGTGGGGAGCGGCAGGTCTGTTGACGACGACAGCTCGCTCAACGTCACGTCTCCGCCCGCGTCGGTGATGAGTTCCAGCAGTTCGAAGACGCGCTCGACGGACTGCACGCCTCCCGAGGGCTTTTCAGCCATTCCGTTGTCTCCTATGGCTCGGAATCCGACAACTCTTATCCACATCGTGAAAAGAATTGCTTAGAACACTCAAGATACAGCACGCGACGCCGGAATGCTTACCTCTACAACGAGGGCTTGTATTTCCACTTTGCAGATAATAATATCCATAATACGAAAACATTCGATTTGAGCGAAGGCCCGCTACGGGCCTGCACGAGGAGGAAATTCAATGGCGAACCCGAGCCCCGGAAATTCGATCACCCTGCGCGTCGCCGCGCCGTCGAGCTTCACCGCCACCAGCGAGCTCGCAGCGGCCGTCGCTGCCGCAGGCGCAGCCGTCACCGCACTGGACGTGACCGAGTCCCACCACGAGACCCTGGTTGTCGACGTCACGTGCAACACAACAGACGAAGACCACGCCAACCGCGTCAAAGACGCCCTCAACGCGCTCGACGGCGTCACCGTCCAGCACGTCTCGGACCGCACCTTCCTCATGCACCTGGGCGGCAAGCTCGAGGTCGTCCCCAAGGTGGCCCTGCGCAACCGCGACGATCTCTCGCGCGCCTACACTCCCGGCGTCGCACGCGTCTGCCTCGCCATCGCCGAAGACCCGGCTGCTGCCCGCAACCTCACGGTCAAACGGAACACCATCGCCGTCGTCACTGACGGTTCCGCGGTACTCGGCCTGGGCAACATCGGCCCGGCCGCCGCCCTACCGGTCATGGAAGGCAAGGCCGCACTGTTCAAGCAGTTTGCCAACGTCGATGCCTGGCCGGTCTGCCTGGACACCCAGGACACCCAGGACACCGAGGACATCATCAAGATCGTCAAGGCCCTGGCCCCGGTCTATGGAGGCGTCAACCTCGAGGACATCGCTGCGCCGCGCTGCTTCGAAATCGAAAGGCGCCTCCGCGACGAGCTCGACATCCCCGTCTTCCACGACGACCAGCACGGTACGGCAATCGTCACCCTTGCGGCCCTCGTCAACGCGTTGCGCGTAGTGGACAAGAAGCTCTCCGAGGTCAAGATCGTGGTCTCCGGCGTCGGCGCTGCGGGCTCGGCCATCATCCAGCTCCTCAAGGCCCAAGGCGCGCAGCACATCGTCGCCGCAGGCCGTTCCGGCGCCATCCACTCGGGCGAAAAGTACGACGACGAGCACCGCACCTGGATCGCCGCGAACACCAACGAGGCAGGCTTCTCCGGCACGCTGCACGAAGCCCTCAAGGGTGCCGACGTGTTCATCGGCGTCAGCGCTCCACACGTGATCGGCGAAGAGCAGGTCGCCTCGATGGCCGAGAAGGCGATCGTTTTCGCCATGGCCAACCCCACCCCGGAAATCGACCCGGTGATTGCGTCCAAGCACGCCGCGGTGGTCGCCACCGGCCGGAGTGACTTCCCGAACCAGATCAACAACGTACTGGCTTTCCCGGGCTTCTTCCGCGGACTGCTCGACGCCGGAGCATCGGACATCATCCCGGAGATGCTGGTGGCTGCCGCAGAGGCTATCGCCAACCGGGTTGCGGATGATGAACTGAATGCGAGCTACATTATCCCCAGCGTCTTCGACCCCCACGTTGCCGCCGACGTCGCCAGTGCGGTAGCACAAGCGGCAGCTGCAGCATCTGCCACCGCCGCTAGCGCTCTCTAGGAAAGGACCACCCCCATGGCTCTCACAGTCACAGACCCCCGGCCGATCGAACGAGCCGAGGAAATCCTGACTCCCAAAGCGCTGGCCTTCGTGGAGGAACTGCACCGCCGCTTCGCCGGCACCCGCAGCGAGCTCCTGGCGGCCCGCGCCGCCAAGCGCGAAGAAGTGGCCAGCACCGGCCGGCTCGATTTCCTCCCGGAAACGCAGGACATCCGCGACGGCGACTGGAAAGTTGCGGAGGCACCTGCGGCCCTGCAGGATCGCCGCGTCGAAATGACCGGTCCGGCCTCTCCTGCCAAAATGGCCATCAACGCCCTGAACTCGGGCGCCAAGGTGTGGCTCGCCGACCTCGAGGATGCCAGCACTCCGACGTGGGCCAACGTCGTCGACGCCATCCTCAACCTCCGCGACGCAGCCCAGGGCACCCTGAGCTACACCTCACCGGAGGGCAAGGAATACCGGCTCCGCACGGACGCGCCGCTCGCCGTCGTCGTCGCGCGCCCCCGTGGCTGGCACATGGACGAGCGGCACCTGCTGATCGACGGCGAACCCACCGTGGGCGCGCTGGTGGACTTCGGCCTGCACTTCTTCCACGTGGCCAAGCAGCTCCTGCTCAACGGCCAGGGCCCGTACTACTACCTGCCTAAGATGGAAAGCCACCTAGAGGCCCGCCTGTGGAACGAGATCTTCGTCTTCGCCCAGGACTACCTCGGCATCCCGCAGGGCAGCGTCCGCGCCACCATGCTGATCGAGACCATCCCGGCCGCGTTCGAAATGGACGAGTTCCTCTACGAGCTGCGCGACCACGCTTCCGGCCTCAACGCAGGCCGCTGGGACTACCTGTTCAGCATCGTGAAGTACTTCCGCGACGCCGGCGAGTCCTTCATCCTGCCGGACCGCGCGTCTGTGGTCATGACGGCCCCGTTCATGCGCGCTTACACGGAACTGCTGGTCAAGACCTGCCACAAGCGCGGCGCCTTCGCGATGGGCGGCATGGCAGCGGTCATCCCGAACCGCCGCGAACCCGAAGTCACGGCACAGGCCTTCGAGAAGGTCCGGGCCGACAAGACCCGCGAAGCCAACGACGGTTTCGACGGTTCCTGGGTGGCCCACCCGGACCTGGTCTCCACCTGCCGCGAGGTCTTCGACGCGGTTCTGGGTGATAGGCCCAACCAGCTGGACAAGCAGCGCCCCGAGGTCTCCGTGACCGCCGAGCAGCTGCTGGACATTTCCTCCGCCGGTGGCCACGTGACCGAGGCCGGGCTTCGCCTGAACCTCTACGTCGCCGTTGCATACACCGCCGTATGGCTCTCCGGCAGCGGCGCCGTTGCCATCCACAATCTCATGGAAGACGCCGCCACCGCGGAAATCTCCCGTTCCCAGGTCTGGCAGCAGATCCGCAACAAGTCCGTCCTTGCCGACACCGGCAACACGGTGACCCGCGAACTGGTCACCCGGATCCTCGGCGAGGAGACCGATCGCCTGCGGAGCGAGGTTGACGCCGAGACCTTCGAGAAGTTCTACGTGCCAGCAAGCCGCCTGATCGCGGACATCTGTCTCTCCGAGGACTACACGGACTTCCTCACCACTCCCGCTTACGAGCTGGTGTAGGGATGGCCGCTTCCTCTTTTTTTGCGTCCTTGACTCCGGCAGATCTCGCCGCGATCGACTCCCAGCTGGCCGCCACCGACCAGCTCCTGGAGCGCAATTACCCCGGTGACGATGGCACCCGCCAGCCCGTGCACACGGTATACGTCCCGGCGGACCGTTTCACGCCGTCGCTCTCCGCTGAATGGGGCGCCCAGGCGATCACGACGGCGGAGGCCCACGGCGGTCTCGAAAGGCTCGGCACGTTGCTGGGCCAGGAGCCCGAGCTGGCTGCCGCCGTCGCCACCCGTGTGGCTGCCAAGCTCCGCAGCGAACCGATCGAGGACGTGCGCCTCGACTTCGAAGACGGCTACGGCGATCGCGGCGACGAAACGGAAGACGTCGCAGCGGTCGCAGCGGCCCAGGCTGTCAGCGAAGCCGTTGCCGCGGGCTCGGCCCCGCCGTTCATCGGGATCAGGTTCAAGTGCTTCGAGGCCCCCACCCGGGCACGTGGCTTGAAGACCTTGGACCTGTTCGTCTCCACCTTGGCATCCGCAGGAGAGCTCCCGGAGGGCCTCATCCTGACGCTGCCGAAGGTCACCACGGTGGCCCAGGTGCAGGCAATGGACTTCGCGGTCTCGCGTTTGGAAGAGATCCACTCCCTTCCGGCAGGCCGGCTCCGCTTCGAAGTCCAGGTCGAGACGCCACAGCTCATCCTGGGCCCGGAGGGAACCTCCCCCGTGGCTCAGCTCCCGCACGCAGTTCCGGGCCGCATCAGCGCACTGCATTACGGCACCTACGACTACTCGGCCTCGTTGCAGATCTCGGCCGAGTACCAGTCCATGGAGCACCCCGTGGCGGACTTCGCCAAGGAAGTCATGCAATTGGCCGTTGCGGGAACGGGCATCCGACTCTCCGACGGCTCCACCAATATCATCCCGGTGGGCGACAACGTGGAGAACGCGTGGAAGCTGCACGGCCGTTTGGTGCGGCGATCCCTTGAACGTGGCTACTATCAGGGCTGGGACTTGCATGCCGCCCAGTTGCCGAGCCGTTTCGCGGCAACGTATGCCTTCTACCGCGAGGGCCTGCCTGCCGCCGCGGCCCGCCTCCGCAATTACATGGAGCGTACCGAAGGCGGCATCATGGACGAACCCGCAACCGCCCGTGCCCTGGCCGCGTTCGTCCTGCGCGGCGTCCAGTGCGGAGCGGTGGGTTCCGAAGAAGTGCTGGCGCTTGCCGGCGTCGAACTCTCCCGGCTGACCGCACTGGCGCATCCCCGGCTCGCACACACCACCTCCAAGTAAGGATCCAATGATGGGCAAGTACTACTATCCCCAAGGCGGCCTGCCGCCGCAGACCCACCTGACTACGGAACGCGCGATCGTCACGGAGGCCTACACGGTCATCCCCAAGGGCGTGCTGACCGATATCGTGACCAGCAACCTGCCTGGCTTCTCCAACACGCGTTCCTGGATCATTGCCCGCCCGATCTCGGGATTCGCCACCACTTTCTCCCAGCTGATCGTTGAGATCGGTCCGGGTGGCGGCGCTCCCAAGGCCGAGTTCGAGGCAGGCGTTGAAGGCGTCGTCTTCGTCACCAAGGGCAAGGTCAACCTGACCCTTGACGGGGAACTGTACCAGCTCGAGGAGGGTGGCTACGCCTACCTGGCTGCCGGTTCCACGTGGGGCCTGGAAAACATCTCGGATGACATCGTCTCCTTCCACTGGATCCGCAAGGCCTACGAGCGCCTTGAGGGCTACGAAGCCAAGTCCTTTGTCACGAGTGATGCTGAAGTCGAGGCCGGCGAAATGCCGGACGTCAATGGCGTCTGGGCAACCACCCGCTTCGCGGACCCCAATGACCTGGCCCACGACATGCACGTCAACATCGTGACCTTCCAGCCCGGCGGGGTCATACCCTTCCCGGAAACCCACGTCATGGAACACGGCCTGTACGTCCTGGAGGGCAAGGGCATGTACCTGCTCAACAACGACTGGGTGGAAGTCGAGGCAGGCGACTTCATGTGGCTGCGCGCTTTCTGCCCGCAGGCTTGCTACGCCGGCGGCCCGGGTCCGTTCCGGTACTTGCTGTACAAGGACGTCAACCGGCAGATCAAGCTGACCTAGTCCTCCCCCGACTACCCAACTGACTCGCAGTAGTTGTCGTTTTGAGCGCTCATAACGACAACTACTGCGAGCTAGTTGGGCGGGGACGCACCCGTGTCTTCAGCGTTGACCCCCTCGCTTCCGAAGAGGACGATCGAAACTACGGGGGCACTGGCGCCTAGCCGTTGCCCCGGGATAGCTTCAGGAGGCAGTCATGCAGGCTGCGCGGGTAGCCCCGACTTCCCGGTCGAGAGCTACCCCTTCGCTTGCAAGGCTCCTGGTGGCCGCCAGTGTTGTCCTCACCTTGTCTTCCGCCGCGTGCACCTACCCCCTGACACCTGAATCCCCGCCAAGTACCTCAGCGTCCGCATCGCCAACAGCACTGCCCGAATCCCCCGCCGTGGATTTCTTCGCCCATGAAATGCTCAGCCGGGGCGCACCGGCGGTCGTCGTCCGGATCAAAGTCCGGGGACGCGAATGGTCCCAGGCCTACGGCAGCCAGGACGTCGAAACCGGGGAGCCTGCCGCCGTCAACGACCTGATCCAGGCTGGCGGCATCACCCAGTCCATGGTGGCAGTTTCAGTGCTCAAACTGGTGGAGGAGGGCAAGGTAGGGCTCGACGACGCCATCACGGAGTACTTGCCGGAATTCGAACAACTCGTCCACCCGCCGGGACCAGTGACGGTCCGTTCCCTGCTGAACCACAGCTCCGGGCTGCCCGACGCGCCGGAAGCCATCTTGAAGGCCATGACGCCCAAGCAGGCCATGAACACGAGGTTCGGCATCGAGGATTACCTTCGGATGGCCGGAACCGTGCCATGGGGGTCCGCGCACTTCCAGCCCTTCCGCTACTCGGGCGCCAACTACTACGCCTTGGCCGCGCTCGTCGAAAAGCTCCGTGGCCAGCCGATTGGCGACGTCTTGGCTTCGGACATCTTCGTTCCGCTCGGAATGAACCACACATCACTGTCCGCCGAGCCGGTCCTGGATGCGCGCGACATGATCCAGAGCTACGAATTCATCGACGGCGAGCGCGTCAACGCCTCTCAGCCGGGGTTTCTCCTGGGTTCTCCCGCAGAGGGAGTCATCACCACGGTCGGCGATATCAACACCTTCTACGCTGCGCTCATGGAGGGCCGGCTACTCAGTGCGAACACCCTCCGGGAAATGCAAACCATGTGGGAAGAGAACTACGGACTCGGACTGCAGCGTTGGAATGACGAATGCACCAACGGTTTCTACTACGGCCACGGCGGCAGCACATGGTTTGCCAGCATCGCCTTCTCCACCAGCGACGGGACACGCCAGATCGCCGTGAGCTTCGCCTACCCGTCTGACACGACCAAGCACCTTGAATCCCTGGACGGTAGCAGCCAGCCGGAGTTCCAGCAGCTCCTGGACGTCGCCGTCGCTGCCATGAACGGCCTCTGCTGAGTAATATCCATGGCGGCTACTGCGCAGGTTCCTCCTCTTTGGGCTCCGGGTCCGTGGGGGTCCACGTAAGCTTGACCGTGGCTCCGTCGTTGTTTTCGTCGATCCTCATGCACAGTTCCTCGCCGTAGAGGAACTCATGTTCAAAATGCCGTCCATCAATGCGGGCCGCATCCAGGAGCTTCGTCATTGCCGTTGCCATCGCCCGGCCCCAGTCATGCGGATTCTTGCTGGACGCTGCTTCAAGCGCTGAGTAGCTGACCATGAATCAATTGTTCCCCGGCGCGGGGAGTTCTGCCAGACCTGAGTCTGGTTCGGACAGCAGGGCCCGACGGCGCAAGGCACGTACCGCCGTCGGGCGCCTCAGCCTTCGGTGGGCTTAGTCTTCGGTGGGTGTGGTCCGGTTCGAGTGGTAGTCCCGCCAACTGTGTTCCGGGGAGAACCCCAGGACGCGTCTGGCCTTATCGATGGACAGCATGGTTTCGTGTTCTTCCAATTCCTTGGTCACGCTGACCCCAGGGAAGACTTCGGCGGCGAGGCTGGCGCTTGAGCGGCCCATGACCGAGTCCGCCGCCGCGATGATGAACGCGTCGAAACCCGGTGTGGCGGTCTCCAAAGCACGCGCCACTGCTTGTGCACCGTCTCGTCCGTCGATGTAGGCCCAAAGGTTCCACTTGCGAAGTTTCGCGTCGGCATCAAAGGACGGGAAGGCTTCGTAGTCCTCCGGGTCCATCACGTTGGAGAACCTCAAGGCCACGATGCTCAGTTGGGGATCCCAGCGCGTAAGTTCGATGGCCATCTGTTCTTCCAGGTGCTTCACCAGGGAATAGGTGCTTTCCGGTCGCGCCGGATATGCCTCGTCCACCGGGATATAAGGAGGATCGACGTCGAACGGCAGCCCCAGCACTGTCTCGCTGGAGGCGTAGACAACTTTCTTGATTCCCGCCCGTCTGGCGGCCTGGAAGACGTTGTAGGTGGAGAGCATGTTGTTTTCGAAGGTTGCGACGTCCGGAAGCAGCCCTGGAGCCGGGATTGCGCCGAGGTGGACGATCGCGTCGAACCCGTCATGACGATCGTCCAATCCAAGGAGCACGTCCACAACCTGGCCGTAGTTGCGGAGGTCCACTGTGACTGTGCCGCGCTCCCTCCCGCCCGCGCGGTCCAAGTTCATGACCTCGTGCCCGTCGGCGCTCAGCCTGCGGACCACGCTCTTGCCCAGTTTTCCGCTTCCTCCGGTTACCGCGATTCTCACGAAACACTCCTCTAGTTCGTCCTGATGGCTAGATCGTCCTGATGGCGCGAAATGGCGGGGGCGGCTCAGCCCGCAGGGTCCGGCTGCAGGCGAAGCCCCGCTGCGGCCATATCTGCCGCCAATATACCGCTGAGCTTGGCATGCCCGGCAGCGTTCAGGTGCACGCCGTCCACGAGATCCCCTCCGACGTGATATTTGGTGACCCAGTCGCCGACGCTGAAGAACGTCGCCCCGGCTTTCGCCGCGATGTTGCCCAGCAGTGCGTCAACTTGGGTGCGGCGGCCTCCGCCGTCGTTGGCGCCCTTGGCGAGAGTTCCGATCATCGCGATCTTGGCCGGCGGATACCTCTTCCTGAGCGCCGCGATAAGCCTGTTGGCATTGGCCGTGATCTGCTCATCGCTCACGTTGTGGGCGGCGTCGTTGCCTCCGCCTTGGATCACGATCAATGGTGGCGTCCCAAAAGGCAGCACCCAGTCTCCGCGTTGCAGCGCATCGATGTAATTGCCGGTGGTGGCCGTTGCCGCCACGAAGCCTGTTCCGCCACGGCCCACGGTGTACACCTTGTAACCGATGGAGCCCAGTGCCGCCCGCGGCCAGGATCCCTCAGGCTGCGACTGCGAGTCGCCAATAAGGACGGCGGTGTGCCGAACGTCAGCGAGGATGATTTCGTTCCGGTTGTTGCTCGGATTCTTGTATAAGGACCCCACCGGAAGCTTGAGCGGATCCTGCCCAGTGACGGGCTTCTTGGGAGTTTGGGCCGCTGCCGCCGGGCTTCCGGAGGGCGCTACGGGCGCCGCCGTCTGCGGCCCGTCGGAGGACGTGGCGGGCGTCTGTGCGCAGCCCGCCAACACCAAACCGGCGGCGATCACGGCTGCAGCGAAATGGAATGTGCGGGGTTTATGCATCGTCCTGTCCCGGGCTTGCTTTCTCTAGGTCTCAACGTGGAATTGTGGCTCAACGTGCAAATGCGGCTGTCCTGCCCATTTGCGAGCGAGAAAATCGACCGGAGAACCTGCTAAGTCGGAGTCTATTGGATCTGGGCAAGGCTCGTCACAACGAGGGGGGAACTATCCTCGTAGGACGGCCGGTATGGAAGAATTTCATTTCGGATCCCTTCCTTCCAACGCCCAGAAAGGAACCCCGTGCACGCACCGGCGCCCGAGCCGGGAACCCCTCCTGTCCCCGACGTCCGATCGCGACGATCGTGGACCGGAAGACTGCGTTCGGCGCAGCTCACCCTGGGTTTTATCGTCGTCTTTTGGGGTTTGGGTGCCCTCACCTCGAGCCTTGCTGCTGGACCGGACGCCCCATGGCGGCTCAACGTCGAGTTGACGCCCCGTTCGGTAACCGATCACTGGTGGACCGTCATGGCTTCGGCGCTGTGGGCAAAGGACCTGGCGGGCTATGTGCTGGGAACCTTGATGGTGCTGCTGCTCGGGGTGCCCTTGGAACGTCGAATGGGACGGCGGGCATTTGCCCTCGCCGCCGTTTCCAGCCAGGTTCTGGGCGTCGGTGTTTCCCTTGGATTCCTGGCCTTGGCCCAAGGCTTGTTGGGCAGTTGGACCACCGAGATGGGCAGCCATCTCTTTATCGGTCCGAGTGCGTTCATCATCGGCACGGCCATGGCAGGAACAGCGTCCATGGCAACCCTGTGGAGGCGCCGTATCAGGCTGGCCGCCTTCGCACTGTTGGTGCTCCTGGCGCTCTACAGCGGAGGGTTTGCGGATCTCGTGAGGCTCGGGGCCGCAGCGGTAGGCGTGGCCTTAGGTCCACTGCTGATGGGCCGCCGGCCGCGATTCGGGCGCCTGCTCAGTTCCCGGCATGAAGCACGCGTGCTGCTATCGCTGCTCATCGCCGCGTCAGCGATCGGCCCGGTGGTTGCCGGACTTATCCCGCATGCGGTGGGACCGTTGTCGATCCTGCGGTTCCTGTTTACCAACATCCAGCCCGTGGATCCCCAAACGCTCCAGAATCTTTGCTCGGATCCGGCACAAACGAAGGACTGTGCCGTCGCACAACTGCAGTTGCGCGCCGGGGCCGGCGGGCTCTTTATGGCCATACTCCCCTCGTTCCTCCTGCTGTTGCTCGCGGAGGGCCTACGTCGCGGACGGCGTTTCGCTTGGGTGGGAGTCCTGCTGATCCAGGTGGGCCTTTCCGTCCTGGCGGGAATTGCCATTGCCGGAGTCCTGCAACCGACTACTTCGGATACCGGGGCGAGCGAAGGGATCGCCGCAATCGAGGGATCCGCCTCCTCCCAGCCGCTCACCCTCGCCCTGCCATTGCTGCTGCCCGTTGCCCTGACCATCGTTCTTTTGACGACCCGGCGCCTCTTTCACGTCAAGGCGCCGAAAGGGAGCTACCGGCGCCTCCTTTTCCAGGTTCTTGCCATCGCGGCTGCCCTCAGTGTGGTGTACGTCGGTTCAGCTCTCGTCTTGGCCCGGGACTTCTCTCCTGTGCCAGGATGGCCGGACCTCCTCGCGGATGTCCCTGACCGTTTCCTGCCACTGGGCTTCGTACTGGACGTGCCCCCGGCTTTCTTCCCCATTGGCACGGCCGCCGTCCTCGTGTACGAGGGCGTCGGAGTTGTCTTTTGGGCCGTTGCAGGTTTCCTGATATTCCGGACATTCCTCCGCCATGCGCATACCCGGCCCGATGCCAGCACGGAGCGCGCCCGGAAGGTCATCAGGACCGGGGAAGGCAGCTCGCTATCCTGGATGACCACGTGGCCAGGAAACATGTACTGGTTCTCCGCTTCAGGAAAGTCCTTTGTCGCGTATCGGGTCAGCACGGGGATTGCGCTCACGCTCGGCGCCCCGGTGGGACCCAAATCCGAGATGAATGCCACCTTCGCGGAATTTGCCCGCTATTGCAGGGGCAACGGGTGGACACCGTGTTTCTATTCCGTACCCCAGGGTTTGCGCGACCACGCGGACTCCTCCGGCTGGAGTTCGGCACAAGTGGCCCAAGAGACGGTCCTGCCACTGCACTCGGTTTCCTTCAAGGGAAAGAAGTTCCAGGACATCCGTACAGCCCTGAACAATGCTGCGAAGGCAGGCATCCGCTACGAATGGACGAGTTACGCCTCGGCTCCGTTCTCCGTCCAGGTCCAGATCGAGGAAATCTCCGAAGAATGGGTGGCCGACAAGAACATGCCGGAGATGGGGTTTACCCTCGGCAGCCTGGACGAGCTCGACGATCCCGAGGTCCGCTGCTTGCTCGCCATTGACCAGCGCCATACCGTCCACGCTGTCACGTCGTGGTTGCCCGTGTACCGCAACGGGCACATCGTCGGCTGGACCCTCGATTTCATGCGGCGCCGCAGCAATGGCTTCCGCGCCAGCATCGAATTCCTCATCGCTTCCGCAGCTCTCAGCCTCAAGGACGAAGGATGCGAATTCCTGAGCCTTTCCGGAGCACCCCTGGCGCGGGCCGAGGAGGATCCTTCCGAAAACCCCAGGCCAAGACCACGATCCCGGCCTCCCGGCAACCTCGACCGCTTGCTCGACTGGTTGGGGGCGACCTTGGAGCCGGTGTACGGGTTCAGGTCCCTCCTGGCCTTCAAAGCAAAATTCCGGCCCCGGTACGAGCCCCTCTACATGCTTTACCCGGATGCCGCTTCCTTACCCGCCGTCGGAACTGCGGTGGCAAGGGCGTACCTCCCAATGCTCAACCTCGGGGCCGGGCTGGCGTTGCTGGGCCGGATCTTCCGCTGGCCCCAACGCTCCCGGACGTCAGTTCGACGCCGGGCCTGAGGTCGCAGACGACGCCGGCCTCGTTGCCGCCCTCGCTTCCGTCGATGCTGCCGTTGAGTCCGACGGCGGTACCCCGCCAATCGGGGCGTTGCTGTGATGGACTTTGCCGTGGTGCAGCTGCAAGGCACTCAGAACCAGGCCGAAGTGGCTGAAGGCCTGGGGCATGTTGCCCAGTTGCCGTCCGGCATTTGCATCCCATTCTTCGCTCAGCAGCCCCACATCATTGCTCAAGCCGAGGAGCCTCTCGAAAAGCGCCGTCGCCTCCGCATGGCGCCCTGCGCCTAGAAGCGCGTCCACCATCCAGAAGGAACACGCAAGGAAGACGCCCTCGCGGCCCGGCAGTCCGTCGTCGCTGTCTGCCGGACGGTAGCGCAGCACGAAGCCGTCCTCAGTCAGCTCGCGCTGGATGGCATCAATGGTCCCGATAACGCGTGGATCATCGTGCGGCAGGAAGCCCACCTTGGGAATCAGGAGAAGACTCGCATCCAGCTCCTTGCTCCCGTAGGACTGGACGAAAGTGTTGCGTTCGGTGTCGAATCCCTTGGTCATGACTTGGTTGTGGATGGTGTCCCGCAAAGCCTCCCAGCGATCCAACGGTCCGGGCATCCCCGATTCACGGATGCCACGGACCATGCGGTCGGCCGCGACCCATGCCATCACCTTGGAGTGCACGAAGTGGCGCCGCGGGCCCCGCACTTCCCAGAGCCCGTTGTCGGGCTGGTTCCAGATGCGCTCAAGGTGGCGCATCAAAGCAGTCTGGACATCCCAGGAATCATCGCCGATGGTCAACAGCGATGCGCGGGTCAGGGACAGGCAGTCCAGGACCTCTCCCCAGACGTCCAGCTGGAGCTGCTCGGCTGCCGCATTCCCGGTTCGTACCGGCGTAGAACCCTGGTATCCCGAAAGCCACGCCAACTCCGCCTCCGGCAATCTCCGGTGGCCATGCAGGCTGTACATGATCTGGAGGTCGGCCGGGTCGCCTGCCACAGCGCGCAGGAGCCAATGGCGCCATGCGGCGGCCTCCTCGGTATAGCCAGCGGCCAGGAAGGCTTGCAGAGTCAACGTGGCATCACGCAGCCAGCAATAGCGGTAGTCCCAGTTCCGCGGCCCACCGATCTGCTCGGGGAGCGAAGAGGTGGCAGCGGCAACGATGCCCCCGGTGGGCGCATAGGTGAGAGCCTTCAGCGTGATCAACGAACGCTGGACCGCTTTCCGGTAAGGCCCCCGGACCGTGCAACGCTTGGACCATTCCGTCCAGAACGCCGCTGTGTCATCCAAAGCGATATCTGCCTCGACCGTGCGGGGACGCCGTTCGTGGCTGGGCGCCCAGGTCATGACGAAGGGGATATGGTCACCGGCATTCACCGTGAATTCGCTGACCGTGGTGAAGTTCTTTCCTATCAACGGCGCCGGGGTCTTGAGATAGACGGAATCCGGGCCGGCCACCGCGTGGAGGCCGTGCCTGTCGCGACGCACCCACGGGACCACGTGCCCGTAGTCGAACCGCAGGATCAGCTCGCCCCGCATTTTGACCGTCCCGCGGATCCCTTCAACTATCCGGACGACGTCCGCGACGTCATCGCGCGGCGGCATGAAGTCGGTGACCCGTACGTGCCCTTCCTCGGTCTCCCACTCGGTTTCGAGGATGAGCGTCCCGTCCCGGTACTGACGGCGCGTGCAGGTGCCCCCGGATTCAGGGGCAAGGAGCCAACGGCCGGCTTTGGGTGAATCCAGGAGCGCGGCGAAGCACGCGGGCGAATCGAATCGCGGAAGGCACAGCCAGTCAATGGAGCCTGCCGTGCTGACCAGGGCCGCGGTATGCAGGTCCCCGATCATTGCGTAGTCTTCGATTCTTTGGCCGGTAGACGGTTGACCGTTCACAGTCCCTTCCCTAGAGCTGATTCAATGGCGCCTATGGCTTTGGCGGTGATTTCTTCACGATGGCCGGAACCATCCACGGCGAGCACGATTCCACGCTCAAGGTACCGCTCGACGACGGCCCGCGTCTGGTCGCGATAGAGCTCCAGACGGCGGCGGATCACCGGCGCCGTGTCGTCGCTGCGCCCCTGTTCCTTCGCCCTGCGGAGCATGCGAGCCACGAGTTCGTCGTCGTCGACTGTCAGTTCGACCACCGCGTCAAGCCGATGCCGAGTGCTGGACAGGAAGCCGTCGAGTGCCTCGATTTGCGCCGTCGTGCGGGGGTAGCCGTCCAAGAGGAACCCTGTCTGCACATCGGTGTCGCCGAGCCTTTGCCGGACCATGGCATTGGTGACGTGATCCGGAACGAACTCACCGCTGTGCATGTACTTGCTGGCTTCGGCGCCGAGTTCTGTCCTGCCCAGGACATGCGCGCGGAAAATGTCCCCGGTAGAGACGGCGGGGACACCGAAATGCCTCGCGATGTATTCAGCTTGGGTGCCCTTGCCCGAGCCAGGAGGGCCCATGATGATTAATCGCAATGTCACTGTCCGTTCGTGAAGCGGTTCTTCTTGCCCCGGCATGTGGGCTAGAGCTTAGCAACTCCGGAGCGCTCGCGGCAGGGTTGCCTTGTCTGGCCGCTCTAGACCGTGGCGGGGTCGGTGTTGGCTCCGCAGAGGATCACGGCCACGCGTTCCCCTTCCGCGGGAACGTATGCTCCGGCGTTCAGGGCCGCGAACGCGGTGGCTGCGCCGTGCTCTACGACGATTCTGTACTGCTCCCAAAGGAGGGAGCGCGCGGCGGCGATGTCGTCGTCGGACACCAGGACCGTCCGGACGCCCGTGCGGACTGCCACTTCGAAGCCGATCCGGCCGATTTGCCGGGCTCCAAGGGAGTCCGCGGCGATCCCGGACACGGCCACGTCAACGGGTGTACCTGCGGCGAGTGCCGAATGAAGGGTGGGTGCGTTGTTCGGCTCGACGCCAATCACCCGGGCGTGACCTTCGACGGCGGCCGCGATTCCCGCCATGAGTCCGCCGCCGCCAACAGCCACCACCACGGTGTCGACTTCGCCCAGCTGTTCGAGAAGTTCCGAGCCGACAGTGCCCGCGCCGGCGGCAATTTCGGGCTGATCGTAGGCGTGACAATAGACGGCGCCGGATTCCGCAGCATAGGCCAGCGCGGCGTCGAACGCTTCGGCATACTCGGTTCCGCGCAGGACCACGGTGGCACCGCTGGCCTTGAGTTTGTTGACCTTCACGGCAGGTGCCGTTTCGGGGACGAAAACGGTTGCGGGGACGCCGAGTTGCGCTGCCGCATAGGCGTTCGCCAGCCCGGCGTTGCCACCTGACGCGACGACGATTCCCACGTCGTCCTTCAGCTCGCCGCGCTCCCGGCTCGCCAGGACGCGGTTGAAGGCACCCCTCGCTTTGAAAGTGCCCGTGTGCTGCATGAATTCGCACTTGAACCACAATTTGCCGGGCACCGTTCCCGCATCCGCCTCGAATACCGGAGTGCGGCGGATCTTCCCGGCAATCCGGGCAGCTGCCTCATCGACGTCGACGCGTGTGATCATGGAAAGTTCCTCGTTCGGTGCGGGAATCATGGCAGGGCTAAGCCCTAGGCTATCGCCTACCGCAATCAGGAGGACTCGACGTCGGCCGTTCCGAGTTGCTGGCGGCGCGCCTGGCGGTTCCGCCACCAACGGCGGACCAGGTCCACTGCGGCCCAGATTCCGGCGAGCGGAGAAAGCACAACCACTCCGTAGATAAAGATCATCCACGTCAGGATGGCCAGGGGCGGCTGCCCTCCGCTCAACCAGGACAAGCCGCCGAGCAAGCCGATCGTCCAAAACAGAAGCACGCCCACGAACACCGCTCCCGCCGGAAAATATTCGCTTCGCACAACAGCCATGAGTGTCTCCACCGGCTGCCCACCTGCCTTCCTTCGTCACACCCGAATATCTTCAGTATGCATCCGGACAAACAAGGAGTGCTGTCAGCGCGCGGGCGAAGTGACGAACATAACTGCGCAGGGCGTGTCGCCACGATTTTCGGGGCCTGTTTGACGCGTGGAAGAGCGGCGTACTCTGGATACACGGACGGTTGATAGCTGGAAAAATGGCGTCGAAAAACAGTCGAAAACGGGGTTTGAGCGCGGCCCTGTGGAGGGTCTTCGGATTCTTCGTGGTGAGCGCTTTTTGCGGCGTTCTGGCCGCCGGGCTTGTGGTCCCCGGTGTTGCGTCTGCAGGGATGGCCATCAGCGGTTCCATCCAGTACTTTGACAACCTTCCTGGTGACCTCGTCGTCAATGCGCCGTCACAGTCCACCAGAGTTCTTGGTTCCGACGGAAAGACCATCGCAACCTTCTATGCGGAGAACCGCGTGAGGGTCAGCCTCGACCAGATGTCCCCCTACATCAAGGAAGCGATCGTCGCCGTCGAGGACAGCCGCTTTTACATTCACGGCGGCATCGACCCCCAGGGGATTCTCCGGGCACTGGCTTCCAACGTCACTAAGGGCACCAAAGAAGGCGCGTCGACCCTGACCCAGCAATATGTCACCAACGTACTCAACGAGTCCCGTTTGGCGGCAGGGCAGACCGGAGCCGTGGTCCTGAGCGGACAGAAGACCCTCGGTGACAAGATCCGCGAAATGAAGCTCGCCGTCGAACTCGAGAAGAAATTCACGAAGGACCAGATCCTCGAGGGCTACCTGAACATCGTCTTCTTCAACAGGGATGCGTACGGGATCGAAGCCGCAGCACAGCATTTCTTTAGCGTCTCTGCCAAGGACCTCAGCCTTCCGCAGGCCGCCCTGCTCGCCGGGCTGGTCAACAGCCCCAGTTTCTACGATCCGTCCATCCATCCGGACAACTCCATCAAACGGCGCAATCTTGTGCTGGCCGATATGCTCGCCCAACACAAGATCCAGCAAGCAGAGTACGCGGCTGCCGTCGCCACGCCCGTCAAGCTCAACATCACCCCGGGAGGGCAAGGCTGCGCCGCCGCGGAGACGGCAGTGTACTTCTGCGACTACATTTCCCATCTCATCCTTAACGACCCGGCCTACGGTGCCAGCGTCACAGACCGGGAACAGCTTCTGTTCCGGGGTGGCTTGACCATCACCACGACGCTCGACAGCCGCTTGCAGGTAGTCGCACAACAGCAGGTCGATGCTACGGCAGGGGCCAACCCGGACAAGTGGGGCGCTTCCTTGGTCACGGTGCAGCCGGGCACGGGCAAGATCCTGGCCATGGCACAAAACACGGTATTTCTGCCCGAGCCCGGCAAATTCGATACGCAGCTGAATTTCAATGTCGATTCCAAGGACGCCAACGGCAATGACCTCAACGGAGCCGGAGGGTTCCAGCCAGGTTCGGCCATGAAGCCGTTCACTTTCACGGAGTGGCTCAACGAGGGCAAGTCAATGACCACCGTGGTGGACGCGTCAAGGAGGGTCTATCCCCTCGGATTCCCCTGGAGAGACAGCTGTGGAAAAGTCCTGGGCGGATACAGCACGGCCCAGGAAATCGCCGGCCTTGGCACAGCTGACGATCTCCGCAACAACGACGAGGGCTACTACCGTCCCATGCCCGTCAACTACGGGCTCTACAACTCCATCAACACGGCAACCTTTGCCGAGGCAAGCCAACTGGACTTCTGCGGCATCCAGAAAGTAGTCGATGCAGTGGGCCTCCATAGTGGAGTGGACAACGCCCCCGTGAACATGCACCAGCTAGGCAACCTCCTTGGCGGCACCGAAGTATCGCCGCTGGTGATGGCTAGTGCCTTTGCGACTTTCGCCAACGACGGGACGTACTGCGCGCCGATCGCCATTGTGAGCGTGACGGACCCGGCCGGGAGCAAGTTGCCCGCCCAAGCCGCTTCCTGCCGCCCGGCCATCAAGCCGGAGGTAGCCCGGGGGGTCAACTCCGTGCTTCAGGACGTCCTGAAACGGGGATCCGGCATCTACATTCAACCCAAGGTCCAGGACTTGTTCCCCACCGCGGCAAAGACGGGAACGAACAATAGCAATGGCTCAACCTGGGTGGTCGGATACACCACGGGCCTCGCCACCGCGTCTTTCTTTGGCGACACCATGGCCGGGCAAAGCCGAGCCGGACAAAACGTGACCATCAACGGCAAGTTCTACACCGCCGTCGACGGTTACATGCTGGCCGGGCCTCAGTGGGCGAACTACATGACGCAGGTGGGCCGCCTGTACCCGGCCGCAGCGTTCCCGGCGCCGCCCGCGTCCATGACGGGAACGCCGACGGCGAGTCCGTCCCCCTGAGCCTTGAAGACCCCGATCGTGGAGCGCCAGTGAGCCCGTACCTCGGGCCGCCTCAGGGGTACGCGTTTCTTCTGTGAGTTTCGGAAGAGTTTGGCAACTCCTGATTGAACCTGTCGTGAACGTTTCAGGGATGAAGCCAATTCGGCGTTACGAGGTCCCTCCCGGACACAAGAATCGTCCGGGGACGCATTTTCCGATCGATAAGAACGCAAGAGCGAAGGGCCTTATTTTGAAGAAGACAGCCAAGAAGAACGGGCTTGCCACAGCAGCGGTCCTGGGGGCCGTGCTCATGGCCGGATCCGCGGTAGCGCCAGCGATGGCCGACGACGCTTCACGCGGCGGCCAGAATGTCCAGGGCCAGCAGGGACCGGACAGTAGCAAGGACCAGGGCGGTCAGGGTGAAACCTCCAAGCATGTCCTGCTGCTTTCTGTGGACGGCCTCCACCAGAAGGACCTGGACTTGTACGTGAAGAACCACCCCACGTCAGCGCTGGCGTCGCTGGTCAACCATGGCACCAGCTACACGCACGCCCAGACTCCCGTGCCTTCGGATTCCTTCCCCGGTCTGGTCGGCCAGCTGACCGGCGGCAATCCCGGCACCACCGGCGTCTACTATGACGACACGTTCAACAGGGCACTCCTGCCCGCGGGCACCACCGACTGCAAGAACACTGCGCCGGGTGCCGAAGTGGCATTCACCGAAGCGGCAGACAAGAACCAGAACGCCCTCGACGCCGGCCAAGGCCTGCCCGGGCTTCCGGGCAGCATCCTGAACATGACGGGGCAGCCCGGCGCGCTCCTTGACCCGGCTGCCCTCCCGGTTGACCCGGCAAGCTGCAAGCCGGTCTACCCGCACCAGTATTTGAAGGTAAACACGGTCTTCGAAGTGGCCAAGAGCGCTGGCCTGAGCACTGCGTGGTCGGACAAGCACCCGGCCTATGAAATCCTGAACGGTCCCTCCGGCAAAGGCGTGGATGACCTGTTCACCCCGGAGATCAACAGCAAGGCCGCCGCTCCCTTCACTGGCGACTGGACGCAAGACAACGCCGCGACACAGCAGTACGACGGCTACAAGGTCCAGGCCGTACTCAACGAGATCGGCGGCAAGGACCATTCCGGCACCAAGACCGCCGCGGTACCGGGCATCTTCGGGATGAACTTCCAGTCCGTTTCGACGGCGCAGAAGCTCCCGACGTCGGACGGCCTCACCGGCGGCTACCTTCAGGGCGGCGCCGTTCCCGGACCGCTCCTGAGCAAAGCCTTGGACTTCGTCAATTCTTCGGTGGGCAAGTTCGAGTCCGCATTGGCCGCTTCGGGCCAGGCCAAGGACACCACCGTGATCCTCTCGGCCAAGCACGGACAGTCACCGATGGACTCCTCGACGCTGACCAGGGTGCCTGACAGCGCAATCATCGACGGCCTCAACGCCGCGTGGAAGTCGGCCCACCCCGGCTCCGCCGACCTGGTGGCGTTCTCCACTGACGACGACATCATGCAGCTGTGGCTCTCGGACCACTCGCAGGCAGCAGCACAGTTCGCCAAGGACTACTTGGCAGCGCACTCTGCCGCCGGCAATGACATCAACAGCGCCGCCAAAACTGTGCCGGCCTCGGGGCTGAGCAAGGTCTATGCCGGCAACGAAGTTGCCCGCTACTTCGGTACCCAAACCAGCGATGCCCGTTACCCGGACATCCTGGGCATCGCCCAGACCGGCGTTGTCTACACCGGCGGCAAGTCGAAAATCGCCGAACACGGAGGTGCCAACGCCGACGACCGCGACGTGCCTCTGGTGATCTCCGGCGCCAACGACCACCATGCCCGCACTGTGGATAGCACGGTGGAGACCACCCAGATTGCCCCGACCATCCTGAAGACTCTTGGCCTGGACCCGAACAAGTTGCAGGCCGTGCAGATCGAAGGAACCAAGGCCCTCCCCCAGCGCTGATCGAGCGCTGATCCGGCGCTGGTCGAACCGCGCGTTAGACACTGGAGGGGTTTCACAGCCAGGCGGCTGAGGGACCCCTCCAGTGGCACAACCGGACCCACGCTGCAGGCAATAGACCGTTCCGACGGCGAAACCTGCATTGGGTGCCGCTCGGCGTCTGCTTACAATCAGACGTCAGCAACTACTGAGGGAACCATGAAGAAAATCACCACTACCCTACTCGCGGCCGGGCTCCTCCTCTCCGCTTCAGCCTGCTCCGCACCGCAGCAGCTGAGCACCGCGGACACCTGCAGCCGGGTCAAGACCGTCATCTCGAACCCCACGAACAGCACAGACAAGACTGGAATGATCAAGTTCGCCAACCAGATCCGCCCCATCGAGGCTGTCTCCTCAGACGAGCTGAAGCCGACGTTGAAGGCAATCGTGGACTATCTGGACGAGTCGGTGAAGGACAACCCGGATTCCGCGAAGCTCGATTCGCTGAAGACTGGTTACCAGAACGCCGGCACCGCTTACAGCAAGTACTGCGGCAGCTAAAAGCGGCTTGGTCCGGCACTCGTTACAGCGCGGTGTGCTTCCCAAACGGGTGATGGCCCGTGGCCGGCTGTCCGTGGCTCCCCAGCCATTCAGACAAGGCCTCCCGCAAGATCTCGCTGGGCGTGAGGCTGAGTGTTTGGGAAGCCGACTCCAGGGCGCGGTCCAGTTCCTCGGGGATCTGGAAGTCCAGGGGCGAGGGACGGCTGCTTTCCCGGGCGTCGGAAGGCAAGCCATCACCGCGCAAGAGCTTGCCGACGGCTGGCTTCATATCGTTTTCGGTCCACGCCGAAAGGCGCTCGAAATGACTAACATCTCGTGTCATGATTTTCCCTCCCAACAATCAAGCATCCTCCGTTGTCGGGTTACAGTCACCATCTACGAGTAATTACTCGCTAACTATCGCTTCAGCGTACGAGTCCGCGTTGATTTCGCCGCGGGACAAGTTGATTTCGCCACGGGACAAGTGGTCAAAGCGATGTCGACCGGGCCCGTTCGTGGACTTTGGGGGAGTCGATGAACGGACCCGGCGCTCACGTTTTAGGTGAGACCGTGACGGACATCGCTCAGCGCAGGGCTGGTGCCGTCAGAGCGATCTTAGGGCCTGGACTGACTCCGGTCTAGGGAATCAGCTGCCGCGAGCTTGGAAAGTCCACCAGCGCCAGGACCGCCGGAGAAGTGCTGCGAGCCTTTCCCGGGAGGCGGACGCGTGGGACGATGCCTATACATGCCTGTATCAGCGACGCGAAAGGCGAGGACGCCATGTCCACCCTGGAATCCGTGGAAACCGAACGCAAGTATGACGCTGACCTGGAGACGCCCCTCCCCGCGCTCGGGGATATCACCGGCGTGGAACAGATAGCTAACCCTGTCGACCATCACCTTGAAGCCGTCTATTTCGACACAGCAGACCTCGCCCTGGCTCGGCATCGCATCACGTTGCGGCGCCGTACTGGAGGCACCGATGCCGGCTGGCATCTGAAACTGCCGGCTGAGCAGGACAGTCGCATCGAGATCCACGCACCGCTGGGACAGCCCGAGACCGTCCCCGAGGAGTTGGCCGAGAGACTCCTGGTGTTCACCCGCGGCAACGAACTAAGGCCCACGGCCCGGATCCACACCCGCCGGACTCTGCTTCGACTGCATGGAAGCGACGACCTCACACTGGCCGATTTCGCCGATGACCACGTGACAGCCGAGACGTTGCACCCGGTGCAAGTGGAGAGGCAATGGCGGGAATGGGAAATCGAACTGGTCCATGGCGATCAAGATCTCCTGGAGAGTGCGGAGCACGTCGTTTCGCTGGCAGGCGCGACCCGGTCCGCGCATGCCTCGAAACTGGCCCGTGCGTTCGGGACAGCCTGGCCGCTCCCCATGCCTGCACCGCCTAAAGCACGCCCGAAAGGTTCTGCCGGAGACGCGATAGTGGCATACATGGCCGCACAAATCGCTGAAGTCACCACACTGGATTCCGGAGTTCGGCAAGGTGCGGACGACGCCGTTCACCGCATGCGCTCGGCCCTCCGCCGGCTCCGCTCGGCCCTGTCCGCCTACGGCAAGTTGTTCGACGCCGACGCCCGGAGCCGCCTCAAGACTGAACTGAAATGGCTGACTAAGGTCCTGGGCAAGGCCCGGGACGCCGAGGTGCTGCGCGACCGGATCGGGGAATTGCTAAATACCCAACCCGATGGACTCCTGTCTGGTCCGGCTGCCGCCAAGCTCACGGACGAACTCGAAGACGCCTTCAACTCCGGTTACCGCCAGATGCTCCGATCCTTGGGAACGAAACGCTATTTCCAGCTCTTGGATGCGCTTGAGGCGTTCCGCGACGAGCCTCCTGTAACTCCGCGTGCAGGAAAGAAGGCCCGTCCCGTCACAGCCAAGCTGGCAGCAAAAGCCATCAAGCGGGTGCACCGATCCCAGAAGGAAGCAGCACGGCAGGCCGGCGCACAACGTGACAAGGCATTGCACCAGGTCCGCAAAGACGCAAAAAGGCTACGGCATGCGGCCGAGGCGCTGCGGGACGTCCACGGAAAGCCCGCTGCGCGCTTGGCCCGTGATGCGCAAAAGATCCAGAAAATCCTGGGTGAGCACCAGGACAGCGTCATCGCGCAGTCGGTGCTGCTTCGCCTCATACATGACACCGGAGGATCCACCGAGAACAATTCAGCCTTTGGCCGCGTGCTCGCTGCTGAAGAGCAGCGAGCAACTGATTCCGAGCGCCGCTATGAAAAGCTCGCTAAGAAGAAGCGCTTGACTAGCCTGTGACGGAAAGGACTACGCCTCGCAGCCTCAGCCTTCGCACTCTACGCAGTAGGCGTGGCCATTCTTTTCTCGGGCAATCTGGGAGCGGTGGCGAACGAGGAAGCACGAGAAGCACGTGAACTCGTCCTCCTTCTGCGGGACGACCGCAATGACCAGTTCCTCGGCCACGAATTCGCCGCCGGGCACCTCGTTGCCTTCAAACGCATCGGCCTCGTCCAGTTCCCGTACAACGCTGCGGGCGTCCGGTGCATTGGCGGACTGCAGGGCCTGAAGTGACGTGCTTTGGGATTCCGCGACGTCGGAGCGGAGTTCGTCGTAATCGGTTGCCACTTGGGGTTTATCTCTTCTCTTGTGTATTGACTGGCGAATGTGCAACATACACCATCCTGCTGCTATTCCCCACAATGCGGCGTCAAGTGTGGCGCCTTTCACATGTCCATGTCCGGCGCCGGCACCCGGTCCGGGCGTCCGATCAAGTCCTTCGTCCGCCGTCGGGCCGGCCGGCGAGACCACCGTCGCGGGCCTCGGGTCCGGCGTCGCTTCCGGTGCCGCCGTGCAGGTCCTTGTCCAGGCCGTGCCCGTTGGCGAGCTGTGCCAGCAGCTCGTCCAGTTGCGCGATCTGCGCGCCTGTCAGCGGGGCCAGGAGCTCCGCTTCGTGCTGTTCGGCAATCTCCCGAAGTTCCCGCAGTGCGCCCTTGCCCGCGTCGGTGAGGTGGAGTTCATAGTTCCGCCGGTCGGTGTTGCTGCGCACCCGCTCCACGAGGCCGCGTTCCTCGAGTGAGTCGATGAGTGAAACCACCCGGCTGGGGACGGCGCCCAGCCTGTCTGCGAGGGAGCGTTGGCTCAAGCCGGGGGCACGCCCGAGCAGGCGGATGACGCCGGCGTCGCCGGGCGTGAGGCCGATGCCCCGCGTGCGATCGGCAAAACGGGAGGACGCCACGGCCCCCAACTGCGACAAGAGAAAAGCGGTCCGTTTCGGCCGGCCCGGTGTGGCTAAGTCCATGCATCCAGAATACATGCTTGACAGAACAATTCCATAGGTGAACTATTTGAGTAGTGATGCAATTACGAAAGGTTCAGCCATGAGCAGTCGTTCGATTCCCGGTGACGCCAGCCGGGCCAGGCAAGGCGGCCCGCACCCCGGCATCCTTGCCCTCGTCAGCCTGGGCATTTTCCTGGCCAGCCTCATCACGTCCGCAATCCTGAGCGGCGGCCAAACGTTCGTTTCGCCCTTCGCCCCGGCGGGGCAAGTGGCCGCCTTCTTCCAGCAAAACGTTGCCGCGATGCGGGTCGGCGGCATGCTCCAATTCGGCTCCGCAGTGCCGCTGGGGATCTATGCCGCCACCGTCTACGCCCGGCAGCTTCGGCTGGGCGTGCGCGTTCCCGGGCCGGCCATCGGCTTTTTCGGAGGCGTCACTGCGGCCATCTTCCTCATGTTCTCGGGTTCCGTGACGTGGCTCTTGAGCCGGCCCGAAATCACCACGGATGCGACGCTCACCCACGCCCTCGCGTTCCTTGCGTTCATCACCGGAGGGGTCGGCTTCGTCGTCGGAATCGGCTTGATGGTGGCGGGCATCGCAGTGCCGGCCCTGATCCTGCGGTTCGTGCCCCGCTGGTTGGCCTGGGCGGGCCTTGCCCTTGCCGCCCTCTCCGAACTGAGCTTCCTGTCCATGGCGATCGAGCCGCTGCAATTCCTGCTTCCCATCGGGCGCTTCGGCGGCCTCCTCTGGCTAGTTGCCGTAGGGTTCCTGCTGCCGCACACCCGGGCGGCCGCGAACCGGGAGCCGCGATCGCGCGCGCCCCACCCCACCCGGGCAACGCCATGACGACGGCGGATCCCCTCCGGCCGCTGTCCGGCAAAGTCGCGCTCGTCACCGGAGCCAGCCGCGGGATCGGTGCGGAGATCGCCATGGCGCTTGCCGGCGCCGGGGCACAAGTTGTCCTTGCCGCCCGGGACGGCGCGCGCTTGTCCGAGAAGGTCGCCGCGATCGCTTCGGCGGGCGGCAGTGCCGTGGCGATGACCGCGGACGTGGGGAATGAGGACTCCGTGAAAGCCCTGCTCTCCCGGATCCGGGACCGTTTCAGCCGGCTCGATGTGGCGGTCAACAACGCCGCGGGCGGCGGGCGGATCCCGGCGCCGCTGGCCGAGTGGGCGAGCGAGGAATTCGACAGTGCCGTCTCAGTAAACCTTCGCGGAGTGTTCCTCTGCCTGAAATACGAAATTGAGCTCATGCTGGCCGGCGGAAACGGCGGGGCAATCGTGAACATGTCCTCCACGGCCGGCGAACAAGGCGTCGCCGGGATGAGCGGCTACGTGGCGAGCAAATTCGGTGTCGGGGGCCTCACCCGGGTTGCCGCGCTCGATTATGCCTCCGAAGGCATCCGGGTCAACGCGATCGCTCCCGGACCCATCCTCACCGAACGGCTTGCAGGCGCGGGCCAAGCCGCCCGGGAGCGCGTCGCTGCGGCTGTTCCGCTGGGCCGGATCGGCACAACCGCCGATATCGCCGCCGCGGCCCTCTGGCTCTGTTCAGAGCAATCGTCTTTCGTCACTGGAACCGTTGTGGCCGTCGACGGCGGCCGGCTGGCCGGAACGCCCGCATTCACCACCCAAGCGAATCGCTGACGGCCTGGCCTAGCCCGATCCGTTCCAGATGCGGCGCCACCACGGCTGTTTGCTCGCAAGGTCCTGGTTCAGGGATTCCCGGGCCGCGGCGGCAGCCTGGGCAGCGGCCCGGCGCTCGCGCCAGCGCTCCAGCTCGACGCCGACGTCGCGGGTCTTTGTGATCACCGGAGGTCCTCCCTGGAGCTGGCGGCGCGCGTCGATGACCCGGGCGTTGAAGTCCTCCACCACCTCGCGCACTTGCGTCTCTGAGTACAGGGCATCGAGCTTCGCATCCAATTCGGCGTCTTCCGTGCGCAGCAGGATGGCCTTGGGGCCCAGGCCGCTGAGGTGCTCGCGCTGGATGAGGCCTTTGACCCACCAATCGGGATCGTAGCGCTCCCCCAGCCCGGGAATCGGCTTGCCTGAGTACTTCAGGTTGTCGAACTTTCCTTGCGCCATGGCATCGCGGATCAAGTACTCGACCCGCGCCGCGTCGCCCACCTTCTTGCGCTTCCGCCGCTCTTCTTCCTCGGCGGCCTCAAGTTCGGCTTCTTCCTCGGCTGTCATGCCGGTGGCGCGCAGAGTTCGCAGCTCCATGGCACGCTCCAGCCGGTGCCTGAACGCACTGTTTTCACCGTTCACGGTTCAAACCGCCTTCGCTTGCGGAAATCCTGGACCTGAATCCAAGTATTCCGCAATCGGGAAGTTGCCGGGATGGTCCAGGCAACGTGCCCCTCTGGCCACGCCCAGCGCACCTCATTACGCTGACTGGTAACGGCTACTTCAGGAAGAAGGACTCCATGGACGAAAAGGGCATTCTCGACCGTATCCAGTCGCTTGTGGAGGAGGAGCGGGAGCTCCGAGAAAAGGCAGAGGCAGCCCCACCGGGCCCTGGGCATGCCCCTGACCGCGCAAGGCTGGAGCACCTCGAACAGGACTTGGATCAGTGCTGGGACTTGCTGCGGCAACGGCGGGCCAAGAGGCAATACGGCGAGAACCCGAACGACGCCAAACCACGGCCGCCCAAACAGGTGGAGGGCTACACCGGCTGAAACCGGAAGAAACGCGGATACAATGACCGTTCGAAGCGCAGGAATCCTTTTGTACCGCGAGAGCCCCAACGCGGAACTGGAAGTGTGGATAGCTCACATGGGCGGACCATTCTGGGCCCGCAAGGATGAGCGCGCGTGGTCCATCCCCAAGGGCGAATACCTCGAAGACGAGGATCCCCTGGTGGCTGCCAAGCGTGAATTCGCGGAAGAGATGGGCGTTGCCGCACCCGCCGTCGGATACCTCGAGCTGGGCACCTTCCGGCAACCGTCGGGCAAGCTCATCACGGCCTTCGCGGCAGAGTCTGACTTTGACCCCGAGAAAATCGTGAGCAACACCTTTGACCTGGAGTGGCCGAAGGGATCCGGTGTGGTCCGGAGCTACCCGGAGATCGACGACGCCGTCTGGGCCACGGCAAGTGTTGCCCGTACCAAATTGGTTGGCGGCCAAGTGCCGATTCTCGATGCGTTGATCCAGCACCTCGGGGGCGGGGTCTAAGTCCGCAACCAGACCCGTCAGGATTGGAGAAGCGCCTCTCACTGCCCGCGCCTAGAATGGCGGTCATGGACAACACCGTCCACGACAGCTTCGTCCCGCAACGACTTCAGGAGAAATCATGAGCGGTTCTTCCACCGAGGGAATCAAGACCGTGCTGCATCCCGTTTCCGATCTCGCCGCAGCGAAAGCCGTGTACTCCGCCCTGCTTGGCATACAACCACAAGCTGATGGTCCCTACTACGTTGGCTTCGATGCCGCGGGGCAGCACATCGGGCTGGTCCCGGGCGGCGGCCCGCAAGGAATGACCTCGCCCGTAGCGTACTGGCACGTTTCGGACATCGAGGCGAAGCTGGCGGAAGTCACCGCCGCGGGCGCCACCGTGAAGGAAGCAGCCCATGACGTCGGTGGCGGCCGTTTGGTAGCAACCGTCACCGATCCGGATGGCAACGTCCTCGGGCTGCTTCAGGATCCCTGAGTCACCGCCAAGGACGTACTACTCGAAGCTGGTTAGATAGAGCCAGACGCCGACGGAGAGCGCAAACGCGGTCCCGCGTAACAGATGGAGACACGATGAGCACTACCACCGGAACGGACGCGCGGACGGAAACACAGTCGCCTGAGACGCATGTTGCCGACACCCACGATCTGATCCGGGTCCAGGGTGCGCGCGAGAACAACCTCAAGGACGTGACCGTTGAGATACCGAAGCGCCGCCTGACAGTGTTCACTGGCGTCTCCGGCTCGGGCAAGAGTTCGCTCGTGTTCGCCACGATCGCCGCCGAGTCGCAGCGGATGATCAACGAGACGTACAGCGCCTTCGTGCAGGGTTTCATGCCGAACCTCTCCCGGCCCGACGTCGACCGGCTTGAGGGACTTACCACGGCCATCATTGTCGACCAGGAGCGGATGGGTGCGAACCCCCGTTCCACTGTCGGCACGGCCACTGATGCCAACGCCATGCTGCGCATCCTCTTCAGCCGGCTTGGCTCGCCGTACGTCGGGCCGCCCACGGCGTTCTCGTTCAATGTCCCGACGCGAAAGGCGAGCGGGGTGATGAGCACGGATAAGGGCGGCAGGGTCGAGAAGAGCGTGGTCCGGAACGCGGTCTATCTTGGCGGCATGTGTCCGCGCTGCGAAGGCATGGGCTCGGTTTCCGATTTCGATCTCACGGCGCTATACGATGACAGCAAGTCGCTAGCCGGGGGTGCCTTGACCATCCCCGGCTACAGCATGGACGGCTGGTATGGCCGCATTTTCAGCGGCGTCGGTTTCGACATGGACAAGCCGATCTCGAAGTTCACCAAGAGGGAGTTGGACGACCTTCTTTACAAGGAGCCGACCAAGATCAAGGTCGAAGGCATCAACCTCACCTACGAGGGCTTGATACCGAAGATCCAGAAGTCGATGCTCTCCAAGGACGTGGACGCGATGCAGCCGCATGTTCGGGCTTTCGTGGAGCGCGCCATCACTTTCCAAGCCTGCCCCGAGTGCGACGGCACCCGGCTCAGCCCGGAGGCCCGGTCCTCGAAGATCCAGGGCAAGAACATCGCCGAGCTGTGCCAAATGCAGATCAGCGACCTGGCCGACTGGGTCCGGGGGCTCCAGGAACCGTCGGTCGCGCCGCTTCTCGCGGGCCTGCGGCACCTCCTCGACTCGTTCGCCGAAATCGGCCTGGGTTACCTCTCCTTGGACCGGCCGGCCGGCACGCTGTCCGGTGGCGAGGCACAGCGAACCAAAATGATCCGCCACCTCGGCTCGTCCCTCACCGACATTACGTATGTCTTCGACGAGCCGACCATTGGCCTGCATCCCCACGACATCGAAAAGATGAACCAACTGCTGCTGCAGCTCCGGGACAAGGGCAACACGGTGCTGGTTGTCGAGCATAAGCCGGAGACCATCGCGATCGCCGACCACGTGGTCGACCTTGGTCCCGGCGCCGGTACCAAGGGCGGTAGCGTCTGCTTCGAGGGCACCGTGGAGGGCTTGCGGCAGAGTGACACCATCACCGGACGGCACCTCGACGATAGGGCGCGGCTCAAGGAATCGGCCCGGACGTCGTCGGGGGCCCTCGAGGTGCGCGGCGCCTCGACGCACAACCTCCGCGACGTCGACGTCGACGTGCCGCTGGGCGTTCTCTGCGTGGTCACGGGCGTGGCGGGTTCCGGGAAGAGCTCGCTGATCCACGGTTCCGTAGCTGGCAGGGAAGGTGTGGTGGTCATCGACCAGGCCGCGATCAAGGGTTCGCGGCGCAGCAACCCGGCGACCTATACCGGACTGCTCGAGCCGATCCGTAAAGCGTTCGCGAAGGCCAACGGCGTGAAGCCTGCGCTGTTCAGCTCCAATTCGGAAGGCGCCTGCCCCAGCTGCAACGGCGCGGGGGTGATTTTCACCGAACTGGGCGTCATGGCGACCGTGGAGTCCACGTGTGAGGAGTGCGAGGGCAGGCGTTTCCAGGCCTCCGTGCTCGAATACACGCTGGGCGGTCGCAACATCGCCGACGTCCTGGCGATGTCCATGACCGAGGCGGCGGAGTTCTTCAGCGAAGGAGAGGCGCGCACGCCTGCCGCCCACAAGATCCTCGACCGGCTGGTCGACGTCGGACTTGGTTACCTCACGCTCGGGCAGCCGCTCACCACGCTCTCCGGCGGCGAACGGCAGCGCGTCAAGCTGGCCACCCAGATGGCGGAGAAGGGCGATGTCTACGTCCTCGACGAACCGACCACCGGCCTCCACCTCGCGGACGTCGAGAACCTGCTGGGCCTCCTCGACCGGCTCGTCGACTCCGGGAAGTCGGTCATCGTCATCGAACACCACCAAGCAGTCATGGCGCACGCTGACTGGATCATCGACCTCGGCCCGGGCGCTGGCCACGACGGCGGACAGGTCGTTTTCGAGGGCACGCCAGCCGATCTCGTCGAGGCTCGTTCCACCCTCACGGGCAAGCACTTGGCGGCCTACGTCGGAGCATGAATGAGCGGGACGGCGCGTTCCCCTGAGCCCTGGCCGGAACGTGGATGAAAAGGCTCGCGATGGCGGTGAGCAGGAGCAGGGACGCCGCGATAATGAAGCTCGTCTGCATTCCTTGGACGAAGCCGCCGCGGCCGGCGATCAGCGCGCCGAAAACCGCGATCGCGACGGCGCCGCCCACCTGACGGAATGTGTTGAACACTGCGCTTGCCGTGCCCGCCTTGTCGCCAGGCACGCTTGCGAGGACGACGGCGGTGACTTGCGGCATCGCGATTGATCCGCCGGAACCCGTCAGGATCAGGAACAATGCGACGAGGAGCGGAGATCCAAGCGGCGCAGTGAGGAGCATGGCGACGAGCCCGCAAACCATGGACGTCAGCCCCACCACCACGGGCACCCGCGTCCCGAAGCGGTTCGAGAGGCTCCCGCTGACGATGTTGCCGACGATGCTGAATGCCGCAGAAGGAAGGAAAGCGAAACCAGCCTGAAGTGGGGTCAGGCCAAGGTGTTGTTGGAGAAAGAGGCTGACAACAAAGACCGTCCCGAAGTGGCCCATCATGAACGCGAATCCCACCGAGAGGGAGATCCGCATGCCAGCGGAGCGAAACAGCCCAAGGGGCATCATCGGGTTCCGCACGCGCGCCTGGATCAGGAGGAAAGCTGCAAGGCTGAGGGCTGCGAGCACCAGGCTGGCCACCACGGTCACCGTGCCGAAACCCTCGGAACCACCCGTGATGAGCCCGTACATCGACGCGGTCAGGGCGACGACCGCTGCGGCCTGACCGGCCCAGTCGAAAGGGCTGGGGCGGCGGGGCGAGGTGGCAACGGAGGCCAGAAGTACGAGCATCGCAATGCAGACCGGAAGGTTGATGCCGAACACGAGTCGCCAGTTCACCGTGGTGAGCAGGCCGCCGACCAAGGGGCCGACAGCGCCGGCGACGGCCCCTCCGACGGCCCAGATCCCGAGGGCGTGTGCCCGACGGCGGGGATCCGGAAAGGCCTGTCGAATCAGTGCCATCGATGCCGGCAACATGATGGATGCCGCTCCCCCTTGAAGGAAGCGGGCAGCAATGAGAACCCCCGACGTCGGCGCTAGTGCGCAGGCGACCGACGACGCGAGGAACAGCGCGATACCCCATCCCAGCGCGGTCTTCGCGCCGATCCGATCCGACAGGTTGCCTGCAAACAGCAACAACGCGGCGAACATCAGCGTGTACCCGTCGATGACCCACTGCAGCCCGGCCGGCCCGCCGCCGAGTTCCCGCCCGATACTGGTGAGCGCGACGTTGACGATCAGGATATCCAAGGTGATCAAAAAGAATCCCAGGGACGCAATCGCGAGCGTGAGGCGTGCCCGTGGGCCATCGGCCATGTCCGACGGGGGAACCGGAGCCGGCAACGTGGTTTCGGGGTGTGTCATGGGTTAAGGAAATAACCTGCCGGAAAAATGAGGGAGTCTCTACCGTGAGGGGTACTGGCAGTGACCCCCACCGGAGGCGCGGTTACCGCGAAGTTGAGCGCCGCCGTCGCGGACGCCCGCCGGAGGGCTCGGACGCTGTGCTAGCCGGCAAGGCCGAGGAATACCAGCAAAGCCCTTTCAATCTCAACGAGCTGAGCGGCCGTCAAGCGGCCGACCCGGCTTTGCACGTTGGAACGGCGTACCGTCGTCAACTTGTCGATCATCACCTGACTTTCTTGCCGCAAGCCTGACAGCTCCGAGGCGGACACACCGACCCGCAGGAGAGGTGCACCGATCAGGGTTGTTGTCAGAGGAAGCACCGTAACGGAATCGGTGACGTCGAATCGGTCATCCTGGATCACAAGCGCTGGCCGTGGCTTGGAGGCGTAGACGCCGCCGGCTACTGTCCAGAGTTCGCCGCGGTTCACTCGTCGTCCCAGGACGCTGCCACAGCCTCGATGAACTCTTGGTCATCGGAGTGCTGTCCAGCAGCTGCCACGGCAGCGGCCTGCCGGTGGGCTTCGGCGTCGAACCCATGAGACCGAACGTCCGGCACCCATATCTGGATGGGACGGAAGCCGTGCTCGCGCATCCGCTTACGGTATTCGCCGACCCGATCTCGAACTGCCATGAAATCAATGTTACATGTAACGATTCTCTTGCGACAGATGCAGAAGCCGCCGCGGGCACCCGCCGTCGAGCCCCTATGCGACCAACACCGCGGCAGCGCTGTCCATATGCTCGATGATGGTCTTGCGGGCCAGTGACGCATCCCCGGTTTCGATGGCGGCCACAATGTCGTGGTGGCGCTCGACGCTCATGTTCTTGACGCCCTTTTCCAGCCCCGCGAACATGATGGACATCCGGATGGATCCCTCCAGCGATTCCCAGGAATGAAGCAGTGTCTCGTTGCCGGTGAGGACGGCGGCGCTGTCGCCCCGGAGTTCGCGGCCGCCCCGGACTCACGCGACTACGCCGCGAACTGCGCGGCCGCCCTGGAGGCTGCAAGGGAAGCACTACATGACGCCGAAACGCAGCTTGGCCACATGGACGCGGTAGCGGGCGACGGCGACCACGGCCGCGGGATGGTCCGCGGCATCGACGCCGCCACGTCGGCCGCCGCGAAGGCGCTGGCCAACGGTGCCGGAGCCGGCGAAATGTTGGGGGCCGCCGGCGATGCTTGGGCGGACAAGGCCGGCGGAACGTCGGGAGTTCTGCGGGGCGCAGCCCTTCGGGCTTTCGGCGAATCCCTCGGCAATGAGCAAGGACCAAGACCAGGCGAACTGGCAGCCGGCATGACAGCGTTCGCTGCACGGATCATCGAACTGGGGAAGGCCGACGTGGGCGACAAGACCATGGTGGATGCCCTGCTCCCCTTCGTGGACACCTTCAACAAGCTCGTGTCCGAGGATGTCCTTCCGGAAGTTGCCTGGGCCGAAGCTGCACCTTGTCCACCCCAGGAATGCTGGCTCCGCTGGCGCCGTCGTGGCTTCCGGCAAGCACTCCGGAGCCATCGCATGACCACGAAAAGACGAACCATGGGTTTCCGACTCGTTCTGGGCTCCGACGAAGCAGGCGTGGATTACAAAGACCGGATCATGGCTGACTTGCGGAACGATCCGAGGGTCAGCGAAATCATCGATATTGGCGTCAACCGCAGCGACTCTGGGGAAGACTTCACCACGCCGTACCCTTACGTCGGGATCAAGGCGGCCGAGCTCATCAGGGACGGTCATGCGGACCGGGCCATCCTGTTCTGCGGTACGGGAATCGGCGTGGCCATCGCAGCGAACAAGGTGGACGGTATCCGCGCCACCACCGCGCACGATTCCTTCTCCGTGGAGCGTTCCATCCTGTCCAACGACTGCCAGGTGCTCACCATGGGCCAGCGCGTGGTCGGGGTGGAACTTGCCAGCAGGCTTGCCCGGGAGTGGCTCGGTTATTCCTTCGACCCGGCATCGGCATCAGCGGACAAGGTCAAGGTCCTCACGGATTTCGAGGGCTGCTGAGCCCTGCCGCCGAGTGCGGCGGGGTCTCCCCTTCCGCTCGGACTTGGTGTTGAGTGGTTGAAGGAGACCACCGAGGCTCGGGAGGACAGCCATGGCCATTACCGAGGAAGCGCGCAGGAACCACGAGGAGCTGTTCCCGGGGCGTGTCTCCCCGCTTCAGGTGACCGATCCCGAACTCTTCAACTACTTCAACAATTTCGCTTTCGACGAAGTGCTGCGCCATGGAAACCTGGACACACGGACCCGCCTCATGGTCCAGCTTGCGTCGATGATCGCCTCGCAGGCCCTGAGCGAATACCGGGTCACGCTGGGCGCAGCGCTCACCGTGGGCGTCACGCCGATTGAAATCAAGGAAATCGTTTACCAGGCAGTTCCATATGTCGGCATGGCCAAGGTCCTTGACTTCATCCGTGCCACGAACGAGATCCTCACTGAGAACGGCGTCGAACTGCCGCTGCCGGGCCAGTTGACCACCACCGCCGAGGACCGGGCGGAGAAGGGCCTCGCGGTGCAGAAAGCCATCATCGGGGCCGAGGTCATCGAGAAGATGTACGCCTCAGCTCCCGACGACGAGATGCACTTCCAGCGCTACCTGTCGGCAAACTGCTTCGGCGACCATGTGACACGCACCGGCATCACTGTGCCGATGCGCGAGCTCCTCACCTTCTCGATGCTCGTTTCGCTTGGCGGGTGCGAGCCGCAGGTCAAGGGGCACGTGGCCGCAAACATGAACGTCGGCAACGGTCGGGCAATATTGCTCGACGTCGTCACCCAGCTTCTGCCCTACATCGGCTATCCCCGCACGCTCAACGCCCTTCGCGTGATCAACGAGGGGTGAAAGCCGGGAGCAAGGTGGTGACGAGGCGCTTAGCGAAACCCTCGTCCAACGGGGCACCACTGAGGAAGAAGCGGTAATAGATGGGGCCGAGCAGCAGGTCCGTGACCATTTCAGCGTCGAGGTCGGCCCTCAGCTCCCCCCTTGAGATGCCATGCTCAACCAAGGCACGTACGTCCGCCAGCCGGTGGCTCACTACCCGTTCCCGATAAACCTGTGCAAGCTCGGGATCTGCGGCGACTTCCGAGACCAGGCCCTTCATGATCCGTCCCATCACCGAGGTGCGCATGAGCTCGGCTGTCCGGTCCACTAGCTTCGTCAGTTCGGTTTCGGTTTCCTCGGCGTATGGCCGGGTGCTGACGTCACCCACCATGTCCAGCAAGACGGCCAGGGCAAGATCATTCCTGGAACGGTACCGCCGGTAGATCGTCGTCTTCGCCACTCCCGCCCGCGCAGCGACGCCTTCCACCGTTAAGCTGGCGAACCCTTCCTCCCCCAGAAGTTCCCGCGTGGCGTCAAGAATCTTCTGTTCGGACCGCGCGCGCCGTCCCGAATGCCCGGAACCCGCGCGGTGCCCCGCATCCGCGCCGGCCGGGGAACCGTCGACTCCCTGTAGAAAATTCATTCCTCAACCATCTTTTCGCAACTCGTTGTTCGATGCTACTATTGTAACGCAACGTAGCGTTTCGCAAAAGTACACGGGACGTTATTTCCCACTAGACAAAGAGGAATACGCACATGATCACGGATCGCTATCAGCGCGGCCTCGACCGCATGATGGAGCTCGTCTCCACCGAACACGCCAACACCTTCGACCACGCCAAACTCGTGGAGTCATACAAGGAATTGGACCCCGACCTTTCCGACTACATCGTCTCCTTCGCCTTCGGCGACATCTACTCCCGCACGGGTTTGACCCAACAGGAGCAAACCATGGTAACCATCTCCACACGGGTGGCCCTGGGCACCGAACCCCAGCTGAAGCTGCACATCAATACGGGCTTCACCGTGGGCCTGAGCAAGGAGAAAATCGTCGGCGCCCTGATCCACTGCATCCCCTATATCGGATTCCCGAGGGTGCTCAACGCCCTGACCCTCGTCAAGGAAGTCATGGCAGAGCGGGGCCTCACCCCGGAAGCCGCCGACTAATCCACCCCCCTCATCACGCTTAGGGAATCCTCATGCATTTGGTCATTGGGCTAGGACCCATCGGCGGTAACATCGGCGCACACCTCGCCGAGCTCGGACAGGAGGTTTACGGCTACGACTTCAACCAGGAGCGCATCCGGGAGTGGTCCGCGGAAAGAACTCGCGCGTCTCCACCAGGTTTAGGTTCACCCAGCCGTCCAGGTGAAGAACGGAGTGCCACCGCCCACCAGGACCGGATGGGTAACGATCGCATACTCGTCGATCGCGCCGCCCGTGACCAGACGGGTGTTCCAATCGACCTTCTCGATCGTCGAGGAGAACACCACCTTCGGCGTGTCCCGCCAGTTCCGCGCGAACTCGATCTCCGCCGGGGTGGCGTTGGGCTGCTGGTCGCCGGTGGGCCAGTAGGAGCTCATGGTCTCCCAGAGCTTGCGGCCGCGGACTTGAAGCAGCCCCGGCGCGCCAGCATCCCGCGCTCGAGCCAGAATTTACCCCGGGGCAACGGACATCCTGTTCATTCCCGCCCTGTTTACTGCGCTTGCACCCGGTAAACAAATCGAGTGGGAGGCCCGGGTCTTTCGCGACCCGCCAGTACGCTCGGTTGCTATTGCCCCACTGATAGGCCAGATCCGGCCTGATCCCGAGCTTGCGTAGATTCGCGATACGAGTGCGCGGACGTTTCCATTCCTTCCCCGTCAGCCATGATTCCCGCTTCGAGATAGCACCGAATCAGCTTCAAGAGCCGTTTGTCTTCCACTTTCCGCCCAACCCTGGCCATCAGCACGTCCTGGTTCACTGGGCCTTCCGCTCCGACGTGCACTTCCCCTGCACGGAGGCTTCCTTGGGTAGTGACGCTAGAACTTGCCCATTCCCCTGGGGGTGTTCGTGGTGGAGTGATTCGATTCCCTTCGGCTGTGGGGAGCTTTGACGGTTGTCATAGGGGCCTGATGTCAGCCTGTTGTGGTCTTTTGTCTGGTAGGAGGGCTCGTAACCAATAGAGGACGATGGTGCTCAAGAAGATCCCTGAACTGAGCAGCACAACGACGGATTCAATGATGGATGGTCCCCAGGTGTGTATTGGGTGTGTGAGGATAACGCCGATAATGCCCGCGGTGATTCCGACCATACGGATGACAAGGAGGGGAAGGGACCGTTCGGTGGCAACGACGGCGGTCATCTGCCACCAAGAACCTGTTGCCAAGAAGATACTACCAAAACAGGCGAACCATCCCAGAAGATAGTTTCCTGTGATGTTCCAGGCCACCAGGAGTGCGGTTCCGAGCGTAATGTGGCTGAGTAGAATGACGAAAGCCTGCAGGAAACGGTGCTTTGAGTGGAGTTTATCCCTGCTGGCAGCCGCCGCGGAGAACCTGGCCCGGACGGCCAGCAACACAGTGCAGACCACGAAACAGGCAGCACGACCAAGTAACGGGCCGGAAACAACGGTGTCTCCGGCAAAGATCCATAGCAGATATGCACCGAAAAACACGACTGCGACGTCCAATACCACAACCGCCGCCAGACTGGCCCGTTCCTTGGTGTGAGGTCCTGTCCATTTCGCAGAGTCTAGGCGCCGCGTTGAAGCAGGGCGTCCCGACTCCCTGGCTGGCTCGATACTCATGTTCATATAGCTCCTTAGGATTCCTTAGCCACGGGACCGACGGAGCCGACTTCACCGTTTCGGCGGGTCTTGGCCCACCCGTTTCGCCCGGTGATGATGCGTCCAAAGGCGCGGCTGATGGACACTAAAATATATGGGACGAAGAGCCATAATCCGATTCCCCAGACAATTGCCTGAAACCAGCTTGTTCCGGGCTCGCACCGTAATTTGTACAGCACACCCCAGATGGCGAACGGCGTGATGCCGAAGATGATGCCGAGGACAATAATGGCCCAGAGATTGTTGATGAGATTCTGTCCTGCTACCGGGTCGCTCATGGCAACAAGGATCTGCCCAGCAAAGAGAACGGTAATCACAGCAAAGCCAAAGATCTGGATGAAGGGCAGGAAGAGGTAGTAGGAGCATTCCAGGATGCCGGAGGCATCAAAGTGCCGGGACTGGATAACGTCCTTGAGGTATTTCACACATTGGATGTTTCCCTGGGACCAGCGCGAACGCTGGGTCATCAAGCGGCGCAGACTGGGCAATGCTTCCTGCGCAACATGGGTATCGTGGATCTGACGATTCTCGTAGCCGGCCAGGATCACATGCAGACCAAGCTCGTAGTCTTCCAGGAGGGCACCGTGCCAGGGTGCTTTGTATCCTTGAGCGATTTCGTCAAGAACTGAGAGTCTGGTGAACTGCCCGTTACCTCCCAGCCCGACCGTTCCGGTACGTGTTCGCAGGGATTGCATGGCCAGGATCACGGTACGGAATTCGATGTCCTGCATGCGGATCAGATAGCTGGCGAACCAGTTTGCAAGCCGTCCCTTGTCCGGGTAGGGGCGGCGGTCATCCCTATTCTTCATCCATACCGTGATTTGGGCGGCACCAACCCGGGGGTTGCCGAAACAATCCTCAGAAGCCACGGCTGCGAGGGCATTGGAAGCCATTTCCCCGTCCGCGTCAACGACGGCGACAATCGCCTTTTTTCGGTCGGCGGAGTCGGGGAGCCAGCTATTGAATTGGACATAGGCAGCGTTGAGAGCATCCCCCTTTCCTGTGCGGGCCTCCGGACGGCGGCGTTGTACCAGATGAACGAAGGGATCTACGGCAGCAAACGAGGCGACGATCGCTGAGGTCTCATCATCACTATCGTCATCAATGACCCATAGGTGGGCATCGGGGAAACGTTCGCGTTGGCGTTGGATGGTATTCCCGATCACCACAGCCTCATCACGGCAGGGTATAAAAATATGCCAAGTGAAAGCTGAATCATCACCCGGGACCTCGGGTTTATGACGGATATAGGGGACCAAGATAAACGCCACATAGGACAGGAAAGAGACGGTGAGAACCAAGGAGATGGATCCAAAAATAGGGGGCATGACTCTTCATTCACTTCGGGAAAGGGCTCCCCGCCGGAAGCCGGAGGGAGTTGAATCGACAGTATTCGGGTACACCTGAATAGCATCAAGACGCAGAGACTCCGGCAAAGTCACGGGAGACCGCCCTCTTCCTTTACCGTTCTGGCCCGGCGAAGCCCGCTGACCAGAATGAGGGCTATGAGGCTGGCAATGAAACCGGCAATACCGAGCAAGGAACCAACCAGCCGATGACTGATTTCGTACCCTGGGGAAATACCCCATGTCTGGGTTGCCCACGCAATCAATCCCAAGCGGGCTTGATTGGTGACGATGACGATGACGAGCATACTCACGATTCCGGCAAGCCCCCGGAGCCAAGAGACGCGCTGGGAGAGTATAAAGAACGCCCCAACGACGAGGAGCGGGGCAATTAGAACCACAGCCGAGCATTCTGAAGTGACGTTGAATGCTATGAGCCTGTCGGGATCAATCCAAACCAAGTAGTAGGGGCCGTGGCTGGTCACTCCCTTCTCCAGCAAGGGATTCAGCCACCAAGCTGCCACATGGGCCTCCCAAGTGGCAGCCACTGGGATCTGCCATACCAAGAACACAGCGAAGGCCACTATCCCTAGGGCGCCAGCAGTCCGAAGTGCTTTGTTGATGTTCTTGTTTGCGGGCCGTCTTGATTTCCCGGCGTGCCGTCCCAGCTTGGGCAACGGAATTTCAGATGAATAGACGTTCATTTCTTGCTTTCGAATTTGCTCTCGGGTACCTCTTGGAACCTTAGACGCGAGTTTTGGACGGCTTGGATTCATCAATTAATTCCGTTCGGGAAGAATGTCGAAATACCAATCTCCCCGAACGGAATTAGGTGATGTCGCTGGAACCTTTTGAGTTTAGCAATTTCCGTGCGTATATCCGGTTGTCGGCGGCTTGGCGACCCTGCTATTAGAGGATCTGGTCAGCGGTCTTTTTGAAATGCCTGCTCCTGACCAATAACAGTATCCCTGTGAGCAGGCAGAAGCCGGCAACCAGAATTGCTGCCGTCGTGTTTACCCCCGTATAGGCGAGAGTTCCACCGACGATACCGCCCGCCGCTGGCGGGACCCCACTATTACCATACATATGAATATCTCCTTTCAGGAAAGCAATTAACAGTTTTGTCGTGAAAGTTTGAAGTTTTAAGGTCACATCTGGCGGCGCGTCGACGATTGTCAGATCGTTGCCGTTGGTAAGTGCCGTGGCTGGGGTCGGAGTCGCCGCCGCGGAAGCGGCTGCCAGAATGCCAAGGGTAGGCACGGGCGCCAAAGTCCGCCCACGGGTCTGGATAAGGGCTCACCTTGTTGAACTATCTCCCTCACTTTCGCTAACCGGTCCTTCATTCGGTCCTTCATTTCGAGAGGTTCCAACTGTTCAATAGCGCTCCCGGCTCGGATTGTGATGCCCCGTACGAAAAAACCGGCGATTGCGTTCGCGAATCCGGACCAGACCGTGCGGAGGTGCGATCGGACGGTCTTGATAGGCGGTGCGCTGGTTCTGGTTCAGTACCCACGTTTGTTTCTTTGTTTGCCGTTTCCTGTAGTGGTGCCGGCGGGCGTTGTGCTGATGTTTTCGGCGCCGGTTTGAGCGGTCGAGGACGTGGCCGGGTCCCGGATGCATGACCAGGCCAGGCCGGTGATGAGGTGCCGGATCTCAGGCAGGGAGAGCGCTACGAGGCCTTCCGGTCCGGTTCCGGCACCTCCTTTTTGGCCTAGACGACGGTGAGGAAGGCGTGGGCGAGCATGGACAGGGTGATGTGCCGATACCAGCCGGTGTACTGACGGACCTGGTAGTGGTCGAGCCCGGCCTCGCCCTTGGCGGTCTGGCCACGCCGGCGGACCGTCAGCCCTTCTTCAGAAACCGGTCTCGTCGACGACCAGCACCCCGTCCGGGTCCGCGATCTTGTCCACGACGTAGGAGCGCAGATCGTCCCGCAGACCGTCGGGGTGTGTTGCGGCGCAACAGTTGCGAAATCATCGCTAAGCGATGGTCATACGAAATGCGTTTCAGCTTCAATGCGATTCTTGAGCATGGGACGACCACAGATGGACCACCAAATTCCCGAGCCCCCGGCCGAGGACCTGGAAAGAATTAGCAAACTCTTGCGGCACGTCGGCGGCCAAAACGTCGCTTGGGGTGCACAGCAATCCCTCGACGTCTGGGTAATAGAGCAGCCCGCCAGACTCGTCATTGAACGCTGTCGTCCCGCGCATGATGGGCAGCATCTTGTCCCTCATGGAGCCAACACAACTACCCACGATCTGGATGCCATAGCCTTCGGTCCGCGTTTCAACTGAGCCGCCCGGTGAAGGATCGGCGGATTCAGGCGGTTATTGCAACAGGAGTCCTTCGATCAATTCGATCGGTTTTCTGAACTCTAGTCTTTTGCGTGGCCGGTCGTTGAGTTCCTGGGCGACCCAGTCGAGGTCTTCCGCGCTGTGGATGCTCAGGTCCGTGCCTTTCGGGAAGTACTGGCGCAGCAGGCCATTTGTGTTTTCGTTGATGCCCCGCTGCCAGGGTGAGTGCGGATCACAGAAGTAGATGTCGATACCGGCGTCTATTTTCACGGTTTCCCAATCCTGCATTTCGATGCCCTGGTCCCAGGTGAGGGTATGCCTCAGCGCCTCGGGGAGCGTCTTGATCTTGGCTGCCAGGGCGTCGCGCATCTGTTCAGCTTTGTACCCGTCCGGAAGATGAACGAGCATCGTGTAGTTGGTGGTCCGCTCCACAAGAGTCCCGATCGCGGACTGGTTGCCTTTGCCGATGATGTAGGGTCGGGCCGGGGCGCGGTGCCAGGATTGCTCCCGGCCCGTTTCCCCGACCCGCCCTCCGCACCGGACATGCGACTCTCATCGCATCCGGCGCTCCACGGATAGCCACTCCTTAGGCGGCGGTGGCCCACGGTGTCGGGATGTTTGATGCTCGCCACCGGTACCGTGTGATGGGTATCGTCGCGGTGTCGAACATCGTGGTCCCGTTGACCTCTGGTTGGTTTCCGGGCCTTCCGGTCAGGAAACGCCGGTAGAGGTCCCGCCACGTGATTCCCGGGTGTCGTTTGCGGATCCATTGGGTGACCCGATGCCACGTAAACGCATCGAGGTAGCCGAAGGTCGCTTTAGAGACCCCGTGGCGGAAATAGTTGCACCATCCCCGCAGGACCGGGTTGAGCCGGCCCAGCAGATCCGCCAACCCATGGTGTTCTGATCGACGTGTCAGCGCCCGCACTTTCCCGAGAATCGATAGCAACGATTTCTTGGGCGGGTAGGTGTAGACGCTCATTTTGGTTGTTCCTTTCCTTTGCCGCCGCTGGATGCGGAAACCGAGAAAGTCGAACCCCTCGTCCAGATGGCAAACCCGGGACTTGGCAACGGAGATCTTTAACCCCAGGGGGGCTATCACCTCGGCGACTTCGTCCCAGAGCGCGTCTGCGTGGGCTTTGGTGCCAGCCACCATGATCACGAAGTCATCCGCATAACGGATGATCCGATAGGTGGCCCCGCCCCGCTTCCGGTGTGCTTCCCTGCGGTAGGGGCTGCCATGGGCATCCCATTTAGCGCAGAAATGCTCGTCCAGCACCGACAACGCGATGTTGGCCAGAAGCGGTGAGACGATACCGCCCTATGAGCAGCGCTGGGTTATGCGCAGCTGCGCATAGCCCTCCCTGCGGAGTGCCGGTGTCAGATTCCCTGATTTTCCCCTCGGCGGACATGATGCCCGTCTTCAGGAACCTGCCGATCAGGGTCAGAACGCGCTTTTCGGTGACGCGCTTGCGTACCTCGGCAATGACTGCCGAGTGCTTCAACTCGTCAAAACACGCCTAGATATCGGCCTCAAACACCCAGTGATAATTCCGGGTGCCCATGGCATGAATTTCGGCGATCGCGTCCTGCGCCCGACGCTTGGGGCGGAAACCGTAACTCACCGGTTTGAAATCCGCCTCGAATATCGGTTCCAGCACCAACGCCAAGGATGCCTGAACCACCCGATCCCTTGCAGTGGGAATGCCAAGTCGGAGAAACTTCGTGCTTCCCGGTTTGGGGATCATGCGTTCCCTCACCGGCAACGGGACAAACGCCCGGGACTTCAACAGCTCCCTGACCGCCTCCAGAAACTCCACGCTTTCGGCACCTCCACCGATCAGGGCCGGAATGCGCCGGTCAACACCGGCCGTTCGGGCACCCTTATTTCCTTTGACCCGGGCCCACGCAACGGTGAGGAAATCCCGGTCGTGGACGAGGTTGAACACATCGTCGAAAAGACGGTCAGGATCACTGACCGCCCAATGGTGCAGTTTCGTCTGCATCGCACGTACCCGCACGGTTGCCTCATCGAGGTCAGCCCAACGCGGTTCACCGGTATTCACCAGTGCCTCCGTTCCTGCAGTAGCTACTGCGTCATATCCGCTGGGGCTCTTCGCCATGTGCGCGGCTTTCCCCCGCTCGGACTACTACGACCCCTCCGCCCCACCGTGCCGCCGTCGACGGACAACGCATCAACCCGGACCTTGCCGTCTCTGGCCGAGACGCCGAAGCCGGGAGCCGCGCGGTGGTTCCCACGTTCACTGTCAACCGATCGGCAGGTTAGGCGCCCAGCTATGCCCCTGCGATATCGCCACGGCTACGCCGCAGGCCTTCACCGTGGCCTCCACTGCCAACGACCTTAACCGACATCCAAGTTCCCGCTCCGTAATGAGGGGGCGGTACGCACCGCAGGCCAGCCCATATCCACCGGATTGGAGCTGGCGGGAGACTTGAGAAGCTTTTAGCACTGGTTCCTCGCGTACACCTTCCCGCCTTGCTTGCCGGACCCGGACCATCCGGTAGTACTGGCCCGTCCCGGCGTTGTCGGGGCTGCTTTCCACCCTCACCGGCGTTTCCCGGGTCAGGCTACCCCCAGCTTCGTCATGCTGCTGCGACAGCACAACGGCGAAGGTCTTCCACCTCCGCTCGGTAAAACAGCGCCTCGTGGCGCACGAGGTCGCCCTCCCAATGCCCCGGCACCGCACGGTCCTGAACCTCGGCGGGACGCTCCGAGATATTGATCATCCCCGGGATCCGGTTCTTCCGCTGGCCGGCCTTCCTGCAGGGCTGCCTGAGCGCACGCCCGGTGTGTAACACGCGGCCAGATCACGGTTGAGTGCTCCGCGGGACTGAACGTAGAGGGACTGGTAAATGGTCTCAGGTGACACCCGCATCTCCGGCTCATCGGGAAACTCAACCCGCAGTCGTCCTGCGATCTGCTCCGGCGAGTACTTCTTTTTCAGGTCCTCTTCCACCTTCGCACGCAACACCGTGTTCGTGTGCAGTTTCGCCGGTTTCGGCCGCGAGGCCCGCTCATACGCCAGAGCATGAGCCGACGTCGCCCGGTAAGGCAACCCGGCCACCGAATTGCGCCGAAGCTCCCTGGACACCGTTGAGGCAGATCGGCCGACCACGGCCCCGATCCGGCGCAGCGAGTGTCCCTGGGCGCGCAGTATCGCGATCTCCTCACGCTGGGCGAAGGTCAGGCACCTGCCCTTCAGATCCCGGCCGCGGCGCGGCCTGACACCCCCGGCCTCGACCAAGACCCGTCGCCCGGTCCGCCTGCTCGTATCGATCGGCACAACAGCGTCAGTGATGAAATCACCGGCCTGCATCCCGGCCCAAAACAGCTGCAGAAGATCCGGTCTTACAAAAATCGAATACCTCGCCACGACAACACCCATCCGCTAAGTGTTGCAATCACCGCAAGAACCCAAGGATCCTCCACCGGCACGTCGGGTCGCCAAGGAGCCTCGATCCGTGCACCATCTGGTTCGATGAGTGAATGGACGCACGACCCGGTGCAGTTCACACCGCCAATGAGCGGGTGGTTAGGCTGGGTGGATGGCGACAGTTATTCTCGTGCGGCACGGCCGCACCACAGCCAATGCCACTGGGCTGCTGGCCGGTCGGGCCGTCGGCGTCAGCCTGGACCAGATCGGGCGCGACCAGGCGGCTCTGACCGGAGACCGGCTCGCGGCCGTGCCCTTAGTCGCGGTGGTGTCGAGCCCTCTTGAGCGTTGTCAGCAGACCGCCCGGCTCATCCTCGATCGCCAGGCCGGCACGCCGTACGCACCGGTCGATTTCGATCTCACCGAGTGCGATTACGGCCAGTGGCAGGGCCGCACGCTCAGTGATCTCGCGACCGAGGATTTGTGGCCGGTTGTGCAGTTGCAACCGTCCGCCGTCGTCTTTCCCGGCGGTGAATCCATGGCCGCGATGCAGGCCCGATCGGTGGCAGCGATTCGACGCCACGACGCAGCCTTCGAAGCCGAGTACGGGCCGGGAGCCGTGTGGGCCGCGGTGAGTCACGGTGACATCATCAAGTCAATCCTCGCCGACGCGCTCGGCATGCACCTTGACCTGTTCCAGCGTATTAACGTGGCCCCCGCCTCCGTATCGATCGTGCGCTACGGCGCTAGTCGGCCGAGCGTCTACGCAACCAACACCGACGCGGGTGATCTGTCGTGGCTGTCAAACGGCATCCAATCTGGCGATGCGCCGGTGGGCGGCGGTGCAGGGCAAGAGGCGCCATGAACCTCATGTGCCTAAAATACTGACATGTCTACACGAGTTCACGAGTTTGCCTGGCCAGATCGGGTCGTCGTCGGCACCATTGGCCTTCCGGGGGCGCGTACGTTCTACCTGCAGGTGCGCGCAGGAACGCAGATCGTGAGTATTGCCCTGGAGAAGCAGCAGTCGGCTCTGCTCGCGGAGAAGATCGACGAAATTCTCGATCAGCTCATCACCGTCGAGGGCAACCCCTTCAGCGTTCCCACAAGTACTCCCATTGAACTTGTCGACAATGACCAGCTCGAGGCCGTTCAAGAGCAGTTTCGCACCGGCGCCATGACCTTGGATTGGGACCCAACCACGGCCCAGGTCGTAATAGAGGCCTACCCCATCACCGATGTCGATGCTGATGACAACGACGCATCGCTTGATGAGGACGGCGCTAACGAGCCCGAAATGCTGCTGGTGAGAATGCCGGTCGGCACCGCCCGCGCATTCGCCAAGCGCACCCGTGAGATCGTGGGCGCCGGGCGTCCGACGTGCTCGCTCTGCGGTTACCCCATAGACGCCGACGGACACATCTGCACGCTTCCCGAGGTCTGATGCCAACGCCGGACCTAGTGACCGCCGAGCTGACGCTCACCGGCCGCATCACGACGGCTTCAAACGCTACATTTCTGGGCCGCATCGGCGACGTGGTGGTCGTCTATAAGCCGATAGCAGGCGAAACTCCGCTGTGGGATTTTCCCCACGGCACCCTGGCTCACCGGGAGGTAGCCGCCTACCTGGTCTCGCAGGTCCTCGGCTGGGACGTCGTGCCGCACACCTGGCTGCGCGGTGGTCCGATGGGCGAAGGAATGGTGCAGCTCTGGCAAGAGCAAGACCCCACCCAAAACGCCGTGAACCTGGTCGCGACGGACCAGGTGCCGGAGACGGGCTGGAAACACGTTCTCGAGGGACGAGATGAGAACGGACGGATGGTCACCCTTGTTCACGAAGACTCGCCAGCGCTCAGACGCATGGCGGTGTTCGACACGGTCGTCAACAACGCCGACCGCAAAGGCGACCACATTCTTGCCATGACGGACGGACACCGGCATGGCGTGGACCATGGGCTCACTTTTCACCGTGACCACAAGCTGCGCACGGTGCTGTGGGGATGGCTGGGAGAGCCTCTGACCGCCGAGGAACTCGATGGCATCGATCGTGTCAGCGAAGGACTGCACGGTGGGCTGGGCCGAGGCTTGGCGGACTTGCTCAGCGCCGAAGAAATCGCATCGCTCGCCGCGCGCTGCGCCCGGTTGCGCTTGGCAGGCCGGTTTCCGGCTCCGAAAGGTGAGATGTCGGCGGTGCCCTGGCCGCTGTTCTAAGGGAATTACGGCTACGGGCTTCGCAGGCATGTTCATGAATTCAGCCAGAACTCAAGCAGGAACTTGGATGCGATAAGCCTCTAGAACCGGGAGCCCGGCAGTTCCACAATGGGGAATTGAGGAACAGAGCCAGGTACCGAGGCATACCGCGTTCCGAATCAGGAGGTGCATATGGAGATCGGCCGAGTTCACGCACGGAAGGGCAGGACGAAAGAGGCAGCGTCCAGGCCTCATCCAGCCGCTATAGCTGCCATCAAGACATTCCACACGCTGGCGTGGCTTTCGATTGAGTCATGCGTTGTCTACGTGCTCTACAAGGGGATGGTCGGGCGCGCTGACAGAAGAGTTGGTATGGCTGCGGCGGTGATAGCGGGCGAATCTCTGGTGTTCGCCGGCAACGGATTCCGGTGTCCGCTCACGCAGCTCGCCAAACACTACGGAGCCGAAAGCGGCGGGGTGACGGACATTTACCTTCCGAAATGGTTCGCCCACAATATGCCGGCCATCCACGTTCCGCTGCTGATAGTCATGGCCTATCTGCATATCCGGAACTACCGACGCCGACAGGCGGCCGTCCGGACGCCTTGGCGCATGTGGTGGGCCTGAATTTGGGGTAGGCGTAGGGTGGATTTGGACGATAGGAGCACATCATGAAGAAAATCCTCATGGTATTGACCAGCGTTTCCGAGATCGGCGATACGGGAAAGAAGACCGGCTACAACGTGGCCGAGGCTGCACATCCTTGGAAGGTCTTCAAGGATTCCGGGCATTTTGTAGACTTCGCATCCATCCAGGGCGGTCAGCCCCCGCACGATGAGGTGGACTTGCAAGATCCAATCCAGGTTGCCTTCACGGGGGACGAGGCCACACGCGCCGGCCTCTACAACACTGCGCGCGTCGACGTCGTTGATCCGGGCCAGTACGACGCAGTCTTCCTCGTGGGAGGCCACGGCACCATGTGGGACTTCCCGGACAGCGAAGGCTTGCAGAACCTGGTCGCCAGCGTCTACGACGCCGGCGGCGTGGTGGGCGCGGTCTGCCACGGACCGGCAGGCTTGGTAAACGTGGACCTGGCCGATGGGTTCCGGCTCGTCGGGGGCCGGGAGGTGGCCGCTTTCACCAACGATGAAGAAGTGGCCGCAGGTATGGACAAATTCATCCCGTTCTTCTTGGCAGACCGGCTGAAGGAACAGGGCGCGATTCATGTCTCCGCCGACGTCTTCGCGGAGAAGGTTGTGGTTGCCGACCGGCTGGTGACCGGACAGAACCCGGCCTCCGCCGCCGGCGTGGCGAAGGAGATGGAGAAGCTCCTCGCGGAGGTCATCCACCAGGAAAAGGCCGAAGAACAGCACGAGGCGGAGTCCCTACGCGCAGAAAAGGACGCCAAGAAGGCTGCCGCCGCAGGCTCCGAGCGCTAGCCCGCACTGCATTGAAACTGGCGGCCGCCCCGACGACGGGGCGGCCGCCAGTGAGGATCCACCGCAAACGAACGACGCACGAGTCCCGGCAATTTCCCCCTTATGCCCTTGACAAGCGATTACTAAACCGGTTCAGTAGAGGTAACAAAACCGGTTCAGTGATTCCGATCACCCAGTGGCAATGAGGCGAACATGACAGTGACCATCAACGACGTTGCGCAGGCAGCCGGCGTGAGCAAGGGTGCTGTCTCGTACGCGTTGAACGGACAGCCCGGGGTCAGCGACGAGACCAGGGAGCGCATCCTCAAGATCGCCAAGGACCTTGGTTGGAAGCCGAACCTTCGCGCCAAGGGCTTGTCATCGGCCAAGGCTTTTGCCGTGGGGCTCGTCATTGCCCGGGATCCCCGCCTTTTGGGCACGGACCCCTTCTTTCCCGCGTTCATCGCCGGGATCGAGACCACGCTGGTTGAGCACGAGTACGCCTTGGTCCTCACCGTCGCCGCCAGCGCCGACGCGGAAGAGCTGGGCTACCGGAAGCTGGCTGCCGACGGCCGCGTGGACGGTGTCATCCTCACCGATATGAGGGTTGACGATTCCCGAATCGCCTTGTTGCAAGGCCTCAAGATTCCGGCCGTCACCCTGAACCGGCCCGAAACCTCCTCGCCCTTTCCTGCAGTGTGCATGGATGATACCGAGGGCATTACCACCGCCGTCGAACACTTGGTTTCCCTGGGGCACACCAGAATCGCGCACGTGGCCGGACCCCAGAGTTACATTCACGGCCGAAGCCGGCGGCTGGCTTGGCAAAACGCCATGTCGAAAGCCGGGCTCGAGGCCGGTTCCTTCATTGAGTCGGACTTCACCGCGGCCGGCGGATTGGCGGCTACCGCGGAACTGCTTCGCCCGGCCCAACGGCCCACTGCGATCATCTACGCGAACGACCTGATGGCCACGGCCGGCCAGTCCTACGCGCAGTCCTTGGGGATGACCGTCCCCGGTGATCTTTCCATCACGGGCTACGACGATACTGAGCTCGCAAGCTATCTCAATCCTCCACTGACCACTATCCCGGCTGATCCGCTGCTCTGGGGGCGTGTTGCCGCCCAAGTGCTCCTGAGCATCCTCGGCGGAGCGCCCGCGGAGGACGTCTATCTTCCCTCCCCGAAGCTGGTGGTCCGAGCCTCCACGGGGGCGGCACCCAGCAGGCCGAAAAACTAGCCCCCTCCCACGTCCAGTCCTACGAAGATCGATCTACCCGCAATTGGTGGGGCTATTTGCCGTTTCCATCTGAAGGCGAAGGCTCCACAGTCCGTCAATTTTTACCCGCAAAGGAGTTGCAATGAAGCACGGAAAAATTAGTTCGAGGATCCTCTCCCTTACCGCTATTGCGGTAGTCGGAGCCGGTTTGGCCGCATGCGGTGGAGGCGCCTCCAGCACCGCTGCCGGAGCGAACTCTGCCACAACGGCAAAGGGCCCCATCAAGATCTGGTACTCCAACAACGAGTTCGAGGTGAAGTGGGGCAAGGACATGGTGGCTTCATGGAACGCGGCCCACCCTGACCAGCAGGTAGATGCGCAGGAAATCCCGGCAGGCAAGAGCTCCGAAGAGGTCATCGGGGCGGCAATCACCGCTGGCAACGCTCCCTGCCTGGTCTTCAACACCGCCCCCGTGGCCGTTCCGCAATTCCAGAAGCAAGGTGGCTTGGTCCCGTTGGACTCCTTCCCTGATGGAGCCCAGTACATCAAGGACCGCACGGGCGATCTCGCGAATCAGTACAAGTCCTCCGATGGCAAGACGTACCAGCTGCCGTGGAAGTCCAACCCCGTGGTCCTCTTCTACAACAAGGACATCTTCGCGAAGGCAGGACTGGACCCGGAAAAGCCCAAGCTTGCCACGCAGTCCGAATTCCTGGAGACTGCCCGGACACTCGTAAAGTCCGGTGCCGTCACCAATGCGGTGTGGCCTTCGCCTGCTAGCGATTTCTTCCAGTCCTGGTTCGATTTCTACCCGTTCTATGCCGCCAATTCGAGTGGCACCAACTTGATCAAGGATGGCAAAGCCACCTTCGATAGCGATCAGGGCAAGCAGGTAGCCACGATGTTCCAGACTCTCTACAAGGAGAACCTGGCATCCAAGGAAACGTACAAGGGCGACTCCTTCGCAGATGGCAAAGCCGGCATGTCCCTCGCGGGCCCCTGGGCCGTCGCCGCTTACAAGGGCAAGGTGAATTGGGGCACCGTCCCGGTCCCGGGTACACAAGCACAGACCAACGGCTCCACCTTCTCTGACGCCAAAAACGTCGCCATGTACTCCTCCTGCAAGAACCAAGGCACCGCGTGGGATGTCATGAAGTTCGCCACCAGCAAGGAACAGGACGGCAAGCTCCTCTCCCAAACCGGCCAGATGCCGATGCGCAAGGACTTGACCACCGCCTACGCGGACTACTTCAACCAGAACCCGGCCTACAAGACATTCGCCGACGAAGCCGCACGGACCGTGGAAGTTCCCAACGTCTCCAACTCGGTCCAGATCTGGCAGACCTTCCGTGACGCGTGGGGCAAGTCCGTGATCTTCGGCAACCAGAGCATCGATGACGCCTTCAAGGGTGCTTCTGACAAGATCAACCAACTGGCAGCCCAGAAGTAGCAGGCGAATCCCCATGTCACTTCGCTCAGTTGGTGGTCCCCGGACGGGAGACACTGCCGGGCGGGCCGTGGACCACCGGCAGGCGCCCAGGAAACGCAAGAACTTCCTGGGCCCCCAGCCTCTGGGACTGCTGTTCAGCGCCCCCTATGTCATCTACGTCCTTGCAGTGCTGGCGTATCCACTGGGCTACGCCGTCTACATCTCCTTCCATCAGTTCTTCTTCACTGCACCAGGAGTCCAGGTTGACCGGCCCTTCGTGGGGCTGGACAACTACATCACCGTCCTGTCCGATCCTGAAGTGCAGCGTTCCTTTGCCAACATCGGGATCTTCCTGGTCATCAATGTGCCGCTGACCGTGGGGCTGTCCCTGGTCCTGGCGAACGCGCTGAACCGCGTGACGAGGCTCAAGACCTTCTTCCGGGTCGCCTACTACGTCCCGTACGTCACGGCGAGCGTCGCCGTCGTCGGGGTCTGGCTGTTCCTGTTCCAGCAGAACGGGCTGGTCAACGCGCTGCTGGGGCCGCTGGCCCCGAACCCCTCGTGGTTGACGAACTCCTGGCTGGCGATGCCGACGGTGGCGCTCTACGTGACCTGGAAGCAGCTGGGGTTCTTCATCCTGCTCTACCTGGCCGCACTGCAGAACATCCCGGACGAGCTCTACGAGTCCGCTTCGGTGGACGGCGGGAGCAAATGGGTCCAGTTCTGGAACATCACTGTTCCCGGAGTGCGCTCGGCCAGCGTGCTGGTGACGCTGTTGGCAACCATCACTGGAGCGAACTTGTTCACTGAGCCCTATCTTCTCACCGGCGGTGGCGGACCGGACGGAGCCTCGACATCGCCGGTTTTCCTGATGTACCAGAAGGGAATCCTGCAAGGGAATCCGGATGTTGCAGCCGCGCTGGGGGTGGTGCTCGTGATCGGCGTGCTGCTGATCACCTTGATCCAAAAACGCCTCGTGGGCGGGAAGGAGGACTGACGTGTCGATCTTCAATAGGGCCACTCTCAAGAACGACGACGACGATCGCCGGCCGGGTGCCGGCGCTTCCGAAGCGGCGATCTCCGGGTCCGCCGGTTCCGGCTCCGCGGCCTCCCGCAAGGGCAGTTCCGTGGCGAAGCGCAAGAACCTGGGCGTGGGCAGCTTCTTGCTGCTGGCGCTGGGAGCCTTTGTGTTCCTCTTCCCGTTCTACTACATGTTCATCGGCTCGCTCCAGACCAATCCGGATACTTCCGTGGGCGGAGCCTTCCCTAGTCCGGCCAACATCACCGGCGAGAATTACAGCAACATCAATAACTCGATCGACCTGCTGAAGGGCCTGGTCAATTCGGGGATCTTCACCGGCGGCGTCATCTTGTTCACAGTCGTATTCGGGCTCTTGGTGGGCTATGCGCTCGCTCAGATGCAATTCCGTGGCAAAGGACTGGTGTTCGGGATGATGCTGCTGGTGCAGATGATCCCGTTCCAGCTGCTGCTCATCCCGCTGTACGTCATGATTGTGCGGGACTACGGGCTCGCGGACACGTATTTGGGCATGATCCTGCCGTTCGCGATCAATTCCACCGCAGTGTTTGTCTTCCGTCAGTACTTCATGCAGCTGCCCTCCACTTTGTTCGAGGCCGCCCGCATCGACGGAGCCAGCGAGCTGAGGATCCTGTGGCAGATCGCGATCCCCCTGGTCCGGCCCGCCATTGTCACGGCCGTTCTGTTGACCTTCATCGGTCCGTGGAACGAGTTCCTGTGGCCGTTCCTCGTCACCAAAGACCAGGCCATCCAGCCGCTCGCCGTCTCCCTCGCGAACTACATCTCGAACATTGCCGCCACGGCATCAAACCCGTTCGGCGCAATCCTTGCCGGTGCCTGCGTTCTCGCGGCCCCCGCCGTCGCGCTGTTCATCTTCTTCCAGCGCCAATTCATCTCCACAAATATCGGATCAAGCGTAAAGGGCTAACCCCTATGACTTCCTCAACGTCTGCACTCCCCACCGTCCCGTTCACCCTCACCCGCGCCGGAGTCATCATGACCCCGGAAGCCGGGAACGAGTTCGAAGCCGAAGGCGTCCTCAACCCGGCCAGCGGCCGCGGGCCCGACGGCGAGCTGTACCTCCTCCCGCGCCTCGTCGCGAAGGGGAATGTCTCCCGCGTTGGACTCGCCAAAGTGATCATCGGCGACGACGGCGTCCCGTCCGGCGTCGAACGCCAGGGCGTTGTCCTGGCCCCTGACGAAGGGTGGGAACGGGGCATCAACAACGCTGGAACCGAAGATCCCCGCATTACCTGGGTGCCGTCCCTGGGCCGCCACCTGATGACCTATGTCGCCTACGGACCCCTTGGCCCCCGCCTCGCGTTCGCCCACTCCGAAGACCTGCGCACCTGGAATCGTCTGGGGCCTTGCCATTTCGAGTACCAGGCCGACTTGTCCATGGACTTGAACTTGTTCGCCAACAAGGACGCGGTGTTCTTCCCGGAGCCGGTCAATGATCCCGACGGCGTCCCCTCCTACGCTTTGCTGCACCGCCCCATGTGGGACCTGGGCTGGATCCGCGAGGGCGAAGGCGAGCACCTGCCGGCCGGCCTCGATGACAACCGCCCGGGGATCTGGATTTCCTACGTCGCCGTGACCGACGTCGAGAAGGACATCCGCAACCTGGTTCACCTGCGCAAGCACAAGCTCGTTGCCCTGAGCGAGTTCCCCTTCGAAGAACTCAAGATCGGCGGCGGACCGGCACCGATCCGGGTCGACGAGGGCTGGCTCCTGATCTACCACGGTGTCTCCGGGTCGATGGAGAAGTCTGCCTTCGACCACCAGCAGAACGTCAACTACACCGCCGCGGCGATGATCCTGGATGCTGAGGATCCTTCGATCGTGATCGCGCGCAGCGACAAGCCCCTGCTGGCACCGGAAACGGAGGACGAGATCTCGGGCATCGTCCCCAACGTCGTTTTCCCCACGGCAATCGAGAAGATCGGAGATCAGTTGTTCGTCTTTTATGGCATGGCCGATTCGAAGATCGGCGTGGCACGCCTGGACCGCGCTTAGTTGGTACACATCACCACAGGAAGAACCCACATGCAGAAGATCACCACCGAAGCACTGCTCGAAAGCTACGAGAAAGCGCTGACGTTCAGCAATCCACTGACCGACACCATTTCCACCGAGCAGTTTTCCGCGGCATACCCGGAGCGCCCGGAATGGGCTGTGGGCCCGTTCCGCAAAGACGATTCCCTGACGTTCCGCCAAGTCCACGACTGGGCCGATCCAAGCGGGATAGGCTGGACCGCCGATTCGATCTTCAATCCCTCTGTCATGGAACGCGACGGCAAGCTCTACCTCTTTTACCGGGCATCCCCGCGCAAGGAATCGGTCTCCAGCCGTATCGGTGTTGCCGTCTACGATCCCGAGACCGGGTGGCAGGACAGCGTCTCCAATCCTGCGATTTATCCCACGCAGGACAATGAGGTTCTTGGCTGCGAGGACCCCAAGGTGTACCAGGCCAACGGCCGCTACTACATGTTCTACAACGGGATCTGGACGATCGACCGCAGCGAGGAGCATGCTGGCCAGGACCCGGATGTCTATCCCCTGGGCGATGTTGCTTGCGACATCAATGTCGCGGTGTCCGACGATTTGATCCATTGGGAAAAGCTCGGCTTGGCCGTTCCCCACGAAGTTTCGAAGTTCTGGGCCAAGGGGGCTGTGATCCCGCGCAACGCCGAAGGCGAAGCCGTCAAGATCGGTGGCCACTACCTCATGTACCTGTCCGAAGGCTGCGGTGGAACCACCCATGTGGGACGCTCCACCGACATGGTGAACTGGACGTTTGAGCCGCAAGAGTACCTGGACCTAGGACCGCTGGGCGGCTCACTGCACGAAGTCGCCTGCGCCATTGTCGACGACGGCAGCACCGAGAGCGACGGCGGCAAGCTGGTGCTGGACTTCTTCTACGGCGACGCGGACGGCCAGTTCTCCGCGGCGCAGGCGCTGTATGACGTGAACGAGCCGTTCACCCAGAAAGCGGTGCACCGGGGAGGGTCGTTGGCCTGGGGCGGCCTGCTGAAGTTCGGTGGAACCTGGATGTTCGCCCAAGGCTGGGATGCTCCCGCGGGATCGCGAGAAATGTACTTCTACCGCGCAGACCACAGCTAGCCACATGATTGAAACGAGCAAGCTCGCCAAGGGATGGACGTTAAGAATGACAGCTCCAGCCCCGGACGCACCGTCCGGGGCCATGGGCTGGAGGCTTGCAGCGCCCGTTCCGTCGGTTGTGCACACGGTTCTCATTGACCACGGACACCTCCCCGACCCCTATGTGGGGCAAAACGAGGAATCCCAGCATTGGGTGGGCCGGAGCGAATGGGAATACTCCACAACCTTCGACCACGACGGCAATGATGACCGGCGGACAGAGCTCGTCTTCCACGGCTTGGACACCATCGCCGTCATCCGGGTCAACGGGCAAGACCTCGCACACACCCACAACCAACACCGCAGCTACGTCGTGGACGTCACTGACGTCGTCAGGCCCGGCGCCAATGACTTGGCAATGACCTTCAAGAACGTGCGCGGCTATGCCGAACAAATCCGGGCATCCGTGGGGGAACTACCCAACGGCAATCCGGAGCCGTTCCAGTATGTGCGCAAGTCGGCGTGCAATTTCGGCTGGGATTGGGGCCCTAACCTGGTAACGGCCGGACCGTGGAAACCCGTGGGCATCAGGCGATATGAGACGGCGCGGCTGCAGTCAGTGCGCCCATCCGTCACTACCACCGTTGCACCCGGGCCTGGTTCCGACCACGGACAAAGGCGCGGACCGGGAGAACTCCCCACCAACGGACATGCCCGTGTGGAGGTGGATGTCGAGGTCCTGCGGGCGCCGGGCGCTTCAGGCGAACTCGGACTCACAGTAGCGCTTTTGGGCAAAACCGAATCGCTCACCCTGCCGCAAGGCTCCCGCAAAGCGCGGGTCGTCATCGATCTCGAGGACGTTGAATTGTGGTGGCCGCACGATATGGGTGCCCAGCCGCTTTCCGTGCTAACGGTGACGCTGGACGCCGAGGGTCACGACCTCGACGTGTGGTCCAAGAGCATCGGATTTCGGCAATTCGAGCTCAAGACCGAACGGGACGAAGCCGGAACCAGCTTTGTCTTTGCCGTCAATGGAACCGATATCTTCGTGAAGGGCGCCAACTGGATCCCCGACGATTGCTTCCCGTCCCGCATCAGCGACCGCCAGCTCCGGCAGCGCCTCTCGCAAGCCACTGCGGCGAACATGAACCTCCTCCGCGTGTGGGGTGGCGGAGTATATGAGTCGGATACTTTCTATGAGCTGTGTGACCGCATGGGCATCCTCGTCTGGCAGGACTTCCTCTTTGCTTGCGCCGGATACCCCGAGGACGGACCCCTCTACGAGGAAGTCGCCGCTGAGGTCCGGGACAACGTGGCACGGCTCATGAACCACCCGAGCCTGGTGCTTTGGAATGGAAATAATGAATGCGTTTGGGGCTTCTGGGATTGGGATTGGAAGCCCCGGCTTGACGGCCGAAACTGGGGATGGCGCTACTATTCCGAGCTCTTGCCTGCACTCGTTGCGGAGTTGGATCCCACCCGTCCTTACTGGAACGGCAGCCCCTACTCCGGGGATCCCGGATTGCACCCTAACGATCCAAGTCACGGGAACACACATATCTGGGATGTCTGGAACCAAAAAGACTATTCACACTACGCAGAGTGGAATGCACGATTCGTTTCCGAGTTCGGGTTCCAAGGTCCCCCCAACTGGTCAACCCTCACGAGCGTCCTGGAGGCGGCGGACCTGGACCTCGAATCTTCGGCCTTCCTCCAGCACCAAAAAGCCGAAGACGGTACCGGAAAGCTGCAGAGAGGACTGGCCGCGCACCTTCCCGATCCAGCGAATTTCCAGGAGTGGCACTTTCTCACCCAGGTAAACCAAGCCCGCGCTGTCCGATTCGGCATCGAGCACTTTCGTGCCGGGTGGCCCGTTTGCGCGGGATCCATCGTCTGGCAACTCAACGACTGCTGGCCCGTCACCTCCTGGGCCGCTATTGATGGACACGGTCAGCTCAAACCGCTGTGGTATGCAATCCGGGACGCCTACCGGCCCCGGCTGGCGACCATACAGCGCCGCGGCGACCTGCTCGCCGTCGTTCTGGTCAACGATTCCGCAGAAGCCTGGAGCGGGACCATCACGGTGGAACGCCTCAGCTCAACCGCTCCCCCGGCGGCCGGCCCGCAGGGCACCCGGAAGGAGGCGTCGCATCAGTTCGCCTTTGAGGTCGCGCCCAGGGACAAGACCGAAATAGACCTCCCCGCCGAGGTGCACGAGACTGGGCACCCCTTGAGCGATGTCCTTGTGGCGCGGGGCGAAGGACTCGGGCACGGGGACCGGATCCTCTACTTCTACGCCGAGGACAAAGACCGCATCAAGGAACCGGCGCGGGTCATGGCCCGGGCGTCGGAAGTACCCGGCGGGATTGAAGTAACTGTCACTGCCGAGACCATCGTGCGCGACCTGGTCCTGCAAGCAGACCGGCTTGACCCGGAAGCGACAGTCTCCGAGCAATGCGTTTCGCTGCTGCCCGGGGAAAGCCACACCTTCCGTATCTCATCCGTCGTGGGTGGTACAGGCGCCCATGGACTCGATGCCTGGTGGCAGTATCCGGTGCTTCAAGGGATCGGAATCCACGCCGGAAGTATCTTGCCGTCCACCGAATATTCACGAACGATCTCTACGAAGGAAGGAACACACCAATGACACACCCAGGCGTCGCCGGCGCGGTCATAGGCTTGGACATCGGAGGCTCGAAGACACGCGGCATCACATGGCTGGACGGAACCGCCGTTGCCGATACTTCCGGCGGTAGCGCCAATGTGCAGAACGTGAGCCGAGACCAAGCCCGCATCAACCTGGAGGGCGTGTTCGCCAGCCTCAACCACGGCCCCGTTGCACGCGTGGTAGTTGGGTCCGGAGGGATTGACACCGCCGAAGACGCGAGCGCCCTGACCGAATTGATCCAGCCTTTGGCCCCCGACGCCGTCGTCTCGGTTGTCCATGACACGCGTCTTCTTCTCGCGGCCGCTGGATACAGCACCGGAATCGCCGTCATTGCGGGCACTGGATCCGCCGCCTGGGGCACCAACGGCAAGGACGAAGCGCGTGCCGGCGGCTGGGGCTACTTGCTGGGTGACGAGGGTAGCGGCTACTGGTTTGCCCGTGAAGCTGTGAGGTACAGCCTGGAGCGGATGAACCATGGGCTTCGCGCCGACGAACTGACGAAAGCCCTTGTGAAGGCCTGCGGACTTTCCGGCCCGGAGGGTTTGATCGCCCTTTTCCATAACGGCGCCGGACGCGGATTCTGGGCTTCCAAATCGCCCGTCGTCTTTGAGTGCGCAGCCTCCGGGCATGCGGCCTCGCTGGACATGATTCTCCAGGCAGGCGCCGATCTGGCGTCGTTGGCGGCAAAATGTGCCGAGCAACTGAAGATCGACGGGCCGATCGTCCTTGGCGGCGGGCTGGGCGTGAACCAGCCGACACTGCAGACGGCCATGCGGATCGCCCTATGCTCCCGAGGTCTCGACACTTTGCAGGTCCTCACCCAGGACCCGGTCTTCGGCGCATTGCATCTTGCATCCAACTAGCACCGGGCGCCTGTGATGAGACTCACTAGCAATAAACGCCATCTTGGCTTGAGCCGTCTACGCCTCACTGTGCACTATGGAAAGGCTTTCGCATTGGCGCGATAGCCGACATCCGGATTCATGAATGGAAGCACTGAACAATGACGTTTGAAACTGCCGACTCCGTAACCCTCAAGATTTGGGACCGCTCAACCACCCACCACACGCTGGATGCGCTGGTGCATGACTTCTCACTGCGCCACAACACCTCCAAGGCCAGCATCGCGGTGACCTGCAGCGGCCCGAACACCTTCACCGTCAGCCTGGACAGCGCGGCCAAGGCCACCGCCTTCGACGCACACTCCCTGTAACAGCGCCCTTTCGGACGCAAACGCGACGACGACGGCGGGAGTCACCTCCCGCCGTCGCTCGCTGTCCGGTGGGCAGTCAGACGCGCCGCGTGAGGCCCGGAACCGCGAAAAGTCGTCGACCCCACGCCCCGACCAAAGCTCCAGGCAACGCTGCTGCCACGACGGCTGCAGACCACATCGTGAGGTTGCCCTGCTGGAAATAGACATCGAAACCGCGATATGTGCTGGATGAGTAGCCGACGGCGAGGCAGGCCTTGAGCACGTAGTACACAGTCAACCCCGACAGGCCTGTGGCCAGAATGGCGAGGAGATTGGCAACTACCGAACGTGAGGCCAGCGCGGCGATGCCCAGTACTAGTGCCCACGGCCACCATTCGTCGGCTAGTGAGGCCCAATCGCTGGGACCTACTGCTCGGAGAATGATGCATAGGGCTCCGAATATCGAGCCGAACAAGAGGCCTATAAGTGGCGCCAATACAAGGCCACCGCGGCTGGCGGTCCGTTGGGGGGCAAGCTTAGCTGGACGGCTGTGGAGAGCAATGGGTGAGGTCATGATTCGATTTCATCAAAAGGGATGTGAATTCAGCGTAAAGAGCTCCTGAGGCAAACCCTCAGGCAGGAATACGAGCTGCTGATACCACTTCGTTGAGCAGTCGCGCGAGTTGCCATCCGCCCGCAGCGGCCATTTGCGGCACTTGTGAGTGGTGGGACATCCCCGGTGCCGTGTTGACTTCATTGAGGATGACGCCGTCGTCGGTGACGAAGAAGTCCATCCTTGCGATGCCCCAGCATCCCAGGGCCCGGTACACCCGCTCTGCTGCGCCGCTAAGTTCACGGCTGATGGGTGTTGGGATCTCGGCGGGAACGGTGAACCGTGCGGTGCCGTCGTATTTCGTGGATGTGTCGAAGAGCCCCTCGGTGTGGATTTCCAGCGGAGGCAAGACCACCAGGTGGCCGGTTCCGTCGTCAAAGAGTGCGACGTCGATCTCCCGACCATGGACCAATGGCTCTACCAGGACTGTTGAGGACAAAGCCCTGGCTTCGGATAGTGCCCGGCTCATCTCTTTTTCGTCCCGGACCAGGCTGACTCCATGGGACGATCCTGCCGTAACCGGTTTGACGACCGCCGGATGCACCATCGCTAAGGGACCATGGTCCGGTCCTAACAACACAGATGGTACGGTCGCGACGTCGGCGGTGGCCGCAAGCTGTTTGGTGATCCATTTGTCCATGGCAGCTGCTGAGGCCGCTAGGGGCGAAGCGGCCAATCGGAGTCCTGCCAGCGCGCAAAGTCCTGCGACCGCACCGTCCTCACCCGGAGCGCCGTGCAAGGTGGGATACACGACGGCCGGGGCGGGCGCCGAGGCTGCTTCAGCAAGGAAAGCCGCGGCTCCTGCGGCTGCCCTGGCGGCTTGAAGGCTGGGTGCTTGAGGTGGGGGCAGTACACGGTCTTTCGCGGGCGAATGGCTGGTCCATTCGCCGTCGGGCTGTATCGTCCAGTGGCGGACGTCGTGCCCTGCAGCCTTCAAGGTGGTGCTGATGGTAGCGGCTGAGGCCAGCGATACAACGTGCTCAGGGCTTGTTCCCCCGCCAAGGACGAAAACGGTGGTCATATGGTTTCCTCTTGTTTGGTTGAAGCGACGCGGTGGAGCCGCTGCCCTAATCCGGTGATGATCCTATGTGCCGAGGTGTTGCCCCATTGGGCCCAATGCTGCACGGTCGGCTCTCCGGGATCGGGGCCGATGATGATCGCTTCGGTGCCTGGCGCGGCCGCCCATTCACCGGTTTCGACCACGATCTGGTCCATGTTCACTCGACCAAGGATGCGGCAGGCGCGGCCATCGATCATGACGTATGCCTCAGGGTCGAGAAGTTGGGGGATTCCGTCTGCGTAGCCAAGGCCCAGGACGCTGACGAACCCAGCCTCCCGTGTTGTGCCGCTGCCGCCGTATCCCACCGGGCTTCCTTCGCTGACTGCGCGGGTGTGCACCACGGGACATGTCAAACGCGCTGCAGGGTTCAACTCGGTGGAACCGGACGGATCGATGCCGACGAGCCCGGCACCGATGCGTACCAGCTCGAAGTGGGTCCTCGGATCGGTAAGCGTTGCAGACGTGCTGGCCAAATGGCGAACTTCGAAGGTGAGGCCTGCCTTCCGGGCCATTTTGTGTGCGACGTCGAACGAGCGCAGGCCGGCGTCGTTGGCTGAGGGCTCTGCGGCGTCTGCATTGGGAAGGTGGCCCATGAGGCCGACTACTCGGAAGATCTTCTCCTTTTCACTGGCCGCGGCCCAGTGCATGGCGTCGTGCCAATCGTAGGCGGGGAGACCGCCCCGGGTCATCCCGGTGTCCAAGTGCAGGTGGATCCTCAGTTTTCCGCGGCCGCGGCGGAGGGCCTGGATGAGGTGTTCGAGGGAACCGATGGCGATATCCACGTCAGAGGCCTCTGCTGTTTCGACGTCAAGGCCGGCTGGATGCAGCCATGCGAGGATCGGGACGCTGAATCCCGCCCGGCGCAATTGTGACGCCTCTGCCACGTCTGTGGTGCCGAGCCATGTGCACCCTGCGTTGAGCGCTGCTCGGGCTACGTGTTCGGCGCCGAGTCCATAGCCGTCGGCTTTCACGACGGCCATTATCTCGGCATGGCAGAGTGAACGGACGCGAGCTATGTTGGCCTCAATGCCTGGGGTGATGGTGGTCAGTGTCGGGCCGGTATATGGAGCAGTCATGGTGTTCCTCGTTTGACGTCTGTTTGCGTGAGGTGTTGCTGTTGCTGTTGGAGTCGTTCCCGCAGCAGCGAGTGGGAGGGCGAGTTTGCCAGAGCCGAGATGCTTCCAAGACAAAGGCAAACGGTGAGGACGAGAGTGGTTCCCATGTGAAAGGGGCGAAGTCTCTTACGGATCGATTGGGTGAGGGCAGGGATGGCGCTGCACTGGAGGATGGGTTTCTCCACCAATTCCCAGGACAGATGAGCCACCCCCGCAGACAGCCCAAGGATGAGGGCTGCGGCGATGGTGCGAAGCTCGGGCGTCACAAGCGGCATGATCAGTACAAGGAGCGGCCAGTGCCACAAGTAGAGTCCGTACGAACGCTGCCCGAGCCACCTGAACACCGAGGAAGTCCCGCGGACGAGGTAGCGCCCCGATCGAGGAATTCGCTCCGCTCCGGGGTCCCGGGTCTGTCGTCCCGGAACGGTGCAAGCCCGCACCAACACGCATGTCGCCGTTACCACCACCACGAGCCCTCCAAGGTATGGGAAAGGGTCCGTCCCCTCCATCGTGAGGCAGAAGAACGCGAGCACAACAACGGCGGCCAGGACTAGCGGGTTGCGCGCCCAGGGACGGAGCCAGCCACGTCTTCCCGGCCATAGGGCAAGCGCAGATCCGGCCAATAGTCCGAAGGCATGGGTATCGGTTCCCAGATAGGCCCGCCCGCTGGGGTCGCCCGCGAAACCTTGTACTCCCATCGCGGTTGCCGAGGCAACCGCCATCGCGATCGCCACCCAAGCCAGGAAATACCGCCGAGCATCTGCACTATCTCTGAGCCGAACTGAGCACTTGCCGAGCAGACACCATCCAGCCCCGAATACCAGGGGCCAGAACAAATAGAACTGCTCTTCCACCCCCAGCGACCACAGGTGCATCAGCAGCGGCGGTTCGGCATGTGCAAAGTAGCGTTCCTCTGCGCCGATCTGAAACCAGTTGCTAGTGAAGGTCAAGGCAGTCAACCACTGCTGACGCAAGCCCGCCAGCGGCCCCAAGGGCACGAGCAAGGACAGCACGGTGACAGTCGGAAGCAACAAAACGAGGGCGGGCAACAGCCTACGAAGTCGCCGCGACCAGAATCTGCGCACTCGCAGCAAGCCGTCAATAGTCAGTGAGCGGAGCAACGCACCGGTGATGAGGTAGCCGGACAGCACAAAGAACAAGTCCACGCCCAGAAAACCACCCGGCAACGCTGTAGGAAATGCATGGAACAGCAACACGGCAGTCACGGCCGCGCCCCGCAGAGCGTCAAGGCCCTTATTGCGGAGAGCCACGGATGCCACGGGAAAATCGGGCGGAGCAAGCGTCACTGCGCGGCCTTCTGGATCGCTTCGCTGACGGTCCGGGCGAAGACCTGAGCCCCCTTCGGACCGGGGTGGATCCCGTCCTTAGCGAAGTCGCTGACAGAGGAGGCAGCAGCATCCCAGTCAGCTAGTACCACACGGCCGGGGTGCTTCTCGGCTACTTGGCGGATGGAAGCGATGCTGTCCGGGATCCAGTCCTTGTTGCCGTGCGGAGTGACCAACACCAACTTGTGGTCGTCACCCAGCGTACTCAAGACAGCGGACCAGACCGTGCTCGAAGGTGAACCATTAGCGCCCAGAGCGACAACGACAATATCCCCGAGCTTTCCTTCCTTCTTGAGCTGGGAAAGCCCGTCGGGAAGGTCACGGAACTGACGCCCCACATCAGCTTGGATGTCGGCCTTTGGCAGCGCCTGGGCTAAGGCGTCGGCAGCAGCGAGGGTGACGGAGTCCCCCAGCATCGTGACCCGCGCCGAGCTTCGGTCCACGGCGCCGCTAACAGGGGATGTATCGGTGGAAATGCGGGAACCTGAAGAGGCAGGATCGGTGGAAATGCGGGAAGCTGAAGAGGCATCGTGCGAACCGGATCCGCTCTTCCAGATAACCACGCCGAGGCCGGCTACGGCCAGAACAACCAGAACCACGGTCAAGACCATGAATTGCGGGGGACGGGTGCGCGGCGAGCGTTGTGATGAGTCAGTCATCGTTCGGTTTCTTCCTAGTATCGATTCGGCTCAGGCGGTGGTAGCGCGGAACTATCCGGCAGCGTTCGTCAGCGGAGCCGGGCATGCGCTGGCGCCTTCGGGTCGAAGCTCGAAGTGCCATATTTCGTTCGCGTACGTCTGGCACAGCCCCAGTTCGCCGCTATGGCGGTTCACCCAATCCGCTGCGTCGGTGGGACCTATGTCGACGGCTTGTCCGGTGACGTGTTTCGATTTCTCCGGGGTGCTGACCCACTTTGCCGCTTCTTCACGTGACCCGTATCTGGCTATTCCGGCGTCTAACAGTTCCTGCTGATAGCTGGGAGAACGCCATCCGGAGGTCAGCCAGAATTCTCCCTGGCCCGCGTTTTTCGCTGATACCGCGGCCCGCTGAACCGCCGCCCTCAGCTCGGGTTTGAGGCCCCGCACCGCAGGATGGTTGTTATCCAGAGGATCGATCTGACTATCGCGAAGACGTATATCATCCTGGGCGGAGAATGATTGGCTGGCTGGTTTCGGTGAGACGGCTATGGGGGATGTGTCAAATGTGGGCGACGCGCCCGACGTCGGCATCACGGATACTTGGCCGGAAGGCCGGCCCTCGAGCGGGACGGCACAACCCGCGATGGTTCCGAGTCCAATCAGCGGTAGGACGAGAGCCAGGACGGACAAAATCCAAGGGAATCGGCGGGCAGCGCCTTCTGGGGCGGAAGCTTTCATGGAGACCATGAAACAGGGTGGGACGTTAATGCAGCGTAAAGGCCTGCACCATGAGCCCGGGTGCAGTGGGATAGAGTCCTGTCATGCGTGTTCTTCTCGTTGAAGATGAGCCTTATCTCGCCGAGTCGGTTCGGGACGGCCTTCGTTCGGAAGCTATCTCTGCAGACATCGCCCTCGACGGAGCAGCGGCTCTCGAACTCCTAGCGGTAAACGACTACGACATCGCGGTGTTGGACCGGGACATTCCCGGGCCGTCAGGCGACGACATCGCCCGGTCCATCGTGGCATCCGGCTGCGCCACGCGGATCCTCATGCTCACAGCGGCCGATCGAATCGGGGACAAGGTATCCGGCTTTGAACTTGGCGCGGACGATTACTTGACCAAACCGTTCGCGATGCGGGAGCTTGTGGTGCGTCTGCGTGCGATCGCCCGCCGTCCGGAAGCCGCGGCGCCACCCGTCCTCGAGTTCGCCGGAGTCCGGATGGACCCGTTCCGCCGAAAAGTGGAACGGGATGAAAGCGAAGTGAGCTTGACAAGGAAACAGTTCGCGGTCCTCCAGGTTCTCATGGAAGCTGAGGGCGGTATTGTCAGCGCCGAGCAACTCCTTGAAAAGGCCTGGGACGAGAACATCGACGCGTTCACAAGTGTTGTGCGAGTGACGATCTCAGCCCTGCGCAAACGCCTCGGGGAACCCGAAATCATCGAAACCGTTCCCGGCGTCGGATATCGAGTGGCCCCGGCATGAGCATATCTCCGGGCGGCTCCATGGAACGCCCGCCGGGGCTATCGGCTCGATCGAAGCTGACCTTAAGCTATGCGGCCATAGCGGTGGCAACCGGCGTCCTCCTCCTGGCCATCACCTACGTGTTCCTGTTGCGCTACGTCCCGCAGGACCACCTGTCGACATCGCGTGGAAATTATGCCCCTAACCAGGGCGACCTCATCCGTGCCTTCCTCCCGGCCGCATCTGCAGCTTTGGTGCTCATTGTCATCATGGGCCTTGGCGGAGGCTGGTTTCTGGCCGGCCGGGTGCTACGTCCTCTGAGGCAGATCGGCGAGGTGGCACAGGAAGTGTCGAAAGGATCCCTCTCCGCACGTATCCGCATGAGCGGGCGAGGCGACGAGTTTCGACACCTCGCCGACGTGTTTGATGAAATGATGGAACGGATCCAGCACCACGCCGAGCAGCAACGCCGTTTCGCTGCCAACGCCTCCCATGAGCTACGCACCCCACTTGCGATCATGGGCAACCTCGCGGAGGTCGGTAGCCTCAACCCGGATGCTGACATGACCGAGCTACTGCATAGGCTGACGGAGGTCAATGCCCGGGCTTCGAACACGGTGGAGTCGCTGTTACTCCTTTCCCGTGTGGAGTCAGGCCGCATCACCCTCGGGCCAGTGGATCTATCTTTTGTCGCTGAGCAGGCGGTAGAAGACCTTATCCCGGCTGCCGAACGTGCGGGGATCATCGTCCAAGCCGAATTGTCGCGCACGGTGGTCAGTGGAGATGCTCCCCTCCTGGAAAGAGTCGTCTCCAACCTCGTGCACAACGCCGTGGTTCATGGCCGGGAAACCGTATCGGTGAGGACGTCCGATACTCCGACGCATAGCCTCCTGGTCGTCGAAAACCCCGGCGACGTCATTGATCCGACGCTCTTGCCGACCCTGATTGAGCCATTCTTGCGTAAAGAACGCACGGCCTACCGAGCCGCAGGCGAACACGCCGGCGTAGGGCTGGGACTCTCCATCGTCGCTGCGGCGGTCCAAGCCCACGGCGGAACCCTTGAGCTGAGCGCCAAACCCGGCGGTGGCATCACAGCAACCGTGAAACTTCCACGCCGGACCGCGATTCCCTAGACCTCCGCCACCGGAGCCGCAAATTGCGCCTCGTACAGCCTTGAGTAGGCCCCGCCCGCGGCAAGCAGCTCGGCATGCGTTCCCTGCTCCACGATCTGCCCGGCTTCCATCACCAGGATGAGGTCGGCATCGCGGATTGTGGACAGGCGGTGCGCAATTACAAAGCTCGTCCGGTCAGAACGCAGGGCGCTCATGGCCTTCTGCACCAGCACCTCGGTCCGGGTATCCACCGAACTCGTGGCTTCGTCCAGAATGAGGACAGACGGACTTGCCAGGAACGCGCGGGCGATCGTAAGCAGCTGCTTCTCACCGGCAGAAACGTTGCTGCCTTCGTCGTCGAGCACGGTGTCGTACCCTTCCGGCAGCGAGTGAACGAAGCGGTCCACGTACGTTGCTTGGGCGGCTTCCAGGATCTCCGCTTCGGTAGCGTCGGGCCGGCCGTACGCGATGTTGTCCCGGATTGTCCCTCCAAACAACCAGGTATCCTGCAGCACCATACCCATCCGCGAGCGCAGCTCGTACCTGGACATCGAGGCGACGTCGACGCCGTCGAGTGTGATCCGCCCGGCGTCAAGCTCATAGAAGCGCATCATCAGGTTCACGAGGGTGGTCTTGCCCGCCCCGGTGGGTCCGACGATCGCCACGGATTGTCCGGGTTCGGCGACCAGGCTCACATCGGTGATGAGGGGCTTGTCCGGCGAGTAGGAGAACGAGATGTTTTCGAAGACCAAGCGGCCACGCGTCACCTCAGGAACGGGCGAAGGCTCAGGATCAGTGCTCTGCTCCTCGGTATCGAGCAGCTCGAAGACGCGTTCTGCGGAGGCTACGCCAGACTGGAGCAGGTTGGCCATGGAGCCGAGTTGGGCCAGTGGCTGGGTGAACTGCCGCGAGTACTGGATGAAGGCCTGCACATCGCCGAGCTGCATGGCGCCCGATGCCACTTGCAGCCCGCCGACCACGGCAATACCCACATAGACAAGGTTGCCGATGAAGGTCAGCGCCGGCATGATCAGGCCGCTGATGAACTGGGCTCCGAAACTGGCCGAGAACAGTTCCGCATTCTTCTCGCGGAAACGCTGCTCCACTTCGCGTTGGCGGCCGAACACCTTCACGAGCGCATGACCCGTATACGTCTCTTCGATTTGACCGTTCAGCTCACCGGTGTTCTTCCACTGGGCCACGAACAGTTTCTGCGAGCGCTTGGCTATCAGCACCGTGGTCACCAGGGTCAACGGCACGGTGACCAGGGTGATGAACGCCAGGATCGGCGAGAGGAGGAACATCATGAAGATGACGCCCGCCACGGTGAGCAAGGAGGTGACCGCCTGGCTGATGGACTGCTGGAGGCTTTGCGAAATATTGTCGACGTCGTTGGTCACACGGCTGAGGAGCTCGCCGCGCTGCACCGAATCGAAGTAGCGCAGCGGCAGGCGGTTGATTTTCGCTTCGATCTGCTCGCGGAGCCGGTACACCGTCCGCTGCACGACGCCGTTGAGCACGTAAGCCTGAATCCAGCCGAACGATGAGGCCAGGACATACAGGACCAGCACCCAGATCAGGATCGAGGCCAGGGCCCCGAAATCGATCCCGACGCCGGGAGTCAGGTCCATGCCCCTGAGCATGTCCGCTTTGGAGTTCTGTCCGGATGCGCGCAGCCCGTCGATGAGCTGTTGCTTGCTCACTCCGGCGGGAAGTTGCTTGGAAACGACGCCGGCGAAAATCAGGTTGGTGCCCTCACCCAACAGCCGCGGGCCGATCACGGACAGGGTCACGCTGGAGACAGCCAGAACAAGAACCAGGATCAGCCACAGCCGCTCCGGCCGGAGCGTGCCGAGGAGCCGCTTTGCGGAGGGCACGAAGTTCATGGCTTTTTCCGCCGGAACATTCATCCCTGCGAAAGGTCCGCCGCGGCCGGGACCCATCTGCGGGCGGGGCGGGCGGTTCGCCGTGCTCGGTGCGCTGCTCATGCTGCCTCCTCCGCTGCCAGTTGCGAGGAAACTATCTCGCGGTATGTTTCGGATGTCTCCAACAACTCTTCGTGCGTTCCGCGCCCCACGAGCCGCCCGTCGTCGAGCACTAGAATCTGCTCAGCATCCGCGATGCTGGAGACCCGCTGCGCAATGATGACCATCGTGGCTCCGGACGTGTGGCGCTTGAGTGCCTGGCGCAGCCTGGCGTCGGTGGCGGTGTCCAAGGAGGAGAACGAGTCATCGAAGATGTATAGCTCGGGCTGCTTCACGAGTGCCCGGGCGATCGCGAGGCGTTGGCGCTGACCGCCGGAAACATTGGTGCCGCCCTGCGATATCGGAGCGTCCAGCCCGCCCTCCATCTCCTCGACGAAGTCCTGCGCTTGGGCGATGGAAAGCGCCCGCCAGAGTTCCTCCTCCGTGGCGTCGGGCTTGCCGTAGAGCAGGTTGCTGCGGACGGTGCCGGAGAACAAGTAGGGCTTTTGCGGGACCAATCCGATGTGCCCCCAGAGGAGGTCCGGGTGCAGCTCGCGCACGTCGACGTCGTCGATCCGCACCGAGCCGCTGCTCGCGTCGAAGAGCCGTGGCAGCAAGTTCACCAAGGTGGTTTTGCCCGCTCCCGTGCTGCCGATGATCGCCGTTGTCTGGCCCGCGCGTGCGCGGAAGCTGATGCCGCTGAGGACGGGTTCCTCGGCGCCCGGGTAGGCGAATCCGACGTCGAGCAACTCCAACTCGCCGCGGCCGGCGGTCTTCGTCACGGGGTTCTCGGGAGGCCGCACGCTTGACTCGGTCTCCAGAACCTCGCCGATGCGGTCCGCAGATACAGCGGCGCGGGGGATCATCACCGCCATGAAGGTGGCCATCATGACGGACATCAGGATCTGCATGAGATAGCTCAGGAAGGCGATCAGGGTGCCGACTTGCATGGTTCCGTCGTCGATCCGGAAGGAGCCGAACCAGATCACGGCCACGCTGGAGACGTTGAGTACCAGCATCACTACCGGGAACATGAGGGCCATGAGTCGGCCGGCCCTCAATGCCATCTCGGTGACGTCCTGGTTGGCCGAGGCGAAGCGTTCCGTCTCCATGTCCTCGCGAACGAAAGCGCGCACCACCCGGATGCCGGCCAGCTGCTCGCGGAGCACCCTGTTCACGGTGTCGAGCCGGACCTGCATCTTGCGGAACAGCGGCACCATCCGGGTGACGATCAGGCCTACTGCGACGAGGAGCACCGGGACGCTCACGGCAATCAGCCAGGACAACTGGGCATCCTGCCGGACGGCCATGATCACGCCGCCGATGCTGAGCATGGGCGCTGCGACCATGAGCGTGCAGGACATCAGGACGAGCTGCTGCACCTGCTGCACATCGTTGGTGGAGCGGGTGATCAGGGACGGCGCACCGAATCGAGTGACCTCCTGCTCGGAGAACTCCCCCACCCTGGTGAAAATGGCGCCGCGCAGGTCCCGCCCCAAACCCATGGCCGCCTTCGCGCCGAAGTAGACAGCCGTTATCGAACAGGCGATCTGCAGGAGGGTGATGAGCAACATGAGGCTGCCAGTGCCCAGGATGTAGCCGGTGTCCCCCTTGGCCACGCCTTCGTCAATGATGTCGGCATTCAGTGTGGGCAAGTACAGGGACGCGATGGACTGCGCCAGCTGGAAGACGACGACGGCGATCAGCAGCCGCCTGTGTGGCCGCAGGTACTGAACGAGAAGTTTCCAGAGCATCGGTCTCCAACTCACGTAGTGATTCGAAGGCCAGTCTACGACTGGTTGCTGGGGGCAACTAGGGCTTTCCCTCAGGGCGGAGCGTGGCGGGCAACATGTCCACATTCCGGTCACTTCAACGGATTTATTTCACCGGAACGGCGCCGATCTCCCGACGTACCGCGGGCATGATTTCGGTAGCTAGGAGCTCGATGGATCGCGCGGTCTCGGCAAAAGGCAGGCCGCCCAGGCCGATTTGGGCCAAATACCTTGTATTGCCCAGGGTTTGGTGGATTTCCAGAAGCTTCTCAATGATTTGCTGGGGGCTGCCCACGAGCAGGCCTCCACCGGGTTCTGTCCATTCGTCGAAGGTGCTGCGGGGGAAATGGTCCACAGGCCGGGGCATGTTCTGCTCAAAGTAGGCGCGATAGTACGGGTAAAAGGTGTCCTTGGCTTGTTGCGACGTCGGCGCCACGTAGAAATGGCCACCGGCACCCACTGGCAGGGCGGCGGCGTCGTGTCCTGAGTTTTCGGCGGTTTCGCGGTATAGCTCCACGAGCCTGCGGAACCGGGCCGGCCCGGACAGCAGGGCGACGAACAGCGGCAAGCCCAGCCGTCCGGCCCGGACGAAACTCTGCGGCGTGCCGCCCACGCCTACCCAGATCGGCAGCTTGTCCTGGACCGGACGGGGCGCAATGTCCATCCCGGAGATGGTTTGGGTCAGGTGCCCCTGCCAATCGAGTCTGGCGTTGTCGCGCAGGGCAAGCAGCATCTTCAGTTTCTCTTCGAACAACTCGTCGTAGTCCTCCAGCCGGTGGCCGAACAAGGGGTACGACTCCACAAAGGCGCCACGGCCGGCGATGATCTCTGCCCGTCCGCCGGAAATGAGGTCCAGGGTGGAAAACTGTTCGAACAGCCGGACGGGGTCTTGGGTGGAGAGCACTGTCACGGCGGTGCCCAGCCGAAGAGTGGTGGTTTCCCGGGCGATGGCCGCGAGCACGATCTCCGGGGCCGAGAGGGCGAAATCGGGCCTATGGTGCTCTCCGAGGCTCAGCGAGGAAAGCCCTGCCTGCTCGGCAAGCTTGGCTAGCTCGATGATGTCCTTGAGCCGCTGCTGTGGTGAGAGGGCGCCGCCGGTATTGATGTCACGGGTCAGCTCGCCGAAAGTAAAGATTCCAAAGTCCATATTTTATTGAACATTCAAGCATTCACTTTCATTCCCTGCAGCTGGACCCGCCGTCGCCGAATACCGCAGCAACCGGAGGATCCTCCTCCACATATGGCCGCCAAATGGCGAACCCTCCTCCACATCTTGAACTGCTTGAGGGTTCGTCGATTTCAGGGGAAACGTGAGCGAGCGTCGGTCAAAACGGCATAGAACGTGAGCGAGCGTCGGTCAAAACGGCATAAAACGTGAGTGAGCGTAGGTGGCGGGGGCGGGGGCCGGCTGCCCCGTCAAGGCGCGTGCCGCCGTCGTGCGTGGACAGTAGGCTGGAAACGCTCGGAAAGAACCGCTACGAAAGGACCGTCGTCATGGCTTACATCACCGTCGGAAATGAAAACAGCACCGAGATTGAGATTTACTACGAGGACCACGGGACTGGCCAGGCAGTGGTCCTGATCCACGGCTACCCCTTGGATGGCTCATCCTGGGAGAAGCAGACCGCGGCACTGCTCGACGCCGGCTACCGCGTCATCACCTACGACCGCCGCGGCTTCGGCAAGTCCAGCAAGCCGACCGTCGGCTACGACTACGACACCTTCGCCGCCGACCTGAATACCCTGCTGGAAGCACTGAACCTGAACGACGCCGTGCTGGTGGGCTTCTCGATGGGCACCGGCGAAGTGGCCCGCTACATCAGCACCTACGGCTCTGGCCGGGTGGCAAAGGCCGTGTTCCTTGGATCCTTGGAACCGTTCGTCCTGCAGACGGACGACAATCCCGGCGGAGTCCCGCAGTCGGTGTTCGACGGCCTCACCGAAGCTGTCACTACCGACCGTTACGCCTTCTTCACCGAGTTCTTCAAGAGCTTCTACAACAGCGACACCTTCCTGGGGACGCCCCGGCTGAGCGAGGAATCCGTCCGGGCCAGCTGGAACCTGGCAGCCCAGTCCGGCGCCCACGCCTCAGTGGCCGCCCAGCCGACGTGGCTCACCGACTTCCGCGCCGACATCCCCAAGATCGACGTTCCCGCCTTGATCGTCCACGGTACCGAGGACCACATCCTCCCTATCGACGTGACCGGCCGCAGGTTCACCGAAGCGCTCCCGAACGCCGATTACCTTGAGATCGACGGCGCCCCCCACGGCATGCTGTGGACGCACGGCGCCGAGGTCAACAAGGCTTTGCTGGACTTCCTCGGGAAGTGACAGCTCCCGTCCGACGACGGCGGGTACCACCCGCCGTCGTCGCCTTAACTCAAGTTTGCGGAAACCTGACGAAAGACTGAGGCGAAACTGAGCAAATCTCGCAGGAACGTTGAGCCTCCGAGTCCACGCTTGAACCATGCACCAGGCGGAACCCATTCGTCGGCAAGAAGCACCAAGGCTGCAAGGGGAAGCAGGACGGGCCATGAAGACTGCATCAGCACTGGACGAGGTGACCGCGATCAATGGCGTCATCACCGATCGGCACCCCGGCGACTTGCACGCCTTGGGGCTCGCAGGCTGCATCGATCGCTTGGCCGCACCGCTTCGCCGCGAGGGGACCGCGGTCCATTGGGAGACGCCGCACCACGGCATTGAAATCTCGTCCCGCTCCGCTTCCCTGCTCTACCAAGCCGCCCAGGAAGCCCTGAGCAATGCATTCAAGTACGCGCACGCCCACGACATCACCATCCGCCTCGCTGCCGTCTACCACGGGATCCGGCTGACCGTGACGGACAATGGCACCGGTTTCGACAGCCAGGCCACGCCTGCCGGCGCGCACCACGGATTCGGGCTCCGACTCATGTCCATCGCCGTGAACGAAGTGGGCGGCGAGGTCTCCGTCGTGTCCACGCCGGGCAACGGCACGTGCGTAACCGTCACGTTGCCCCTCGACTGATCGCAGCGGTGCCCGACGGCGGCAGGCACCCGCCGCCGTCGGTTTCTGCGCCACTGGTTCGCTATTCAAGTGAATCTGGTATGAAAGGCGAATGACCCCGTACAAATCCGAACCGCCCCTGGGCGGTTCCCGCGCGCACATCAAGTCGATTTTCCCCTCGCTGGCTCCCAGCGAACAGCGCGTGGCGCAGTTATGCATTGATTCCCCGGAGACCGTGGCCAGGATGTCGGTGGCGGATCTGGTCACCCAGACGGGGACGTCGCCGGCCACGATCGTGCGGGCGTGCAAGAGCATGGGCTTTGACGGATTCCAGCACTTGCGCCAAGTCCTGTTGCGCGATCTGGGCGCCGCGGCGCGGGACAGCATCCAGCAGGAAGAATCCGGGGCAACCGGCGAACCCGGGTCCACGGAACACCTGGTTTCAGGGATCTTTTCCAGGGCGTCCCAGGACATCCGGGGAGCATTGGGGTCTTTGGACTTCGAGGCCTTCGACGCCGCTGTGAAGGCGATACGCCAGGGCGGGCGACTGCTGGTGGTGGCCAACGGAGCGTCCCTCGCTCCCGCACAATCGCTTGCCCTGCGATTCCTGTCCACCGGAGTGCAATGCGAGGCGCCATCCGACATTGTTTCGCAGCACATCTCCGCCAAGCTCCTCTCAGCGGGCGATGTCTGCATCGCCGTGAGCGACAGCGGAATGAACTCCTTCACGATTGGTTCGGCGCGGATCGCGGCCGAACGCAAGGCCACGCTGATCGGGGTGACCAGCTACGCGAAATCCGAGCTTGCCGATCTCTCGACCCACACACTCGTGGCGGGGGCGGAATTCCATTCGTGGAATGACCAGCTGCCGATTGGCAACATCGTCCAGATGCTGGTGATGTCCGCGCTGCACGCCGCGGTGACTGCAGATTCTCCCGACGTCGAACGCGCCCGCTCCGCCGTGTTCGAAGAAGTCCTCCACATGGTGGAAAACCCCAAATAGTTTTTGGCGAGAAACGCGGGCAGTTTCAACTGTTTCCTGTCCGAGCGCGGGGAGTTAATCAACTCCGCACCGACCGTTAACCATCGAGCCCCACCCTTCAAGGGTAAGACGTTTCCTAAATAATTCGATTTAGGAAACATTGTTTCCTCGGAGGTGCTCGTGGGCCGACTTGTGCTCAACCAGTTGTCGCGTTCATTCAAGAACGTGTCGGCCGTAAAGAACATATCGCTCACCGTTGAAGACGGTGATTTCCTGGTCCTGCTCGGCCCCAGCGGCTGCGGCAAGACCACCCTGCTCCGCATGATCGCGGGCCTGCTGGAACCGACATCGGGCTCGCTCGAACTGGACGGAACCGACATCACCACCGCTCCGTCCAAGAAGCGCGACTTGGCCATGGTGTTCCAGAGCTACGCCCTGTACCCGCACCTCAGCGTGGCGAAAAACCTTGCCTTCCCGCTCCACGTGCGGCGCACCGACAAGCAGGAAGTCAAGAAGCGCGTGGGAGCCGTGGCCGAAATGGTGGAGATCGGCCACCTCCTGGATCGCAAGCCCAAGGAATTGTCCGGCGGCCAGCGCCAGCGAGTGGCAGTTGCACGCGCCTTGGTGCGCGAACCCAAGGCCTTCCTCATGGACGAACCCCTGTCCAACCTGGACGCCAAGCTCCGCACCGCAACCCGGCAGGAGCTGGCCGGACTACACAAGCGCCTCGGTGCCACGTTCATCTACGTCACGCACGACCAAGTGGAAGCCATGACCATGGCAACCAAGATCGCGCTGCTCAACGGAGGCCAACTTGAGCAACTCGGCACGCCGGAAGAGCTCTACGACAAGCCGGCATCCGTGTTCGCCGCAGGATTCCTGGGATCCCCTGCCACCAATCTGATCGATGCCGAGCTTTCCACCAGCAACGGCTCCATCACGGTCATGGCACCCTCCGTGGAAGCCGTGCTGTGGGACGGGCAAACACCGCAGCGGGACGTTGTGCTGGGCATCCGCCCTGAACACTTGAGCATCCACGCCCCCGGTTCTTCAGCAGCCGCACCGAGCTCCGGGGCAGCCCTTCGGGGCATCGTTGACCTTGCCGAAAACCTCGGCAGCGAACAAGTCATCTACTGCCGGGTCGGCGGGAACCGCGTGGCCGTCCGCACCCCGCGAGGCCAGCACTGGGAGCCGGGCAACGCCGTCGTACTAAGTGCTGACGCCAAGAACCTCCACCTCTTTGACCGCGCAAGCGGCCGGCGCCTCGAATGGCAGGCAGACGCTAAGCACGCGTCCACTGCCAGCTCGGCGCAGCCCGCGGCCTCGGTCTAACATCTGTTCCTCCCCCATATTCCGGCCCCAATCCGGAACCTGCAGTACCCACCCAACCCAGCAATCAAGGAAATATTGTGCGCCCTCTCCGTTCAATTGCACTGACCATCGCCGCTGGCACCGCCGCATTGGCCCTTGCTGGCTGTTCCGGCACCTCGCAGGCCAGCACTGTGAGCAACCAGGTCATCCCGGAACTCACGGCAGACCAGCAAGTCAACATCACCTTCGAGAGCTACAACCTGGCCCAAGCCGGCGTCTGGACCGACACCGTCAAAGGCCTGGTAGCCGACTTCGAAAAGGCCCACCCGAACATCCACGTCACTGCACAGGCACCGCAGGGCGGCGGCGCCGTCGGATCCAACACGGTCAGCAGCGTCCAGACGCAGCTCCTTGCCGGACACGCACCCGACGTCGCGCAGTTGACTTTCGATTCCCTCGACTTCGCCGCAACCCAGCTCGGCGCCCAGCCGATCAGCGACCTCGTCGGCCAGAAAGCCGTCGACGACGCCCTCGGCGGCGCCCACCCCTTCCACCCCAACGCGAAGCACCTGGCCGACTGGAACGGCAAGACTTACGGCATTCCCTACGTCTTCTCCACCCCAGTCCTCTTCTACAACGCCACCAAGCTCGCCGACGCCGGCATCACCAACCCGGACCTCTCCACCTGGGACAAGGTGGAGGCAGCCGCGAAGGCCGTTTCCGCGAAGTCCGGAAAGCCCTCCCTGGATGTCTCGTGCACGAGCATCGGCGGCAACTGGTGCATGCAGGGCATCTTCAAGTCGAACGGTGCCCAGGTCCTCTCCGATGACCGCAAGACGATCGGCTTCGGCTCGGACTCGGCTATCGACACCGTTACCAAGCTCGCACAACTGACAAAGGACGGCGTCCTGCGCAATGCCGACAGCAGCGCCCAGTCCGAAGGCCTCCCGAAGGGCGACACCGCCTTCCTCCTCACTTCCTCGGCGCTGCAGGGCTCATTAATGTCAGCTGCCACCAAGGGTGGCTGGGAACTCAAGGCGGCCGGAATGCCCGCGTTCGGGTCCAAGCCAGCTGTCCCCACCAACTCGGGCTCGGCTTTGTTCGTCCTCTCGCAGGATCCCGCGAAGCAGCGCGCCGGCTGGGAATTGATCAAGTTCATGACCAGCGACCACGCCTACGAGCAGATCTCCACCAAGATCGGCTACCTGCCACTGCGCACCTCGCTGACCGCTCCGGGCGGATCCCTCTACGACTGGGCCCAGAAGAACCCGCTCCTGGCGCCGAACCTCGCCCAGCTTGACCGCCTCCAGCCGTGGGTTTCCTACCCGGGAAACAGCTACGTGCAGATCGACGACATCCTCGGCAAAGCCGTGGAGAACGTCGTCTACTACGGCAAGGACGCAAAAACCACTATGGCCGACGCCCAGAAGCGCGCCCAGGACCTGATCCCCTAACCTCTGCCCCTCACTTTCCCGGCCTATCCGGAAGGACACCAGCTGTGACAACCACTGCCGAGGACGCAGTCTTCGGAACCCGCAACCGCCCGTACCCCGTGGAGGGCACCTACAACTTCCGGAGCACGGCGGGCTATGCCGCCGCCGTACGCAGCGATGCGGCCGCCGCACGGACCATCCGCGAAGGAAAGCTGTATCGCTCGGACGCTCTGCACGGACTGACCGACGCCGGACGCCAGCAGTTCTCCGAGCTCGGCATCCGTCTGGTCATCGACCTGCGCGACCAAACAGAGCTGGCGAAGTCGCCCAGCAACCTCGACGGACTCGCCGTCGACACGAGGCACAACCCGATTTTCGAAGAAGGCAACGTCCCCGGTACCGCGGAGATCACCACCCTGGTGGACATCTACCGGCTCATGATCCAGAGCCACGCACAGCGCCTCGCCGACGCCGTTCGCCTCATTGCCGACTCCGGAACGGACCCTGTACTCGTGCACTGCACCGCGGGCAAGGACCGTACCGGCGTCGTGATTGCCCTGGCCCTCCTGGCCGCGGGTGTGGACCGCGAGCAGGTGATCCTCGATTACATAGCCAGCGAGGACAACCTCCGCGGCGAGTGGAGCGCGGCCATGATGGCCGCCGCGTCCAGCCACCCGGGCCTTGCCGGCATCGGCGAGGAACTCCGGGAAATCATCTCCGCGAGCCCCGCCACCGTTCTGGAGGCCACGCTGGATCTCGTCGACGAAATGTTCGGCAGCGCCGCCGGCCTGCTCCAGGCACACGATTTCAGCGACGCCGACCTCGAGCGGCTCAGGGACGTCCTGACCATCCGCTCCACCCGCTAAGAACCACCGCTAACCACTGCAGAAAACTACAAGGAGACAAGACCGTGAACACCGAACTCCAGCACCCCGCCCCCGAGCACTTCATCCTTCACATCAGCGACACCCACTTCGTGGCAGATAACGACCTCCTGCACGGCAGCGTGGACAGTGACGAGAACCTCCGCCAGCTCTTCCGCGACTTCGTCAAAGCCCAGGTAAAGCCCGAAGCCCTGGTGTTCACCGGCGACCTCGCCGACACGGGCCGCCCGGACGCGTACGTCCGCCTGCGCAACATCGTGGAGCCGGTGGCCGAGGAGCTCGGCGCCAAGATCATCTGGGTCATGGGCAACCACGACGCGCGCACCGCCTTCCGCTCCGGCCTCCTGGACTCCGACGCCGGTGAGGAATCCGTAGACATGGTCCACGACGTCAACGGCCTGCGCATCATCGCCCTCGACTCCACGGTTCCGGGCCTGCACCACGGCGAAATCTCCGACGAGCAGCTGGCCTGGCTCTCCGAGGTCCTGGCCACCCCGGCACCGCACGGCACCCTCATCGCCCTGCACCACCCGCCGGTCCCCAGCCCGCTGTCCATCATGGCCAAGTTCGAACTCCGTGAACAGAGCCGCTTCGAGAAGGTCATCGAAGGCACCGACGTCCGCGGTATCCTCGCCGGGCACCTGCACTACTCCACCTTCAGCTCCTTCGGAGGCGCTCCCGTGTCGGTCGCTTCGGCCACCTGCTACACGCAGGACCTGAACGTCGCACCGAACTCAATGCGTGGCCAGAACGGGGCCCAGGCGTTCAACCTGATCCACCTGTACCAGGACAAGATGCTCAGCTCCGTGGTGCCGATCGGCGAGTTCTCCACGGTGTACTCCGTCACGGCTGAGCAGATGGCCGCCTTCGAGAAGATGTCCCTCGAAGAGGCGACCGCCGCGATGACCGCTCCCGGCGAGGAGTCCGACGTCGAGCCCTCCATCGCTGGCGAAACCGCCGACGGCGAGCTCGCCGGCAGCGTTCGCTAACCAGCCACAGCACCGGAAGGAAGCCGAAAGAATGTTCATCGAGACCGCCGGGCCGGCAACGGGCATCGCCCCTGCCGGCCCGGCGGGGCTCCCGGCCAACCGGCGCCCCAAGCGCCGCGCCCTGAGCCCCTACCTCTACATCCTGCCCGCGGTGGTCCTGCTTCTCGTCTGGACGTACTGGCCGCTGGGACAGACCGTCAACCTGTCCTTCACCGACTGGAACCTGATCCCCACCAAGCCCAAGCAATACGTTGACGTTCAGAAATACGCGAAGGTCCTCAGCCTGCCCGAACTGCACCAAGCGCTCATCAACACCGGCTTGTACATCCTGGCGTTCCTGGGTATTTCCGTTGCGCTGCCGCTCGTGTTCGCGCTCCTCTCACGCAAGGTCCAGGGCAAGGCCCGCACCGCGTACCAGGCTCTGATCTTCGTACCGTTCCTCATCACCCCCGTGGCCAGCAGCGCGATCTGGCGGTGGCTTTTCGCTCCCGAAGGCGGAACGATTCCCGCGATCGCCGCCGCCCTTGGCGCACCGATGGGCAATATATTCCGCGATCCCGACAGTTCAATGACCGCGGTGATCGTGATTGTCGGCTGGCAGATGCTCGGCTTCGGCGTGCTGGTGGTTTCAGCCGGGCTGGCGGGCATCAGCCCCGACTACGCTGCTGCGGCATCGATCGACGGTGCCAGCGGCAGGCAGATCACGTGGCGGATCATCATCCCGTTGCTTTCGCCGAGCCTGGTGTTCCTCTCGCTCATGACCATCCTGCTGTCCGCACAGTGGACATATCCCATCATCGACCTCGCGACGCAGGGCGGTCCGGGCAACTCGTCCACCAACATCTACTACCTGCTGTACCAGTTCGGCTTCAGGAACTTCGACGCCGGACTATCCTCCGCCGCGGGCACGCTCTTTTTCCTCGGATTCGGGCTGATCGCCCTGGTCTTCGTGGAACTCTCTGAGCGACTCAGCTTCTACGACAACTAGAAAGAACCACCATGGCCTTCATCACCATCGCCCCGCCGGCCCAGCCTGGTTCCGCTGATGCTCCCCTTTCAGGACCGAGGAAGGTTTCCCGGCCGACGACGGCGCCTGCCGCCGAGCGCGGACCCATGCGGTCTCCGTCGTTGAGGCTCGGGTCTGTGCGGCCGGGGTCATTGCGAACCGTGCCCAGCCACATTTTGCTGATCGCCCTCGCGCTTGTCTCGATCTTCCCCATTTACTGGATGTTCGTCACGGCCTTCCGGCCGCCGTCGGACGCCTTGTCCACCAACCCGTTGCCGGGACCGCTGAGTCTTGAGAATTTCCAGTACGTCCTGAAGACCATTCCCATCGCGGGCATGCTGGCGAATACCTTCGGCATGGCGCTGACGTTGGCGGTGTCCCAATTGCTCGTGGCCATCCTGGCTTCCTACGGTTTCGCGCGTTGGGACTTTGTCGGAAAGAAGGCCTTGTACCTGTTGTTTGTGGGGTCTTGGCTGGTGCCTTTCCAAGTCACGATGATTCCCAACTACTTGCTGGTGTCCCAGATGGGCCTTCTCAACACCATCACCGGCGTCGTCATCCCGCAACTGTGTTCGGCCTTCGCCGTGATGATGCTGCGCCAGCACCTCGAGGCCTTCCCGAAGGACCTCCTGGATGCGAGCCAGATGGATGGAAGGTCGTCATGGAGGACGCTGTGGGAAGTGGTGGTTCCGAACCTCCGCCCGGCACTGGCGGCCCTAGGGATCATGCTGTTCATCAGCGCCTGGAACGAATACTTGTGGCCTTCGCTGATCATGCAGAAGTCCGATGCGCTCATACAGGTTGGCATCCGGGGCTTCCTGGGCGCCGAAGGCAACAACTGGGGCGCCATCATGGCGGCGTCCTCACTCGCATGCCTGCCGATATTCCTGATCTATATCTTCCTGCAGCGATACGTGGTGGATGCGTTTGTCCGCTCGGGGTTGAAGTAGCGCACCCCCGCCGACGCTCGCTCATTTATGCCGCCGTTTAGGCCGGCGCTCGTTCACATATAAGGCCAATTTTGGAATCCCTCGCTCACAAGAGGCGAGCGAGGGATTCGAAAAACGGCCACAAAGGTGAGCGGGCGTCTTGGAAACCTGCTCAGCGTGACGCCCTCAGGAGAACTCCTTCAACGCCTCCGTGAGCAGTCGGCCCGGAGCGCCGAGGCGCACATGGACTCCGTGTGAAGCCACCAGTTCACCGGCAATAACGACGGCGGTGACGTCGCTCGCCGTCGCGCTGAACGCGAACTGCTCGGGTTCGGAACCAGCGGTCCGGACGGAATCCGGGTCCACGGCCATGAGATCGCACACCGCACCGGCCTCCAATGACGTCGCGAAGGGCGTAGCCAGGGAAGCCCCGCCGCCGAGCGTGGCCGCGTGGAGGAGTTCCTGCGGTGAGAACCTGCCCCGTTGACCCGAACCGAGGCGTTCTCCGTGCTCCAAGGTGCGCATTTCCACCCACGGATCGATCACCGCGTGTTGGTCCGTGCCCAGGGCGATGGTCGCCCCGGCGTCCGACAACGCACGGGCTGGACCGATCCCGTCGGCGAGGTCGGCTTCGGTGCTTGGACACATCACTACAGTGGTTCCGGCATCCCCGAGGAGTTGGATGTCCTCCGGCGTCAGGTGGGTGGCGTGGACGGCGGAGAGTCGCGCGGACAGCAGTCCGTGCCGGGCCAGGAGTCCCGCCGGGGTGACCCCATAGGCCTGCAGGCAAGCCTCGTTCTCCGCCGTTTGTTCGCTGAGGTGAATGTGAAGCGGTATGTCGGCGGGCAACTGCCGGGCAACCGTCTTGAGCGCTTCCTCGGGCACCCCGCGGACGGAATGCAGGGCGGCCCCCACGCCAACCATCTCGGTCGGAAAACCCTGCGCAACCTCGGCCCGCAGCGAAGCGAGCCGATCCAACCAGGCTTGGGCGTCGGCGTCGCCAAACCGCGCTTGTTCCGGCCTGAGCGGTGCCCCGATCCCTCCCGCGAGGTACAGGGTGTCCAGCAAGGTCAGCCGGATCCCGGCCGCCACGGCTGCCCTGGCCAACGCCAATTCCATAGCGTGAGGCTCCGGGTACGGCGTCCCATCTGGCTGGTGGTGGACGTAGTGGAACTCGGCCACGCTGCTGAAGCCCGACACCACCATTTCCGTGAAGACCGCAGTGGCGAGCTTCTCGTACTTCTCCGGTGTCAACTCCGCAGCGCTCCGGTACATCTGCTCCCGCCAGACCCAGAAGTCACCGCGCCCGCCGTGCGTACGTCCACGCAGGATCCGGTGGAACGCGTGCGAATGGGCGTTGGCCGCCGCAGGGAAGACGACGCCGTTCAATATCTGGTCACTCGTTTCAGGCCGGACGCCGGTAGAGACGCTGGAAATTCGGCCACCTTGTACTTCCAGCCGGACACCGGTGGCGACAACCGCGCCGCCCGCGCCGCTGCCGCCCGCGCCGCTGCCGCCGTCGGCGTTTACCAGCGCCGTCTCGCACCAGAACCCGCTCACAGGAGTCCCTCCAGGACGTCGGCGAGCGCAATGGCCCCAGCCGCTGTATCCTCGTCTGCCACGTATTCTTCCGGGGAATGCGAGATTCCACTGGGATTGCGGACGAAAAGCATCGCCGAGGGGACATGTCCAGCCAGCACGCCGGCGTCGTGCCCCGCCCCGGTTGCCAGCACCGGCGCGCCCGGCAGGAGCTCGCCGATGCGTCGGCTCAGGCCGGGATCGAAGTGCACGGTACCGCTATAGGACTCTTCCGTGAGGGTGACGGCGCAACCTTCGCTCGCCGCAATCTCCCGGGCCACGCCGTAGATCGCTGAGATCAGTTGTGCCGTGACAGCGTCGTCGGGGTGGCGGGCGTCGAGCCACAAATCGACGCGGGAGGCAATCACGTTGGTCCCGCCGGGAACCGGGGTCAAGCGCCCCACCGTAGCCCGCGCATCCGGTTGCCTCGCAGCGGTGTCGCGGACGGCAACGACGATCTGCGCGGCCGCGACCATGGGGTCGGCGCGGTCGGCCATGAGAGTGGTCCCGGCGTGGTTGCCTTGGCCGCTGACGCTCAGCTTCCAGCGTCCATGTCCAAGGATCGAGCTTCCGACGGCGATGGCCGGGCCACCGTGGCCCAGCCCCTTTCCCTGTTCCACATGTAATTCAACGAAGTCACCGATTCGCGCAATTGCTTCCGGGTCCCGGCCTACGCGGCGCGGATCCAGCCTGTTGCCGCGCGCCACGTCAGCGAAAGTGTTGCCGTCGACGTCGCGCAGGTTCAGCGCTTTGTCGACGGCGATGGCGCCGGTCAGGAGCCGCGAGCCCAGGCAGGCCACGCCAAAGCGGGATCCTTCCTCTTCCGGGAAAACCGTGATGGCCAGGGATCGGTGCGGCCCTGTGTTCTTCGAGTCAAGGCCGCGGGTTTTCAGGATGTCGACGGCGGCAAGGGCCGAAGCGATGCCGAGCGGCCCGTCAAAAGCCCCTCCCCCGGGCACCGAATCTAGGTGGCTTCCCGTGACCAGCGCGCCGTCCTGGGGCTTTCCCCACCAAGCCCAGATGATGCCGTTGCGGTCCGTCTCGACGTCGAGGCCTCGTTGTTGGGCTTGTTCGATGAACCAGTGCCTGAGTTCGAGCTCGGGCGTCGAGTAGGCAGCCCTGGAGTATCCCCCGCGCATTGCATCGCGGCCCACGTCCTTGATTGAGTCAAGGAGCTGATTGACGGTTTCCACGTGTTCCTCCGATTAATGAAGTCGGCCACCACGTCACATGATCCCACTGCATCCTATGGACTGCCGACGGCGACGGGCGTAGCTTAGTGTCCAAACACCGCACTGGGGAGGTGGAGTGTTTGGCCTGGTATCTGGGGCGCCGTGGCATCTCTTTGTTCCGCACCGCTCTTCTCGCCGTTCTCGGCGCATTGGGATGGTTGCTGTGGCTCGCCGGTCCTTCGCAAGCCACTGACATTCTGCCGACGCTTCCGCCTGTGCCCATGCCTTCAGTCTCACTGGCTCCGATTCCCCTCACCCCTGCCATCGGGCCGCTCGTCGAGCACGTCCGGTCCGCGGTTCCAAGCCCGAGCCAATTGGCCGCCGTCCCGGAGACCGTGGTCAAGCAATTACCAGCCCACCCTTTGTCACCAGTCGTGGGGATTGTCCCCGATGCGCTGTCCGTCATCAACAACACGATCAGGGAACTCCCGGCCTTGCCCGAGCCGCCTCCCCTACCGGCATTGCCGCCGGTGCTCGGAGTGCTGCCGCCTCAGGAACCAGGCGTTCCGGTTGTCCCCGCCGCATCATTGCGCACTGGTTCAGGCGCGGCGCTCACCGTGCTCTCCCTTGAGAGTCCTCTGTCACCGGCCGTCCAGATCGCACGAGGAGCGAGCACGAGGATCCTTCGATTCATTCCGGACGAGCTGGTCCTCACACCGATGGCCGAACTAGCAATCGAGGCCACATCAATCAGTTCGGGTGAACCTCCGCCTGACAGGCCGCTCCCGACCACCGCGTTCCAACGCGGCTCGGATTCGACGTCGGAATCACAAGGTGGTTCCGCCCATGGCGCAGCAGACCTCCCGGAACAACGTGCACTGGCACCGCCTTTGAGCGACGGCTGGGTGTCCGACGGCGATCAAGGCCCTGTACCCGGGCCCGCATTTGATCCGGGGTCTTCTCCCGACTGACTAGGCCGCCCCTGCCTCTGTGGCAGGCACGGCCAACTGCGCCAGACCGCGCAGGAGACACTTTCAGTCAGGAGTTGAAACCATGCAAGACCACATCCATTCCATAGGAAATTGGCCCGATCCCATGTAGGAAGGGGGCATATCGATAGCACCTCTGCAGGCGCTCAGCGTCCATCAGGGAACAACGACGCCGGCCGTGCAGTCAGACTGACTGCACGGCCGGCGTCGTGGTGTGGAAGGCAAGGCGACGGAACCCTAGAAGAGGCCGCTCACCACTGCCTGGGTCAACTGGTGGAACACGTCGGTGCGGGCTGGAATATCAGTGACGTCCTGGCCCTTGGTGTAGATCACAAACACGTACGAATGGGTCCCGTCGGTGAGGATGCTGGCGTCGTGGAGTTCGTCGTCGAGCAGTCCGTACTTGTGGAAAACAGTGATACCAGCCGGAACCGCCGCGGGGATGAGCGATTCGTAGTTTGTGTTCTGCATGTAGGACAACAACTGCGCCGTGTCTTGTTGGTTCAAGAGCTTCCCGGAGTAGAGGCCGGCCAAGATGCTGGCCATCTCGGTGGGCGTCAGGGTGTTGGTTTCGGGGTCATAGTTGATGCCGATTGACGAGGCGTAGTCCTGCAGCTCCGAGTGCCCCACCGCGTCCATGATCAAGGACCATGAGTCGTTGTCGCTGTCTTGGATCATCTCCTTGATCTGGAATCCGGAGGTGTAGTCCCCCAGTGGATCGTCGAGGGACACCGCGCCTGTCTCGACAAGGTGGTAGTAAGCGACGGCAGACAGGACCTTGGCCGTGCTGGCTGCCTCGAACGGCGCCTGGACCCCGTATTGGTGGTTTGAACCATTGGATAAGTCGATCAGGGTGACGCCGATCTGGTACTGGCTGTTGGCGTTGATGATGCTGTTGATTTCCGAGTCCACTGCGGGGGTCACGCCGGCAACCGAGGCGGCCGGCGCGGCAGGTGACGCGGCAACCGCTGTCGGGGTCGGGGACGGCGGGGCCGCCGTCGAAACAGCGGGCGACGGCGAGGCGGCCGGCGAATCGACTGCCGGTGGCGCAGTCGCCGCCGGAACAGCGGCCGACGGCGTGGCGCTGGCTATCGCTGAGACGGATGAGCGGGCGTGCGCCGCCGAGTAGATCGTCGCCGTGAGGGTCAGGGCCAGAATGGCCGCGAAGGCCGTCAGCAAAGCCGATCGACGTCGGCGCGGACTCCAGTGGTTCCGCGGTTTTGGCTTTCGTCCGGACCCTTGGCCGGGACGACGGGGCTCATCCTCTTCCATAATGAACCAACCGTAACTAGTGCGGCTATGTAAGAGCTATGAAAACCCTGTCTGTCAGCCACGTGTCGCCTGGGTGAATATCAGGCGTCGCGGATCGGCGATCCCAACACAGTGAACCTGGTACCGCCCATTTCCCCGGACAGCAGGGGCATCGCCTCAGCGATGGCGGCCCGTGCGCCCTCCAGTTGCAGCGATCCTTGGTGCGCTTCTGCCGATTCCCATAGTTCGCAGACAAAGACCGTGTCCGGCGATTCTTCGTTGATGCCCACCTCGAAGAGCAGGCAGCCAGCGTCACGCAGCTCAGGTTTTGGCCTGAGCAGGATGGCGACGACGGCGTCGCGCTGACCGGGTTTGGTGCCGAGACTTCCTACGTTCGCAAAGGTCATGGGCCTATTGTGCTTCATCCAGGCGACGTTATTGAGGACCGGAATAGCGACGGACAAAGTTGGCGAGGATCTTCATCGGTTCGGTCGCGGTGATCTTCCGGGCGTCAGCCATCAACTGTTCCGCGGCGTCGAGCGGGAAATATCCGGCGTCGCGGTAGGTGTCGATCCGGGTGACGAGCCCCGCGGCGTCGAGCTCCGGATGGAACTGTGTGGCGTAAAGGTTCCTTTTGATACGGAACATCTGCACCGGACAGGCGGCTGAGCTAGCTAGTAAAACGGCATGGCCGGGCAGGATCGTGCAGGCTTCCTTGTGGCCCGTGAACGCGACGAATCGTTCGGGCAGGCCTTGGAGGAGCGGGTCCTGGATTCCCTCCGCAGTGAGTTTGATGGTCACCCCGCCGAGTCCTTCACCGTAAGTACGGTCGATCATTGCCCCTTGGTGAAGGCCCAAGGTTCCGACCCCATAGCAGGCCCCGAGAAACGGAAAGTCGGCACCGACAATCCTGTCCAGTAGCTCGGCGAGTTCCTTCTCCACCCGTTCCTGGACCGGGCTCTTGTGCTCGGGTGGATCGCTTGACGTGAAAGGACTGCCGCCCACAATCACGCCGGAATAGTCTGAGAGCTCAAGCGGTGGCAGGGGCGCCGCTTCCATTCGGATGCGTTGTAGCTGCTCGGGAGCGAGCCCTCCAAAACGAAGATACGCCTGGTACTCTTCCTCGGCGGCGACGTCTTCGGCACGAGATGCGAGCAGGAGAAACGGCTTCACAGGCTAAGTGTGCGCGCGGTGGCCATGGCGCGCCAGCGTTCGGCTGAAACATCCTTTAGGGGCGGTGAGTTGCCGTTCACGTGGACGAAATGTCCGGATTCTGCCCGCTTGGAAAGATTTCACGTCCTTCAGCTCTGGCATCCGCGGAAACACTCGGCTCCTTCACGCCCAATTCGGGCCGTTCTGCGCCGGTGTGGAGACAGCGTTAACATTCCCGAAACATGCCCGTCATGCGTTCTTCACGCCAAGCCCGGTTATGTAACGTCCCCGCAATTTTTCCTCGCATTGCCGGAAACACGGAACCGGAAATATTGGGCAAGGGAAGAACGGGGCCAAGCTACGGCGGTCCTCCAACGGCACTCTGATAAGAGATAAGAAGGGAAACGCACGTGAATATCACTGCGGAAAACGTTTGGGTGATGGTGTCGGCGGCACTTGCACTGCTCATGACCCCGGCACTCGGCCTCTTCTACAGTGGCATGACCCGGGCCAAGGCCTCCCTCAATATGATCATGATGAGCTTCATCTCGGCGGGCATCGTGGGCGCCGTGTGGATCCTGTGGGGCTACTCGATGATCAGCGGCAAGAGTGTCCTGGGGATTTTCGGCAATCCGTTCAGCAGCTTCGGCTCCGCAGACCTCGTCGGTTCCACCGATCTCATCAAGCTCGGCTTCAGCGCCACTTTCGCTATCGTCACAGTGGCCCTGATCAGCGGCGCGATCGCCGACCGCGCCAAGTTCACTTCCTGGGTCATCTTCGTCCCCATCTGGATCACGCTGGTGTACTGCCCCTTGGCTTTCATGGTCTGGGGCGGCGGCCTCTTGAGCCCCGGCGGAGCCATCAGTTCGGTCTTCGGCCAGGTGATTGACTTCGCCGGTGGCACAGTAGTGGAAATCAGTTCCGGCGCTGCCGCGTTTGTCCTGGCGTTGATCCTGGGCAAGCGTCACGGCTTTGGAAAAGACCCGAACCACCGCCCGCACAACCTCCCCTTCATCATGCTTGGCGCAGGCCTCCTCTGGTTCGGCTGGTTCGGTTTCAATGCCGGCGCGGCCACGACGGCGGCGCAGGCCGGCTTGATCTGGGTCAACACCCTTGTTGCCCCGGCGGGGGCTATGCTCAGCTGGTTGCTCACTGAGAAGATCCGGCACGGCCACCCCACGTCCTTGGGTGCCGCATCCGGCGTCGTTGCCGGCCTCGTGGCCATTACTCCGGCTTGCGCCAACATCGCTCCCTCCGCGGCCCTGGGCCTGGGGCTGCTGGCTGGCGCCGCCTGTGCCGTGTTTGTCGACCTGAAACACAAGTTCGGCTTCGACGACTCCCTCGACGTCGTCGGCGTCCACCTCGGTGGCGGGCTGGTCGGCACCTTGGCCCTCGGATTCGTTGCCTTGCCCGTCAATGGCAAAGGTGGAGGGCTGTTTTACGGCGGCGGGCTCCAGCAGCTCGTGGCGCAGATCGTCGCCATTCTTGTCACTCTTGCGGTGTCCGGCATCATGACGGCAATCATTGCCTTGGTCATCCACAAAACCGTTGGTTTCCGGGTCAGCCACGAGGCCGAGCTTGCCGGAGTGGACTTGTCCGAGCACGCCGAGACCGCCTACGAGTTCGGCGGTATGGCCCGGAGTCACTTCAACGCCCTCCCGCACGTCCACCTCCCGGTTGCGGCCGCGGCCGTACGGGTTCCGGCGCAAGCCGCCGCCGCCGTCGAGCTCCAGCGCGAAAAGCAAGCCGACCCCGCTTAGAGGGATACCGGCATTTCCGCGACCACAAGGGACGCGTACGCTCAATTTGTGGATATCGTCGATTTCCTGTCCGAGCGCTTGAACGAGGACGAGGCCGCAGCCCGGAAACTCCTCGGCGACCGTTCCGTGTCCGAAGCGGGCAAATGGTACGAACGCCGCCTCCTCCTGGAATGCGAATCAAAGCGAAGGCTACTCAGCATCGTGGAGTCAGCCCGGCAGACTGCCTTGACCGCGATGGTTCGCGGCACGCTCGAAGATCCGCCGCAGTGGATCCCCGAATCGATCGAATGGACCACGAAATCATTGAACGCCCTTGCACTGCCCTATTCGGAACATCCGGACTTCGAACCGGAGTGGCTGGCGGAGACGTAACCGGCGGGGGCGTGCAGCGCCTTTCCGCAAGCCGGGCTTCCGAGCAGGAATCGGCAACATCGTGCCGAAATGATGGTTCGAAGGCCCCGCGGCAACTCCAAAGATCCGTTTCGGCACTATCTTGCCGATTTTGGCAAAATAGTTCAGAATAGGTCTAAGAAACAGCAAATCGGCAACATTGTGCCGGATCATTGGAGACTCGTGGAAGACCTAGCGGCGATTGCGGCCACCATACGGAGAACACGCAAGGAGGCCGGAATCACGCAAGCAGACCTCGCCGACCTTGCCGGGACCTCCGAGAGGACCGTTCGGGCGATTGAAACGGCCACCGGGAATCCTTCGCTTGGGGCCGTTGTGGCTGTAGCGAACGCCGTCGGTCTGCACATCGTGGCGGGCTGATGGTCGACGATTTCCAGGAGTTGAAGTTCGTCCGCGCGGCGGACGTTCACAAGGGCGGTGTCCTTGCAGGCCAACTTATCCGCACTGGCCACGGCGGGGTCAGTTTTTCCTACGCGGCGGAGTACCTGACGGACGGCCGGCCTGCCGTTGCCAGTTCGCTGCCCTTGGGAGAGAATCCCGTCGAGACTCCCGCCGGAGCTCTCCCACCGTTCTTCGCCGGCCTGCTCCCGGAGGGGCACCGGCTTAGTGTGCTCAGGGACGCGACCAAAACCAGCCTCGACGACGAACTCACCCTCCTGCTCGCAGTAGGGGCAGACGTGCCGGGGGACGTCCAGGTGGTCCCCGCCGGGGAAATTCCCGTGGAACCAGCGCCCCTCGCCGACACGTCCAGGCCCGAGGAACTGGACTTCACCGCCCTTGCCAACGCAGTGGACCGCCATGCCATCCCCGGCATCCAAGACAAGGCAAGTGCCTCCATGCTGACCACACCGCTGTCTCTCAGGGGCCAACGGTATCTACTCAAACTGGACCCGCCCGATCACGCACATTTGGTGGCGAACGAAGCGGCGCACCTCTCTGCCGCCAAGAACCTCAAGATTCCGGTTGCCAAGAGCCACATCATCACCGACATGAACGGCCTGCCTGGGTTGTTGGTGGAACGCTTCGACCGCGTTCGGGACAAGGACCGCGTCTGGGTGCGCCTGCCCATGGAAGACGGAGCTCAAATCATGGGCCTGCCACCGGCTTCCAAGTATTCAGTGACATCGGAGGAGGTAGCCGCGGCACTGTCCGGGAGGTGCAAAGCCCCTCTCGTGGCTAGCCGCAACCTGTACCTCCAGTTTGTCTTTGCATGGCTGACCGGGAACGGCGACCTCCATGCCAAGAATCTCTCGATTCTCGGGGCCCAGCACGACGGCTTTGTCATGGCCCCGATCTACGACATTCCGTGCACGCTGCTGTACGGAGACGACTCGCTCGCGTTGCCGCTGTCTGGGAAAACAAAAAACCTCAAGGCGAAGCATTGGGCCGATTTCGCGGCGTCCATTGGCTTGCCGCAGCGCGCAGCGGCCGCCGCCAACGCATTGGCCCTGTCAGCTGCTGGGAACATCAGCTTGGAGGAGCTACCGTTCACGGGGTCACCGCTCCGAGGTGCTGAACGAGAGCTGCGTTTCCGGCGTGGAGAGCTGGAGGGCTGACCGCCGCGCCCCCACCCTGAAGCCTTCTAAATCGACTGCCGGTATCCGAAGAACTCATGATCTTCGTTGTAGCCACCAAAACCGCCACCCACTTCGGAGAAGTCCGCTACGAATTCGATGCCCTTGATCCACTTGACCATCTTGAAGCCGAGCTGCACTTCGTTGCGCAGCCGGAGCGGCGCCCCATGGCCATACGACAGCGGCGAACCGTTCATGTCGTAGGCGAGCATCGTGAGCTGATAGCCCATCTGCTCGATCGGATGCGCATCATAGTAGTCGCCCCCATCCGGTCCCCCGCCCAACGAGTAGAACACCACCCACTTTGCCTCGGGCTTCGGTTTGACCAAGTCAAGGATGGTCTGCATCGGCACTCCGCCCCACTTGGCCACTCCCGACCAGCCCTGGATGCAGAAGTGTTGCGTAATCTGTTCGTGGTAATCCATCGCCCGCAACTCGGCGAGGCTCAACTCGGCCGGATTGCCCACTAGCCCGTTGATGCGCAAACGGTAGTCCCGGAAATCGCTGTCGAAGAGATTCTTGTACTCGTCGGATTCGGGATACTGGCCATTGAGCCAGAGGCGCGGCGAGATGTCCTTCTCCGTGTATTGTCCCGGGCGTGAGTCGATGTGCTCAAACAACCGTTGGGCCGGCCCGATCAGCGCGTACCCGGCCCGCTGAATGAGGCGCGGATGCCGGATGGTGAGCGGAGTGGCAGCGACCCACCCTACGATGATGACCACCATCGAAGCAGCGAAAATCCAGAACCCCGTCCAGGACTGGTCATTGCGCCCCGCGTACATGTGGTTGAGATTTTCCAGCGCCCCGGTAGTGAGCACCAGAGACACGTGGAGCACTATGAACAACAGAAACCAGCACAGCACCAGAAAGTGCAAGGAACGTGCCACCTGGATGTTGAAAACCGAGCTGATGCGACGAAAACGCGTAGACAGCGCCGGAGACATGCCCAGCCCCGTGATCAAGGCCAGGGGTGCTGCGATGAAGATCGTGACGAAGTAGGCGATCAGTTGCAGGCTGTTGTAGTTGGTCCATCCGCTCTCGGTCGGCCAGTCCAAAGAGAGGTACTGGATGACCACCGAGATCGAATTGGGAAAGACGTCCCAGCTTAGCGGGATAACCCGCATCCATTGGCCCGTCACGAACAACAGCACGAAGAAGACGATTCCGTTGGCCAACCACAGCACGTCTATCCCAAGGTGCCACCAGCGCGCGAGCCCGATCGAGTGCCGTAGCCCCGGCAGGCCGAGCTGCTGAGGGAGGCTGATCGAATCCTTCTTAGCCGTCCACAAGGGATCTTCGGGCACTGGCTTCTGTACCCGGAACCAATCCCGTCCCGGCGTGGAATGCCGTGTCCAGTACAGTCGCGGGTGATCCGTGAGTATCTGTGCACCCGAACGGATGATGAAGACCAAGAAAAACATGTTGAGAAAGTGTTGCCACCCCAGCCAAGCCGGAAAGCCCACGGGGGCGTCATCCTGCAGCTTGGAGGCTCCCGGATAAGTGGTCATAAACGCCTGGACGGCAGGCAACCCCCGTATCCCCTTCGCGACGGCGACCGCGACGATGAGCAGCACGAAGCCGATCGGTACCAACCAGAGCAGATTGAACCACTTGCTCCGGCCGATGCGTATGCGCGGGGCGATCCCGCGATCCTGGGGAAGGGATCCGGAGAAAGTCGTCGGGTTGATGACATCCTCCCCGCGCTTCAACTCGCTTCGGAAGCTGCGGGCGGCACTGGGCTCGGCGCGCGACGTCGGACCACTCGGCGGCGGTTCCTGCATCGGATCCTGCGGCGAAGGTTTGTCAGCTGTCATGAGGCCGAGCCTAGACCCCCATCTGATCCACGGTGTTGCTGGCACTCGCGATCGCCCTGACGGGCACGGTCGCACGGGACGTTGCTGGCCGATCTTCCGGCAAAAAGGGGGCGCCCTTCCCCTGTCAAAGAATTAATCCAGAATCTATTCTGTTGATGGACCGATATATTTACGGTCCTCAGGCCACCGGCACGTCCCGGGAAGCCCATCCCGCTCCGGGGGCCGTCTCTTTGAGGAGGCGTCCATGTCAACTCCCGATGTGCCAACCCGGGGGCCGGCGCGGCCCGGCCCGTATATCGTGGCCGGAATCCTGCTTGCCATCGCCATTCTGGTTCCGTTGTTGGTCCCCGTGTACTCGATTGATCAACCGCGGCTAGCCGGTATGCCGTTCTTTTACTGGTACCAAATGCTCTGGGTTCCGATCACCGCTGGCCTGGTGGGAGTCACCTACCGCTTGGTCACCAAGGAGGACCGCCGCCGTCGAGAAGCCGCGCGGGGCGCACGCACAGAGGAGAAGGAACCATGAGCGGGCTCGCCGTCGCGGTGGCGACCACAGCGGATCGGCCCGTCAACGGCGTGGCGCTCACCGTCGTCGTCGTCCTCTTTATCCTCGTGGCGGTCTTGGGCTTTTTCGCTGCACGCTGGCGTGCGGGCAAGGAGTCCGGCTTGCACAGCCTCGATGAGTGGGGCTTGGGTGGCCGCGGCTTTGGGACGTGGGTGACGTGGTTCCTGCTTGGTGGCGACCTCTACACTGCCTACACGTTCGTCGCCGTGCCGGCGGCAATGTGGGCCACCGGAGCTGTGAGCGGCTTCTTCGCGGTGCCTTATACGATCGTGCTTTACCCGATTGTGTTCCTGCTGATGAGCCGGCTGTGGTCAGTCTCGCACAGGCATGGGTTCGTCACGCCGGCGGACTTCGTTGGCGGGCGCTATGGTAGCAGGGCGCTGACAGTCGCAGTGGCCCTCACCGGCATTGTCGCGACGATGCCGTACATCGCGCTGCAATTGGTCGGCATCAAAGCCGTGCTCACGGTGTTGGGCCTCGGCAGCACGGAGAATGTCCTACTGACTGACTTGCCGCTGATCATCGCCTTCGTGGTCCTGGCCGCCTACACCTACACCTCGGGCCTTAGGGCGCCGGCGCTTATCGCCGTCGTCAAGGATCTCTTGATCTACCTGGCGGTCATCGTTGCTGTGATCTACCTGCCCATCAAGTTCGGGGGCTGGGACAACATCTTTGGTGCCGCCCAGACGAAACTCGACGCCATCAGCCCGGCCACCGGCAAGCCAACCGGTGTCTTCATCCCGGGTGCCGCCAGCTACTCGGCGTACTGGACGCTGGCTCTTGGCTCCGCCATGGCGCTGTTCATGTACCCCCACTCTGTAACCGGGGTCCTGGCTACCAAGAGCAGGAACACCATCCGCAAGAACGCCGCAGTTCTTCCGCTGTACTCGCTCATGCTCGGTTTCCTTGCACTCCTGGGTTACGCGGCCATCTCCGCGGGCACCAAGCCCATTGACCTCAACGGCGCCGTGAACCCGCAGCTGGTAGTTCCGCAACTATTCCTGGATAACTTCCCCGCGTGGTTTGCCGGGATCGCCCTGGCGGCTATCGCCATCGGTGCTTTGGTCCCCGCCGCCATCATGTCGATCGCTGCCGCCAATCTGTTCACCCGCAATGTCTACCGCGACCTGATCCGGCCCGACGCAGACCCCCGGCAGGAAGCGAAGGTCTCCAAGATCGCCTCCCTCGTGGTGAAGTTCGGTGCACTGATCTTCGTCATCGCAATGGACCAGTCGGCCGCTATCAACATGCAGCTCCTCGGCGGTATCTGGATACTGCAGACCTTCCCGGCGATTGTGGCAGGGCTCTACACCCGCTGGTTCCACCGCTGGGCGCTCTTCGCTGGCTGGGCCGCCGGGATCATCTACGGATCCGTCGCGGCATACAACGTGGTCAATCCCGTGACGAAGGCCAATTTCGGTGGCTCCATCGCTGCCATCCCCGGCACAAACGTACAGGTTTACATTGCCGTCGTTGCATTCGCGATCAACCTTATTGTTGCTGCCGTCCTGTCTCTGGTCTTCCGTGCGATGAAGCTCCCGGACGGAATAGACATCACCCGGAACTCGGATTACGGAGCGGACGAGCACGATCCCAAGGTCGCCGAACTCCAGCGGAAGTACCCGCTGGGCGAAAGCGGGGCCAGCACGTTCTGATGGCGGCGGACGCGCCTGAGCCCGTCACGCCACACGATATTCGGCGTCATCCGGCCGGACCGGGCACGACACGTTGAGAATTGAGCGATGATGGCCATTCCCGGGTTTCGCCGGAGCTGATCCTGGTAGCTCATCATCGCGTAGCACCGGGCAGTGCTTACACGTCGCGCTTCTTTAGGAGGAGCACCGCCACAGCGGCGGGTACGACGACCCAGGCTCCAAGGACCAGTGCGGCCTGCCAAGCTTCCAGCAAGTCCGGGACATGATTGACGGACGTCAGCGGGATAAGAAGTGTGTTGGTGGGCAGATACTTACCGACCGTGTCGAACCAATTGCCTCCGAGGAGATCGACCGTAGCGGGTGCCACGAAGACCAGGCCGATCAGGCTCACGACTCCCCCGGCAGAGCTGCGGAGTATCGTTCCGAGCGCCATGCCGAACCCCGCAATAGCAGCCACATAGACGCCACAGACCAGCAGGCGTTTGATGAACTGCGGGCTACCCAGATCCACCGCGATCTTGTAGCTGTCCAGGATCGAAATCGTCACCAACCCTGCGATGTAGCTGGCTACTGCGGTTACTGCGAAGGCGCTGACCATCACCACAACGAGCTTTGCCAAGAACAACGAGATCCGTTTCGGGACTGCGGCGAAGGTGGAGCGGGCCATGCCTGTGGTGAATTCGGAACTCATGAACAGGACGCCCAACGGACCCACGATGAGCACTACCATCCCAACCCCCTGAGTGGGCACACTAATGGCAATTTCCCCGGCTTGAGCAGCAATACGCGAGGTCAGTTCTGGATTGGACGCGACTCTAGCTGCGAAGGTCTCTCCGGTTCTCTGGGCACCGAGAGCGGCGATGCCCATGATCTGAATGGCGGCGGCGGCCAGAAGAATGAGCGTGGACCTCAAGGTGCGGAACTTGATGAATTCGGACTTCAGAACGCGGTGGAACGCCGGTCCGGGACCGAGCGAGTTACGGATCACGGGGCGGCTCAATGCGCTTGCGCTCATGTTTGTTTCCCTCCGATTGGGGCGCTAACCGTGGCCTAGGCGGTGATGTGTGAGTGGTATTCGACATCGTCCTTCGCCAGCTTCAAATAGGCCTCTTCCAGGCTTGCCTCGAGCGGGGCGAGCTCGTAGACCGTGACTTGGTTGTCCGAAGCGATCCGGCCGATCCCGCGCGGATCCAGTCCCGTGACTTCCAACAGCTCTCAGTGCTTACACGTCGCGTTTCTTCAGGAGCAGCATCGCCACGACGACCGGTACGACGACCCAGGCTCCGAGGACCAGCGCGGCCTGCCAGGCTTCCAGCATGTCCGGGTCGTGATTGAGTGCAGTCAGCGGTGCGATGGTCTTGCTGGGAAGATACTTGGCGGCTTCGGCCAAGTCTCCGGGAAACAAACCCAGGAGACTCGGCGCAAGGAAGACCAAGCCAAACAGACTCATGATGCCGCCGGCGGAATTGCGGAGTATTGCGCCGATGGACGCTCCGATGGCCCCGACAGATGCCACGTAAATGCTGTTCACGAGCAGGAACCTGACGGACGTCGGGCTGCCCAGATCCAAGGCGAACTTGTTGTCTTCCAGGATGGGTATCGATATTAGCCCGGCAAACCATGCCGTCACTGCGGTCAGGAGGAACCCGGCAGCCATCACGACGACGAGCTTGGCCCAGAACGCAGGGATTCGTTTCGGGACAGCAGCGAAGGTGGACCGTGCCATGCCCGTGGTAAATTCCGAACTCATCAGCATGACTCCCAGTGAACCCAGGATCAGCACCGCCACCACAACCCCCGAGGTAGGCACTCCGGCGATATATTCGGCGACATTGAATCCTGGACTGTCGCCATATTCCCCAACTATCGTTCCCATGCTATCGGCCCTCAGAGCAGCCAAGGGCAGCATGACCGCCGCCGTGCAAGCCAGGAGGATCAGAGTGGACCTGAGGGTGCGGAATTTGATGAATTCAGAGTTCAAGACGCGGTGGAATGCCGGTCCGGGACCGGCTGCGGCGCGAATGGGACTGGGATTCGAAGTGGTGGTGCTCATGTCTAATTGCCTCCGGTCTTGCCGGGGACGGAGGTCCCGGTGGTGCTGTGCGACTGGTATTCGACTTCGTCCTTGGTCAGGTCCAGATAGGCCTCTTCCAGGCTTGCCTGCAGGGGGACCATTTCGTAAACCATGATCTGGTTCTCCGCCGCCGTCCGGGCAATGTCACGCGTATCCAAACCACTGACCTCAAGCACCTCGGGTTCAATGATTTCCACCGCCCCTCCGGCGCCTGTCAGCAGCTGCATGAGCCTCTCCGGCTGTTCGCTGCGCACCCGTGTCCGTGCTTGACCGTTGCCTTTGATGATCGCAGCAATCGGCGCGTCGGCGATGATCCTGCCGCGGCCGATCACGATCAGGTGGTCCGCCGTCAGCGCCATTTCGCTCATGAGATGGCTGGAGAGGAAGACCGTGCGGCCCTCGGAAGCGAGGTTCTTGAGCAGGTCGCGGACCCAGATCACGCCTTCAGGGTCCAAGCCGTTGACCGGTTCATCCAGAATGATGGTTTGCGGATCTCCCAATAGCGCTGCGGCGATCCCTAGCCGCTGACCCATGCCCAGCGAGAATCCCTTAACCCGCTTCTTCGCGACGCTGCCCAGGCCGGTCATCTCGATGACTTCACGAACGCGACTGCTGGGGATACTGTGCGTCGCTGCCATCGCGAGCAGGTGGTTGTATGCGGTGCGGCTCGTGTGGACGGCCTTCGCGTCCAGCAGTGCACCGACTTCGCGCAGTGGCGCGGCGTGTTTGGCGAGCGGCTCCCCGTTGACGGTCACGGAGCCGGCGGTTGGGGCGTCGAGCCCCATGATCATGCGCATCGTAGTGGACTTGCCCGCACCGTTCGGGCCCAGGAAACCGGTGACCCTCCCGGCTTCGACTGTGAAACTGACATTGTCGACGGCGGTTTTCTCGCCGTAGGCCTTTGTCAGGCCTCGTGCTTCGATCACGAAAGCGTTCCTTTCTTGAAGTGCACGTGGCAGATGAGTTCTCTGACCGCACCGATTTTGCGGCGCCATCGCCGATTTTGCGGCGCCATCGCAGACACCGTCAACAACGAATAGCCCTTACCTGGCTGAAGATGACGGTGTTCTGCAAAGTTTTTTTGCCGAGTTCCTGATGCGTGGTCTCGTTGACAAGGACTGCGCCGCCGTCCACGTCCTGAACCCCAGCCGTACGGTCCACAGTCCGGATGGCAAGTGTCGCTAGCCGTTTCGGTCGACCTTAGATGCCTTGGCATCGCGCACGAACTTCCCAAGCGAAACCAATGAACCCACTACCAGCGCCACTCCGGAAACGATGCCCCACGGCGAGTCGTTGCGGATGGTGGAAAAGATATATACGGAGTAGAAACCAAAAATAAGCGCGAGTAGAAGCCAAATGATCGAGTTGCTTTTCACGGTGAATTCCTTAACGAACAGTAATTGGTCAGGCGAGATCGCGCTTGAGAAATACCCAGAATCCCGCTCCGAGCACAAAGGCGAGCCACATAGCCGCTCCAGCAAGGGAATCCAACCTCAGGCTTTCCAGGGCCCCTTGCTTCGCCCAAACCGAGAGCAAGTTCGGGAAAAGGAAGTCGACGAAGTGCCCCAGCTGGCGGCCCACAGCTGTCGGCAAAACAAGGCTCAGGGGTACAACGAAGAGGCTCAGGAGATGGTTGCGGATGAGGGAACCAATCGCGAAGCCCCACAGCGAACCCATGCCGGACACCCCGGCGAAGGCCACCACCACGTGGGTGCTGACATGCCAGCGGTCAACCCCCAGTTCCCCTGCCAGCCCGAAAAGCACGCCTATGGTTGTGCCCGCCAAGAGGGCCACGACGGTGGTGGAGGCCGCCCGCCCGGTGAATGCCGCGCCACGCTGGAACACCAAGATGCGCCGATAAAACGATCTCGTGTTGAAATCCGAGGTAAATGAGAAAGAGCCCACCACGGCCGCTGCAGTAAGCAACAGCGACAACCCGGCGTCCAAGAGAATTCGATCACCGCCTGTCATCGCATGGCCGCTTTCCTCTTCGGGTCCTATCGCCGCCGCCACCACAAGTCCACCGATCAGACCGGCCACGAGCAACGTACCGATGGCCGATCCTTTCCACAACCACGGACGTCGCATGTCAGACAAGAAGGCAGGTGCATAGTTGAGCAATTAGGCCCCCCTTCTCCGCAGCGTCCACATCGCACCTGCTCCTGCGGCCGCCAACCATCCCAAGGCGACAAGGAAGGCGGGCAATGGTTCAAGAAGACCCTCAAGGGGCAAGGATGCGATACCGGCCAAGGCTCCGGACGGTAGCCAGCGCGCGATTTCAGGAAAATTCGCCATGAGCGGCAATTCCAAGGCGAGCGGAATCAACATGGTGACTATCGTCGTCGCATAGTAGTGCCTGATGATCCAGCCCAGCGAACAACCCCACAAACACCCGACCACTGACGCGACGATGACGCCGAGCAAAGCACGCAAGGACTCGCCACCTACTAGGTCAGCGCGGACTTCCGGGGAGACGATGAGCGCGACGCTGCCGCTCCAGAGCGCCACGCCTGTTGCAGCAGTGAGGAGCCCAACAACCAACGAGGCAATGTACTTGGTTCCCACTAGGTGCGCCGGCCCGGACATGGCCACGCTTCGTCGAAGAGTCCCGTAGTAAGCCTCCCGAGTGACGATATAGCTTCCCGCGAACGTGGCAACGATGGTGATCGTCGCGGCGAGTCCCCAGAAGGTTTGACCGTTTTGGGTCGAGGAAAACTTGGCCGAGTTGTCCGGCCAGCCGAAGAAATTAGCGACAAACCACGGAACCAGCGCCGTGAATGCCAAAACGCCCAGGGCCGAGTAGCCGCTGAAGTACCTGAGCAGCTCCGCCCGGAGTCCGCCCGCGAAAGCCGGATTCATCGGGCTCCCTCCAGAATCTTGAAATACGCGGCTTCCAGGCTCCCGCCGCCAACGGCCATGGCATTCTCAAGAGACCCGCGGAACAACATCCGCCGCTTGAGGATGACCACTTCATCGGCTATTTGTTCCAGCTCCGTCAACTGGTGGCTGGAGACCAGGACGCTCCCTCCTGAACTCGCGAAATCCCTCAGGAAGGACCTCAGCCATTGAATACCGTCGGGGTCCAGCCCATTGGCCGGTTCGTCGAGGACAAGGAGCTTGGGGCTGCCGATTATTGCCGAGGCGATGCCTAGCCGCTGCCTCATCCCGAGGGAGTAGTCCCGGACTTTCCGTTTCCCGTGAGCCGTCAGATCGACCAGTTCCAGGACCCGATCGACGCTCTCGGGCGAGGTGCCGGCGGCGAGCTGACAAATCTGGAGGTGGCGGCGGCCGGTGAGGCCGGGTTCGATGTCCATTCCGTCCAGGTTCACTCCAACTTTGGTGACCGGTTTTTGCAGGGTTCGATAGTCCATTCCAAAAACCGTCGCACGCCCGGACGTCGCCTCCAACAGGCCAGTCAGGCCCGCGAGCGCAGTACTCTTTCCGGCACCGTTAGGGCCGATCAGTCCCACAATCCGCCCAGCGGGGACCTCAAACGTCAGGTCTTCGACGGCGAAGCTTGTGCCGCGTTTCTTGCTGAACCGGTCGAAACTCGCGTGGATTGTCATTGCATTCCTTTCCCGGAGTGGGTGGTGGCTTGTCCGAATCCGTCAGGCCAGAGCGGAGAATTCGAGGCGGTACTCCAGAGCCACTCCCCCAGTCGAACCACCCTTTTGCTGGTCACCTCTGCTCTTCCTGAGAGCGGTAGATCGGCCGAACCTTCAAGGCGTCCCTGGTAGGCCAGCACGGGAACGTTCGTGCCGGGTAACGTCACTGGGATGATGGTTTCCATGGGTGCCGTGGAGTTCGACGGCGGTTCCGCCCCGATGGTTGCCCGTGCCAGTTCTTCGTGGATCACCATTCCTTGGGATTTCAAAGTCACCGCGTCCCCTGGGACGATTGCTTGAACGGGCGATTCGTTGGGGGTGACGATCTTCAGTTCGCCGTTGCTATAGGTGTAACCGGCTACCACCACCGACGTCACCGGAATCGCGGTGAGAAGCCCGGCCGCGGCAGCGGTTCCAAGGAGCAGCAAAGCAATCCGCCGCCATGCCGGGCTCCCCCTCCTTGAGGCCGAGCTGAAGAACCGGGTGACTCCTTTCGCCGCCACCACAAGCAAGAGACAAACAACCACAAACACCACGATGTGCCCGGCGTATCCGAGCTGCAGAACAATCGGGATAAGTCTCTGGAAACCGATGACCATAAAGGCGATCCCCGATAGGAGGCTTGCGCCTCCGAACCAGGCGAGGAGGAATTGGCCTCGGGCATGGACATGTGAACCGAGAAGGCGGTGGCTGACGACGTCGGCCAAGGCGGTGATCGATTTGCGCCGTAGGTGGGGAATGTCCAGGGCTGACATCAACGCTATGTATCCGTCCATCTTGATAAACGGAAAGAGATTCAGGACGGCTATTGCATAGCAAATGATCCCGTACAGGGTTGCCGCGTCCCTCAGCGATGTCGCTGACATAAGGCCTTGGACCGCCAGCGCCACGCTCCCCAGGCCGAGATGAACGAGAGGTCCGGCCAGCGCAACCAGCACCCTCTGTTTGCGCGAACATAGTCGCCATCCGTCCGTCACGTCGCAAAAGAATGCCGGAGCGAGGTAGAACAGCATGATTCCGATACGCCGGGGCGTGCCACCGAAATAGACGAGTGCCATTCCATGGCCGAGCTCGTGCAGCAAAGTGGAGGCGAACATCGCGACGGCGACGAACAGATAGGCCTCCAAGGGCAGTGGCGTTGCCAACACCCGCAAAAGATTTGGCCCCGCTGTGAAAGCGCCAACGATACCGCTGGCCAGGAGAACAGCAGCTGCAGCGAGGGCACCTGGGCGAACCATGGCTGCAACCGCGGGACGGAGGACCTTGAGGAAGGGAGCGGGATTGAAGAGCGTAAGCTGCACGGTCAGAGGAGCCCGGAACTGGATTCGCCGCGGTTCTGCTCGGCTCGCGGTGACGTCGAAGACACCGGTGTGAACGAGTTGGTGGACAATTCCCCTGACATCATCGGCAGTCCATGGACTGCCGATGTGGTGGGCTACCTGGGCGGGGTCCTTCTTTCCGTCCAGAGCTCTGAGCACGGTGGCCACATCGTGCGAGACCCTGGCTTTGGGCACCCCGTTGATCGCCACGATCCATGGCCCGTCGGCTTGCAGGGGTTCATCAACGGATGCAGCTGGGGCCAGCTGCACGGGCCACTGAACGGCCGTTCGCGTGTCTGAAGTTCTTGACATGGTTGTTTCTCGAGCAGGGTTCATATCAACGGATGAGGCGTTGAGGCGAACGCGGTCCGACTCGACGGCCCGTCAGGGCTGCTCGGAACGAAGCACAGTCGCTTGGATTCGTCCATCGTCAGGGGGAACGCACCTGGACAGATTGCCTTGCCCGCTTGCCAGCCGAGCGCTTGGATCGCTGGCGGAAGCCTGTGGGTGAGGCTGACCCAGTGCGAGGTGATTCCTTTCCGATCCAGATACCGCACCAAGTCGTCCACGTCGGGCTTGGGGTGAGCACGGGGCAGCGGCGATTTCGAGAATGACTGCACCCATCCGCGGAGTTCACCGATGGCGGGACCCGTGGTCCAGAAGTCCGCCCTCGCTTCGTCGTTCGTCACCCCTGAATCGCCTGTGCCTGAGGAGGGCGATCTGGCAAGGAGGAGTTCCCGGATTTGAAGCGCTTCCTGAAGGGCACCCCGCAAGGCAGAAATAGGGTCGGCGGATGCCTTAAGGCCCACGGCACCGAACTGGCCATTCTCGGTGTCATCCAGAATCACGCCCACTGCGGTCTCCAAGGGGCCGTCGTCGTTGGGGACAAAAGCGAGCGTGGCGTGGATCCCGGCGTCGAGGGCGGTTCTGAGGAGCCTGGTGAACCTGAGGGTTGACGGATCACTGCGCAGGGACACCGGTATGTCTTTCATGGTGAACTTCTTGAGCGGTGTCCTGTGGCGCCAGGCCCATAAGAAGGCATCCCGCTCAATGATTTCCGCTATCGCGGTGATCTTGGCGAAACGTTCCGAGGGTCCTGCTGCCGCGCCGTTCGGGGATGGATCGAAGTACCGGGCGACGGGCGCTTCTTGAGGAATTCCGCGGGGGCTGTAATCCACCACCGGCGCCGGAATATGCGATTCATTCCCTGAAACCAGGTCCATTGCCCGGTACCACGGAATCTCGGAACCGAGGGCCGAGGCGTGTCCAAGTCCGGCTGACACGAAGTCAATCCGTTTTTCCTCACAGGGTGTGGTCACGAGGAGGTGTCCCGAATCGGGCGGCACCGGAACCAGCGCGAAGCGCTCTACCGCTTCGCCGGCTCCCCTGGTGAGGGACCGCCGCCTGTTAGCGTCGAATGCTCCGACGGCAGAAGAGAACCCGGATGAGTGTTCCGCGGTCCCCCGGTCATTGGCCAAATGCGCTACCGTGCGCCACAGACCGACCTCGTTCGGGACGTAGACCCGCGCGTCGGAAACCAAGCCCAGGGAGGGATCCAAGGTCCGTGCTGCGTCGATCATCATGTCCCGCACACCCACATTTCGACCCCGTTCAGCGAACGGACCAGCGAGGGGATCCGAACAGCACGTCTTTCGCGAACGTGCAAACCCTCAGCGGTGAGTTCCGCTTCAATGACCTCATTGCGGACGTAAGCTATCTCGCTGGCATACGCGCTTGAGCGGTATGTCCTTCCTTCATCAAAATCGACCTTGATCATGGTCACGTGCCGTGTTCCGTTGCCCGGATCCCGGCGTTCAATAGTGAACAGGATCGAGTTGGCGTCAAGCACCGAATATCCGGCCTTCGTTCCGCCCTGATCATGTGGCTGCTGCCCGGATTGCTCCGCGTCCAGGACCGTGAGCACAAAGCGGCCATCAGGGCTAAGGCGATCGCGCACTCGACGAAAGAGCTCCCGACGCTGCTCAGGAGACAGAAGCGTTACCGAGCTGGCCCCTAGGACAATGCAGCCGAACTTATCATCAACATGAAGCCGGGACATGTCGGCTTCGATGACATCCACAGCGACCCCTTGAGGATTAAAGGATCGGGTCGCGGCCCTTTCCCTCAGCATCTGCAGCATTTCCGGTGAAGAGTCAACGGCTGTCAACGGACGTCCCAGGGCGAGAAGTGCCCGGGTAATTCTGCCGGACCCTGCGGCCAATTCGAGGATTGGTCCGGTCGTTTTCCTTGCGGCGCCCAGAATCTCAGGAAGCTCGGAAAGGTCAGCAGCAGTGATTTTGTCGTAAAGGCGGGAACCCTCAATGCCGTACAGGTCCTCAGGGGGATCCCCGTGACCGATGGCGCGCAGGATGTCGTCAGCAGTCTCGTTGCTTGCGTTTCTCATTAACTCGTACTCTCGGGAGGCACATGGGGGACGGGTGTGCGCGCGGGTGGCGAATATGAGCGCTTCCCCACCCGCGCGCACGGACTAGGTCGCGGCGATGCCAACGACGATGCCGGCGATGATGACGACGTCACCGGCACGGATGTACCACGGAGTGTCGTCAGGTGTGTCGAGGTTCTCCAGTTCTTCAACGGTCAGTTGAAGGTTTGAGGTTGCAATCATTTCTCCTCCTTTCAATGGCGTTTCTGGGTGTCGGATAGTTGGCTGTGCGTCCATCTAGGTGATGCCGACGGCAATGACGCCGATGGCCACACCTTGGGACACCCCGAGGAACCAATTGTTGAAGTCCGGTGTATCCATGGATTCGATTTCCTGGATGGAGATATTGAGCTGATCTTGCATTGTGTTCACCCCCTTTTGTTTCGTTTGCCTCATTTGTCCCGCCGCATCAGGTGATGGCGACGCCGAGTCCGACCAGAGAGAGTCCTACTGTGATTCCGTGGATACGTTCGCTCCAGTCGTCCGGAACTTCGATGCTTTCCAACTCCTGAATTTCAAGGTCCAGAAGCCTTGGTGCGCCGCTGCTGTTCATGTGTTCACCCCCTTTCCCTTACCACTCGTTGGTGGCCCACTGGGCTTGGCAAGGCTCGCCGCATGTTGATGGCTTTCCGGAGGACGCGCAGGATGTGGACCCCATCGACGCCGTGCAGCATGGGTAACACCCCGCCCCAGCGGCTGACGGCCAGGTTGGCTGTTTTCATGGCAGTCTGTTCGCTCAGTTCATCGAGCCCGTGGATTCCCCATCGCACCATGAGCTTCTTGATCCCGGAAGCTGCGGTGTCGCCAAGCGAGGGGTCAACACTCGTTACCGCGGACCACAGGGCGGCCAAACGATGGGGCTCGCCCCAGGCAGTGGCGCCGTTTTCAATCTCGTCCCATATCGCTTCAATGACAGTGGCGGTTGCGGTCATTTTCCTCACACCCGTCACGTACGCCAGTTCATTCGCGACGTACCAGTGTTTGGCCCCATACGGGTTGCGAGCGATGAGCGACCATCCGGTGTGGGTTTCCATGCTCAACCGGGCCGCAGCAAGCCGCAGCTCCGGGGAGTCTTCGCGCGTCAAGCGATGCCCCAACCGCACCATTCGCACCAGAACCGAGAGCGCGTCGTCGTCGAAAATACTCGGGGAACTGCCGATCATTGTTCCGGCCACCCGGAGAAGCGCTTCGAGCAGCCCTTCGAGCACCAGCTGCCGCGGGAGGGTGGACAAATGGCCGGCATCAAGTACCGCGACGTCACCTGAAAGGTGACGTGAAGCAATCAGGTGGCGTCCGACGTCGGTGTCCAGACACGCTACAGCGCTGACTTCGGCGCCGGTTCCCACAGTGGACGGCATCAGAATGGTTCTGGGTCGAGTATTTGGCTCGGCCCCGAAAGGCAGGACGATGAGGCCCGATCGCTTGGCGTGACGCGCCGCGAATTCAGCAAAACACGGATCGGCTGTGAAGAGCGCGGAGATTTTCACTGCGTCCAGGACGGAACCGCCCCCAAGTCCCACAACGGTGGTGAGATCGTAGCCCCGGATAAACTCCTCAACAAGCCCTAGGGTCGTGAAAGAGACAGGCCGCGCGCCGAGCTCCAGGACCGGCGTTCCCTTGAGATCCCCATCCAGGAGTCGATCCCGGTGTTCCGGGAGTGCGCCGTCCACAACAAGTCCGGTCCGCCCACGGATCAGAGTGCCGACATATCTGGCAGACGTTCCCTGATCGAGAATGACGCAGCGCGTGTTCCAGGTCCGGTCGGCGATCATGCGAAGATCCCGTCCCGATGGGCGGCGCTGAGACCGGCTGTGATTGCGGCGTGGAGTTCCTCAAAGTTCTCTTCTGTGAAGACCAAGGCCGGAAGGAGTTGGATCCTCCCCGGTCCTGGCTGCACGATTGCGCCAGCTTGATGAATATGCCTCACGACGGCCAGGACGCCGTCTGCTGACAGCGGTTCCCCCTGCGCTGTTTCCAGCTTGATTCCCCGCATGCAGCCCCGACCGGTTGTGGTGCTGACGCCCGGAATGCCCATGAGCCGGACAATGAGGCGATCAAGTCCAGCCGAGACCACCGCTGTGAGACCGCCATGGTCCAGCCTTTTCATTTCCTCGATGGTCGAAAGTATCGCGGCGCACGTGGCGGGTGTTCCTGCTTGGGTTTCTCCATGGACAAAGACAGATTCCGTGGAATCGAACTTTCGGGTTACTCGCTGTCCAATCAGAAGGGCGGCACACGCACTGGTACCGTTCGTCATGGCCTTGGACGTCACAATGATGTCCGGGGCCGTGGGCCATTCATCCGAGACGAACCATGAATTCACTCGTCCGAAGCCCGTGGCCACTTCATCTGCGATGGCCAGGAAGCCGTGCTCCTCCCGGAAGGTCAACAAGGAACGCACGAAGCTCGCTGGCACGACGTCCGCCCCGGATCCAAGGACAGGTTCAACGATGACTGCGGCCACTCTGTGGCCTTCCCTGCGCATTAATAGCGCCAGTTCGGCGCCCCCGTCGTCGAATCTGATGTGCCGTATATTGCGGCGGTCCACCCCGTAGATCGTCTGAGCGAGGTGGTCACCGCTGAGAGCCTGGCTCCCGTAGGTCAGCCCGTGATAGCTGCCGACCAGCCCTACGATGATTTTTCGCTCGGGTTGTCCGTCCAAGAGGAAGTATTGGCGCGCGAGCTTCATGCCGGCGTCGTTGGCAGCACCCCCGGAAGTAGAGAAGACCACCCTCTCGAAGGAGTGAGCCGGGAGTGAGAGCAGCGCGTTTGCCGCCTCGATTGCTTTGCGATTCGCAGTCCTGAACAACGGAAGATAGGACGCTGCCTCAAGCTCTCTGGCAATTGCACCGGCAATTCGCGGGTTACCGTAGCCGAGGTTGGTGTTCCACAGTCCGCTCTTTGCGCACAGGCGTCGTTGCCCGTCTTCAAAATCTACGTGGACGCCATGGGCCCTGACGGCAGTGTAGCTATCGACGGGAAAATTGTGTTGGGTAACAAATGGTACCCAGAGCGGAAGTCGGGTGCTGGAGGTATCAAGGGCGGGTGCGGCAGTCATCAGGTGTCGGTCCTCGGAATTGGACGGGCGGTGGCCGGCAAGTTGACGTTTATGGAGCTCAGCCGGCGCCGAAAACGTCCACGCCTGCCCGTTCGAACTGTTCTAGGACGGCTCGTGTGGATTCCTCGGCTGCCGCTACGGAAACGCCCAGGGCAGCAGCTACCGCAGACGCAGCGAGCTGGAGATGCCGCAGATTCGAGAGGGCCTCGATGATGGCCGCCGCATCAGGTCCAACCCGGAAAGTCCGGCCCGACGTGGTGTCCAGGAGTGTGTACTGTCCATCGCTGTGGATGATGAAGGGAGCGCGTGGTGAGGGGAGATCGTCAGTGGGCGATGCTCCGTAGACGCTGGCGCCAAAGCCGACAATCGTAGCTTTGGAGCGATCGTCCCGGGGAATGAACTTCCAGGCATCCAGTGCAGCCAAGTAACGGGGAATCCAAGGCCGGGCGCCGAGGGAATCACGAACAGCCTCCGCATCACAGACAGAAGCCAGTGCAGATTCCGGTTCCAGCGCAAGGCACCTTGTCCGAATGTCTGCCAAGGAATCGCCCGCCTTGCCAACAGTGGATCCGTAGGGACCGCTGAGTACCGTTCCGTCAGATGCGATGTGGAGCCTTGCGAGGGGGGAATCAACGCCTTGACCGCCGTCTAGAAGGCCGCGCTCTGCAAAGACGGCGTTGACTTCGGTAAGCTGCCACACGAAATGGCCCGATCGTCGAGCTTCTTCTGCGTCGTCGAAGAAGGCCTGCCAGTCTTCAGAAGTAGTAATCCTGACAACCGTGACTCCCATGAGGCTGATGAACGGAATGGCCAGGTAGTCCTGGACCTCGAGGCTGAGGCTGCCGGCAACCAGCAGCTCTTCCCCGACGACATCGAAGAACCCCGAGACCGGAACCACGGTGTCTTCATCGGCGCCGTTCCCGCCGTCGAGCACGAAGACGATCGATTGCTCGCCGGCAAGCTCCTTTGCATACGGAGCGTGCTCAGGATTCTCAACGAAGATTGCATGATCCGGAATTCGACCGGGAATGCCCGTAATCCACTGGTCCATCGCTGCGCCAACCGCCTGTTGCTGACTTAGTTTCATTTCCCAACCCCCCATAAGTTGCGTCCTGTACCGGCACCGTGGAAAGGCCCTCCGATGATCGGCGGCACGGGGACCGTCCTTGTGTAGGAGACTAGGGCCGCAAAAACGGCCTCAGTGTAGAAAAGGGGGAAATTCAGTGCTGACGGACCAGAATTAAGGGTGGAATCGGGCAATCTACGTGTGGTTGGTGACGGTTCTCCGTGTAATTCCAGCGTGAGCACGTGGACAAGCCAGTGCACGCCTAGTGCCTAGCGTTGACCCTCCGTGCGAGCGGCCATGGTGTTCCTGGCCCGAGTCCTCAAAAAAGGGTGGCGGTCACCAAATGGGTGCGGAGATTGGATTCGTGGCCAGCGTCCCTTGCGCCGGGGCGCTGGGTTAGTCGGCCGAAGTTTGCCGCGGGCTGTCCAGGGTGAACCACCGCGGCGTTGTTCCAGCCCCCGGCCTTGAAAAGTGCCTTGGGCGAATCTGTGCAGAAGGGCAGGGGGCGGCCGGCCTTCTTGCGCGCGGTCACCAGCGGTGCCATGCCTTCCAATTCTAAAAGCCCGGTGCCGAAGATGTCCGCCAGGAAGGTGGAGCCTTTGGCGGATAGGGCTGCTGTGGCGTGCACCAGAGACTCGGCATCGATGGCAGCGAGATAGTAGAAGAGCCCCTCGGCTACCCAGATCGTCGGTGCTCGCTGGTCAAAGCCTGCATCGAGAAGGGCCTCGGTCCAAGGGCCAGACAGGTCCGCGTGGACGCACCTTCGTTCACCTCGGGCAGTTGCCGTGCACAGGATGGGCTCTTTCTCAGTAAATGCCTCCGCATAGTCGATCTCGAACACGGTGCACGATGCCGGAAGGGGCAGCCGAAAGGCCCTGGTATCCAAGCCGGCACCAAGCAGGACGATCTGTGAGTTCGGCCGGGCCGCGCGGATGATCTGATCATCAAAATAACGTGTCCGGACCGGGAGGAATGGGTTGTAGTCTGCGGCTTCCACTGTGGCCTTGCCGGTTTCTCCCGCCAGTTGCTCGGCCCACGGATCGTTGAAAAGCCGATCCGCGCGGGCGGTTTCAAGGGCCCGCGCGGCGGCAATCCACCGGCCCGTGCCTACAACGGTTGCCTGCGCCTGCGGTTCAAGATGCGGGGTCATTCCTCCACTTTAGCGAGGGACGGATTGTGGTCCTGGTCGTGTCCTAACCGTGAAACGATGCAGCTCCACGACGGACGAGGCCTAGCCTGCGCGCGGTGCGTTTCCGTTTCCCCGGCGGACCGGAAACCTTGCGCGTGGAAGAGCTTGACGATCCGGTTCCAGGAGCCGGAGACGTCCTTATCGACGTCGCCGCCGCTGGCCTGAACCGGGCGGATGCCCTGCAACGCAGGGGCCGCTACAACCTACCTCCCGGTGCCAGCGACATCTTTGGCATGGAAGTCTCTGGGCGGATCGCCGGGCTAGGTCCGGACGTAACGGGGTTCAGGATCGGGGATGAGGTGGTCGCGCTACTGGCATCCGGCGGCTACGCGAGCCTCGTGGCAGTCCCGGCGGGGCAAGTTCTACCGGTTCCATCCGGCATCGGGCTCCTCGAAGCCGCCGGAATTCCGGAAGTCGCAGCTACGCTGGTTTCCAATGTGGTCATGACCGGTTCGTTCCGCGAGGGGGAGACGGTCCTGATTCACGGCGCCACCGGCGGTATTGGCACGTTCGGAATTCAACTGGTCAAGGCACTAGGCGGACGAGTGGCCGTCACGGCCTCCACCTCGGAAAAGCTCGCTGCCGCCCGGGCCCTCGGCGCCGACGTCGTGATCAACTACACAAGCGAAAACTTCGCTGAAGTCCTTGATGGCATCGGCGGCGCGGACATCGTTTTGGACACTGTGGCGGGTCCCTATCTGGACCGGAACCTGCGGGCCCTGGCTCCCTTTGGAAGGATCGTCACGATCGGGATGCAAGGAGGGGCGGAAGGGACTCTCGACTTCGCCAAACTGATGAAGAAGAAGGCCTCGGTTCATGGAACGCTGCTCCGTGACAGGCCACCCTGGCAGAAGGCTGAGATCATGAACCGCACGCGGGACCTGGTCTGGCCCCTGATCGAAACCGGAGCCATCACGATCACCACGGACACCGTATTTGCCCTCTCCGACGTTGCATCGGCCCACGCCTACTTCGACTCCGGAAACCACGTCGGCAAGATGATCCTAGACTGTAGCCGCTAACACCACGACGGCGTGGCTGGGTATCGGCCACCCCGTGACCGCCAACATGCCTAGAGACGATTGACAGATTGCTTCTGAGCCTCTTCGGCATCCGCGATGAGCGCCATTGTTCCGATAGAAAACGCGCCGACCGTCCAGAGCCACATCGAAAGCGATCCGGGGAAAGCAACGGTCGAGGCTGACATAAAGACGCCACTGCCAATCCCGCTGATTATGAAGAGAACAGCATCGCGCTTCGGACTTCGTTTTGTTGCGAGCACTACCACCAGGGCAATCGCCCCCGCGGCCAAGAATGTCCAAGCAAGCAGCGGCGTTCTCAGTCCGTGAAGAAGCCCCATGACGCCACTGCCGGAGATACAAGCGAGCGCGAAGACAGAGGCGGCAGTGCGGATCCTTGATGAATAGATCAATGTCAGGCCTTTTCTGGGTTTCAGGGCAACTTCTGTGGCTAGAACCGGATAGCCCGATTCTGTGCCATTCCGAAGCCCGTTTTCGCGCGTCTACGTGAAGAAATCGGAAAGATCAGTGGGCTGAAACCCCAAGCTCCGTGTGCCTGGGCCACACACGGAGGCGCACACGCTGTGCACGGAGTTGCTTCTGGGTGTTGTGGACGGATACCTCGGGCCGCCGTCCCCCCTTGACTCCCACCCCCACCTTCCCTAAACTTTTCATAAAGCAGAATCTAAATTCCACAAAGCGGAAACTTATCAAGTATGGGCAAGCGGAAACTTACCAAGGCTAGCCAAGCCAACGAAGCCCAGCGGAACATAGATCCCAAGCCCTCCCCGGAAGGACACCTACGATGACGTACACAGTGAACTGCTCCATCCTCCTCACGGAGCTGCCCCTGCTCGAGCGCCCCGCGGCCGCGAAGGCCGCCGGCTTTGACGCCGTCGAATTCTGGTGGCCCTTCGACACGTCCGTTCCCACGGACGCAGAAACCACGAAGTTCGAGAACGCCATCAAGGACGCTGGCGTTCAGCTCACCGGCTTAAACTTCAATGCCGGCAACATGCCGGCCGGCGACCGCGGCCTGGTCTCCTGGCCCGCACGCTCCTCCGAATTCCTGGACAACATCGACGTTGTCGCAGGCATCGGCGAGCGGCTCGACTGCAAGGCATTCAACGCCCTCTATGGCAACCGTGTTGACGGCGAATCGGCCGAGAAGCAGGACGCCATCGGCGCCGAAAACCTGGCCAGCGCAGCAGAAGGCATCGCACGCATCGGCGGCACCGTCCTCCTCGAACCCGTCAGCGGTGCCCCCAAGTACCCGCTCCTCAAGGCCGCCGACGCCCTCAAAGTGATCGCTCGTGTCAAGGAAGAATCCGGCGCCACGAACGTCAAGCTCCTCGCCGACTTCTACCACCTGGCAGTCAACGGGGACGACGTCGCAGCCGTCATCGAGAACCACGCCAAGGACTTCGGCCACATCCAGATCGCCGACAACCCCGGCCGCGGGGCTCCCGGAACCGGCGAGCTTCCCCTCGGCGAATGGATCGCCCGCAGCCGCGAACTCGGCTACGAAGGCTTCATCAGCCTCGAATACAAAGAACCGCAGGAAACGGCCTTCAGCTGGGCCATCCGCCAGCGCGCCACGTCCCACTAGTCCCCACCCCCTCCCACCCGCCCAACTGACTAGCAGTTGATGTCGTTATGAGCCCTCAAAACGACATCAACTGCTAGCTAGTTGGGTCCAGCAGACTTCACTAAGGAAAATCATGAGCAACGTTGCAGTCATCGGACTCGGAATCATGGGCCTCCCCATGGCCATCAACCTGGTCAAGGCCGGCCACACCGTCACCGGATTCAACCGCAGCCAGGACAAGATCGACAAGCTCGTCTCCGAAGGCGGCAAGGGCGCCACCAGCATCGCCGACGCCGTCAAAGACGCCGACGTCGTCATCACCATGGTGCCGGACTCCCCCGACGTCGAAGGCGTCGTGAGCGGCCCGGACGGTGTCTTCGCCAACGCAAAGAAGGGCGCCCTCTGGATCGACGCGAGCAGCATCCGCCCGGACGTCGCGAAGCGCCTGTCAGATCAGGCGACAGCAGCCGGCATCCGCCCCCTCGACGCCCCCGTCTCCGGTGGCGAACAGGGCGCCATCGACGCGGTCCTCTCCATCATGGTTGGCGGTGACGCAGCCGACTTCGAAGCAGCCCAGCCGGTCCTCAACGCCGTCGGCAAGACCATCGTCCATGTGGGCCCCTCCGGCTCCGGCCAGACCGTCAAGGCAGCCAACCAGCTGATCGTGGCCGTCAACATCGAGGTCCTCGGCGAGGCCATCGCCTTCCTTGAGGCCTACGGCGTGGACACGGATGCAGCCCTCAAGGTCCTCGGCGGCGGCTTGGCCGGATCCAAGGTCCTCGAGCAGAAGGGCCAGAAGATGCTCGACCGCAACTTCGACCCCGGCTTCCGCCTGGCCCTCCACCACAAGGACCTCGGCATCGTCACCTCCGCAGCCCGCGAAGCCAACGTCGCAGTCCCGCTCGGCGCCGTCGTTGCACAGCTCGTCGCCGCCACCGTCAACCAGGGCGACGGCGGCCTCGACCACTCGGGACTCTTCAAGCAGGTCCTCCAGCTCAGCGGCCGTAAGTAAAGCCACGCGCTAAGGCGCGACAACCAGCACAACAGGGCACCCGCCGTCGTACTTCACGACGGCGGCTCCCCCACTACACCCAAAAGCCGCCCACGGCGGGCGAAACAGACTTTTCAAGGAGCACACCATGACGAAGATGCGCACTGTAGACGCAGCCGTCGCCATCTTGGCAAAGGAAGGCGCCATCGAGGCGTTCGGCCTGCCAGGCGCGGCAATCAACCCCTTCTACTCGGCAATGCGGGCCCACGGCGGCATCCGCCACACCCTGGCCCGGCACGTTGAAGGCGCCAGCCACATGGCCGACGGCTACTCCCGGGCAGCGGACGGAAACATCGGCATCTGCATCGGCACCTCGGGCCCCGCAGGAACGGACATGATCACCGGCCTGTACGCAGCCTGGGCGGATTCCATCCCCATGCTCTGCATCACCGGCCAGGCCCCCGTCGCCAAACTGCACAAGGAAGACTTCCAGGCCGTGGACATCGAGTCCATCGCCAAGCCGGTCACCAAGATGGCCATGACCATCCTGGAACCGGGACAGGTTCCGGGCGCCTTCCAGAAGGCCTTCCAGCTGATGCGCTCCGGCCGTCCCGGTCCGGTCTTGCTGGACCTGCCGTTCGACGTGCAGATGGCCGAGATCGAATTCGACATCGACGCCTACGAGCCCATCGCCGTCGAAAAGCCCAAGGCCAGCCGCAAGCAACTGGAAAAAGCGCTGGACATGCTCACCGCAGCCGAGCGCCCGCTGATCGTCGCCGGTGGCGGCATCATCAACGCCGGTGCCTCCGCTCAGCTGGTTGAACTGGCCCAACTGCTCAACGTTCCGGTCATCCCCACCCTGATGGGCTGGGGCACCATCCCGGACGACCACGCGCTGATGGCCGGCATGGTGGGCCTGCAGACCTCGCACCGCTACGGCAACGAGACCATGCTGGCCTCGGATTTCGTGATCGGGATCGGCAACCGCTGGGCCAACCGCCACACCGGCGGCCTGGACACCTACACGGCCGGCCGCAAGTTCGTGCACATCGACATCGAACCGACGCAGATCGGTCGCGTGTTCTCACCGGACTTCGGTATCGCGTCCGACGCCGGCGCGGCGCTGGACGGGCTGATCGAGCTGGCCCGCGAGCGCCAGGCGGCCAAGTCCCTTCCGGATTACTCCGCCTGGGTTGCCGAGTGCACCGCACGCAAGGGTTCCCTGCACCGCAAGACGCATTTCGAGAACGTGCCGATCAAGCCGCAGCGCGTGTATGAAGAGATGAACAAGGCTTTCGACAAGGACACCACCTACGTGTCCACCATCGGCCTCTCGCAGATCGCCGGTGCACAGTTGCTGCACGTCTTCGGTCCGCGCAAGTGGATCAACGCCGGCCAGGCGGGCCCTCTGGGATGGACATGTCCCGCCGCCTTGGGCGTTGTCCGCGGCAAGCCGGACGAGACCGTTGTTGCCCTGTCCGGCGACTACGACTTCCAGTTCATGATCGAAGAACTGGCAGTGGGCGCGCAGTTCAACCTGCCGTACATCCACGTGGTGGTGAACAACTCGTACTTGGGCCTGATCCGGCAGTCGCAGCGCGGCTTCAACATGGAACAGAACGTGTCCCTGGCATTCGAGAACATCAACTCCACTGATCTCTCTGCAACAGCAGCGGGCTACGGCGTGGACCACGTCAAGGTGGCCGAGGGCCTCGGCTGCAAGGCCATCCGCGTGGAAGACCCGTCCGACCTGCCCGCCGCGTTCGACAAGGCCAAGGCACTCATGGGCGAGTTCAAGGTTCCCGTAGTGGTTGAAGTGATCCTGGAGAAGGTCACCAATATCTCCATGGGTGTTGAAATCGACGGCGTGAACGAGTTCGAAGAGCTGGCCGAGCGTGCCGAGGACGCCCCCACTGCGATCATCGCCCGGCGGGCCTAGTAAGTACTGAAGGAGGTACGGAATGCGTGTGGTCATAGCTCCGGACAAGTTCAAGGGATCGCTGTCAGCTCCCGAGGTCGCCAGCCGCTTGAGCACGGGATTGCGGGCAGGTTTCGCCGCCAGTCACCCGGCCGAGGGCTTTGAAACCACGCTCATTCCAGTGGCCGACGGCGGCGAGGGGACTCTCGACGCCGCCGTCGGCTCCGGCTTCACCCGCCGCAGCGCGACGGTCACCGGACCCACGGGCCAGCCGATCACAGCCGAATTCGCCGTCCGCGGCAAGGAAGCCGTCATCGAAATGGCCGAAGCCTCGGGACTCGCAGTGCTCCCAGGCTTCGGCGACGGAAGCGCGCCAAACACCGAAACCGCCAGAAACTCAACCAGCCTGGGCACGGGCGAACTCATCCGCGCCGCCCTGGACCTCGGCTGCCGGCACATCATCCTCGGCGTCGGCGGCAGCGCCAATACCGACGGCGGCGCAGGAGTCCTGCAGGGCCTCGGCGCCCTGCTCCTCGACGCCGACGGCAACGAACTCCCCGCCGGCGGAGCCGCGCTCGGCCGCCTTGACCGGATCGACCTCTCGAACCTCGACGTCCGCTTGGAAGTCGCCGAGTTCGTCCTGGCGTCCGACGTCGACAATCCCCTTTTGGGCCGCACCGGCGCCGCCGCGATCTTCGGGCCGCAAAAGGGCGCGACGCCGGAAGACGTCGCCGCGCTCGATGCCGCCTTGGCCCACTTCGTCCGGGTCCTCGCCGGCGAAATCGGCCCCGAAGCCGAGGACGCCGCACAGGCGCCGGGCGCGGGTGCGGCAGGCGGCGTCGGCTATATTGCCATCGCGGCGCTGGGCGCGGCACGCAGGCCGGGCATCGACGTCGTCCTCGAATTCACGGAATTGGAGCAGCGGCTGGCGGGCGCAGACCTGGTGATAACCGGCGAAGGCAGCCTCGACGAACAGAGCCTGCTCGGCAAAACGCCCATGGGTGTGGCGCGGGCGGCAGCGCGTTCCGGGGTCCCTGTGATTGCCGTCTGCGGCCGCAGTACGCTGAGCCCGGAACAACTTACGGAGTCCGGTTTCGAGTCGGCCCACGCATTGACCGAGCTCGAAGCCAATGTAGAGAAATGTATAGCTGAAGCAGGGCCGCTGCTTGAAGAATTGGGTAAGCACATCGGCGTGCGCCTTTCGGGAAATTCCCAGAGCCAGGCACCCACCCAAGACTCAGCGCGAACCGAGACCAAGGAGCCACTCCATGTCTGAAGAGACCACCACAGCACACGGCCCGTTTGACCTGGTCATCCGTGGCCAACGCGTCCTCACCACCGCCGGCATTACCGCCCGCGAGGTTGGCGTCCGCAACGGCGTGATCGTCGCGATCGAACCCTTGGGGAACGGCTTGCAGGGTGCTCAGGTGATTGAACTCGCCGACGACGAAACCCTCATCCCCGGTCTGGTGGACACCCATGTGCACGTCAACGAGCCCGGCCGCACCGAGTGGGAAGGCTTCGCCTCTGCCACCCGCGCTGCCGCAGCCGGCGGCGTCACTACCATCATCGACATGCCGCTGAACTCCATCCCGCCCACCACCAACGTGGACGGCCTCAAGCTCAAGCGCGAAGTGGCCGAGGACCAGGCGTTCGTGGACGTCGGATTCTGGGGCGGCGCCATTCCGGGCAACAAGAAGGACCTCCGCCCGCTGCATGACGAGGGAGTCTTCGGCTTCAAGTGCTTCCTGCTCCATTCCGGCGTGGACGAGTTCCCGCACTTGGACGCGGACGAGATGGAAGAGGACATGGCTGAGCTCAAGTCCTTCGACTCCCTCATGATCGTCCACGCCGAGGACTCCCATGCGATCGACCACGCGCCCCACCCCGGCGGCGCTCATTACTCCACCTTCCTTGCCTCCCGCCCCCGCGGCGCCGAGAACAAGGCCATCGCCGAGGTCATCGAACGGGCCCGCTGGACCGGTGCGCGTGCGCACATCCTGCACCTCTCGTCGTCGGACGCTCTGCCCATGATCGCGTCGGCAAAGCGCGACGGCGTCCATCTCACCGTGGAAACCTGCCCGCACTACCTCACGCTGATGGCCGAGGAAATCCCCGATGGCGCCACCGCCTACAAGTGCTGCCCGCCCATCCGCGAGGCCTCCAACCGCGAGCTGCTCTGGCAGGGACTCCAGGACGGCACCATCGACTGCATCGTCTCAGACCATTCCCCCTCGACGCTTGACCTGAAGGACTTGGAAAACGGCGACTTCGCTGTGGCCTGGGGCGGCGTCTCCTCGCTGCAGCTGGGGATCTCGTTGATTTGGACCGAGGCAAGGCACCGCGGAATATCCTTGGAACAGGTCGTGTCCTGGATGTCGGAGAAGCCCGCAGCTTTGGCCCGGCTGCACAACAAAGGCCAGCTCGCGCTCGGGTACGACGCGGATTTCTCGATCTTCGCGCCCGACGACGCGTTCGTCGTCGACGTCAAGAAACTCAAGCACAAGAACCCGATCACGCCGTACGACGGCAAGGCACTCTCCGGCGTCGTACGCAGAACGTACCTGCGCGGCAACGAGATCGACGGCCGGACGCCCAGCGGCAAACTGATTCGCCGCGGCGGCGTGTAAGTCCACACCCATGGCCGTCAACGTCCATGCCCCGTATGGGCAACTTCCCGCCCGGTTCAACGCCTCGCGGCACCAGCCAGCTTCCGTGGTTCGGCCGGGGCTGTACCCGCGCGGCCTGGCCGTGTGGGTACAGCCGGGTGAAGGCTGCGACATCGATCCTGAGGTTTGGGCCCGGGCCGCTGAAGCGGTCCTGGCCCGGGCCCGCAAACTTGCTCCGGGGGCGGAAGTCCTCCTTTGGCCCGCCGCCGGAGCTGCAACGTCCGACGGCGAAAGCCGCCCCGCCGCTGTCAACCCACCGGTTGTCCTGGCTAACGCCCGGGCCGGCCGGCGCAGCACGGTAGCAGTGGATCTCGCCGCAGACACTGTCCTGCTGGATGGCGACCCTGTCGGCTTCACGGCGATGGAGCAGAGCCTCTTGCGCTACCTCGTGGAGAACCTGTCCCGGGCCGTTCCACGTGAAGAATTGCAACGTTTTTTGGAGTCACTTGACTGTCCCGGCGCGGCATTCCGGTCCATCGACGTGTATGTTGGACGCGTCCGGCGCAAGTTGGGCTCAGCCCGTCATGTCATCGCCACAGTGCGTGGAGACGGCTACCAGTTCGTGCCCGGACCTGGCTCCACAGTCCGCGGACCCGCGGAATACTGCATCTAGGCAGACCGTTAAACCTTTAGATTGATCGCCGGCCACGGCGGTTGCCCGACAAGTCAAGGATCGCAACATGACCCAGAAGCTCCTCGCCGGAACCCAGGCCCCCGATTTTTCCCTGCTCGATTCCGAAGGCCAAAAGATCTCCCTCTCGGACTATCGCGGGCGCAACGTCATTGTGTACTTCTACCCCAAAGCCGCCACCCCCGGTTGCACCACCGAGGCATGCGACTTCCGGGACAGCCTGTCCAGCCTCCAATCCTCCGGTTACGAAGTCCTGGGCATCTCTCCCGACGCCCCGGAAGAGATCGCACGCTTCGCCGGGGACTACGCCCTGACCTTCCCGCTCCTCTCTGACCAAGACCACGCAGTGGCCTTGGCCTACGGTGCCTGGGGCGAGAAGCTCGTGAACGGCGAAGTAGTTGACGGTTTGGTCCGCTCCACCGTGGTGCTCGACGGCGAAGGAAAGGTCAGGCTGACCCAGTACCAGGTCAAGGCCGACGGCCATGTAGCAGAGCTGAAGGCCGAACTCGGACTCTGATCCCCCGTCTCTCCCGCGACGCCCGCTCACTTATGAGCCCCTCCAGCATGATCCTCCCTCACCTATGAGCCCAAATGACGGGACCCTCCTGCAGATGATTATCTGCAGGAGGGTCCCGGATATTCCGGCCAAAGACGAGCGAGCGTCAGATCAGTTGCCGCTCGGCGCCGATGTAAGCGAACCGGTCACCATGTTCCGCTTTGTTGCTTGAACGTCAGCACCAGAACTCGGCGAGCTGCTCGGCGAGGGCTCTGCCTTGCTCGTGTCCGGCCCGGGCCGCGGCAGGACGCATGGACAGATCCATCGCATTGGCGCCGAACAGGTGCTCGGCGTTGCTGTCCGGGAAGATCGTCTCGACCCTGCTGCCGCCTGCGCGTAGCTCGTCGACCTGCGCCGCGAGCTGCATGCCCCAGTCCAACGGATGTAGGGTTCTGCCGCCGAATGGTGACAGAACCAGCACCCGCGCGTGTCCGGCCGCGAGATCGGCATTCTCGTTGCGTCGGTAGCCGCCGTCGATGTATCGGTTGTCCCCCATCCGGTAGGGAAGACCGCTGGAACAGCTGGCGGCGATGGCGTCCGCCAGCTCGACCCCGCTCTGGCGGTCGAACACTACCGGCTCACCTGTTCTGGCATCGACCGCCGTGATGAGCACTGTTCGTTGTGGCCAGCTCTGACTGGGCAACCGCGAGCCGACGATAGTGCGCCACTGTGTCGACCAGGAGCCGTCCGACGCCGCATCCAGATCGAGTGCCGCCGCGCCCATTCTGCGGCGCATGTCAACCGCGTCCTCAGCGGAGGCGATGATTCTGCTCATCCTCTCCAACTGGTCCACCACCGGCCTACCAGGATTGCGTCCCCGGTCGGATCCGACCAACGGACCGGTCCGTTGCGGGGGGACGGCGGACAGGATGGCTGCGAGCAGCTCGGTCGGGGTCGCGCCAGCTATCTGGGCCGCCGCCGTCGAGCCGGCCGACGTCCCGATGGTCAGATCGGCAGTCGTCACGTCCAATCCGGCACCGAACAGGCCGGCGACGACACCGATCAGCCACGCGTTGCCTGTCGATCCGCCGCCTCCGAGGACCAAGGCTCGCTCACCGTGGCCCATCAGGAGCAGCGGCGCGCGGTCGGATGCCGACGTCGAGGTGACGTTCAGAGTTGAAAAAGGTGTTGTATTCATGGGAGTCGCCTTTCGCGAATTGCCTGATCTGGCGCTCCCGGTGGCGACTACTTCAGTCGCGCGATCGTGGACTGCAGGGAGCACCCACTGTGGATACTGCGTTCATGGGTCTCACCTCCTGCCGATAGATCACGATCACCGGAACGCTAGCACGGCGACGACCCGGTGCGCAATCGGACGGGACTGCAGGAGGGTTTCCTTGTTTTCGGCCATAGCTGAGCGAGCGTCTGGGAATTGGCGCCCATAGCTGAGCGAGCGTCACGCTTTCGCGATCGCCTCTTCCAGTGCACCAAGGACAAGCTTCACCGATGCCCTGTTCGCGTTCGGACCCATCATGCCGATCCGCCAAATGGTCGACGTAAAATGGCCCGCACCGGAGCCGATTTCAATGCTGAAGTTCTTCAGAAGGTAAGTGCGGACGGCGGCCGAGTTCACGCCGTCGGGCACTTTGACTGTGGTGAGGCTCGGCAGGCGCGAGCCTTCGGCAGCAAATAGCTCCAAGCCCATGGCTTCAAGTCCCTCCCGCAACTCGGTTCCGGCAGCGCGGTGCCGCGCCTGGACAGCGGCCAACCCCTCGGCAAGGATGCGGTCCAGCCCGGCCTCGAGCCCGGCGATCATGGTCACTGGCGCTGTGTGGTGATACGTCCGGCTGCCACTCGCCGCGCCAACATATCCACCCAAAAGACCGATATCCAGGTACCACGAACGCGGATCCTTGATGCGCCGCTCGAAAGCGCGCTCAGACACGGTGAAAGGGGACAATCCAGGAGGCGTCCCCAAGCACTTCTGCGTCCCGGCGTACCCGACGTCGATCCCCCACTCGTCAGCCAGGAGCTCCAGCCCGCCGATGGACGTCACCGCGTCCACGATCAAGAGGGCGTCGCCCTTGCCGGCCCCAAGGGGCGCGACGTCGGACAGGACGCCTGTGGAGGTTTCGGCATGGACGGCGGCAATCACCTTGGGATGCGGGTGTGCGGCGAGGACTCTTTCCGCATCGACTGGCTGGCCCCATTCATGGTCGACGCGCACTACCGTGGCACCGCAGCGCCGGGCCACCTCGCACATTCGCTCCCCGAAAAGGCCGTTGACGGCGATTACTGCCACATCGCCGTCGGACACTGTATTAACAAAAGCGGCCTCCATCCCGCCTGAGCCTGTGGCACTCAACGGCAAGGTGCGGGTATTCCGGGTCCCCCACATGGTCCGGAGCCCGGCGCATGTCCGGTCAAGGCGCCTAATGAATACCGGATCCAGGTGACCGATCACCGGATACGCCAACGCGGCGGTCACTTCCGGATAGCAGTTGCTGGGACCGGGTCCGAAGAGATACCGGGACGTCAGGACCTCTGGCATGGCGAAACTCCTTTGGCTGGTGCTGACATTGTCCACCAGACAGTAAAGGTGAGCGAGCGTTTCGGGATTTCGGGTCAAAGGTGAGCGAGCGTTTCGGGCGGAGGGAGGACCGAGGTGCGGTACTCTCTTGACACCGCCGTACTCTTTGGATTGACTATTACGCATGCTGAAATAACAGTTCCATGATGTGGAAGACCAGAGGAGCCCAGGCGCCCAAGTCCATCCGGCGGAAATCGCCGGAGTTCCGCATAGCCAACACCATGGATGCCAGCACTCGCACGAGGAATGAACAAGCATGCAGCTTGAAATATTCAACAACGTGGACCGTGCGGACGCGATCGACGTCCTGCGCCCGTGCCTCGATATCCAGCGCTGGGTGGAGCACATCGCGGATGCGCGCCCCTTTCGCAGCCTGGACTCCCTGCTCGACTTTGCCCGGGAAACCGCCGAACCGTTCACGTCGGACGAAGTAGCGGCCGCGATGGCCCACCACCCGCGGATCGGCGAACGGCCCAAGGCCCACACCACCGAAGCCGCTATGTCCCGCTCGGAACAGGCCGGCGTGGATCCCAACGACGACGGCCTGGTCAGAGCCTTGGCGGAAGGCAACCGTGGATACGAGGCCAAGTTCGGCCGCGTCTTCCTGATCCGCGCCGCGGGACGGACAGCCAAGGAGATTCTGGCCTCCCTCCAGGAACGGCTCAACCACACCGCCGAAGAAGAAGACGTCATCGTGGCGGGCCAATTGCGCGACATCGCGCTGCTGCGCCTTGCCGGTGTGATCAGCGAAGCCAGCGCGAGCAGCGAAGGAGTACCCAGCAAATGAGCGTTTCCCAAATAACCACCCACATCCTGGACACCGGCTCCGGCCGTCCGGCTGCCGGCGTCGCCGTCGTTCTCTCAGTGCGCGACGGCGATAACTGGAGGCAGATTGCCCGCGGCACCACCGATGCGGACGGCCGGATCAAGGATCTGGGTCCTGAAAGAGTCGACGGCGGCAGTTACCGCTTGAACTTCGCCACCGGGCCGTACTACAAGGCACAGGGAGTGGAAACCTTCTTCCCGGAGGTGGACTTGAGCTTCACGGTGTCCGACGCCGGCGAGCATTACCACGTGCCGCTGCTGCTCAGCCCGTTCGCCTTCTCCACGTACCGAGGAAGCTAGTTCTTCCGAGTCGGCCGCCCAACTAGCTCGCAGTTGTTGTCGTTTTGACGCCTCATAACGACAACAATTGCGAGCTAGTTGGGTGGACGGAGCCGGACATGTCTCGAAACGGTAGGCTGGAAGGCATGGCTTTTGAGGAACCCCACACCCCTGGCGTCGGAAACGGCACCCCAGCACCCCGCGGCCCCGCCGAGCGCCGTGGGATCACGGTCCGTCGCGCGCCGAAATTCGTTCCGTTCATGGTCCTGGGTGCAGTCATCGGGATCATCGTTGCCGCACTGGTGGCTTACGGGATCCCCGGCGATGCGAGTTTCGACACCGGGGCGGTCTTCGGATTCTTCCTGATTTCGTTTGCCGCCGGTGGAGTCCTGCTAGGTTCAATCGCAGCCCTCATCCTGGACAAGGTCAGCGTGCGGCGCACCCAGCGCGCGGTCGTGGAGTCCGTACCCAACCCGACAGAGGACGACGCCGAAGCGTAGGATCCCGGTCACAAAGTCGCGTGGGGAAAATACCACGCCAACATCATGCGACAATTGACCAGTGGCACGTGGCGACGGAAAACTTTCTCATGATCTTCTCCCCGACGAAAAAGGACCTCAGGACGCTTGTGGCGTCTTCGGGGTCTGGGCTCCCGGCGAAGAGGTAGCAAAACTCACCTATTACGGGCTGTACGCGCTGCAGCACCGCGGACAAGAATCGGCTGGTATTGCTACCAGTGACGGCAAGCGCATCAATGTCTACAAAGACATGGGCCTCGTGTCCCAGGTCTTCGACGAGACAACGCTGAACACCCTCACGGGACACCTTGCCGTCGGACACTGCCGCTACTCCACCACCGGTGCCAGCCATTGGGCCAACGCTCAACCGACCCTCGGTGCAACTGCTACCGGAACCGTGGCACTCGCCCACAACGGCAATCTGACCAACACCGCCGAACTCCGGGAAATGATCCTCGAGCGCAACGATGGCCAGCTGACCGGAGAAATGAAGCAAGGCAACACCTCGGACACCGCCCTGGTCACCGCCCTGCTCGAAGGCGAAGAGGGCAAGACCCTCGAACAGACCGCGCTTGAACTGCTTCCCAAGATCCGCGGCGGATTCTGCTTCGTGTTCATGGACGAAGGCACCCTCTACGCCGCCCGCGACACCTACGGCATCCGCCCCCTGTGCCTTGGCCGCCTCGAGCGCGGCTGGGTTGTCGCCTCGGAGCAGTCCGCGCTGGCAACCGTGGGTGCGAGCTTCATCCGCGAGATCGAGCCCGGCGAGTTCATTGCGATTGACGAGAACGGCGTCCGTTCCCAGCGCTTCGCGGATGCGACGCCGGCCGGTTGCGTTTTCGAGTACGTCTACCTTGCGCGTCCCGACGCTTCGATTGCCGGACGTTCCGTGTACGAGTCCCGCGTGGAGATGGGCCGCCAGCTGGCCCGCGAAAACACCCAGGTAGCCGACATCGTCATCCCGGTCCCGGAATCCGGCACCCCCGCCGCGGTCGGCTACGCCGAAGAGTCCGGTATCCCGTTCGCCCACGGCTTCGTCAAGAACTCTTATGTGGGCCGCACGTTCATCCAGCCTTCGCAGACCCTGCGCCAGCTCGGCATCCGGCTCAAGCTCAACGCCCTCGAATCCGTGATCCGCGGCAAGCGCGTGGTGGTTGTGGATGACTCGATCGTGCGCGGCAACACCCAGCGCGCCATCGTGCGGATGCTCCGCGAAGCCGGCGCCGCAGCCGTCCATATCAAGATTTCCTCCCCGCCCGTGCAGTGGCCCTGCTTCTACGGCATCGACTTCGCCTCCCGCGCTGAACTGATCGCCAACGGCGCCACCATCGAGGAGATCTCCCACGCCATTGGCGCAGATTCGCTGGCGTACATTTCCGAAGACGGCATGATCGGCGCCACCCAGCAGCCTCGCGAACGCCTCTGTACCGCCTGCTTCACGGGCCGGTACCCCATCGCACTTCCGGGTTCGGACAAACTCGGCAAGAACCTGCTTGAGCGCACCGACCTCGGCGGGCTGCCGGCGTCGGGCACTTCCACGGAAACCGTAGACGCAGACTCGGACGACCCGGCCAACAAGCCCGGCGCGACGGGTTGCGACCCCGGACCCGACGCCGAGTTTGAGAACCTGCTGACCGACGCCGATAAGAAAGAGTCTGTATGACCTCCGCATCCTCCGCCGCTGAGAACGCAACCGGCATCACCTATGCGTCCGCCGGCGTCGACGTCGAAGCGGGCGACCGCGCCGTCGAACTCATGAAGGACGCCGTCAAGGCGACCCACAACAGCTCGGTGCTCGGCGGCGTCGGCGGTTTCGCCGGCCTGTATGACGTCTCCAAGCTGCTCACGTACAAAAGGCCGCTCCTGGCCACGTCCACGGACGGTGTCGGCACCAAAGTTGCCATCGCCCAGGCCATGGACATCCACGACACCATCGGCTTCGACCTCGTCGGCATGGTGGTGGATGACATCGTAGTAGTGGGTGCCGAGCCGCTCTTCATGACCGACTACATCGCATGCGGCAAGGTTGTCCCCGAGCGCATCGCGGACATCGTCCGCGGCATTGCCGCTGCCTGTTCTGTTGCCGGCACTGCCCTGGTGGGTGGCGAAACCGCTGAGCACCCGGGCCTGCTGGGTGAGAACGAGTACGACGTCGCCGGTGCAGCTACAGGTGTTGTCGAAGCCGACGCCCTGCTTGGACCGGACCGCGTCCGCGCTGGCGACGTCGTGATCGGCATGGCGTCTTCAGGCCTGCACTCGAACGGTTACTCTTTGGTCCGCCGGGTGATCAACCACGCCGGGTGGGCCCTGGACCGTCAGGTTTCCGAGCTCGGCCGCACTTTGGGCGAAGAGCTTTTGGAACCGACCCGAGTCTATGCCGCAGACTGTTTGGACCTCGCCCGCGCGTTCCCGGTCAGCGGCATTGGTACCGCAGCCGGCGCCGTGCACGGCTTCAGCCACGTTACCGGTGGCGGACTCGCAGCCAACCTGGCCCGTGTGCTGCCGCAGGGTCTCGTGGCCACGGTTGACCGCGCCACGTGGGAACTGCCCGCCATCTTCAAGCTCGTCTCCGAACTCGGGAATGTGCCCCTGGCTGATCTTGAGCGCACGCTCAATCTGGGTGTTGGCATGGTGGCCATCGTGTCGCCGGAGATCGCTGACGCCGCCGTAGCCCGCCTCAACGAGCGCGGACTGCCGTCATGGGTGATGGGTACTGTTGCCGCGGACTCCGCGTCCGTTGACAAGAGCGGCCCGGACTACGTTCAAGGCGCCAAGGGCGTCGACGGCGGCGCCGTGCGCCTCGTGAACGCCTACGCCTAAGGGTCCTTAACGCAAACGAGTGCCCACCCAATTGCCGATCCGGCAGTTGGGTGGGCACTCGATTTATTTAAGAGCTTTCGCCGGCCATCACGCTGAAGGCTGCCCCGGCGGGGTCGCCGAGAACTGCCATGCGGCCGACCCCGGGGACATCGAAGGCAGGCGCGAAGACCTGGGCCCCGAGTTCCACGGCCTTCGCCACGGATTCGTCCACGTTCGCAACATTGAAGTATGTCATCCAGAACGGCGGCATGCCCTCCATGGGCTGCTTCATGGCGCCGGCCACGGACTTCCCGTCCACCAACAATTGGGTGTATTCCTGCAGATCGCCGGCTGCTGCGGTTTCGCTGGAGCATCCCGTCACGGATTCATAGAAAGCCACGGCCTTGGGGACCTCGTTTGTCTGCAGCTCGTTCCAGAGCACCGTGCCCGGTTCATTGACCAACCCGGCACCGTGGTGGCTTCCGGCCTCCCAGAAACCAATCTGGGCACCCGTGGGATCAGCGGCAAAGAACATGCGGCCGCTCCCGTTGGGGACGCTGTCCGGCGGGAACAGGATGTTGCCACCCGCCGCCGTCGCGCGTTCAGCTGCCTCGTCGACGGAATCGACGGCGAGGTAGTTGGCCCAGTAGGACGGTGCTCCTGCCGCAGCCATGTCCGGCATTTGCTGCATCATGCCCGCTACATAGCGGTCCTGCAGCTTGGCCATGTAGTAGGTCATACCGTTGCCAGCATCCATCGCATCCAGTTCCCAGCCGAACAGATCACCATAGAAGGCCTTGGAAGCCTCAATGTCCGACGACGACAGGTCCACCCAACACGGAGTTCCCTGCTTGTAGCTATCAACCTGCGGCATTGCTATCCCTTCGTTGAGTAGCGGGCTTACGCCAGCGGATACCACGTTCAAAGTAGTACGAGGGTCCGACACTGACAACAGCCAGCGCGGATGGATCCCCTTTAGAGCGGCGCCGGAACCCTTATGCGTGAACAGTCCGGCCCGTGAAAGCGACCAGGCGCTCCAGGCTGGATGCCGTCTCGGCGACTTCCTGGGCCGGGGCGAAGCTGCCGCTTGAGCGGACCTGCTCGCTGATCGTGTTCTGCGCGAGGACCTCGACGTAATCGGTGAGCTCATCCGCCACCGACACTTCGAGGCCCAGGGCCTTGGCGAAGTCCCAAGCGTGGACGAGGAACTCGAGGTTGAGGATGGAGGCCACCATCGTGGCCGGCAATTCGGCGAAGCCCATGTCGATGGTGCCTTCGAGGCCGCGGCGGTAGAAAGCCTCCAGCGTGGGCTGGGCGAGGTCGGCGATGCGCACCTCAGGCGACTTTCCGGCGTCGTCGGCTACCTCGGCACCCAGGGCCCTTGCGATGCCGCCAATCGATCCCGCAAGGTGGTCAAGCAACTGCGACACGTTGAAATCGGCGCACGGAGTCTGGGTCTGCGCGTCGGCTGCGGTGACGTGCGCCAGCACCCGCTGCACGATGGCAAGCGTGGCGTCCGCAGAGGTGAGCTCGTTGAGATCGGCAGGGGCAGCGGCCCATTCGTCGGCACCTGCGTCGCCCGTGGAGGCCTCGGCGAGGAGACGGTCGAGGTAGTGGTTCCAGCCCTCGGAGTGGGCTGCGAGGGCTTCCGGCGTCGGAAGGCCTTCGTGCACGAAGCGCACCGTGGTCCCGCCGTCGGCTGGCTCAAGGGTGATGGCTACGGTGGAGACGTTGTCCGCCGGGGCCTCCGGCTGCTCCCAGGCCCAGGTGAAGACCACGCGCTTGCCCGGTTCGATTTCGGTGAAGGTTCCGGCTGCGTGGTGGCCAGGAGTGACGGTCCAGCGGTACTCGCCGCCGACCTTCAGGTCGACGCGTGCGGCAACGGTCTGCCAGCGGCGGAGGCGTGCAGGCTGCGTGATGAGTTCGAACGCCTGGTCGACGTTGAGGGGAAGAAGAACGGTCTTGTCGTAAATCATGATGATTCCTCTGTTGTTTGAGGGCGGTCGGTGGTGAAGTTTTGTGCGTCAGCGAGGAGCATGTCCAGCTCCGCGGTCCAGAACTGCTCAAAAAGCATCCGGAGTTCTCTCATGCCGACGTTGTCCAAGCGGTAGAAGCGGTTGCGACCTTCTTTGCGGGCGGCAACGAGGCCTACCTCCTCCAGCAGCAACAAGTGCTGCGAGATGGCGGATCTGCTCACGGTGAATTCGGCTGCCAGCTCCGTCACAGTGCGCTCGCCCACCACAAGCAGGTGCAACAGACGCCGCCTATTCGGCTCCGCGGCAACTTCCAGTGGGTCGAGCATAATTAATACGTTAGTCGTCACTAACGCATACTGTCAACAGCTTTCGAGAGCGCACTATCAACGACTACAGAACCGCAGGATCCATGGACCTCGTCGGATACTGCTGGATCATTCTCTTCGCCGAAGGTGCAGGTCCCGCGATTTACACACGTTTTTCCTATAACCCCGGAAAACACCTTGGTCCGGCAAAAAGGGGAACGAAAAAGGCCCGTAGGGCACGCCAATCATGGCGAGCCCTACGGGCCAAATCGTTATGAGTGGCATCCGGGGACGCCACATGACCTCGTGTACGACGGCGGTACGCAACTCGATGCCGAAAGGCACCTGATCGTTGCGACAGCTATCCGATACGGCGGGTGTCTACCTCGTCGTCATCGTCTTCCAAGTCCTGCGCGTACTTGTCCTCGTAAGCCGAGTAGTCCGGCTCCGGCGGATCGTCCGCGAATCGGCTCGTCGCACGACTTGATGGCCCTGTGAGCTCGCGCTGAAGGGCTGAATAGTCAGTGTTCGGGGAGTAGTACTTGATGTCCCGAGCCTGCTTGGTAGCTTTTGCCTTTTGACGGCCGCGCCCCATGGCGTGACCCCCTTTTGTACTTGGACCGGAGGTGGTCACCTTGGCTATCGGTGAGGCCCCGGAATGTTTGGTCAATTTGTCGTATGTCTAGATTACATGCTTTCTGGAGCGACTGCTTGCCACGACGTTCGTAAAAGCCGCGTCACAGTCCCAGCTGGCCATATCATCATTCGCCGGCATGGAAAACTTGGGTAGAGTCGCCCTAATATCGGGCCACACGCATGAGAGGCGCAAATTCGGACATGGGCCAGGACAACACCTTCCCGGGCAACAACGGTACAGGCGACGATGAGTCGCCGGTAGACCTTGCTTCAGGGGCCGAGGATCCGGCGGCGTCGGGCATCGACCCGGAGAATGGCGCACCTGACGGCCTCGAGCCGGGGAGCACTGTTCCCGCCGAAAAAGGCTCCCCGCTGCGAACCGCCCTTGACGTCATGACACGGCAGCGACTCATCATTGGCGGCATTGTACTGGCCGTGTTGATCCTCATCGGCGTGGTGATCTGGATCCTCGTGGGCGCGCTCGCCAACCGGCCTGTGGCCACCGCCACTCCCGAACCCGTCACGTCCACCAGCCGCGGCCCCCTTCCGGCGGACGTGGAGGCGAAGGACTACCAGCTGGGCGATTGCTTCGCGGATTTCGACTCCAACGCCACCAAGTCCAGGGTTGTGGACTGCACCACCGACCATTCCGCCCAGCTGGGCGCAATTTTCCGGTACAAAGCGGACGACACCTTCCCCGGCGCTACTGCCCTCCGTGACAAGGGGCGCGAAATCTGCCGTAACGTGATGTTCAACGAGGCCTCCACGAAGTACACACTCCTACAGCAGAATGTCTACCCGAGCGCCTCCAGCTGGGACAACGGTGATCGCCGCGTGGACTGCTTCATCGTTGTGAACTCTGGAAACACGCTCAAGGAATCCATCCTCCAGAAGTAGCCCCGCCAGCCCCAGCTAGTTCTTCCGCCGCACCTTGAGCCCGCTGCCCGCCGGGGCTCCGCCGCCAGGAACTGACAACGCTTCAAGCCCCGCAATGGTGAGTTCATCGACGTCGGCGGCGGTATCCACGAAAACCGTGTCACCGTCCGCTATATGCCCGGCAAGGATCTCCTTGGCCAAGCGGTCACCGATCTCGCGCTGGACCAGCCTGCGCAACGGACGTGCCCCGTAGGCAGGGTCATAGCCGGACATCGCGAGCCAAGCCCGGGCGCCGTCGCTGACCTCGAGAGTGAGCCGGCGGTCGCGCAGGCGCTTGGTCAGCTCGGCCACCTGTAGTTCAACGATCTTGGCGAGCTCCTCCACGCTGAGCGGATCGAAAAGCACAATTTCATCGAGCCGGTTAAGGAACTCGGGCTTGAAGGAAGCGTTGACCACGGCCATGACCGCATCCCGTTTAGCCGCCGCGTCCAAAGTTGGATCCACGAGGAACTGGCTGCCAGAGTTGGAGGTCAACACCAGGATGGTGTTCCTGAAGTCCACCGTCCGGCCTTGGCCGTCGGTGAGCCGGCCGTCGTCGAGCACTTGCAGGAGGATGTCGAACACCTCGGGGTGCGCCTTTTCCACTTCGTCGAGCAGGATCACGGAGTACGGACGGCGGCGGACCGCTTCGGTAAGCTGGCCGCCTTCCTCGTAGCCCACGTATCCGGGAGGGGCACCGACCAAACGGGCCACCGAGTGCTTTTCCCCGTATTCGGACATATCGATCCGCACCATGGCGCGCTCGTCGTCGAACAGGAAGTCAGCAAGTGCTTTGGCGAGCTCGGTTTTGCCGACGCCGGTGGGGCCCAGGAACAGGAACGAACCCGTAGGGCGATTGGGGTCGCTGATGCCCGCGCGGGCACGGCGGACGGCGTCGGAAACGGCGGCCACGGCCTGGGCTTGACCGATCAGCCGCTTACCCAGCTCTTCTTCCATATGCAGCAGCTTCTGGGATTCCGCCTGCAGCATGCGCCCGGCGGGGATGCCCGTCCAGGCCGAAATAACCTCGGCGATATCGTCCGCTGTTACCTCTTCCGCCACCATGAGGGCAGGCTTCGCTTCCCCCCTTGCTTCCCGGGCGGATTCTTCCTCGGCCGCTGCGTTCAGCTCGCGCTCCAGGGCCGGCAGTTCGCCATAGAGGATGCGGGAGGCGGCTTCAAGGTCGCCTTCGCGCTGGTACTTTTCGGCCGCGGAGCGAAGTTCGTCGATTTTCGCCTTGAGGTCACCAACGCGGTTCAGTCCGGCCTTCTCAGCTTCCCAACGGGCGTTCAGCGCTGCCAGAGCTTCCTTCTTGTCCGCCTTGTCCGCTCGGAGGGCGGCAAGGCGTTCCACCGAAGCGGCGTCGGTCTCTCGATCGAGGGCCAGCTCCTCCATGGTGAGCCGGTCCACGGCACGGCGAAGCTGGTCTATTTCCTCGGGAGCGGAGTCGATCTCCATCCGGAGCCTGGACGCGGATTCGTCCACGAGGTCAATCGCTTTGTCCGGCAGCTGGCGGCCCGAAATATAGCGGTTGGAGAGCGTGGCCGCAGCAACCAGGGCGGAGTCCGCGATAGCCACTTTGTGATGTGCCTCGTAGCGTTCCTTGAGGCCGCGGAGGATACCGATAGTGTCCTCGACGCTGGGCTCCCCCACGTATACCTGCTGGAAGCGGCGTTCCAGGGCAGGGTCCTTCTCGATGTTTTCGCGGTACTCGTCCAGGGTGGTGGCACCGATCAGGCGGAGTTCACCACGGGCAAGCATGGGTTTGAGCATATTGCCCGCGTCCATGGCGCTCTCACCAGTAGCGCCGGCGCCCACGACGGTGTGGATCTCGTCGATGAAGGTGACGATTTGCCCGTTGGAGTTCTTGATCTCCTCCAGCACTGCCTTGAGGCGTTCCTCGAATTCACCGCGGTATTTGGCTCCGGCCACCATGGACGCGAGGTCCAAGGCAATCAGGGTCTTCCCCCGGAGGCTTTCGGGGACGTCACCTGCCACCATGCGCTGGGCGAGGCCTTCCACCACGGCGGTCTTACCAACACCGGGCTCGCCGATCAGCACCGGGTTGTTCTTGGTGCGGCGGCTCAAGACTTGGATGACCCGCCGGATTTCGCTGTCCCGACCGATCACGGGATCCAGCTTGCCCGAGCGCGCAACGGCTGTGAGGTCGGTGCCGTATTTCTCCAGTGCCTGGAAGGTGTTCTCCGGATCCTGGGACGTGACTTTCCGGTCGCCACGGACGCCCGGCAAGGCGGCGAGAAGCGCTTCATGGGAGGCACCGGCGTCGCGCAGTAACTTTCCTACGGCGTCGCTCCCGGCGGAGAGTCCCAAGAGGAGGTGCTCGGTGGAGACAAAAGAATCGCCGAGCTTCTCGGCCTCGTTTTGGGCAGCCTGAATGGCCTGCATGGAGGGGCGGGAAAGCTGCGCTTGCTGCACGGAACTGCCCGACGACGACGGCAGCGCCTTGATCGCTGAGCTCGCCTGCACGCTCACGGCATCCGGGTCCGTGCCGGTGGCGCGCAAGAGCGCGACGGCGACGCCCTCGCGCTGGTCCATGAGTGCCTTGAGCAAGTGGGCAGGTTCCAGCTGCGGGTTTCCGGCCGTTGACGCGTTCATGGCCGCCGCGGAAAGAGCCTCCTGACTCTTGGTGGTGAACTTAACGTCCATGGAAGAGCTCCTTTCGGGAAGATGACGATTACTCAAAGTTGAGTCTACTATGCTCAACTTTGAGTAAGCGACCCTCCCGGTCCATGTTTGCCTACGGCGAAACTGCTGTCTATAGCACGCAGCGCACTGACTTCGACAAACCGCCGTACGATATGCACATGGCACCCTTCACAGTCACCCGCAATGCACTGATCCCCGCTGCCCCCGCCGACATTTTCCCCTTCGTCAACAGCTTCCACGAATGGACCAAATGGTCCCCGTGGGAGGCGGTTGACCCCAAGCTGAGCCGCAGCTACTCGGGCAACGAATCCGGCGTCGGAGCAAAGTACGCGTGGAGCGGCAACAACAAGGCGGGCACGGGCACCATGGAAATCGTCGGTTCGCAGGAACCCGGCAAGATCGACATCCGCCTGGAGTTCACCAAACCGATGAAAGCCATCAACCCGACTGCGTTCACGTTTGTGCCGGAGGGCGACGGGACCCGTGTCACTTGGACAATGACCGGCGAAAACAAGGGACTCGGCAAAGTCTTCGCCTTGTTCATGAATATGGACAAAATGGTGGGCGGCGACTTCGAAAAAGGCCTGGCCTCCCTCAGGACGGCAGTCACCCAGAAGAACTCGTAACCCTCGGACCCAGGCCATGGCTGTATACCTCGATCCGCCGCTGTGGCCCGCGCACGGGACCGTGTTCTCCCACCTCGTCTCGGACACTTCGATTGAGGAGCTGCACGCCTTCGCCGAGGCCGCGGGGATTCCGGAGCGGGCCTTCGACGGCGACCACTACGACGTCCCGGAGCGCCGCTACCAGGACCTCCTGTCCGCCGGCGCCATACCCGTGGAGGCCCGCATCTTGGTCCGCAAGCTGATCGCGAGCGGTTTGCGGATCCCTGCCCGCGAACGGAGCAAAGCCCTCACGGTACCCCTTCTGGAGCGCTGGAATTCAACGCTTCCGGGGCATGAGGAGCTGGGTTTCGAGCTCCTGGAACGCTGGGGCGAAGGGCACCGGAAGTATCACAGCCGCACGCATTTGTTGGCCGTCCTCGAAGCTTTGGACCTCCTCACCGGGCCCGCGCTCACCCCGCGCCCGGTAACCCTCGCCGCATGGTTCCACGACGCCGTCTATGAGGGAATCGCGGGGCACGACGAAGAACAATCGGCCACGTTGGCCGAGGACCGGCTCGCCATAGCAGGCCTTCCGAAGGCAGTGGTTGACGAGGTCGCCCGGCTCGTCAGGCTGACTTCCACGCACAGCCCCGAACCAGGAGATCACGCCGGCGCGCTCCTGTGCGACGCCGATCTCTCCATCCTCGGCGCAGAACCCGCCGCATATGCCCGCTACCTCAGCGCCGTCCGCCAGGACTACGCCCACGTCAGTGACGCCGACTTTGCCGCAGGCAGGGCCTCGGTGGTCAGGCAATTGCTTGCCCTGGATCCGCTCTTCCACAGCGAACGAGCCAAGGGTCTCTGGCTGGATGCCGCGCGCCGCAACCTGGCGGCCGAACTTTCATGACCACAGCGGCGGCGGTACACCGGCAGCTTCCGTTCGCGGTGAGGTTTGAATGGGGGCTCGACGGCGGCCGTGCCGTAGCGTCCGGGGCCCAACTCGCCGTGGTGGTTGACGTCCTCTCCTTCACCACATGTGTCAGTGTCGCCGTCGACCGCGGGGCGATGGTGTACCCCTACCTATGGAAAGATGCCGGAGCCGAGGATTTCGCAGCCCACCATGGTGCCCTGTTGGCCGGTCCAAGGGGAGGCGGTGGACTGAGCCTCTCGCCGTCGAGCCTGCGAGACGCCCCGGCCCTGGGCCGCGTGGTGCTGCCTTCGCCCAACGGATCGTCGATTGCCTACGAGCTCAGCCGGGACGTCCCGCTGATCGCGGCCGTGTCGCTGCGCAACGCAGCCGCCACGGCCGATTGGGTGGCGGCCGAACTACCCCGTGACGCGGTAGTGGCGGTGATCGCCGCCGGCGAGCGCTGGCCCGGCGGTTCGCTCCGGCCCGCTGTGGAGGATCAGATCGGGGCGGGCGCCTTCATCGCCGGACTCGCGGCCGCGGGGCGGGGCGGCTTCACCCCGGAAGACGGCAAGGAAGGTTTCTCTCCGGAGGCCGAGGCCGCGATGGCTGTCTTCAATGCTTCCGAGCCCCGACTCCGCGATGCTCTGCAAGAGTGTTCGAGCGGCCGGGAGCTGATCGGTGCCGGGTACCCCGACGACGTCGAGATCGCCGCCGAACTTGACGCCGGGGTCGCTGTGGCCCTGTTGAGGGAGGGTGCGTTCCGGCAACCCTGAGTATCCGCCAGGCCCGCGCGTCCCTTAAGCCCTCAGCTAGCCCTTGTCCTTGATCCAGCCCAAAACCACAGCTTCAAGCGCCGGTTTCTTTGCCTCGAAATCGGCGTCGTCCACGAACCGCGCGACCCGGGAAACCTCGCCGTCGCCCTCCAGCAGGCCCAGTTCATCAGCGATTGACGCGCCCTGGTGGAACATCAGGGTGACGTTCTTCTTTGATCGCGGAAAGAACGAGGCGATGTTCCCCTTGTAGATGAAGGTGGGCGCCTGCCATTTGATGGCCTCAGACAATCTAGGGTCCAGGGAGAGGATGAATTCCCTGATGCTACCGAGCAATTCGCGGTGCGGGTTGTCGTAGCGCTGAAGCCAAGTGTCCACTTCCGGATTTCGATCGCCCATGGCAGCAACCATAAGCCCGAGCAGAGCTGCGCGGGCCCACCTCCCGGAGTTCCCGCCGCTCCATTCATTCGGGATTCTTTGGTGCGTGGCTGTTACAACACCGTTCCAAGGGGCTTACAGGGGCGCCCTAGTTTGAAGGTGTGGGAAATGTCAGCGTCTGAATGGACGAGGCGTCCGTTACTTCGCTAGCGGACATGTCCAGGGACTTCAGCCATGAGGACCGTCATTCTCCCGGTGAGGCTGGTGCGAAAACGCCCCGCGGGCAGTCATCGCCTAGGGCCATCGGTTCGCATTGGCGCTGGTATGCGTTTACCGAAAACAGAAGGGATTTGATTGTTATGAGCATTAGGATGCACGGCCTGGGTAAGGCGCGGTTCACGTTCGTCTTGGCAGGTTTGCTCTGTCTAGGCTTGGGGGCCTGTTCGGCTCCCTCTCCGGCGTCTAGTAGTGGAGCCGGTTCGGGAGCTGATAAGACGGCGGGCAAGAGCACAGGCGCCGCGCAAACCAGAGACCAGTGGGACTTCGCTTACCGTTCTTGTCTCGCCAAGAAAGGTTTCGACTTGCCGAAGGATGGAAAGCCCGATTTCGGTGATCGACAGAGTGAGTATCTGAAGGCGGGCGATGCATGCGCAGGCGAGGTTGGTCCTCTGCCTGGGTCTGATGGTCCGAAAATGAGTGATGAGCAGATGCTCGAATTGGCACTGCAAATGACGAAGTGCCTGCGCGAAAAGGGCTACACCCTTCAGGATCCGAAACTTGGCGATGCTGTGGGGTCAAACACCCCCTATGAGGTCGATCGCAAGGACGAAAGCACCTGTGGGGAAGCGGCCGCCAAGAAGGGCGAGGAGATCGCGGCCAAGAACAAAGAGGCTGCCAAAAAATGAGAAGTGGCACCAAGCACGGCTCGGTACCAAGCGAGAACGCGCCGCCCGCCGTCGAAGATTCGAAGTCCCGGTTCTGGCGGTCGCGCAGGGTCCATATTGCTGTCGTAGCCGTATTGGTGACGGCCACGGCGGGGATAGCCATCGCGAACAACTGGCCAAGGGAGTCATCGGGCACCCCAAAATTGGCCAGCAGCGCTTCCACGGAAACGGCAAAAGTGGCACGGCAAACGCTTGCGGAAAAAGTCACCGTGCGCGGCACGCTCGGCTACGGTCCTGCCCGGGATCTGGCGTCCCGGGCCGAAGGGACGGTCACAGCCCTTCCTCCTGAAGGGCTGACGATTGCCCCCGGGGAGGTTTTGTACCGGATCAACGACCATCCTGTGGTGCTTGTCCCCGGCCTGCTTCCTGCATGGAGGACAATCGAGCCTGGAATGGGTCCCGGGGCCGATGTTAAGCAGATCGAGACGGCACTAGCTGGTTGGGGTTATTTTTCCGGGACCCCGGACGAGAATTTCACCGCTGCTACCGGAGCAGCTATCAGTGGGTGGCGCAAGGACAAAGGATTATCGGACGCGCGATCGCTGGGGTTTGGCGATTTTGTGTTCGCTCCCGGGCCGATTCGGGCCGCGGCGAATGCCGTTCAAGTCGGGTCCCAGGTCTCTGCTGGAACGCCAGTGCTGAAAGTGACTTCGCCGGACAGAGTGGTGAGCGTGAACTTCAAACCGGCCGAACAAGCTCTTGCCACCGTTGCTCGCGCAGTTCACGTCAATCTTCCGGGGAAGTCTTCCCCGGGGAAGATCACAGCAGTGGGGGCGGCGAAAACGACCCAAGAAAACGGGAAGGACGTCACAACAATCCCCGCCACCATCGTGTTGGACGCAACGGAAGACGCCGGGAAACTCCAGGAGTATCCGGTCTCTATTGATGTCAGCACCGATAAGCGCGAGAACGTCCTTACAGTCCCGGCCGCGGCCTTGATCGCACTGAGAGATGGGAACCTCGGAGTGGAAGTAGTACATGAAGGTAAACCAAATGACATGGTTCCCGTGACAACCGGCCTGTTCGCCGGCGGTTTTGTTGAAGTGACCGGTTCCGGGCTCGAAGACGGGCAAGACGTCGTGGTGCCTCAATCATGAAGGGGCAGCAGATTCATCTTGACCAGGTCTGCCGGGATCATGGGCCCACTGAGACGCGAGCCCTTGACCACGTTTCGTTGAGCATCGCGGCAGGTGAATTTGTCGGAATCACGGGCCCTAGCGGATCCGGGAAGTCCACCTTGTTGAACATCATGGGAACTCTCGACCGGCCGACCTCCGGGTGCGCCGTAATCGAAGGACGCGCAGTCGCTGATATGAGCGATGATGAGCTCTCGGCGCTCAGAGCACATCGCATCGGCTTCATTTTCCAGCAATTCCATCTGCTCGACGGCGCGACTGCGCTCGAGAACGTCGCTAACGGCATGTTGTATTGCGGTGTTGACCGTAGCTCCAGACGGCGCCGTGCGGCAGAGGCTCTGGATGCGGTTGGGCTCAGCCACCGGCGTGGGCACCGCCCTCATCAACTTTCCGGCGGAGAGCGCCAACGGGTTGCCATCGCGCGGGCCGTGGTCTCGCGTCCTCGCATTCTGCTGGCTGATGAACCCACGGGCAACCTGGATCGCAGCTCAGGTGCGGCCGTCATGGAGATTCTCCGCAAATTTCATAACGAGGGCACCACCGTGATTGTCATCACACACGATCCTGAACTCGCCGCGCAAATGCCACGACGGGTCAGCATCCAGGACGGCAAAGTCCTCGCAGACACACAAGGAACGCCACAATGATTCGTCCGACTAGCGAGGCGAAATCGAAGGTCACTTTCGCCGATCTCATTCGCATCGGCGGGGCTTCCCTCATGGCCAAGCCCTTACGTACCGTCCTCTCCGCGCTGGGCATCGCGATTGGCATCGCATCGATGCTCACGATCGTCGGGATTTCAAGTTCAAGTCAAGCCAAGCTCAACGAACAGCTTGCTAAGTTGGGAACAAATCTACTCACGATTGAACCGGGCAAATCTGTGGCAGCTGATGCCGATGGACTGCCTATCGGTTCGGCCGCCAAAGCGCGACGTATCGACGGCGTTCTAGACGCCAAAGAGGTCTCCCTGCTCACAGACCAACATGTTTACCGCAGTAGGATCATCGATCCGTTACAGAGCGAGGGAATTGATGTTTTGACCTTCTCAGCCGGTCTGGGTGAATTGCTCAACGCAACCCTAAAGGCGGGGCACTGGCCTAGTGGGCCTGAAGCTGCCTATCCAACCACGGTCTTGGGCGCAAGAGCCGCTGAGCGCCTGGGAATTGTGAGCCCTGGAAGCCAGATCGTTCTCGACGGCAGAGACATAACAGTGACCGGGATTCTGGAACCGTTGCCGCTTGCCCCGGAACTGGATACGGCGGCATTGATCGGACAAGAATACGGTAAAAATGTCTTGGGCTGGGATGGGCGGCCCACACGAATATATGAGCGCTCCACCGATTTCACTGTCCTGGAAGTGAAAGATCGCCTTCCCAAAACGATTAATCCCCAGTCTCCGCTAGGTGTTGAAGTGTCCCGACCTTCGGAGGCGCTGGCGGCAAAGACCGCCACTGACGCGGCCTTCAATGGGCTTCTGTTTGCACTCGGCGGCATTAGCCTGTTGATTGGGGGTATTGGCGTGGCGAACACGATGATCATTTCCGTGATTGAACGTCGTCAAGAAGTCGGTCTCCGCCGCGCACTCGGCGCAACCCGATCCCACATCCGTTTCCAATTCCTCCTCGAGGCTCTTCAACTTTCCGTCTTGGGAGGCCTAGCTGGAATATTAGTCGGCACCGCGAGCCTCTTTGCAATCTCCGCTGCCAACGGGTGGCCACCAACAATTCCGCCTTCGACTATCGCATCCGCCATCGCGAGTACCTTGGTCATCGGGCTCATTGCCGGGATCTATCCTGCGACGCGGGCCTCGAACATCCCACCAACCACGGCTCTGGCGGGCGCCCCGCAGTAAAAAGGCAGCCAAGTGGCACTTCTGCCCTGAGCTGTAGCGCGGCGGTTACATTGCTGCCTCTAGGCCCGGACATCTGATTCATACCGTGAGTTCATGAACGCCCTGCGACCCCAAGAAACGATCCTCGCCGCACTGACCTGCCTTCTACTCACCTCTGGTTGTTCGGCGGCGGACGTCGCCACGGATCACGCCTCAACCCCATTTTCGAGGTCCACTTCGAGCCCTATCCCTATTTCCGGTCCCACTTCCAGCCCCACGACGGGCCCGGTTGGACCTTCTGACGGTGTTCTGCCAGAGGGACAGGCTGCCACCGGGACGGGCCTGCCCGGAATCGACAAACTTGATGCCCAGCTGCTCGAAGCGCTCCGCCGTGCTTCCGCAGACGCAAAGTCCCAGGGCATTGCGATCGTCATCACTTCCGGATGGAGGAGCGAACGATACCAACAATCGCTTCTTGACGAGGCGATCACCAACTACGGCAGTAAAGAGGAAGCCCTCCATTGGGTCTCTTCTCCAGAGAAGTCGTCGCATGTATTAGGAAAGGCGATTGATGTCGGGCCAACTTCGGCCGCTGACTGGCTAATTCAGCACGGAAGCAGTTACGGCTTGTGTCAAAGTTATGCGAATGAAATGTGGCATTTTGAGCTCACTACCCGGCCGGGGTCCGTTTGCCCTGCACCCGCCGCGAGTCCGAATCAATCCAAATAGACTGTACGCACCCCACGTTACGGGGATCCACAGCACGGAAGACACTTCGTCCCCGCCGAGATTTCGGCAGCTAGCCCCGGCAGTTCGGTTCGGACGCAGCCATCATATTTCACTAAGGAGTAGTCCTCTTGGCCAGAATACTCGTCGTCGAGGACGACACTGAGATAAACACGGCCTTCCAGCTTGCACTGGGCCAACGCGGGCACAGGGCGACAGGCGTTCGCCTCGGCTCAGAGGGGGTAAAGACCGCACTGGGCTCGGATCCCCCCGAACTGCTCATTCTCGATCTCATGCTTCCGGATATCGATGGCTTGGAAGTGTGCCGGCGGATCCGGGAGCACAGCATGCTCCCCATCATCATGATGACGGCACGGGGCGAGGACGCCGATGTGATTCTGGGCTTGGAGGCCGGAGCGGATGATTACGTTGTCAAGCCCGTCGAACCTGCGCTCCTGGAAACCCGGATTAGAGCGGTGCTTCGCCGGACAACCCCGGACACGAACAGACCGGGTACCACCGACGTCCTGACGAGTGGTTCGCTCTCGATCGACCGGACCGCACTCAAGGTCACGAAGGGGGGCGAGGACGTGCCACTCTCGCCCACCGAGTTGAGACTGTTCCTCCAATTCTCTGATCGGCCCGGCGTTGTCCTCAGCCGGGAGCAATTGCTCCGCACTGTATGGGGTATCGAATACCTCTTGGAGTCCAGGATGGTCGATGCCACGATCCAGCGGCTCAGGGGAAAGATCGAGGACGATGCCTCGCAACCCCGTCACATCGTGACCATCCGCGGTTTTGGTTATCGCTTCGACCGGCAGCCATGAACCGACGAAGCGTCATGCCGCGGACCCTGGGCGTTCGCCTCGGCGGAACCCTGGCATTGATAGCGATCCTGGCCGCGGTGTCGACCGGATCGCTGATCACGTGGTTCGCGAGCACGAATATCCTTATGGCACAGCAGAATCTTGCACTCGCAGAGTTCACCAGGGACGTCCAAGGGATCAAATCGAAAGCAACCGTGTCTGGGGAGCCCTGGAACGCGCTGGAGGTTCTGGATGGCCTGGTCTCCTCCGTTCCCTCGTCCAGCCTCGATGTCGGTCGAATGGGCATCGTACTGCCCTCTCTCGGTCAGGCTTCGGGCGGTACCTTGGATCCTCGCCAGCTTCCCGCCACTTTCAGGGAGCGTGTAGAACACAACGCCCGGACGGCTCCGGACTTCTCGCGTGAAACAGTCGCAGGACAATCGGTCTTCGTCGTCGGCACCCGTAAAGTTGTCACGCTGGTCCGGGCAGGGTCCGAGGTGGGCACTGTCGACGCTTTTGTTTACGCTGTCTATCCGTTCTCGGCGCAAGACGATCAGATCAGGGCCCTGAGCAGTACTTCGATCGTCTTGTCCTCGATGATCGGCGTTGCCGGGGCCGCCGTCGGCTGGCTGCTCGCCCGGCAGCTCACGCGACCGGTCCTGGAGCTCCGCAGGGCCATCGAGCAGTTCGACGCCGGCGTCGAGCCGGCAACGCTTCCGGCCAACACCGTTGACGAACTGGATGGCGTGATTACAAGCTTCAATGAAATGTCCGAGCAGTTACACAGGTCGGTGTCCGAGCTGAAGGACTCCGAAGAGCGCGCGCGCCGGTTCGTGGCCGATGTTTCGCACGAACTGCGGACGCCAACGGCCGCCATGGTGGCGCTGGCCGATGTGCTCGGTCATGCGGAAGCCCCAGGGCCCTTGCGCGCCGAGGCGGGCACGCTGATCTCCTCTTCGGCGAGGAGACTGGCCAATCTTACGGAGGATCTTCTGGAGATCTCCCGCTTTGACTCCCACAGCATCGTCATCTCGAAGGATGTTTTCGATGTCAAAATGCGGCTTCGAGATTTGGTGGAGGCCCGTTTTCCCGGCTCCGGGATCGAGGTCCACTCGCCGGCGGGGCTTTTGCTCGAAACAGACCCAAGGAGGTTCGATCTCGTGGTGTCCAATCTAGTCGCGAACGCCTTGCGCCACGGGTTGCCGCCGATCGTCGTCGACGCATGTCCGATGGGTCCGGAGCTCCGTGTCTCCGTGACCGATCACGGGGATGGGATACCCGCTGCGGACGTCGAGAAGGTCTTCTATCGCTTCTTCAAGTCGGACAGCTCGCGAAGTGGGGACGGCACCGGGCTCGGCCTCTCGCTCGTCCTTGAGAACATCAAGGCGCTTGATGGCAGGGTTGAAATCGCAACTTCGCCGGGCGAGACGACCTTCTGCGCCACCCTACCGAGACTGGTCCAGATTGATGAAGCCGAAAGGGCGTCAACCATTTCGCCTTAGGTTCGCCATAAGCCCAAGCAGCGCTGCACGGTCCCCGCAGCACGACTCGTATCATGGACATATGACCTCCCATGTCCGAAGCAATGGTGCCGCACTCCCCCCAGCCCGTCCCGACGTCGAGCACGTCCTGGCCGTGCGCGGCGCGGGAGGCTACCGGCAATACCGCATCCCGGCACTGGCCGTCTCCTCGGCGGGAACAGTGCTCGCCGCCTATGACGGCAGGCCGAACCTTGACGACCTGCCCAACCCGATCGACCTCTTGTTCCGCCGCAGCACGGACAGCGGCCGTACCTGGGAGGAGCAGCGGGTGGTTCGCTGCGGTTCCGGGCTCAACGGCTACGGCGACCCCAGCCTCCTGGTAGACGCCGAGACCGGGCGGATCTTCATGTTCCACGCCGCAGGCAAGCACGCGGGCTTCTTCGAGGCAGTGGCCGGGCTGGAACCGGACGACGACGTGCAGCACTGCGATGTCAGCTATTCCGACGACGACGGCGTCACCTGGCAGCACCGGCGGCTCACCGAGCAGCTCAAGCTGGGCCGCGGCGAACGCGGCATCACCGGGATTTTCGCAGCTGCGGGCCAAGGTATCCAGATGCATGCGGGTCCGTTTGCCGGGCGCTTGGTGCAGCAATTCGTGGTGCTCGTGGAGGGCGAAATCCTGGCAGCTTCCGCGTACAGCGACGACCACGGCGAGAACTGGACGCTTGGTTCACTGATCGGGAAGGGCCCGGCAGGAATCGGCCCCAACGAGAACAAAGTCGCGTGCCTCGACGACGGCCGCCTCCTCCTGCATTCACGCGCGACGCCCCGACGCCTGGCCGCGACCTCCCACGACGGCGGCGAAACGTGGAGCGAGCTGGAACGGGTAGAGGACCTCCCCGACCCGAGCGACAATGGTTCCTTGGTCCGCTTCGACGGGATGCCGAGCGTGACGTCCCTGAGCAACCCGGCCACCGACAATTGGCTCCTGGCGAGCAACAACCAGGACACCTCGCTCCGCCGCAACACGGTCCTCAGCCTGTCCACGGACAACGGTGCCACGTGGCGTGCCAAGCTCTTGTTGTGCGAGGGCAGCTCGGCGTACTCGACGGCTGCCCGGCTTCCGGACGGGAACATCGGCGTGCTGTACGAACGGCAGGGCTACCGCGAGATCGTCTTCGTTTCCGTGCCGGTGGAGCAGCTGACGGAGCAACTTCGCGTGCCGGATCAAGGCGCCACCGAGTCCCAGCCCGCCGGCGTCGAGTTCCGCATGGAGCTGCGCTCCATCACTCCCGGACGACCCACGGTATGGCGGAACGCCGGAGAATTCCACGTCATCTCCCCGGACAACCACGGCGATTGGGACGTGCAGACCTGGAAGGAAGTCGGCCAAGGCTACTCCGCCGAGCAAGCCCAGGTCCTCGGTACCCGCGAAGCCCAGGACCTCAACTACGGCCCCATCATTCCAGGCTACAAAGCCGGGGACATCCTCGCCTTCACCGGACGCGCCCGCAACCTGGGCACCCAGCCCGCTACCGGCGTCGTACTCCTCGGACCGCACTCGAACGCCTCCGACTTCCCGCCCACAGACCTCGCGCCGGGCGCGGAAGCCCCCTACTTCACTCCCGTGTACACCGTCACCGAAGAGGATCTTGCGCGGGACTCTCTTGAGCTGACTTTCGCGGTAGCGTACGACGGCGGCGCACCGGCCTTGGAGCGCAGCTTCAGTTTCGATCTGCGCAGCGGAGCCGTGACAACTAACCCTGCGCGGTAGCGGTTTCGCCTAGAAAATCTGGCGGATGTTGGTCTTCGCGAGGTCGATGAGTTGGTCGCCGCGGCCCGAGAGGACGGTCCGGATCGCGTAGAGCGTGAAGCCCTTGACCTGTTCAGCGCTGATCGCCGGCGGAATGGACAATTCCTGCCGGGCTGTTCGGACATCGATCAGGGCCGGGCCGTCGTGGGCGAAAGCTTCCGCCAATCCCGCCTTCAGCCCGGAGGAGTCGTCCACCCGGATCCCGCGGATGCCCAGCGATTCCGCGAGCTTCGCAAAGTCCGGGTTCTCCAGTTCCGTACCGAAATTGACGAAGCCCGCGGCCTTCATTTCGAGCTCCACGAAGTTCAGTGAGGAGTTGTTGAAGACCACCACTTTGACGGGGAGTTTGTTCTGCACCAAGGTGATCAGCTCACCGAGAAGCATGGTCAGGCCGCCGTCCCCGGCCAAGGCAACCACTTGGCGGCCGGGATACGCGGCAGCCGCACCAATTCCGTGCGATAGAGCGTTGGCCATGGTTCCGTGGTTGAACGAGCCAAGAAGCCTCCGCCGACCGTTCATGGTTAGATAGCGGGCGGCCCACACGGTGGGGGACCCGACGTCGCACGTGAAAACAGCATCCGGGGCTGCCAATTCGTCCACAAGCCTGCCCACAAACTGCGGATGGAGGGGCTGGCCGCCCTTCGCCGGAGAGGCGAGGTCATCGAGTTTAGCGCGCGACTTGGCGTAGTGCTTGAGCGAGGTGCTCAGGTGGGTGCGCTTCGACTTGCGTTCGATCAGGGGCAGGAGCGAGGCCGCCGTATCCTTGACCGTGCCCACGAGCCCAAGGTCAAGCGGGGTACGCCTGCCGAGCTGCTCGCCCCGGATATCCACTTGGATGATCTTGGCGTTCTCCGGGTAGAACTGCTGGTACGGAAAGTCGGTGCCCAGCATGAGCAAGGCCTCGCAGCTCGCCATGGCGCGGTAACCGGAACTGAACCCCAGGAGCCCGGTCATGCCGACGTCGAACGGGTTGTTGTACTCCAGGTGTTCCTTGCCGCGCATCGCGTGGACGATCGGCGCCCCTAGCGCGTCCGCGAGGGCCATGACCTCAGCGTGCGCACCCGCGGCGCCGGCACCGGCCAGGATGGTGACTTTGCTGGCCGCGTTGAGCATGCCAGCTGCCTCCGCGAGCTCACGGCTATTGGGTCGGATCTCTGGCCGGGCGGCGCGGATCACCGCGGTCCGCTCGCTGCGCGCCTCCGCGAGGGCAACATCGCCGGGAATCACGACGACGGCGACACCCCGCTTCTCGACCGCCGTCCGCATGGCGATTTCCAAGACCCTGGGCATCTGGGAGGCATGGGCGACGTGCTCGACGTAAACGCTGCATTCCCGGAATAGCTCCTGGGGGTGCGTCTCCTGGAAGTACTGGCTGCCGATCTCTTCGCTGGGAATGTGGGCGGCGATGGCCAGCACGGGAACCCTGGACTTGTTGGCATCGTAGAGCCCGTTGATCAGGTGCAGGTTGCCCGGTCCGCAGGATCCTGCACACACCGCCAGCTCATCAGTGAGACCCGCCTCTGCAGCTGCTGCCAACGCCGCGGCTTCCTCGTGCCTGACATGGACCCAGCGGATACTGTCTTCCTCCCTCAGGGCATCCGTGAACCCGTTGAGCGAATCTCCGGGGATCCCGTAGACGCGTTGGATGTTGTTGGCTTTGAGGGTGGCGACGATGTTCTTGGCGACAGTGTTCCTGGCGGCGGGCATGGACTGTTCCTTTCGAGGGAGGCAGTGCAGACACCGCCTACGCTACTCCGGAACAAACCATGGCGCCTTACGCAGGGAGGGCCACGGGGCTAGCGGTAGGTGCTGACGAAGGGACTGTTGCTCGGCACGATCTGCTTTCCCAACGGCATGAGCGACACCGGGATGAGCTTCAGGTTGGCGATGGCCAAGGGAATCCCGACGATGGTGATGGCCATGGCGAATGCAGTGGCCACGTGGGCGACCGCGATCCAAATGCCCGCAACCAGCAACCAGATGACGTTGCCCAGGAGTGTAAAGATGCCCCCGCTCCCGGGCTTGTCAACGACCATACGACCAAACGGCCACAGTGCGTACGAGGCGATCCGGAACGACGCGATGCCCCACGGGATGGTGACGATCATCAAGCAACAGACAATTCCGGCCATGAAATATCCCAAGGCCAGAACGAAGCCGCCGAAGACGAGCCAGATGATGTTGAGCAGCGTTTTCATGTTTCCATTGTCCCTTGTGGGACGCTGCCGCGGCCTAGGGGTTCGCCCTGAAATACCCCTGATCTTCCGATCCCCGCTCAGCTACGCGGTCCTTTTCCCAGACGCCCCCTCACCTATGCGGCCAAATGGCGGCACCCTCCTGCAGATGATGAACTGAAGGAGGGTGCCCCACTTTCGGCCCAAAGGTGCGCGAGCGTTCCGACGCCGGGTGATCCCCGACGCCCGCTCACATATGTGGCCCTTTTGCCGGACGCACGCTCACCTATTGGGCCAAAGTCGGTCAGGGTCGACAGGATTTCCCTGACGAAGGCCTATTTGCAGTGGACGCTCAGCCAGGTTGTGACGGGAGCCATCGCCTTTTCGAACTTTCCGCTCGAGTACACCGTTTGGTCCTGCAAGCCGGCGATAGCCGTGTCCTTGAAATTCGTGAAATCTGCCCTGAAGCTTTCCGGGACGCGCTCGGCGGTTGCGGTGAGCTCGGCCTTATCCTGCTCCAGTTCAGCGGTCTTTCCCTGCGCCGCAGACATGGGTAGCAACGACGCTCCCGTGGCTTCTTGGGAGACGGTGGAACACATTTCGACTGCCGAAGCGAAGCCCCCGTACGGCCCCGACGATGGACTTGGGCTTGCGCTGACCGACGCGGTTCCGTCAGTGCTAGAGGGCGACGGCGTACCGGCCGAGGCGGTGCCCCCACCCTGCGCGGAGCAGCCGGACAGCGCCAGAACGGCGAAGAAGGCGACTGTCAGGTAGCGGTTAGGGCCGTTAAGAGGTTTAGCAAGGATTTTCAAAGGTCGCATTCTGCTTGGCGGTCAGTCCCCGGAGCCATTCGGCCTCGGGGGACAATGGCATTCTGTCCCCGCCGTGGGAGTCTAGCCCGAATCAGCTGCGACCTTCCAAGTTGACTTCTGGCACTTACTTGTTGCGCGGGCTATTCCCGCACCAGCAGGGTGTCCAACTTAGTGAATGAAGTCCCCCATCCTTCGCGAGTCATTTCAACCCATTCGACCGAGTCGAACGGTCCTTGCGTGAGATGAAGCCGCGTGCGGTTGCCTTCCAGCACCTCAAACTCAAGGCGCATTTCGAGCAAAAGTGTGATCCCGGCGTCGGGCTCTGCTTTCTGGGTGGCCACCAGCAACGCAGGCGGATCGTAAGCGGTGATGACGGCGTCAATGGGCGATTCCTTGGTGGCACCGTCCTCGTCCCAGGTCATGACGAGCTGCCAGACGCCGCCCGCTCTGGGTTCCACAACAATCCGGTCGCGCGGCGAGTCGATGCCCACCGGCCCGAACCATGCAGCCAACTGCTCGGGGTCCACGAAGGCTTCGAAGACGAGCTCACGTGGGGCGTCGAAGTCGCGGGTCATGGTGAGGATGTGCTGTTCGGTGGTGCTCTGTTCCGTGTTCATTGCTTGACCCCTCGATCGTTTGAATCGTGCTGAATCTTGCGTAGGTGGGCGTCGAGGCGGGTGAAGCTGGCATCCCAGAATCGCCTGTATTCGTCCATCCATTCGGTGGCTTCGCGCAATGGTTCTGCTTCCAGTTTGGAAGACCTCCATTGCGCATTCCGGCTCCGGCTGATGAGCCCCGCGTTTTGCAGGACCTTGAGATGCCGCGAGACGGCGGGAAGGCTGATGTCGAACGGTTCGGCAAGCTCGTTCACGGTGGCTTCACCCTCCGATAGGCGGGCGAGAATGGCCCTTCGGGTGGGGTCGGCAAGTGCCGAGAAGATGAGGCTGAGCCGATCTGTGGGCATCGTTGGCGCCTTCGTATTTAACACATCGACTAATTAGCCGATGTGTTAAATATCGTATTTCGAGGCGCGGCTGTCAATGGTTTTTCGAAGCCTGGACTCCCTCCGACGCTCGCTCACTTTTGAGGGCGAAATCGCAAACGCTCGCTCATGACTTCTGCAGGAGGATCGCGCCAAAAGGCACCAAAAGTGAGCGAGGGTTTGGTGGGGAGTCAGGCTTTTGCGGCTCGGACGAAGGCCCGGACGAGCTCAAGGTCCTTCACCCCACGCGAGGACTCAACGCCGCTGGACACATCTACGCCCCAAGCTGCTGCTTCATGCGCTGCGGCCCCTACGTTGGACGCGGTCAGCCCGCCGGCCAACAACCAGTGGCGCCCACCCAGAGCGAATTTCCGAACCGAGGAAAAATCCCATGCCTCCCCCGAACCCGGGACAGCGGCGTCAATCAGGAGGAGTTCCTCGCCCCATTCCTCGAACTCCTCCGGCGCGGCACCCATGGTGACCGCCCTGATCAGCCGCATGCCGGCGTCGTGCACGGTCTTTACATCTTCCGGCGAGCGGCTGCCGTGCAGTTGGACCCATTTCAGGCCAGCCTCGCGGGCTGTCGCAACGGCGTCCGCGGCGGTCTCGCGGCGGAAGACTCCGACGGCGGCCACACCTTCCGGTACATGGACGAGTAGGTCCCGGGCGCGGTCTGGCGATACCTGGCGCGGACTCTTGGTCAGCACGAAACCCACGGCGTCTGCGCAGGACTCGACGGCGGCCTGCACTGATTCAGGCGTGCTCAGGCCGCACACTTTGACGAACATTCCGGGCCTCCAACCGTTTACCTCCCTACGACGTTAGCAAGGGCATCAGGGATTGATGAACCGAGCCAAGTTTGCGCCGATGTTACGGGAGCGTTCAGCCGGGTGAAGGCAGGCTCGGGCTAGGCTGGAGCGCATGGAGATCATCCGTTTTGCCGAGCTCAAGCCTCAACCGTGGCGCAACGGCGGCGGGGTGACCCGCGAACTGGCGAGCCATCCGGAAGCGGCGTCGGCGCAAGACGGGGCGTGGGACTGGCGCGTCAGCATCGCCGACGTCGTATCGGCCGGCGATTTCTCGATGTTCCCCGGTATGGAGCGCGTCATCACGGTGATCGACGGCGAGTTGCTGCTGCTCACGGTGGACGGTGAAGAGCACCCCTTGGAAAAGTACCGGCCCTTCCGGTTTTCCGGAGAAGCAGCCTCTTCCAGCGCGCTCCCTACCGGCGACATCCGGGATCTCAACGTGATCGCCCGCGCCGGCGAATTCAAGGGCTACACGTCCATCATCGAACTCTCCAAGAAGCGTGCACACCCCGTGTTCGAGGGCCAGTTGGCGGTCCTCTTGGAGGGCAAGGCTTCCGTCACTTCCGGCGCGCAGACTGCGGAAAGCGCGGAGGCACCAGACGGTGAAGCCGCGACGACGGAACCTGTGGACCTCGCTCGCTACGACGCGGTAGTCGGATCGGACACCCGCAGTCCGGAAATCCTGGGCCGTGGATTCTTGGCCGTTATCTCCATCGACCGCGTGGAGCATGCGCACTCCTAGGTCCGGGCGCTGGACATAATGCCAACATGCACACCCGCACACCCCAGCACTGGACATGTCCCTTGGTGGTGCTCGCGGCTGGGCATGTCCTCTGGTGAGGCTCGCCACGAAAACTCGCCCCCCGGCGTCGAGCTTGCTAGCCTCGAAGAAAGGCCAGCACAGGGACCTCCGGACGACGGCTCAGTACCCGGCACGCGACAAGACTGGCCAAAGGATATGTCATGTCGTGGTTAATCCTCATCCTCTCCGGTGGACTCGAAGCCGTCTGGGCGGCCGCACTCCACCGTTCCCAAGGCTTCCGCAGGCCATTGCCTTCCGCCGTCTTTCTCGTCACCGTGGTTGCGAGCACCGCGGGACTGGCCTTCGCCATGCAATCCATCCCCACTGGCACCGCTTACGCAGTGTGGGTGGGGGTCGGCGTCGTCCTCACGGCCGTTTACGCGATGATCGCCAAAGTTGAGCGCCCGACGGCGGCCCGCCTGCTGCTGCTCGCGGGTATCGGTGTGTGCGTGGTCGGCTTGAAAGTGGTGGCGTAGCAATGTCCGCCAAGTTCGCATGGGCCGTTTTATTGGCCTCCTCCGTGCTCGAAGCGGTGTGGGCGACGGCCCTCGGCCTGTCCAACGGATTCAGCCAAGCTATCCCCACCGCCGTCTTCGCCGTCACGGCGACCCTCAGCATGATCGGCCTCAGTATCGCAGTCGGGCGCATTCCCCTTGGCACGGCCTACGCCGTTTGGGTGGGGATCGGCGCTGCGCTCACGGTCGGCTGGGCGATGGCCACCGGCGTCGAACCCCCCAGCCCGCTCAAGCTGCTCTTCATCGCGGGAATCGTGGGTTGCGCAGCAGGATTGAAGGTGCTTCCCTCGGAGAAGCATGATGAAGTGGCCGAGCCAGCCGAGCTTTGAGCCGGGGCGTGCGGAATACTCCCCCGCCCCGCGGAGTTGCCAGCAATGAGATGACCACTCGGCGAAGGAGACAACCATGAGCCCGGAAACCACGACGGCACACCTCGGCGACGGCCTGACCGTGAGCCCCCTCGGATTCGGCGGAATGGCGTTGACCCCCGTGTACGGCGAGGTGGACCCCGCCGAATCCCTCAGGACACTGCATCATGCCGTAGACGCCGGCATCAGCTTCATCGATACGGCGGATATTTACGGCGCGGGCGAGAACGAGGAACTGATCGCCAAACTGTTGAAAGATCGCCGCGACGAGGTCCAGCTGGCTACCAAGTTCGGAATCGTGGGCAATCCGCGGGATGGCTACACCGATGTCCGCGGAGATACCGCCTACGTGACCCAGGCGGCGGAAGCGAGCCTCCGCCGCCTGGGCACTGATGTCATCGACCTCTACTACATGCACCGCCGCGACCTCCGCGTTCCGATTGTGGAAACCGTGGAGGCCATGGCGAAGCTTGTCCGGGCGGGCAAGGTCCGGCACCTGGGCTTGTCGGAAGTGACGGCCGAGGAGCTAAGGGAAGCCAACGCGGTGCACCCGATCGCCGCCGTGCAGAGCGAATGGTCAATCTGGAGCCGGGACGTTGAACGCAACGTCGTCCCGGCTGCAGCCGAGTTGGGAGTGGGCTTCGTGCCCTATTCGCCGCTTGGCCGGGGGTTTCTGACCGGGACCGTCAACGCCGAGCAACTCGGCGAGAACGACTTCCGGCACCGCATCCCCCGTTTTGCCGACGGAGCCCTTGACGCGAACCAGGCGGTTGTTGCCGCCGTGCGCTCCGTGGCCGCTGAGCTGTCGCAGAGCACTGGCCGGGATGCAACTCCCGCCCAGGTGGCTTTGGCGTGGCTTTTCGCCCAGGGCCACCGCCTTAAGCTCAGCGTGGTCCCCATCCCCGGCACGCGCAAGGCGCACCGGATCGACGAGAACCTGGGCGCCCTGTCGCTCGTGATGAGTGCCGCCCAACTGGACGTGCTCGACGGCGCTGCGGACGCCGTCGTCGGCTCACGGTCCGCGGATCCCACCTGGGTTTCGCAGGGCCGCGAATAATCGCTAAGCCGCGCTGGTTCCGTAAAGTGGACGAATGGACTCACTCATTCATTCACTGCGTGACATCACCGTCCGGCGTATCTCGGTCAGCGAGATGAACAACAACGTGTACCTGCTCACCGCTAAGGGAAGTGGTGCGCAGATCCTGATCGACGCCGCCGACGACCTTCCAGCGATCCAGCAAATGATCGGGGCCTCGGCCGCGGACACTACGGCCACACCGAGGCTGGCCCTGATCGCCACGACGCACCAGCACTGGGACCACGTCCGGGCGCTTCCTGGTTTAGTGGAAGTCACGGGCGCCAAGACCTCTGCCGGCGCGGACGACGCTGACGCGCTGCCGGTGCCTGTGGACGTGCCGTTGCGCCATGGCGATGTTGGAAACTTCGACGGTTTCGACATCACCGCGGTGCACTTGCGCGGACACACTCCGGGTTCAATTGCCTACGTGTACCAAGATCCGGAAGGACCGACGCACATTTTCAGTGGCGACTCCTTGTTCCCGGGAGGCGTTGGCAACACCCAGAACGATGCCGCCCGCTTCACATCGCTTTTGAACGACGTGACGGAACGGCTGTTCGAGGTTTACCCGGACGACACCGTGGTTCATCCTGGCCATGGAGATCCGACCACACTCGGTGCGGAACGGCCTCACTTGGCTGAATGGCGCGAGCGCGGCTGGTAACCCGCAGGCACATGCTCATTCTTTGAGCTCAGGAGTGGACATATCAGGAATATGTCCACTCCTTGTTGCCCACGTTGAGCATGTCCATCCGTGGTGGCCTGGCGAGCCGGGCTACCTAGCGGGACTGCCTTGGACCCCAGGCTGCCTAGCGGCCGCGGCGCTCGTTCGACGCCGGAGCAGAAGCACGGCGCGGGCCGCTGCGCGTCGGGCGGCCCGAACCGGAGTTGCCCGAGCCGGAGCCGTATGAGCCGCCGGAGTTGCCGCCCGTGTTCGAGGACCATACAGCCTTGTTGCCAGTGCTGCGCGTGGACGTGGCAGATTCCGTGCGCGGAGCCGACGCCGAGCGGTTACCGCCAGATGCACGCTGGCCGGTTGCCGGACGGCCGCTGCGGCCACCCTGGCCCTGTGCGCCTGGAACGTCGTTGCGGTGAGTGGAGCCAGCGTTGCCGCGTCCACGCGAGCTGCGGGCGACGTCGTCGTTCGCAGCAGCGCGGCGCTCCGCACGGTTGATGTCGGTGCGGACGGGCTCGGCCGCAACCTTGCCACGTCCACCGCGACCACCACGACCACCCGCAGTGGGTGCAGCTTGGGTGGTGCGGCGGCTGCGCTTGCGCTGGGCATTGGCACCGGTGGAGGTGCCGCCGCCCGGCTGCTGGGTCTTCGCGGCGAGCAATGCCGCCCGAGTACGCGGATCAACCTTGTCCGCAACGTCGCCCACGAGCTTGGCAACCAGTGGTGAGTTGGCTGTGACGCGTTCGAAGGAGACGTCGACGCCGGCGGCCTTCATAAGCTTCTTGACGTCGGACTGCTGCTCGGGGAGCGTCAATGTGACCACAGTGCCGTCGGAACCTGCGCGGGCCGTACGGCCGGAGCGGTGCAGGTAAGCCTTGTGCTCGGTGGGTGGGTCGACGTGGATGACGAGTTCGACGTCGTCGACGTGTACACCGCGGGCGGCGACGTCGGTGGCCACCAGGACACGGACCTCGCCGCTGGAGAACTCGGCGAGGTTGCGGTCACGGGCGTTCTGCGACAGGTTTCCGTGGAGATCGACGGCGGGGATGCCGCAATCGGTCAGGGTCTTGGCCAATTTGCGGGCGTGATGCTTGGTCCGCATGAAAAGGACGCGGCGGCCGGCGCCAGACGCGAGCTCGACGATCAGTTGCTTCTTCACGGTCTGGTCGTTGACCACCAGGACGTGGTGCTCCATGGTGGTGACCGCAGCCTGTGGGTCATCAACGGAGTGGGTCAGCGGGTTGGACAGGTAACGGTTGACCAGCTTGTCAACACCGTTGTCCAGCGTCGCGGAGAAGAGCAGGCGCTGGCCCTGGGTGGGGGTCATGTCCATGAGTTTCTTGACGACCGGGAGGAAGCCGAGATCGGCCATATGGTCGGCCTCGTCCAGCACCGTGATCTCGACAGCTTCCAAGGTCAGGATGCGCTGGCGGATGAGGTCCTCGAGGCGGCCCGGGCAGGCGATAACAATATCGACGCCGGCGCGGAGGGCCTTTTCTTGGCGGGCCTGGGAGATCCCACCGTAGATGACGGTGGTGTTCAGGCCCATGGCTTTGGCCAACGGTTCAATAGTGGCGTTGATCTGGGTGGCGAGCTCACGGGTTGGTGCGAGGACCAGGCCCATGGGGCGGCCGGGCTTGCGGAAGTGCTTGGCTTCGCGCTCGGCGAGACGCGCCACAAGCGGGATAGCGAAAGCGATGGTCTTACCGGAGCCAGTGCGTCCGCGGCCCAGGACGTCGCGGCCTGCGAGCGTGTCCGGGAGGGTCTTGACCTGGATAGGGAAGGCTTCTTCAATTCCATCTGCGGCGAGGGACTCGGCGATGGCCTTGGGCGTGCCAAGGGCAGCAAAAGTAGTCATGTGTTTCAAGGGTCTTTCTGGCGGTGTCCAACGGACATCGTCCCCCGACGCCGGTTGGGCCAAGGGTTCGCCGAGGAAAAAGTCAGTGATCGACCGGTGGGCAATAAGCCGTGGCCGGGACCAGAGAAAACGCGTTCATCGACGCAGGATGTGCCTCTCACATGAAAAAAGCCCACTTCCCAAGTTTGGAACTAATCCAAATTCGGGGACTAAGCGGGCATCACTGCACATCAAGTAGATCTATTCTAGCATCTGCGAGCGACTCCCCTTCGCACGACTGTCCCCTTGCCCAACTAACTCGCAGTTGTTGTCGCTATGAGCCTTCAAAACGACAACAACTGCGAGTTAGTTGGGTGGGGCGGGCGTTGCCTCGCGGTGCCTCTCAGGGCAGGCTTGAGCCATGACGCACCATCACGACGGCGGAACCCACCTTTCCAGCGAAGCCCCCGACGCCGACCCGGCTCAGTTCTGGGATGGTGTCTACCTCGAAAAGGCGAAGAAGTGGAGCGGGCATCCCAATCCGCAGCTGATCGCGGAAGCCACGGGCCTTGCCCCCGGCACCGCCCTGGACTTGGGCTGCGGAGAGGGGGCAGACGCCATCTGGCTCGCCCAGCACGGCTGGACGGTGACCGCGGTGGATGTCTCCGCCGTCGCGCTTGAACGCGCAGCAACCCATGCGGTCGAAGCCGGGTTGCAGGACCGCATCGCTTGGCAGCAGCGGGACTTCGCCTCATGGCATCCGGAAGAGAACTTCGACTTGGTGTCCTCCCAATTCCTCCATTCTCCGCTGGTCCCGTGGCCGGATTTCCTTGTCTCTGCCGCATCCGCCGTGGCTTCCGGCGGCACCCTGCTGGTGGTCGGGCATCACCCGGAAGGCCTGACTCCGTGGAGCGGACACAAGGAAATGAAGGACAAGTTCTTTACGCCCGAGGACTTGGTAGCGACGCTCACGAACGGTCCGGGGACTTGGCGGATCAACGTTGCCGATTCGCGGGAGCGAGTGGTTACCGGCCCTGAGGGCCAACAAACCGCCACCATCGACAGCGTGCTCCGGGCCACCCGAAGCCACTGATCCAAGTCGCTTCGGTGCCAAGCTAGGGGCGACTGGCCAGCCAGTCGCCGGCATTCCGCATGCCCTCAGGAAGCAGTCGACCGAGGAATCTTGAAGCCCAGCGGAGGATTTTCATGCGCGACCACCCAAACGGATGGTTTAAACCATCCCGAATCAGCGTTTCGCCTACCCGCAAATGACAGGACGATGGATGCCAAGACAACGAGACCGGCGGCACACGATCCGCTTTTAGAAAGGCAGTCCGATGCTAGAGACTTCAGCTTCTCGTCTTATGTGGATGGGCCGGGAAGCGTTGGCTGAGGCCATGATTCCGGTGATTGGCCGGTTGTACCGGGAAAACAATGTGGTGACGAGCATCCATGGGCGCAGCCTGGTCAACATGTCCACGATGAGCATCTTGAAGGCGCACCGTTTCGCGCGTCGGATCAGCAAGGAAGAGCTGCTGCTCGAGGAGACGGCGCCGTTGTTGAACATCCTGGCGGGGCTGGAGCTCGGGGCCGCGGCGATTGATATTGCGCGGTTGAACGAGAAGTTCAAGTTCGACGGCGGTGGCCTGGCTTTGGAGGAATTCCTCCGGGCCGAGCTGGCCGGGGTTCTCGGGCGTCGGGGCGCGGACGACCGGAGCAGTACGGATGTGGTGCTGTATGGTTTCGGGCGCATCGGCCGGCTCCTGGCCCGGCTCCTGATTGAGAAGGCCGGCGGCGGGCATGGCCTGCGCCTGCGCGCGATCGTGGTGCGCAAGGGCGCCGAGAACGATCTCGTCAAGCGCGCGAGCCTGCTGCGCCGGGATTCGGTGCATGGTTCCTTCGAAGGCACCATCCGCGTGGACGAGGCCGCCAACACGATCACGGCCAACGGGGTGCAGATCCAGGTTATCTACTCGGAGAACCCTTCCACTGTCGATTACACGGCCTACGGCATCAAGGATGCTTTGGTGGTGGATAACACGGGCCGGTGGCGCGATGCCGAGGGCCTGTCCCAGCACCTGCGCAGCAAGGGCGTGGCACGGGTGTTGCTCACGGCTCCGGGCAAGGGTGAGCTGAAAAACATCGTTCATGGCATCAACCATTCCTCGATTCTGGACTCGGACAGGATCGTCACCGCGGCGTCGTGCACCACGAACGCGATCACCCCGGTGCTGAAGGCACTCAACGACAAGTTCGGCGTCATCCACGGGCACGTGGAGACCGTGCACTCGTTCACGAACGATCAGAACCTGATCGATAACTTCCACAAGGGCGACCGGCGCGGGCGTTCGGCGGCCCTGAACATGGTCATCACCGAAACGGGTGCGGCCAAGGCCGTGGCCAAGGCCCTGCCCGAGCTGCAGGGCAAGCTGACCGGCAACGCGATCCGGGTACCGACCCCGGATGTGTCGATGGCCATTTTGAACCTGAGCCTGGAGACGGGGACCACGAAGGAGGAAGTGAACAACTACCTTCGCGAGATGTCATTGCACTCGGAGCTACGCAAGCAGATCGACTTCATCGATTCGCCCGAGGTTGTCTCCACGGACTTCGTGGGCTCCCGCCGTGCGGGCATCGTGGATGGCCTGGCCACCATCGCCAACGACAAGAACCTCGTGGTCTATGTCTGGTACGACAACGAATTCGGCTACTCCTGCCAGGTAGTGCGCGTCATGGAAGAAATGGCCGGCGTGAAGCGGCCGTCGTTCCCGGCGAGGGATGTCGTTGAGGAAGCCATGCCGGTGCTTGCCGCCCTGGGATCGGCCTAGCGTCCGCCCTCCACCACTCATGTCACCGGGCGGAACCCATGCCCGCAAACCTTCTTAGATTTGAGCCGAAACATGAAAATTGGAATCCTCACCAGCGGTGGCGACTGTCCCGGTCTAAACGCCGTTATCCGTGGCGCCGTGCTCAAGGGCATTGCCATCCATGGTCACGAATTCGTGGGCTTCCGGGACGGCTGGCGTGGTGTGGTTGAGGGCGACATCATCGAGATTCCCCGCACCATGGTCCGGGGCATCGCCAAACAAGGCGGAACCATCCTTGGCACCTCCCGCACCAACCCGTTCGAGAACGGCGGCGGCCCCGAGGTCATCACGGCCCACATGGACCGTCTTGGCATCGAGGCGATCATTGCCATCGGCGGTGAGGGAACCCTGGCCGCGGCCAAGCGCCTGACCGACGCAGGACTCAAGATCGTCGGCGTTCCCAAGACAGTGGACAACGACCTTGACGCCACGGACTACACCTTCGGTTTCGACACCGCCGTCCAAATCGCCACCGAGGCCCTGGACCGGCTACGCACCACCGGAGAATCGCACCACCGCTGCATGATCGTGGAGGTCATGGGCCGGCACGTGGGCTGGATCGCCCTGCACGCCGGGATGGCAGCCGGCGCGCACGCCATCCTGATCCCCGAGCAGAAAGTCAGCATCGAGCAGATAGCCCAGTGGGTCAAGGAAGCCCACACCCGTGGCCGCGCCCCACTGGTAGTGGTGGCCGAAGGGTTCGTCCCGGACCACATGGAATCCCCGCACTCCGAACGCGGGCTAGACACCTTCGGCCGTCCCCGGCTCGGTGGCATCGCGGACCAACTCACCCCGGAAATCGAAGCCCTGACCGGCATCGAAACCCGTGCCACCATCCTGGGCCACATCCAGCGCGGCGGCGTGCCCTCAGCCTTCGACAGGGTCCTGGCCACCCGCCTGGGCATGGCCGCCATCGACTCCGTCGTCGAAGGCCGCTGGGGAACCATGGTGGCCCTCAAAGGCACGGAAATCGAACGAGTGGCTTTCGAGGACGCCCTGGACAAGCTAAAAGTCGTTCCGCAGAACCGCTACGACGAAGCCGCAGTCCTGTTCGGCTGAGCCCCCGGCCAGCCTGTCGGGCTGAGGGGTCCCCGAGGCCCTCCCGGGACAACGGTCATTGGAATTGCTCGGACACTAGACCGTCTTGCCGACCGTGCCGAGCTAATTGGCGCCTTCCACAATCCGGGCCGCAGCTGCACGTGCCTGCTGGCGGAGCATCGCGTAATTGTGCCCGTTTTCTCGCCATTTGAGTCATCGGAGGACCGCACACAGGCCAGCTGGCAGGCCAATGAAGTCACTACCGCTTTCCCCTCGGACCCCGAGATGGATTCCGGCAACGGGGTCCGCCAAGCGAGCAACGGGCTGGAGATTGACTTCCTGGAAGTCGCCGACGGGTCCCGCCGCCAGGGACTCGGCACACAGACCATCAGGCCGCCGCGCTGGCAGCATTCCCGGCCGTCTCCCGTCCCGGCCGCCCGGGAATGACGATGCCTTCTGGCATGGGACCACGTAGCAAGTACTGCTGCCCTATCTTTCGGAAGCTTGACCTTCGCATGGTCGAGTTGGCCGCTTAAGCATTTACCTCGTTGGATGTGGGTCCGCACCGCAAGCGGGTTGTCGCGCCACGCGACCGGTCCTAGATTTGAAACAAATACATTTTCCTGACAAGCTGTCGGAAAGATGTCGACATCTTGTCAGTAACTAAATTCATCCTCCTCCGAAACTAGGACTGCCAATGTTCCTTGCACTCCGCGAACTGATCTTCGCGCGTGGTCGCTTCAGCCTGATGGGCGGTGTCATAGCCCTCATTGCCGTCCTGATGGTGATGCTCTCCGGCCTTTCCTCGGGCCTTGTCAACGATGGCGTGTCAGGCCTCAAATCGATGCCCGTGACCGCGTTTGCCTTTGATCAGGGAACCAAGACCGACAACGCCTTCTCCCGCTCCGCGATCGATGACCAGCAGCTCGACGCCTGGCGCGGCGTCGAGGGCGTGGCCGCCGCCGAGAAGATGGGCGTCGGCATGGCCAATGCCACCACCGATTCCGGCAAGCAGGTTGACCTCACGCTTTTCGGCATCGAGCCTGGATCCTTCCTTGAACCGTCCCGCTCGGCAGGCACCGGCCTCGGCGAGACTGACGGCATCGTCGTGTCCTCCACCGCAAAGGCTGAAGGCATTAATCTCGGCACGGTCGTGACGCTGGACCGGATCGGCACGAAGCTTAAAGTTGTTGGCTTCACCGAGGGGCAGGCCACGTTCGGACACGTCGACGTGGCCTACCTGCCGCTGAAAACCTGGCAGCTGATCGCGTCCGGCCAGGCCGCCGCCGGAGCCCCGACCGCCGTGCAACTGTCCGCACTCCATTTCGACACCGCCAGCGTGGTGGCCGTCCAGGCCAAGCCCGGCGCCAAGCTGGACCTTGCCGCCGGCGACGCTGCCGCCGGAACGACCAGCAAGTCCCTGTCCGCTGCCTTCAACGCATCTCCTGGCTATGAGGCCGAGACCATGACCCTGAGCATGATCCAGGTCTTCCTCTACGCGATCTGCGCCCTGGTGGTCGGCGCGTTCTTCACCGTGTGGACCATCCAACGCAAACACGAAATCTCCGTCCTGCGGGCCATCGGCGCCTCAACCGGCTACCTGCTGCGGGATGGACTGGCCCAGGCCGCCATCCTGTTGGTGGGATTCACCGCGCTGGGCGTGGCCGCCGGCCTGGGATTGGGCGCCGCCATGCCGGGTGCCATGCCGTTCGCTCTCGAGGCCGCACCGATCGCCATCGCCACGGCTCTCACCATCGGTCTGGGCCTGATCGGTGCCGCCGTGGCCGTGGTGCGCATTTCCCGGATCGACCCGCTCAACGCCCTTGGAGGACAGCGATGACCAATCCCACGTTCCCGGCAGCACGGGCAAGACGCGCCTACACGCCCCAAACCACCGGCCTGTCCATCCGCCATGCGGTGATGGAACTCGGCGACGGCAACACCCGGGTGACAGCCCTGGAGGACGTCAGCCTCGATGTTTCCCCAGGCGAGTTCCTGGCCATCGTCGGGCCGTCCGGTTCCGGCAAATCCTCACTGCTCGCCGTCGCCGGCGCCCTGGTATCCCCGGATTCCGGAACGGTCACGGTCAACGGCCAGGACCTTTCACAACTGAGCCAGGGCAAACGCGCTGCGTTCCGGCTGTCCAACATCGGCTTCGTCTTCCAGTCCGGCAACCTCATCCCCTCACTGACCGCGGCGGACCAGCTCCGGCTGGCCAACCGGCTCGCGGGCGGCACGAAGACCTTCGACCCGATGCCCCTGCTGGAATCCGTCGGCATGGCCCACCGTGCGAGCAACCGTCCGGGCCAGCTCTCCGGCGGCGAACGCCAGCGCGTGGGCATCGCGCGGGCACTTGTCACCGGAGCGAAACTCCTTCTCGTGGATGAACCGACCGCGTCCCTGGACCGTGCTCGCAGCCGCGAAGTCGTGGAACTCCTCGCACACCAAAGCCATGACCACGGCGTCGCAACCGTCATGGTTACCCACGACCACGACGTCCTCGGCTACTGCGACCGCGTCGCTGAAATGGTGGACGGCCGCTTAGGGGCCCCAGCCCCGATCCGCTAAGCCCGATCCCAAGCGCGCGACGGCGGCCCGCTCAGCAGGCCGCCGTCGCGCGCCGTACTCTTGATGCGTACGTAAGTCAGTGTCAAAGGATCCCGCAATGCCCAGAATCAGTGCCCCCACCGTCGCGGAACACCGCGCCGCACAAGAACGCGCACTATTGGACGCTGCCCACGAACTATTGCAGGAGACCTCCGAAGCGCCTACCATGGCCGCCGTGGCCGAGCGGGCCGGACTGTCACGTCCCAGCGTCTACCAGTACTTCGGCTCCCGCCAGGACCTCCTCCAGGCGCTAGTCCGCGACATCTTTCCGCGCTGGACCGAGCGAGTCACCGGGGCCATGGCGGCTGCCCCCAACAACGCCGACCGTATCTTGGCCTACGCCACAGCCAACGTGGACCTCGTCGCTGAAGGAGCACACGCCGTGGGTTCGGCGCTGGCCGCGCTGGCCCCGGGAGCCGAACTAGACGAGCAAGCCACTCGGATGCACCGCCAGCTCCAGGAACCGCTCATAGAGACGCTCACAGAGCTCGGGGTTGCGGACCCCGAGTCGCTGGCAGAGATGATCAACTCCGTCGTCCACGCGGGCACCCGCATGCTCGAATCCGGGCAAACGCTGGAACAGGTCCACTCCCACCTCAGCACGCTCCTCGGTCCTTTCGTGACAGCACACCAAAACGTCGAAGACACCAGGATTTAGGTATCTTCGACCGCACCCTCATGGATTCTTGTATCCTTGCCGAGAATTCGGTGGCCGGGGCGGCTCAGGTGCCCGGCCAGCTCCCATTCCTGCCGTTGCTTTTTGGCTGCTGGCGGAGCATCGCGTAGCTGTGCCCGGCGGAGCGGACACGTAGAAGCCACCGGACAGCAGCAAAAAAGAAAAGAAAAATACTTGATGCCGGCAATGGTGCCGTCGGCTGTGTAGTGCCGGGTTCCTGTCTGGTTAGCGGTGGAGGCGACGGAGGTGGTGTCGGGTTTCTCGTCGGCGGTGTAGACGAGTGCCTTTCAGCCACCGTCCTCTGACTCGAACGACCGCTAACCTGGAGCCCGAAAGCGGCGATTGCGGACAAGCCCAAGGCATGAATCCAAGTTGACCAAATTCACCCGTATTCACCAGTGGGCTTGCGAGATGATCGAACTGGCGAATCCGTTCCGTCCAACGGCTGACTGGGCCACATCCAGCGCGGCCCATGACAGCGCTCAAAGGAACGGAAATCGAATACGTGGGCTTCGAGGACGCCCTGGGCAAGCTAAAAGTCGTTCCGCAGAACCGCTACGACGAAGCGGTTCAGACGCCCGCCTCTTGTTTCCGCGCTGCCCTGTCGAGAGCTTCCAACGCCCGCGCGTTGTTTGCCGCGTCCGTGAGGTCGTAGCGGAGCGGCGTTCCGTTGAGGACGCTGTCGGCGAAGTGTTCGCCCATCCGTACGAAGTGGTTTTCGCCCTTGACCTCGTGATAGATCGTGTCCTGCCCGAAGTGATGCTCCTCCAGGACCGAATCCTCCTCCAGGAGCCCAAACGGATTGTCGAGGTAGAGCCGGCCTTCGGTGCCCGTGAGTTCCAAGAAGTTGCGGCGCTCAAGATTCACTCCGGTATCAAACAGCGCGGTCGCACCGCCGGGAAAGCGCAGCATGCCGGCAATGCTGGTGTCGACCCGACCTCCGTCGATGGCGTCACGGTAGTTGCCAAAGGCGGCGACTCGAGCCGGCTCCTGGTCCGTGACCATCCGGCTCATGTTGACGCAGTAGCACCCGGTATCGAAAAGTGCGCCGCCGCCGAGCCCGGCATACCAGCGGATGTTGTCGTCCCCGCCCGCATCGAAAGAGTGACCGACGTGGACGAAAGTCAATTTGCCGACCGTGCGGGCCGCGAGCAGCTCTTGTAGCTTCTCAAAACGCGGGTGAAACCGGTACATAAAACCTTCTAAGACTTTGAGCCCGGTCTCCTCGGCCTTGCTCGTAATCTCCTCGCACTCGTCGGCGCTCATGGCCAAAGGTTTTTCACAGAGGACGTGTTTGCCTGCGTCCAAGGATTTTAGAATCCATTCGAGGTGCAGGGCATTGGGAAGGGCGATGTAGACAGCGTCGATGTCCGGGGAAGCGAGCAGCGCGTCATAAGAGCCAAACGCCTGTGGGATACCGTGCTTGTCGGCGTACTCCCTGGCCCTTTCCTCGGTGCGGGACGCGATGCCTACGACCTCACCATTTTTCGTTTCCTGCAACGCAGGAATTGTCTTTCGGACAACTCGGGCGGTGCCCAGGACGCCCCAACGCAGTTTCTCGCTCATTAAACACTCCTTCTTGCAGGCTATCTGCCCCGAGAAAGGCTCTGCCCCTCCTCTATGGGTTCCAACATTAGAAGGTCTTGCCTACCGATCCGAGCTGCTTTGCGGCTTCCACGATCCGGGCAGCCATGCCGGCCTCCGCCGAAGCACCCCAGACACGCGGATCATAGGCCTTCTTATTGCCCATCTCGCCGTCGACCTTCAAGACACCGTCGTAGTTCGAGAACATGTGTCCGGCAACCGGACGGGTGAACGCATACTGGACATCGGTGTCGATGTTCATCTTGATGACACCATAGGAAACAGCATCCGCGATCTCCTGCTCCGTGGAACCCGAACCACCGTGGAACACCAGATCAAACGGGTTGTCCTTGCCGATTTTGGCACCGACCTCCGCCTGGATCTGCTTGAGGAGCTCCGGACGGAGCTTGACGTTGCCCGGCTTGTACACGCCATGGACGTTCCCGAACGTCAACGCCGTCAGATACCGACCGTTCTCCCCCGCACCCAACGCCTCGATCGTGGCCAAGGCGTCTTCGGTGGTGGTGTAGAGCTTCTCGTTGATCTCGTTCTCAACACCGTCTTCCTCGCCGCCGACCGTACCGATCTCAACCTCGAGGATGATCCTGGCCGCAGCCGCACGCTCCAGAAGCTCCCGGCCAATCCGCAGATTCTCGGACAAAGTCTCATGCGAGCCATCCCACATATGCGAGTTGAAAATGGGGTCCTTGCCGGCCTTCACCGCTTCCTCCGAAGCAGCCAGCAACGGCAACACAAAATCAGCCAGCTTGTCCTGCGGGCAGTGATCCGTATGCAGGGCAATATTCACGTTGTAGTTCTTCGCGACCTCACGGGCGAAAGCAGCAAAACCCAAGGAACCGACAACCATGTTCTTGACCGAAGCACCGGACCAATAAGCCGCGCCACCAGTCGAAACCTGAATGATGCCATCCGACTCAGCCTCAGCAAAACCACGGATCGCCGCGTTCAGGGTCTGCGACGAGGTCACATTCACGGCCGGAAACGCGAAACCACCGACCTTCGCACGGTCGATCATCTCGGAGTAAATCTCTGGGGTTGCGATGGGCATACTGACTCCTATGCTGATTTTTCGTCTTTGCTGACCTGGGTGGAGCGCTGGTTTAGTTGGTGATTTCGCCGGTGGTTTCGTAGGTGGCGATCTGGCCGATGCGGCGTTCGTGGCGTTCGGCGTTGGTGAATGGTTCGGTCAGGAATGCTTTGATCAGTTCGGTGGCTTCGTGGACTGTGTGTTGGCGTCCGCCGACTGCGACGACGTTGGCGTTGTTGTGTTGGCGGGCGAGTTTGGCGGTGTCCAGGTTCCAGGCCAGGGCCGCGCGGACGCCTTTGACTTTGTTCGCGGCGATTTGCTCGCCGTTGCCTGAGCCGCCGAGTACTATGCCGAGGGCGTCCACGCCCGCGGCTTGGTCGGCCACGACGGCAGTAGCGGCGTTAATGCAGAAGGCCGGGTAGTCGTCTTCGGCGTCGTAGGCTGCGGGTCCGTGGTCCACCATTTCGTAGCCGTGGGCGGAGAGTGTGGTGATGAGGTGCGAGCTTAGTTCCATACCTGCGTGGTCGGTTGCGATGTGAACGCGCATGGGTTGTCCTTCAGGCTTTCCGGGGTTCGGGGGTGGTTGTTTTGGAGGCGAAGGCGAGTTGGCCCTTGGCCCGGAGTGCCTCGATGGCGTCGGCGGGTGAGGGTTTGCCGTAGACGGCTGATCCGGCCACGAAGACGTTGGCGCCGGCCTCGGCGGCGCGGGTGATGGTTTCCTCGGTGATGCCGCCATCAACTTGGATGGCGACGTTCACCCCGGAGCCCTCGACCGCGGCGCGGGCGCGGCGGATCTTGGGGAGCATGACGTCCAGGAATGCCTGGCCGCCGAAACCAGGTTCTACGGTCATGATCAGCAGCATGTCCAGTTCGGGGAGCATGTCCAGGTACGGTTCGACCGGGGTGGCCGGGCGCAGTGCCATGCCTGCCTTGGCTCCTCGTGCGCGTAGCTCACGGGCGAGTTTGATGGGGGCATCGGACGCCTCGACGTGGAACGTGACCGAGTGCAGGCCGGCGTCGGCGAACTGGGGCGCCCAACGGTCGACATTGGAAATCATCAAGTGGGCATCCAGCGGAACGGGACTGACTTTTTGCAGCCGCTCCACGACGGGCAGCCCGATCGTGAGGTTCGGCACGAAGTGGTTGTCCATGACATCCACGTGAACGGCATCGGCGTTGCCGATGCGGGCAAGCTCGGCTTCGAGGTTGACGAAGTCAGCCGAGAGGATGCTGGGGTTGATACAGCAATTCCGGGGTGAACTGGACATGGTGTCTGCCTTTCGGTAGCGGTCAGAGCTTGCAGATGAGGGCATGGAGACTCCGAAGAGTCTCCATGCCTCGGGGCGGGGTGGCGGGCGCAGCAGCGCCTGAACGACACCCGCCGGTCAGTCGGCCTTCCGGGCGGCGGCGAGGGCGCCTTCGACGTCGGCCAGGAGTTCCTTCCAGCTGGCCACGAACTTCTCCAGGCCCTCGGACTCCAGCTGGGCGACGACGTCGTTGTAGGAAATACCCAGGCCCTCCAGTGCGTTCAGGACGCTGTTTGCTTCCTCGTAGGTGCCCGTGATGGTGTCCCCGGTGACCACGCCGTGATCGAAGGTCGCGTCGAGGGTCTTTTCCGGCATGGTGTTCACGACGTCGGCGGCGACCAGCCCGGTCACGTACAGGGTGTCGGGGTAGGCCGGGTCCTTCACACCCGTGGAGGCCCACAGCGGACGCTGCGGGAGCGCACCGGCTTCGGCCAGGACGGCCCAGCGTTCGGTGGAGAACAGCTCTTCGTAGACCTGGTACGCGAGCCGGGCGTTGGCCACGCCTGCCTTGCCCTTGAGGGCCTTGGCTTCCTCGGTGCCCAGGGCGTCCAGGCGCTTGTCGATCTCGGAATCCACGCGGGAGACGAAGAAGGACGCCACGGAGTGGATCCGGGAGAGATCGTACCCGTTTTCCTTCGCCAGCTTCAGGCCGGACTGGAAAGCGTTGATGACGGCCCGGTAGCGTTCCAGGGAGAAGATCAGGGTCACGTTGACGCTGATGCCCTCGGCCAGGACCGCGGTGATGGCCTGGAGGCCTTCCAGGGTTGCCGGGATCTTGATCAGGACATTGTCCTTCTCGACCTTCTTGTAAAGCTCCTTGGCCTCGGCGATGGTGCCTTCGGTGTCCCACGCCAGGCGGGGATCCACCTCGATGGAGACCCGGCCGTCCACGCCCTTGGTCGCGGCGGCGACCGGGGCGAACAGATCGCAGGCATCGGCAACATCGGTGGTGGTGATCTCGAAGATCGTCTCCTCGACGCCGGCACCCTTCGCGGCGAGCCCGGCGATCACGGCGTCGTAGTCGCTGCCGGAAGTGATCGCGGCCTGGAAAATCGACGGGTTGGTGGTCACGCCGACAACGTTCTTCTCGTCGATGAGCTTCTGCAGGCTGCCGCTGGAAAGACGTTCCCGTGAAAGGTCATCCAACCAGATGGACACGCCGGCGGCGGAAAGCTGTGCGGTGGGTGTTGCATCGGTCATGGCTTCTGTTTCTTCCTTCGAAATTGATGGCAGCTTGCGATGGCGCCGCGGAATGCCTTTCGGGCACTCCGCGGCGCCGGACGCCGTGCAGTGGGGGGGTGTTAGTTGCCTGCCGCGGCGAGGGAGTCCTTCGCGGCGGCAGCGACTGCTTCTGCCGTGATGCCGAACTCCTGGAACAGGCGCTGGTAGTCCGCCGAGGCACCGAAGTGCTCCAGGCTGACGGAACGGCCGGCGTCACCGACGAATTCCTTCCAGCCCAGGGCAAGGCCTGCCTCGACCGAGACACGGGCCTTCACAGCGGCCGGGAGCACCGACTCACGGTACGCGGCGTCCTGCTTGTTGAACCACTCCACACACGGCATGGAGACAACACGGGCAGCGATACCCTCGCCCTGAAGCGCTTCGCGGGCCTTCACAGCGAGCTGGACCTCCGAACCCGTGGCGATCAGCAGCACCTGCGCCGGGACCGTGGCACCATCCCTGGATGCCTCGGCCAGGACGTACCCGCCCTTCGCGACCCCGGCCGGGGAGCCGAACGTGTCACCGTTCGCGGCTCCTTCGCCGCGGGCATAGGTGGGGATGTTCTGACGGGTCAACACGATACCGGCCGGGTTCTCGTGGTTCTCCAACATGGTCTTCCACGCTACACCCACCTCGTTCGCGTCACCGGGACGGACCACGTCCAGGCCCGGAATAGCGCGCAGGGTAGCGAGCTGTTCCACCGGCTGGTGGGTCGGGCCGTCCTCGCCCAGACCGATCGAATCATGGGACCACACATAGATCGACGGGACACCCATCAGGGCACCGAGACGGATCGCCGGCTTCTGGTAATCGGAGAAGATCAGGAACGTACCCGAGAACGCCCGCGTCCGGCCATGCAGGGAGATGCCGTTCACGATCGAGGCCGCAGCATGCTCGCGGATACCGAAGTGCAGCACCCGCCCGTACGGGTTGCCCTTCCACGCTCCCGTGGAACGGGAAGCCGGAATGAACGACGGCGAACCCTCGATCGTGGTGTTGTTGGACTCGGCAAGGTCCGCCGAACCGCCCCACAGCTCCGGAAGAACCGGACCGATCGCGTTCAGGACCTTCCCGGACGCGGCCCGGGTCGAGACATCCTTGCCCGCTTCGAACACCGGCAGCGCGGCATCGAGCCCGACCGGAAGCTTCTTAGCCTCGATCCGCTCCAGCAACGCAGCACCCTCGGGGTTCGCGGTCTGCCACGCACTGAAAGCCTCATCCCACTGCCCACGAACAGCCGCGCCGCGCTCAACAACCTTACGGGCGTGTGCCAGGACGTCCTGGTCAACCTCGAAGGACCTGGCCGGGTCAAAGCCCAGAACCTCCTTCAGGGCCGCGACTTCCTCGGCACCCAGGGCCGAACCGTGGATCTTGCCCGTGTTCTGCTTCTTCGGCGCCGGGTAACCGATAATGGTCCGCAGCGAAATGATCGAGGGCTTGGAAGTCTCCGCCTTCGCGGCCAGCAAAGCCGAGTACAGCTCCTGGACATCCTCGACGTATTCACCCGTCCGGGTCCAGTCCACCCGCTGCGTGTGCCAGCCATACGCCTCGTAACGCTTGAGCACGTCCTCGGTGAACGCGATGTCCGTGTCATCCTCGATCGAAATGTGGTTCTCGTCGTAAACCACCACAAGATTGCCCAGCTCCTGGTGCCCGGCCAGGGAAGAAGCCTCCGAAGTCACGCCTTCCTGAATATCGCCATCGGAAGCAATGACCCAGATCGTGTGGTCGAACGGGCTCTCACCGGCAGGAGCATCGGCATCGAACAAACCCCGCATCCGGCGCTGGGAATACGCAAAGCCCACCGAGGACGCCAGACCCTGACCCAACGGACCCGTAGTGATCTCCACACCCGCGGTGTGCTTGTATTCCGGGTGCCCCGGAGTCAACGAACCCCACGTACGCAACGCCTTAAGATCATCCAGCTCCAGACCATAACCGGAAAGAAACAACTGAATATACAAAGTCAACGACGAGTGCCCCGGAGACAGAATGAACCGGTCACGACCCAGCCAAGCAGGATCACGCGGGTCATGACGCATCAACTTCTGGAAAAGAAGATACGCAGCCGGCGCCAAGCTCATCGCCGTGCCCGGATGACCATTACCGACCTTCTCCACCGCATCAGCAGCCAAAACCCGGGCGGTATCCACCGCAAGCCGGTCCTCGGACGTCCAGTCAAGCGTCCCTGCCTCAGGATCTAACAAGCCACGCACCGCATTTGCTGTCGGATTCACGATTAATCCCTTTCGATTGGCTCACCGGCCCGTAACGGCCGAACGGATGCTTCTATTGATACCCATAATCCCGAATCAAACGGGTAGGCGAAACACTGATTTCTGACGGTTATTACTACACTTAAGTATTGAATGGATGATTTCACCCCGATAGACTGCCCAGATGAGCGCAGCAACCGACCAACCGTTGAACGACTTCACCACCTCCGTTTCAGACCTGCCGTGGCCGCTTTTGCAGGCCCTAGCAGAATTGGCCGACGCGCCCCTCACCCAGATAGCGGATCGACTACGTGATGCCACCCTCCCCTACCTGGGAAGCAGCGCGCTGGTCATCTTCACCGAAGACTGCACGGGCCGGCCACAGAAGAAAGCGGGCGAGGAAGACATCATTTCCCGGGTCTCGATCGCCGAGCTTGACGCGCTTCGCGCCGCCCTTTCGGATGAGACACCCTGGTTCGGAGAAGCCGAGATCGGCGGCAAACCCCGCCCCGTGCTCGCCGTGACGTACGCCCCCAGCCACGCTCTCCTTGTCCTCACGGATCCGCAGGCGGCACCGGGCCAGAAAGATCCCGCGCAAACGGACCGGCTGGATGTGGTGACATATCTGTGGCGCATCGCCGCCCGGCGGATCCAGGAAAAAGTGGCCGACGCGCCGCCGTCGTACCTTTTGGAATCGCGGGCAGCCTCAGCTGAACGCGTCCGCGTGACGGCGGAACTGACCGATCTGCACTCCACAACCTTGGAAACCCTTCTGGCGGCCCTGCGCTCATCTTCCTTGGACGATGCGGCAGCCCGCTCAACCGTCACTGACCTCACTGCCAAGGCCTTGGTGGGGCTCCGCATCCTCAGCGACCGCACAACCGACCTGGTGGAAGAGCCCGTCGCCAACGCTTTCGAACGCCTGCGGGAGGACCTGCGACCTCTCACGCGCTTCAGCGGCATTGAGGTCGAATTCATCGAACCGCCCCTGAATGGACGTGCGCTGCCTGGGGAAGTTGCCCACGCGGCACGGGCCATCGTCCGCGGACTTGCGCTTGCCATGATGGAACAACCAGAGGTCAGCAGAGTCCGGACGCAGTGGGACTGCGACGGCGAAAACCTGCTGATCAACGTACGCGACGACGGCCGCGGCGCACTCACCGCCGACGCACCGAGCATCAGCCGCCTGGACCGCCGGGTCCAGGCGCTCAATGGCCGCCTGCGGATCGACGTCATGCCAGGCTGGGGCGCAGACGTCTTCGTCACGCTCCCACTGGACCTGCCAGTCCGCCCGGCCGGAGATGTCGCCGGATGGAACCTTGCCGCCCGGGAACTCGAAGTCCTCCAGCACCTAGTCGCCGGTCACCGCAACCGCACCATCGCCTTATCCCTGGGCATCAGCGAGAATACGGTCAAATTCCATGTACGGAACCTTTTCAGGAAGCTCGACGTCGGCTCACGCACCGAGGCGATCGCCCTGGCACACAGCCACGGACTCCGATGACGGGCTAACGCCCGACAGGACCGGGGAACCCGGTGCGTGCGGATTTTGGCAATCTGGGAATCGCCGGAGTAGCCGGTGGGTGGCTATTCGGCGGGACGGATTGCGTGGCCACCGAACTGGTGGCGAAGCGCAGATACCATCTTCATCGCTGGTGAGCTGTCCTCACGCGACGCGAAGCGGGCGAAGAGCGAGGCTGTGATTGCGGGCGCAGGAATGGCGTTGGCAATCGCTTCTTCCACAGTCCACCGGCCTTCACCAGAATCCTCAACGTAGTCGTCGATGTTTTGCAGCCCCGGATCCTCTTCCAAAGCCCTGACCATCAAGTCGAGAAGCCAGGACCGCACCACAGTCCCCTTTTGCCAGGCACGGAAGGTGCCGAACACCTCAGTGATGATGTCTTTGGAGGCGAGCAGCTGGTAGCCCTCGGCGTAGGCTTGCATGAGGCCATACTCGATGCCGTTATGCACCATTTTGGCGTAATGGCCTGCCCCGACTCCGCCAACATGGACGAAGCTGTCCGCCCGCTCACCATCCGGGCGCAGCGCATCAAAGATCGGAAGGGCGCGTTCGATGTCCGCAGCTTCGCCCCCGACCATCAGGCCGTAGCCGTTCTGTAGGCCCCAGACTCCACCGGACACACCGCAGTCCACGAAGCGGATCCCCTTGGCCGTCAGCAGTTCACTGTGCTTCTGGTCCTCAGTGAACCGGGAGTTGCCGCCGTCGATCACGAGGTCGCCGGGCTCAAGTTTTTCACCAAGCTCGGTAATGACAGCGCTGGCGGTGCTACCGGCAGGGACCATGACCCAGATAATCCGGGGCGCGGGCACTTTGTCCAGGAGTCTGTCGATCGAGGCTACATCGGTGACCTCCGAGTTGCGGTCGTAGCCGGTAACTCCCACTCCACCCTTGCGCAGCCTTTCGCGCATGTTGAAACCCATTTTTCCAAGGCCGATCAGTCCGATGTGCATCGGGGACTCCTTCTTGTAGCTCTAGGGGCACGGCTCCATGGTCGGGAGATCATGCGGACATGGTGGCGAACATGAGGGCCATGGTGGTGGCGCCGAGGGCTTCGAGTCCGTGGTTTGTGCGGGTGTGGGGTGGTGGGGTTGTTTTGGGGTGGTGGGTGGTTTTTTGTCGTCGGGCACGCAGTAGGAGGATGAGGAATATTACTGCTGCGGCTGTGAAGAATGTTGCCGGGAGGATCGCCAGTGCCGGTGAGTGATCGAGTGTTGGGGTTGCCGGGCTGTGGGGCGTTGCTGTCATGGTGTGGTGGGTGGCTGGCATGGGCATTGTCATTGTCTGTGCGGGGGTGGTTCCCGGGGCGGGGGTGGTTCCTTGGCTCATCATGGCGATCATGAGGGCTGCGCCGGCCATGGTGAGGGCGTGGTAGGCGCATTTGAGCTGGCCTTGGGCGGTGGTGCAGAGTGTTTTGAATTCGGGCCGGGCGACGGCTTGTATGGCGAACCAGAGGGCTGCGGCGGCCAGGACGGCGATCTGGGCCAGCATGGTGGTGGGGGCGAGGTTCCAGAGCATGGCGGCCATCAGGATGTTCATGAGGGCGTGGAGGATGTTGTTGACCCGGTCCGTGTGTTGGCGGGACCGTGCCGCTTGCAGGGCGTGGTAGCTTCCGCCCAGGAGCAGGGCGGCGGTGAGGGTCCAGGTAATTGCGGGGATGTTGAACACGCGGATCACGCTCTCGCTGCTGGGTTTGGGTGGGGTATGGGTTCAGTCCCCGGTGCGGATGTGGACAGCACCGGGGACTGAAGATCGGGGTGGAAAAAGGGGTGTGGTCCCCGGTGCGGATGCGGACGGCACCGGGGACCACGGTTATTGCTTGCTTGCCTTTATTGTTCGTTTCCTGTGCTGCAGTGCCCGCCGTTGGTGCCCCGGGTTTCGGTGGGGAGGTTCAGGGTGGGGTTTTGGTTGAAGAAGCCGTGGGGTTCGAGCATGAAGCCGATGTTCTGGCGGGGCATGACGGGCCAGTCTTCGAGACGGACGACGTGGTGCATGCCGAAGGTGTACCAGACCACGAGGTCCTGGTCCACGATGTTCCGGTCCTTTTCGGTCCAGACGTGCAGGCCGTCATCGGCGCCGGTGGACTGGTTCGGGAACTCCCCGGCGGCGAAGCGCTCGGTCCGGTCGTAAGCGGTGACCCAGAGGTTGTTCCGGGCGAACTGGGCACGTTTGGAGACGTAGGACTCGTCCCCGGCCGCGAGCTGGATACCATCGGTGGGGATCAACCGGTACGCGACCGGTTCATCCACGATGTTCCTGCTCTCGTGGTTGACGACCTTCCAGAACCGGTGCTTGCCCGAATCGGTCTTACGGATCGCGGCTTTCTCGGTCTCCAGCAAACGATCCACGGCCATGAACGCGGTATGGGTGGGGTTCTCCGGGGGATTTCCATGTCCACTTCGTAAACGGCGTTCTTCAGACCATCAAGCTCGAAGTCCATCCGGACGTTGAACATGTGCTGGTGGATCGGGGCGTACAGGCCATCGTTGTTCAGGGACTGACCGTACGGGCTCTTCTCACCAGGCTTCTGCCCGGCAGTGGAAAGAATACCGGTGGCCTTGACCAGGAACTCGATGCTCCCGTCAAGGAAAAGGTGCCAGTAGAACGCGTACTCATAGTTCGCGACCGTAGCAATGAAGGAAATCACCAGCTTCCGGCTGCGCCGGGTCTCGGTGGTGCCCTCACGGAAATCGAAGTGCTTCCACAAAATGGAATCGTCTTCCTCATGCATGCAGATCGCGTTCTCGATCGTCCACGGGTTACCGAGGCTGTCCACGCTATGACCATCGAAGTACTTGATCTCACCCAGGCAGTCACAACCCAACGTCAGGGAGTTGGCCATGTTACCGATGTTGTACTCACCGGAATCAAACGCGTTCTTCTTCGCCTGCACCGGGGCCGTATCACCATAAGGAACAACCATTTCCGACAACGAAGCCCGGTTGATCACCGGACGCTCAACACCCTGATCCCGGAACTTGAGCTGGTGCAGGACCAGACCCTCACGCGGGGTGAAACCAACCCGGAAAGACCAATCAGCCCACTGCACATGATTACCCGTCACCGTGAACGACGCACCCTCGGGCTGGGTGATCTCAATGGGTTTGAGGTCCGTACGGGCCGGACCGACGTACTTGGGCAGGTAATTACCCGAAGCGGCCGGAACCGGGATCGCCTGGTCATCCTCAAGCTTGACGACCTCCCCGGAATTCAAGTCCACGATCACAATGAAATTCTCGATCGGGTGCGCGTACGGGCTATCGTCCGCCTCGTCCCGAACAAAAACCAGGGCACGCATCAAACGCCGGCCCTCATCATCCTCACCGAAATAACCCACGGACCACGGCTCGAAACACACCAAGGACATATCCGTGATCCCGCGCTTGGCCAAAGCAGCCTGAACCTCGGGATTCTTCCGGCAACTCTCCTCACCCTCGGCGAACTCATCCACCATGAACGGCGGCTGAACACCGGCAGCAAGCTGCCTCCACGCATCCACCGTGCCCGTCTCAAGACTCACGACCGCCTCGAACGCACGCCCCTGAGCCCGGTCCACCAGAACCGCGTCCGCCTCACGCGCCACCTGCACACCATTACGCAAATCCGCCTTGGACGGCTCACGCAACTCAACACTGATAAAACGGAACGACTCCCCCGCAGCCGGGCCCTCCTTCAAAATCGAAACCGCACGGGAAATCTCCACCCGCGACAACGGATCCAACGGATGCGCCGTCCCAACAACGGCTTGAGCTTCACTGCTGATAGTCATGATTATCTCCTTGATTGGTCCTGTTCAGGATGAGGATCCCCAAGGCCCGGGCGTCATCAAACACCGCCCCGCGTCATACGCATGTATTCCCGTAGGGGGCAATAGGCACAAATGTCCGTGGATTCTCAGGAATGTCCGTCTTTGTTAGAAGCGCTCATCCTTGGTGCAAATGTGGCTGTGCTGAAGATCCCCCCGGGAAACCCAGGTGGGGCCGGAGGGGGACCCTCCGCAAATCCGGCATCCTCTTCTAGAGCGTCGACCGGGCTCTGCTCCGAGCCCTGCCGATGTGATGCCGGTCACCGCTTCCTTTCACGTAGCAAAACTACGGCAGTGAATTCATTTAGGCGAGTCATTCATAAAGATTTCACTGAGAAATTCCGGACCACGTTTTCCCACTGCAGTTAACATGTTGGAAACATTCGGAAACATGACAGCGGCTATCGCAGACGGCCCGGGAATGCTAAGGGTAGTGGCGGGTTCGGTAATTACGGGGACCGTAATATGCGGATCACCCACTCACTGCCGGATTGAGGGTTGGGTAGGGGTTCGGTTCCCGGTGCGGTTGCGGGCCGCACCGGGGACCGGCTGTTTCTCTAGCGCAGGTCGTCCTCCCGTTCGAGTTCGCGTTCGAGTTCGAGTTCATCGCTCAGGGTGAGCTTCCCGCGGGTCTCCTGAAGGGCCTTGGCGACACCGAGCTCGACCGGGCTAAGATGCGTGACGTCTTCTTCATCCAGGACCAGGCCGTGGTCGTCAGCGAGGGCAACGTGGCCGATGGTTTCGTACTTGACCGGGTTGGTTTTCCGCAGGTAAAGGGCCTGGCCTGCACCCACGACGAAGAGCCCGACGGTGATGTAAGGGATGAGCTTGAAGAGCAAGGTCGAGGCCGCAGGCCCGGCAGCGGTATCCAGGTTCGTGATCATCATGATGACAACACACACCATTCCCGCTCCACCAAGTATCGGAGCGATCTTGGTGCGCCACATCTTTTCTTCCGGGTGATGGTGTCGGAAGTAGTTGAACACGGCGGCCATGGTGAGGGTCTGCACAATCAGGAGCGAGAAGGTCCCGAGGACAGCCAGAATGGTAAACAGATCCGCGTAGGGGTCCTGATTCAAGAAGAAGAACCCAAGGATCCACGTGATTGCAATGCCTGTCTGGACAAACGACGCGACGTGCGGGGACCCGTGCTTCGCATGGGTCTTGCCAAAGACGCCGGGCAGCACTCCTTCCCGTCCCAGCGAATACATGTACCGTGCCGCGGCGTTATGGAAAGCCATGGCGCAAGCGAAGGATCCGGTCATCATCAGCCATTCCATGGCCAGAACCCACCCGTGGCCGACAAAGACGTCCGTGGGGTGGAAGAACATGTCCAGGGGATTGGCGCTTTGCGCCAAGGCAATGGCTTGCGCGCCACCGTTACCGGCAACAGACATCCAGGAGACAAACGTGTAGAAGACACCGACACCGGTGACCGCGATCATCGTGGCGATAGGGATGATCTTCTTCGGGTTCTTGGATTCCTCCCCGTACATCACCGTCGATTCAAACCCGGTCCAGGACCAGAACGCGATGAACATCGCCAGTCCCGGTGCGGCGACCGACAGGCCGCCTGGCAGGAACACATTTACCGGGTTCAGCGTCTGAGGCATCAGCCCGTCAGGGCCTCCGCCGTGGAAGAGCACACCGAAGGCCATGACGGCCAGAATCCCGATCTCGGTAGCCAGCAGCAACGTCAGGATTTTCGCTGCCATGCTGATCTCAAAGTAAGTCAGCACTCCGATCAGGATCAGACCGGACAGCGCAATGACCACCCAATTCACATCCAGCCCCAGTTGATCCTTGAAAGCCAACTGACCGAAGTAAGCGAAAATACCGATGATGCTGGCCTCAAAGACGATGTAGCTGAAAGTGACCATATAACCGGTCCCCAGACCAAACACACGCCCCAACCCACGGGAAATAAATCCGTAAAACGCCGCCGTCGACGTCACGTAACGGGCCATCGTGACATACGCGACCGCAAAAACCGACAAGATCACCGTCGCCCAGATGTACGTTGCCGGAGTCCCGGTTCCGACGCCATAACCCACCGAAATCGGAACGTTACCGCTCATGACCGTAATCGGTGCAGACGTCGCGACAGCCATGAAAACAACATCCCACAACCCCAGGGTGTTGGCCTTCAACTTACCCGGCTGGGAACCCGACCGGGAAGGAGCGTTCCCCACGGAGCTCTGCCGGCTCATTGTTCGTTTCCTGTGCTGCAGTGCCCGCCGTTGGTGCCCCGGGTTTCGGTGGGGAGGTTCAGGGTGGGGTTTTGGTTGAAGAAGCCGTGGGGTTCGAGCATGAAGCCGATGTTCTGGCGGGGCATGACGGGCCAGTCTTCGAGACGGACGACGTGGTGCATGCCGAAGGTGTACCAGACCACGAGGTCCTGGTCCACGATGTTCCGGTCCTTTTCGGTCCAGACGTGCAGGCCGTCATCGGCGCCGGTGGACTGGTTCGGGAACTCCCCGGCGGCGAAGCGCTCGGTCCGGTCGTAAGCGGTGACCCAGAGGTTGTTCCGGGCGAACTGGGCACGTTTGGAGACGTAGGACTCGTCCCCGGCCGCGAGCTGGATACCATCGGTGGGGATCAACCGGTACGCGACCGGTTCATCCACGATGTTCCTGCTCTCGTGGTTGACGACCTTCCAGAACCGGTGCTTGCCCGAATCGGTCTTACGGATCGCGGCTTTCTCGGTCTCCAGCAAACGATCCACGGCCATGAACGCGGTATGGGTGGGGTTCTCCCGGGGGATTTCCATGTCCACTTCGTAAACGGCGTTCTTCAGACCATCAAGCTCGAAGTCCATCCGGACGTTGAACATGTGCTGGTGGATCGGGGCGTACAGGCCATCGTTGTTCAGGGACTGACCGTACGGGCTCTTCTCACCAGGCTTCTGCCCGGCAGTGGAAAGAATACCGGTGGCCTTGACCAGGAACTCGATGCTCCCGTCAAGGAAAAGGTGCCAGTAGAACGCGTACTCATAGTTCGCGACCGTAGCAATGAAGGAAATCACCAGCTTCCGGCTGCGCCGGGTCTCGGTGGTGCCCTCACGGAAATCGAAGTGCTTCCACAAAATGGAATCGTCTTCCTCATGCATGCAGATCGCGTTCTCGATCGTCCACGGGTTACCGAGGCTGTCCACGCTATGACCATCGAAGTACTTGATCTCACCCAGGCAGTCACAACCCAACGTCAGGGAGTTGGCCATGTTACCGATGTTGTACTCACCGGAATCAAACGCGTTCTTCTTCGCCTGCACCGGGGCCGTATCACCATAAGGAACAACCATTTCCGACAACGAAGCCCGGTTGATCACCGGACGCTCAACACCCTGATCCCGGAACTTGAGCTGGTGCAGGACCAGACCCTCACGCGGGGTGAAACCAACCCGGAAAGACCAATCAGCCCACTGCACATGATTACCCGTCACCGTGAACGACGCACCCTCGGGCTGGGTGATCTCAATGGGTTTGAGGTCCGTACGGGCCGGACCGACGTACTTGGGCAGGTAATTACCCGAAGCGGCCGGAACCGGGATCGCCTGGTCATCCTCAAGCTTGACGACCTCCCCGGAATTCAAGTCCACGATCACAATGAAATTCTCGATCGGGTGCGCGTACGGGCTATCGTCCGCCTCGTCCCGAACAAAAACCAGGGCACGCATCAAACGCCGGCCCTCATCATCCTCACCGAAATAACCCACGGACCACGGCTCGAAACACACCAAGGACATATCCGTGATCCCGCGCTTGGCCAAAGCAGCCTGAACCTCGGGATTCTTCCGGCAACTCTCCTCACCCTCGGCGAACTCATCCACCATGAACGGCGGCTGAACACCGGCAGCAAGCTGCCTCCACGCATCCACCGTGCCCGTCTCAAGACTCACGACCGCCTCGAACGCACGCCCCTGAGCCCGGTCCACCAGAACCGCGTCCGCCTCACGCGCCACCTGCACACCATTACGCAAATCCGCCTTGGACGGCTCACGCAACTCAACACTGATAAAACGGAACGACTCCCCCGCAGCCGGGCCCTCCTTCAAAATCGAAACCGCACGGGAAATCTCCACCCGCGACAACGGATCCAACGGATGCGCCGTCCCAACAACGGCTTGAGCTTCACTGCTGATAGTCATGATTATCTCCTTGATTGGTCCTGTTCAGGATGAGGATCCCCAAGGCCCGGGCGTCATCAAACACCGCCCCGCGTCATACGCATGTATTCCCGTAGGGGGCAATAGGCACAAATGTCCGTGGATTCTCAGGAATGTCCGTCTTTGTTAGAAGCGCTCATCCTTGGTGCAAATGTGGCTGTGCTGAAGATCCCCCCGGGAAACCCAGGTGGGGCCGGAGGGGGACCCTCCGCAAATCCGGCATCCTCTTCTAGAGCGTCGACCGGGCTCTGCTCCGAGCCCTGCCGATGTGATGCCGGTCACCGCTTCCTTTCACGTAGCAAAACTACGGCAGTGAATTCATTTAGGCGAGTCATTCATAAAGATTTCACTGAGAAATTCCGGACCACGTTTTCCCACTGCAGTTAACATGTTGGAAACATTCGGAAACATGACAGCGGCTATCGCAGACGGCCCGGGAATGCTAATGTTCTGCACCTCGGGCCGATTACTTGCGTCCCCTCAGAAGCAACACGAGCGTGCCCATCGGACGGAAAGTTGGTAAATAGTGTCTGCCCGCGGTGACCGCTTCATTACTCCCCGCTCCCCGGTAGAGGGCCTGAGGCGCCGTAAGCTTTCCTTCTTGCCCGTCTTCGCGCAGGCCGTAGCCGGGGTGGCGCCGGCGGGTGCAATGTCCGTCATTCCGGCTCTTGTGTTTCCGGGTCTTGTCTTTGGATCAACCGGACCGAACCTTGTGCTGACATTCGGGGCGGCCATGGCGGTCATGGTCCTGGTTTCCTTCTGTCTGAGACCGATGGCAAAGCGCATGGCTGCCGTCAGCGGCCTCTACAGCTACACAGCCAAGGGACTTGGCCAACGGACGGCAATCACCGCTGGCTGGTCGGCCATGTTCGGTTACGGCCTCGTTGCCATGGCCAGCTTGCTGCTTGTGGGCATATATGTCAGTCAGTTATTCCTCAATCTCGGACTCCCCGTCGGGAATCCGAAGGTGTTCGCAGTGCTGGTCATTCTTGCCGCCGCTGCCGCCGCCTGCCTCCTCATGGTGAGGGGGATCCGAATATCGGCGTGGTTCACGCTGTTGATGGAGTCCGTTTCGATCGGAGTCCTCGCCGTCCTCATGATTGTCTACTTCGCCGTCAACGCGCCGAAGGTCAGTCTCGGGAGCGTGCTTGCCTGGAACGGAAATTTTGACTCGTTACCGATCGGAATCGTCGTGGCCATAAGCGCCTTCGTCGGTTTCGAAAGCCCGACCACTCTGGGAGGCGAGGCTCACCGCCCCTTCGTCACCGTCCCACGGGCCATCACGTGGACCCCCATCCTGATGGGCGTGCTTTGTCTTATTGCGGTGACCGCCCAGGACGTCGCCCTTAAAGGGGCACCAGTGAACATCGCAGCCAGCTCAACTCCGTTGTCAGCCCTTTTTTCACAGACTTCTCCGGTATCCGCTGCAGTCCTTGACCTGGGAATCGCAGCGTCGTGGTTTGCGTGTGCGATCGCCTCCGTGAATGCCCTCGCCCGGATATTTTTCTGTATGGGCAGAGAAGGCGTTGCACCACGAATGGTCGGGCGGACCCATCCCGTCTTTCGAACTCCTTCAATGGCAATCATGGTCGTCATGCCGGTGGTTGCCCTCGTTCCCATCGCGGTGGTCATCTCCGATGCCAGTCCTGATCAGAGCCTCGTAAACCTCTTCATGCTGGGCGCCTACGGATATTTGGGTTCCTATTTGCTTGCCAGCGCTTCCCTGCCCTTCTTCCTGCGCCGGATAGGAGAGAACACCTACGCCAGTTGGATACTGGGAGCCGCAACCTCCCTGACGCTCGGGGCAGTGTTCTGGACGGCTGCGGCGGTATCAATTCACACAGGTAGCCTGCAGGCCGTCATCTACGGCGGTGTCCTCCTCGCCAGCATCCTTTATGCGCTGTTTCTGCGCGTTCGCTTGCCTGGGCGTCTGGCGTCCGTCGGTATCTACGACGAGACGCGGGAATTGGACTTGTTTCAAGGCGGGCCCACCCCATGAACTACAGGCCCACACGTTCCAAGCCCAGCACAGCATCAAACCCGCTCAGGATTCTGGAGATCGTGGCACGGTTCGGCACCGGGACTACCGCGAAAGAGATCACTGATGCTCTGCAAATGCCCCCGGCGACCGCCTACCGGGTTTTGAATGCGCTCGTCGCGGACGAATACCTGGCCCGCACCTCCGACCTCCGCGGATTCGCACTCGGACACGCAATTTCAGGCCTGATTACGGCTGCGACCCCGCCCACCGTTACCACGGCGGCCCGCGCCGTCATAGCTGAATTCCGCCATGGAAACCGCTTCGCAGTGCACCTCATCATGTTCCGGAACGGTTCCCTCAGAATCGCAGATGAAGATCCGGATTACCCGCTCCAACCAGCATTCGAAATGCTCCGGTATCCACACGCTTCCGCCGCAGGGAAACTGATGCTCGCTGAACTCGGCGATTCGACCTCCCCTCCCCGGGGGGAGCCATTGATGAAGCTGACGCAGCACACGATCACAGACAGGGGGCAACTGGAAGAGCAACTCGCGGAAATACGGTTCACAGGCGAGGCATCGGAAATCAACGAATTAGCACAGGGAACCGCCAGCCTGGCACTTCCAGTGAGACTGCCGGACGGGTCGGTCGGCGCAGCCTTCTGCCTCTCGGGCCCCTCGGAACGGTTCCCTGCTATCTGTGAACATGCGGAAGCGGCCCGCGAACTGTCGTCTCGACTAGCACCTCTCCTGTTCTGATTGAAGATCGGAACCTAGCTATCAGGCTCCAGACACCATGAAATGATGGCCGAAGGCGTCGGCGCGGGCCCCCCACCGGGGCTCTTTCGTGGTTCGTCGGGAAATAATCCCCTGCTTCGAGGTCCGCGCGTAAGGGGCACGTCCGTCGAGATAGTCTGCGAACGTGCTTGTAGTTCCGGTCGTTACTGATGCCAGAACCTGGCCGGCGCTTAGACGGCGATCAGTGTCAATTGGTCGTGGTTGCTGCGTGGTTCCGTGCTGCCGGTCAGTGTTATGCGGTTTTCTTGGTGCTGTTTTGAAGTGTCTAGGCTGCGTATGGTTTCGCCGAAGACGTCGTCGGGGTGGAGGCGGCGTAGTTCTTCGGCGAGGCAGTCCCGCAGGCTGCGGTGTGGGAGGGAGATCCGTTGGGCGGGCTGGCCTGGTTGGGTGAGTTCGGCGATGGTCAGGCCTGGGCGGTGCAGCCGGATGTCGCCGGAGGCCAGGGACAGGCGGACGCCTCTGATCCCGTGGTTGGTGGGGTCCGCGACGATCGTGACGGGGGCGTCCAGGGCCCGGTGGAGCCAGGCGGCCAGCAGCATGGTGCTGGGTGAATCGGAGGCGCCCTCGACCTCGATCGCCGTGACGGACCATGCATCTACTTGGTCCAGGGCGGCGGCGAGTTGGATGCGCCAGTTGCTCAGGCGTGTCCAGGCGAGGTCGGTGTCTCCTGCCCGGTAGGTTTCCCGGATCCGGGCCAGTGCTGCTGCGGGGTCGGGTTCGTTGGCGGAGTCGGTGATCCGGCGGTGCGCGATGCGTCCGATGGAGGTCTCGCAGGCGTTCTCGGGGGCGCCGTTCGGCCACCAGGCCACGATGGGTGCGTCGGGCAGGAGCAGGGCCGCGACGAGGGATTCGCTTTCCTTGGCGAGTTCCCCGTAGCCGCGCAGCACGATGACTTCCGAGGCCCCGGCGTCCCCGCCGACCCGGATCTGGGCGTCGAGGCGGGTCGGTGCCTGGGCGCCGGCGTCCGCGAGGACGATGATGCGGCAGGGGTGTTCGCGGCTGGCGTCGTTGGCTGCCTCGATGGCTTCTTCTTCCAGCCCGGATGTGGTCACGACCACCAGGGTCAGGACGCGTCCGAGGGCGATCACGCCTCCTTGCTCGCGCAGGGAGGTGATCTTCTTGGAGATCTTGGAGGTGGTGGTGTCCGGCAGGTCTACGATCATGGCCTTCTCCAGGTTCGTCCGTCGCGGGCAAGCAGCTCATCGGCCGAGGCCGGGCCCCAGCTGCCGGGAGCGTAGGGTTCGGGCTGTTCGTCCAGGGATGCCCAGTAGTCCTCGAACGGGTCAAGGATCTTCCAGGACTCCTCGACTTCGGCGTGCCGCGGGAACAGCGGGGGTTCGCCCAGGAGCACGTCCAGGATGAGCCGTTCGTACGCTTCGGGGCTGGACTCGGTGAAGGAGTGCCCGTAGCCGAAGTCCATGGTCACGTCGCGGACTTCCATCTGCGTGCCCGGGACCTTGGACCCGAACCGGATCGTGGCGCCCTCGTCGGGCTGGACCCGGATCACCACGGCGTTCTGACCGAAGTCATCCTCCCCGTGCCCGCGGAAGAGCAGGTTCGGTGCGCGTTTGAACACCACGGCGATCTCCGTGACCCGGCGCCCGAGGCGTTTACCGGCACGCAGGTAAAACGGTGCCCCGGCCCAGCGCCGGGTATGGATATCCAGGCGGATCGCGGCGAAGGTTTCGGTCTTCGAATCGGCCGGGATGCCGTCCTCGTCCAAATACCCCTGGACCAGTTCCCCGCCTTGCCAGCCGCCGGTGAACTGGCCCCGGGCCGAGTGGGTGGACAGGTCCTCGGGCAGCCTGACCGCGGCCAGGACCTTTTCCTTCTCGGCCCGCAGGTCATCGGCGTTGAAGGAAATCGGCTCTTCCATGGCCGTCAACGCGAGCAACTGCAAAAGGTGGTTCTGGATCACGTCCCGTGCCGCCCCGACGCCGTCGTAATACCCTGCACGGCCCCCCGTGCCGATGTCCTCGGCCATCGTGATCTGGACATGGTCCACATAGTTCGCGTTCCAGAGCGGCTCGAAGAGCTGGTTCGCGAAACGCAGCGCCAGGATGTTCTGCACCGTTTCCTTGCCCAGGTAATGATCGATGCGGAACACCGCGTCCGGCGGGAACACGGACTCCACAATATCGTTCAGCTGCCGGGCGGATTCCAGGTCATGACCGAAGGGCTTCTCGATCACCACCCGCCGCCACTGCCCGTCCCCGGCCCGCGCCAGACCGTGGCGGGAAAGCTGCCGGCAGACCTGCTCGAAGGCCTTGGGCGGAATCGAGAGATAGAACGCATGATTCCCCCGCGTCCCGCGGGTCTCATCCAGCTCATCCAGAGTCTCGGCAAGCCGCCTAAAAGCGTCGTCGTCGTCGAACTCCCCCTGCACGAAACGGATACCCTCGGCAAGCTGGCCCCACACCACCTCATCAAACGGCGTCCGGGAATACGCTTTGACGGCTTCCTTTAGCCCAGCCGCAAAATCCTCATTCTCCCGGTTCTGCCGGGCGAATCCGACCAGCGTGAAGCTTGGCGGCAACAGCCCCCGGTTGGCGAGGTCGTACACGGCGGGCAGGAGTTTCTTACGGGCAAGATCACCGGTGACTCCGAAGAGCACCAGCGATGACGGCCCGGCGATGCGGTTCAGACGGCGGTCCCTCGGGTCCCGGAGGGGGTTATGCCCGGACCTGACACCCGCATCAAGGTAAGTAACAGACATTGTTGCCTTCTAGCTTTTACGAGCGGTGCGGCCATCGACCGACGGTCACGAGAGGATCTGCTCGCGGGTCTCACCAAAGGGAACCGTGTCGCTGAGCGCGAGCGTATATCGATGAGGATCATGGCGGGTGACCAGGATGCCTCGAATTTTTTGGGGTAGCGCTACTTGCCGGAGCATGGCTTCTGCATCGTCGAGCAACTCCTCAAGCCGAGCAGGCTCGGTAACGAGGACTTCCAAATGCTCCGCGGTCTGACCACGCATGCTACAGCTTCCTTCCCAGGGACCAGGGTCCCCCCAAATGTGCCACCCCTCATATGCGGGTGTGGTGTGTCTTAGATCGAATACAGCGTGATGGGATCATCACGAACAAAAAGACGGCGGGAGCCGGTGCCGTTCTCGATGACCCAGAGCAGGTGGCCGTCCTCGGCACGGTCATCGACGAAGGCTATGTACAGGAACGAACCATCGGACCAGACCTCGACACAATTCCCGCGCTGCAGGGAAGCCCATTCCTGGACAGGCTGCTGCTTGGGTACCCTGCGCCTTCCTCCGGCTGTCTTAAGTGTCTGAATCATGCCTGGCCCTTACGCCCAGAGGTGGTGGCGTCCCGCAGCCCTGAGGCCGCGGGACGCCACCGTAACTCGGATGCCTAGACGATCGCGGCGCGCAGTGCCTTGGCTGCCAGGGCCGGGTCGGCCGCACCGTAGATCGCGCCACCGGCGACGGCGACATCAGCGCCGGCCTGCTGCACGGCGGCGATGGTGGACAGGTTCACGCCACCGGCCACGGAGAACGGAACACGCGCTTCGGCTCCGGCACTGAGCAGACCGTTCAGGTCGTAACCGGGCTGAGCCTGCTCGTCCAGGCCCGCGTGCATCTCGACGAACTTCGCACCCAGCGCACGGACTTCCTTCGCACGGCTAACCTTGTCGGCCACACCGATAAGGTCAACCACGATGCCCTTGTTGTGGGCCTTGGCTGCCTTGACCGCACCGGCAATGGTGGAGTCATCAGCGCTACCCAGCACCGTAACCAGGTCCGCGCCGGCCTTGAAAGCGATATCGGCTTCAAGCTCCCCCGCGTCCATGGTCTTCATGTCAGCGAAAACGATCTTGTCCGGGTGGGCTTCCTTCACAGCAGTGACGACAGCAAGCCCGGCAGCCTTGATCAACGGGGTACCCAACTCAATGATGTCCACGTACTCGGCAACCTTGCCGGCCAGTTCGAGAGCGTCTTCGGTCGTGAGGAGGTCCACGGCAACTTGGAGTTTCATGATGATTTTATCTTTCTGTAGGGAACTGCAGAGATGGTGATGGAAAAAACGGGGGCCCCGCTAAACCAGGGACCAGTAACCCGGGGCCAGCCAGACCGGGGCCGGTAACCCGGGGGTGGTTATTCGAGGTTGGCGTGCCTGAGCCACAGCTGTTCAGCCGGTTCGTCGGCGTTTTCCCACAGCGACTGGAACAAAGCCTCGGTAGCCAGGAACAACACCTGCTCGAACAGGGAACCGGAGTACTGGCGCGAAACACTCGAACCGTGATCGGTCTTCTGCGCGGCGGGAATGATCACCAACGCGTCGGCCAGCCCGGCCAGCGGCGATTCCCGATTGGTGGTGAACGCGGCAATACGCGCCCCGGCCTTCGCCGCGGTTTCCGCGGACTTGACCACACCCGAGGTCGTTCCCGACCCCGAAGCCACCAAGAGCAGGTCCCCGGACGCGATTGCCGGAGTAGTGGTATCCCCGGCAATATGGACCGTCAAACCCAAATGCATCAGCCTCATCCCGGCCATGCGCAACACCAGACCGCTCCGGCCCGCCCCGGCGACGAACACCCGGCCCGGCTGGCCAAGATGCCCCGCAAGACCAGCCAACTCCTGCACATCAATCTTGGCCGCCGTGTCCGCGACCTCATCCCTGACAAGCGCCAAATTACGCACAATATCACTCGTAGTGCTATACACCGCACGCGTCGCGTTAGCTGTCGGATTCACGATTTGGTCCCTTCGATTCGGCAAACGGCCATAAAGGCCGAATGGGTCCTTCTGATTGATATCCATGATCTCGAAGCAAACCTGCAGGGGTAACGCTATTTTCTGACGGTTCTAACTACCCTTAAGGATTGGGGTACGCGGAACAGCCTGAGACCCGTCGTCTGGGTACCAGCGAACGCCGCTGCAGTTTGCTATTAGTTAGTTAGTATTGACACATCCCGTAGCCCACTTTCGGAGCGCAGACTTTTGGCCTCGCAAACCTCTTTCCAGTCGCAGATATACCGCTCCCTGCCGGAAATCGAGAGGGCCGACGCGATAGTCGAAAGGATTTCCAAGGCGATCGGGCTAGGTCTGCTCAAAGTAGGTGAACGGCTGCCCCCCGAAGCGACACTCTCTGACATGTTCGGAGTTGGCGGCGCCACCCTTCGCGAAGCTTTGGCGGAGCTTCGCGAACAGGGTGTCGTCGAGACCCGGAGAGGCCGCAGTGGAGGAACCTTCGTCGTGAACCAGCCTCCAGCCCAGACCGACACCATACGGGATTGGTTTCTTTCGACATCTATTTCGGAAATACGCGACATTGGAGACGAGCATTCCGCTATTTCCGCCACGACCGTCCGTCTGGCATGCGAGCGCGCGGAAGCACACGACGTCGATCGTCTTCAGGAACTTGCGCGAGCATTGGTTCTGGCCGCGACTCCGGAAGCGCGAGCACCTGCTGACAGCCGCTTCCACATTGAGTTGGCCGTAGCCGCGCAATCACCGAGGCTTGCGAATGCCGAAATCCGGCTTCAGGAAGAAACAGTTCAACAGCTCTGGACCCCACTCACTGTGGCATTTGATCCGGAGTTGGCAACCGCCGAACATTTGGAATTGGTCCGGGCAATAGCCCAGGACCAACCCGAGAAAGCCCAGAAACTGATACTTGAGCACATCAAGCGGAATATCTTCCACCTCATCGACACGAAACTCACCCTGAGTTACGCTGCATCAAGTCAGGGTGGCCAATGAACCCCTCGCCACAGCATTTTGATCCGGATGCGGAAACCGTTGAACACTTGGGACTGGCCTGGCCGTTTAACTACGGCCAACCCGAGAAAGCCCAGAAACTCGCGTTTGAGAACATCAGACGAAACACCCTCCACCTGATCAGGAAACTCACCTCGTGTTACGCCGAAACAATTCAGGATGGCCAATGAACACCGACTATGAAGTCGCACATGCTGCTAATGTCCTCAGTGCGTGGATAAACGGCGTCTCGACGGAGACCACGGAACTCGTCAGGAACGTTGCCTCGCTCCTTGAGCAGAATCTCGCCGGCAAGTCCAAAGTCGATAAGGCTGCACGGGTAGGACTCGAAGAAGTCGCGCGGGAGTTTTTGGCGAGGAACTCTTTTGCTGTGGGCGCCGGGACATTTTTCGCCGCGGAATCCGTTGAGGCGGGTGGCAGAGCCTTCGAATGGTGGTTCCGCAAGAACTCCGATGGCATGGAAAGGCTGGACGCTGACCGGACCCCGGGCAGTGACCGATATTACGACTATGAGAAGCTACCGTTCTTCTCGACCGCAGCTTCCACAGGTGAGCAGACTCTCTGGGGCCCGTATCTGGACTATCTCGGCTTCGAGGAATACATTCTCTCGTTCACGGAACCGTTTTTCGTCCATGGAAACTTCACAGGGGTTGCGGGATGCGACATTCGGATCAAGGACTTAGAACCCCTCATCATGCCAAACTTGCGCGCGATCCCAAGGGATGCCGCCCTCATCAACGCCAGCAACCGCGTCATTCTCGGCAACTCCGGGAAGTACCTGGTGGGCGAGCGGATCAAGTCTGGAGCTCCAAACCAGCACAGAGTGGCTCTGGACGTTCCCCACTTGGGACTCTCGCTGCTGTACACCACGTAGCCCTCAGCAGATAAAAAGAGGCCTCCTGCCCGGAAACTCCGCGAATCCGGGCAGGAGACCAACGTAAATTTGGGTCAGACCAGGTCGCTTTCGAGTGAAAGGGCCTCGAGGGACGATGTCACTGGCTTCTTCCGGAACACCCGTGCCGCGACGTAGTAGAGCGGTGACACCACGCCCAGCCCGACGATCCAGGAGATGTCCACTCCGCCCATGGCTGCCGCGACGGGTCCGGTGTAGACCGCCGTTGCCGAGAACGGAACCTGGATGAGGGCGCCGGCCAGGTAGGCACCGATCGCAACCCAGTTGAACCTCCCGTAGACTCCGCCGTCGCGCTTGAAGAAGTCTTCAACCTTGTAGTCGCCGTGCCGGAGGAGGTAGTAGTCCACCAGGTTGATGGCTGTCCAAGGGACCAGTACGTACATCAGGAAGGAGAGGAAGTTCGTGTAGAAGAGGATGAAGTTGTCGCGTGCGAAAAGCGAGACCATGAGAGCGACGGTGAACAGGAGAATTGCCGCAACGCTTCGGGTCTTGGCGCGAGGCAACCAGCTCGGCTTGAACGTCTGCCCAATCGTGAGGCTGCACAAGACTCCGCAGTAGAGATTAATGGAATTTTGCGCTGCGACTCCGAGGCAAAAGATCCCCATGACTACCATGGTCCATGGCTGGAGCAAGGCGCCCATGCTGCCTGGGATCTGGACGTTGGCTGCGTCGGCCCCCATAGTGACCGCGAGAGTTCCCACCAAGGCGCCGAGGATCATCGGGAAGAGCGATCCCAAGACGCAACCGGAATAGGATGCCCAGAAAGCCGGAGTCGAGCCGGTGCCTTGAGGCAAATAGCGGGAGTAGTCCGAAACGTACGGAGCGTACGCGAGTTGCCAGAGGGCGGCAACGGAGACGGTGCCCATGAAGCCAGCCCAGGTAAAGTTGCCCTCGCTAAGGAAGGTGGAGGGCAATCCGTGGACAAAAAGGATCCAGACGAAGGCCAGGACCAGCGCCAACCCGGCCACGATGCTCAAGAAGCGTGCATAGGCGTGGATGATTCGGTAGCCGAAAATCGTGGCAACAACACTCACCACCCCAATGACAACGATGCCCGCATCATCACTGATGCCCGGGCTGACTGCGGCTAGCGCTTCGCCGCCGAAGACGAGGTTCGCGGCGAAAAACCCGAGGTACATGACCACCACGAGCACGACGATCAGCAACGCCCCGTAGGAACCGAACTGGCCGCGGGTCTGGATCATCTGCGCCACACCCAGCTGCGGTCCCTGGGCCGCGTGCAGGGCCATGAAGATGGCACCGACGGCGTTTCCAAGGATGATTCCGACGATGGCGGGCACAAAGCCGAGCCCGAACACGGTGGTGGCGAGGCCGCCGGTCACCATGGTCATGATCATGATGTTGGAGCCAAACCAGATGGTAAAGAGATCCCGGGCCGTTCCATGGCGTTCGTTCAGCGGGATTGGCTGGATGGTCTTGTCCTCGAGCCGGGGCACTTCGGTCCGGGCAGCGGGATTGCTTCGGTTGTGTATTGTCATGCCGAATCCTTCGGGCAGTGCTGTCAGCGGCGATGCTAGCAGCGTGGTGTTGGGAAGTTGAATCCTCGCCGTTGGGTGCGAATGTTTGGCGGGAAGCAAGTAATCCAAGTGCTTGGAGACGTAATTCGCTGGGCGTCCCGAGCATTCTTGCCGGGAGTCGCGAACACAGCGATGTTGTGGGCGCACAACTGGGCAGGGGCCCAGACGATCGCGCAATGGTGGGCTTCGCCCGAGGGGCGGCCAGATCGTTGACCTCGCTGAAGGAGCTGCTGCGCTCAATCACGGGCATCTGGGCAGCGGGCAGCTCGAAAGGCGTGCGCGCCGGCGCGCAGGTGCAGCTAGCGTGGGACAAGTCGCGGCCTCCGAGGGCGGTGGGAGTAAGCACCCCTATTCTGGAGGCCTCACTCCCTACCCCGCCCTCGTGACACGCATCAGTTTCTAACCCTTACCCACGTCGGGTGGCCTCTGGGTCGAGAATGCTCTTCGGATCCCAACCGCCGAGTGGCTCGCCGTGAATGCCCTGGGTTCCGGGTCGCTTGCCTTTAGCGGAACGGGAGCCGATCTGCTCAGTCTTTACCATGGTTCCAAGAACGTCCAGGATCGCCCTGCATCCGAGTTGCGCTGTCGACTCGGATGTATCGTACGGAGGCGAGATTTCGACGACTTCCATGCCGATAATCCCCTCTGCGGCCACCTGCCGCAAGGCTTTGAGCGCTTCGCGGGGAATGAGGCCACCTGGTTCCGGAGAGCCTGTACCGGGAGCGATTCCGCCATCGACGACATCGATGTCGAAAGAAAGATAGACGGCGTCGCAACCCTTCCAAGCAATTTCCAGGGCCGCCTCAACGGCCTTGTCGATTCCCATATTCTCGAGGTCACCGATCGTAATTACTGTTGTGTCGCGTTCCCTTGCCACTTTGAGTCCGTGGCGCGCGCCGTACCATCCACCAATGCCTATCTGGACCAAGTTTTCGGGCCGTACGTTCGGAATATTGGTGGCATGGTAATAATGAGTGGTGTGCATGCGTTCATCCATATCTTTTTCCATGATATCGATGTGCCGATCAAAATGAACGATGCCAATGTTGCCGTCAAAATTCTTCGCGATACCCCTAACAGTAGGGTATCCAATGGAGTGATCACCACCGACAATTACCGGAAATGTTCCCTTTTGCATGATGTACGAGACCGCTTTGTCGATCTGATCAAAGGTCTTTTCAATGTTGCCTGGGATAACGAAAACGTCCCCAGCATCACACATGCTAATTTCTTGTTGTAGATCTACTGCAAGGTCAAGGTTATATCCGTCATACAAGGCGGAAATGTTTCTCACGGACTGGGGTCCGAATCGGGTTCCCGGACGATATGTCGTTCCGGTGTCGAAGGGGATCCCCAAAAATGCCACGTCGAACTGGTCAACCTCAGAGATGTCTTCGCAATAGGGAGCTTTGAGAAAGGTCTTGATACCCGCAAAGGCTGGTTGCGGTCCCCTGCTAAAAGTGGTAATAGTACGATCTTCGATCGAATCGGCTGCTTCAAGTCCTAATTTGAGGCTGCGGGCGCTCGATTTCTCATGAACGTCTGTCGGAATCTCTGCCAAGAGATCAAGGTTGGCTACTCCTTGAAGGGAGCGGCGGTCGAACCCTTCAACTTTCGACGGTTCATCGGGGGTTGTGTTCATTATCTTTCCTTAATTTGGGTGGGGTCTTCGATTTTGAAGAATGATTGGATGAAGGAAGTTCTAGTTAAAATCGGGATATTAGGGATTGCTGGAAGAAACTCTTGGAGCTCGCAATTGCTAGCGAAGTCGTCTGCCCCGCCACGCGGACACGGCCCACACCAGCACAAAGAGTCCCACCAGGATGAGTCCGGCATCGCCGAGGTCAATTCGCCCCAACCATGTGGTGACGGGATCCTTGAGCTCGAACGCCGCGTTGACGAAACCACCGAGGGTGGTCACAGATATGAACAGCGCCGAGACAGCCGAAATGCCAGTGATCACGGCGTTGAAGCCGAGCTTGCGCTGCGGGTTGTGGATGGCAGATTTATACATCTTCATCATCGCCACGCCGTTGACGGAGTCGCACAGGGTCATGGCAGCGGTAAACGCGAGCGGAAGGGCCATCAAGGTGAGCGGTGAGACGCCGGCGAGCGACGCCGTCGCTGTGATGACCAGAAGTCCGATGGTCGTGGCGGTATCGAACCCCAGCCCGAACAGGAATCCGATGACATAGATGTTCCGTGGCCGCTCCACTTTGGACAGCGGTTTGGCGAGAAGTCGCGCAACGAGGCCTTTAGCCTCAAGGTCTTCATCGCGGAGCTCACCCCCGGCCCGCACATTCCGATAGACCTGCGTAGCGCGGACGAATGCCGAGCCGTTGAACAAACCCATCGCAAGCAGGAAGAGCCCGGAGACGCCGCTACCGACCAAGCCCAGCACCTTATTCCCCATGGTGCCGTCCTCCATGAACTGCCCGATCGACGCAGTTCCAGCCACCAGCAACAGCCCGGCGAGGGTCACCACTGAACTGTGGCCCAGGCTGAACGCGAACCCCACGCTCACGGGGTCCCTATGCTGCGCCACGAACTTGCGCGTGGAATTGTCGATCGCGGCAAGGTGGTCCCAGTCGTAACTGTGCTTGATACCGGCGACATACGCGGTGACAACCAGCCCGAGCCCCAGCGGCTGCGCGGCACCTGCAGAACCAGACAACCAAAGTACAAAGAAGGCAACGTGCAAAGCGGCGACCGCACTAAACGTGAACAGCAGCCTGGTCCGCAGGGATAACTTTTCCCGATCCCGATACACCGTGACGAAACGGAACCCCGCGGTTTCTCCCGGAGCCGGGTGCCCCGACTTCAATCCTTTTCGTGGGGACGACCCCCCGGGAGAGCTTGGCACGTGAGGTCGGGTCGGGGGATGCGCTACCTCTACCAGCGTCTCGGCTTCTGTGTTGAGAGCCATGGTTTCTCCTTGGTTCTTTGTTCAGGATGAGGATCCCTGAGGCCTGGGCGGTTGAAGTGCCCGTGGCCTGAAGAGGGTTAGGCAGATGTTGGGCGCGGACCTTCATGCGCCCGGTCTGTGCAACCCCGGCAACCCTTTGGCGAAGGGCCATCGCAGTTCCGAACTCCGCTGACGTGATGCGAGTCACTTGGTTCTCATGCAGCAAAGCTACGGCAAATAAAACATTTAGTCCAGCCCTTTTTTCTGCGATTCAATTAGATCTAAAACTATGGGACTTGCGACCATCACATCCACCTTGTCTTGCGGGTCAGGCTTCATTGATCTACCCAGCCGCGGAATCCGATGCGCTCCGATAGCACTAGGAGTCGGCCCAAACCCCACCCCGCAGGATCAAACCTTCCGGTCGGGAGCAGATCGCACCGCGGAACACCCTTCGGCGGCATGCGATGCGTTCCTGATGACGCTTGATCTGCGAATCATCACAAAAAAGGCTGGACTAAATGTTTTATTTGCCGTAGCTTTGCTGCATGGGAACCACGTGACCGGCGTCACGCCAGTAGAGTTCAGAGCTCCGCTGACCCTTCGTGACGTGAGGGATGCCGGGTTTGCGCAGACCGGACACTTGCAAGTCAGCTGCAGCGAGCCCGGGCTCGGTGTCCCTTAAACGAGTTCCAAGGACAAGAGGGTCTGCCACAGCGTCCGCCGAACACCACTCATGCCGCGGGCCGTATTCGGCTGCCCGGGCCATGGGGATCCTCATCCTGAACAGGACCAATCAAGGAGATAATCATGACTATCAGCAGTGAAGCTCAAGCCGTTGTTGGGACGGCGCATCCGTTGGATCCGTTGTCGCGGGTGGAGATTTCCCGTGCGGTTTCGATTTTGAAGGAGGGCCCGGCTGCGGGGGAGTCGTTCCGTTTTATCAGTGTTGAGTTGCGTGAGCCGTCCAAGGCGGATTTGCGTAATGGTGTGCAGGTGGCGCGTGAGGCGGACGCGGTTCTGGTGGACCGGGCTCAGGGGCGTGCGTTCGAGGCGGTCGTGAGTCTTGAGACGGGCACGGTGGATGCGTGGAGGCAGCTTGCTGCCGGTGTTCAGCCGCCGTTCATGGTGGATGAGTTCGCCGAGGGTGAGGAGAGTTGCCGGAAGAATCCCGAGGTTCAGGCTGCTTTGGCCAAGCGCGGGATCACGGATATGTCCTTGGTGTGTTTCGAGCCGTGGTCCGTGGGTTATTTCGGTGAGGATGATGAGGGCCGGCGTTTGATGCGTGCCCTGGTTTTTGTTCGGGACGAGGCGGACGATAGCCCGTACGCGCACCCGATCGAGAATTTCATTGTGATCGTGGACTTGAATTCCGGGGAGGTCGTCAAGCTTGAGGATGACCAGGCGATCCCGGTTCCGGCCGCTTCGGGTAATTACCTGCCCAAGTACGTCGGTCCGGCCCGTACGGACCTCAAACCCATTGAGATCACCCAGCCCGAGGGTGCGTCGTTCGCGGTGACGGGTAATCATGTGCAGTGGGCTGATTGGTCTTTCCGGGTTGGTTTCACCCCGCGTGAGGGTCTGGTCCTGCACCAGCTCAAGTTCCGGGATCAGGGTGTTGAGCGTTCGGTGATCAACCGGGCTTCGTTGTCGGAAATGGTTGTTCCTTATGGTGATACGGCCCCGGTGCAGGCGAAGAAGAACGCGTTTGATTCCGGTGAGTACAACATCGGTAACATGGCCAACTCCCTGACGTTGGGTTGTGACTGCCTGGGTGAGATCAAGTACTTCGATGGTCATAGCGTGGACAGCCTCGGTAACCCGTGGACGATCGAGAACGCGATCTGCATGCATGAGGAAGACGATTCCATTTTGTGGAAGCACTTCGATTTCCGTGAGGGCACCACCGAGACCCGGCGCAGCCGGAAGCTGGTGATTTCCTTCATTGCTACGGTCGCGAACTATGAGTACGCGTTCTACTGGCACCTTTTCCTTGACGGGAGCATCGAGTTCCTGGTCAAGGCCACCGGTATTCTTTCCACTGCCGGGCAGAAGCCTGGTGAGAAGAGCCCGTACGGTCAGTCCCTGAACAACGATGGCCTGTACGCCCCGATCCACCAGCACATGTTCAACGTCCGGATGGACTTCGAGCTTGATGGTCTGAAGAACGCCGTTTACGAAGTGGACATGGAAATCCCCCGGGAGAACCCCACCCATACCGCGTTCATGGCCGTGGATCGTTTGCTGGAGACCGAGAAAGCCGCGATCCGTAAGACCGATTCGGGCAAGCACCGGTTCTGGAAGGTCGTCAACCACGAGAGCAGGAACATCGTGGATGAACCGGTCGCGTACCGGTTGATCCCCACCGATGGTATCCAGCTCGCGGCCGGGGACGAGTCCTACGTCTCCAAACGTGCCCAGTTCGCCCGGAACAACCTCTGGGTCACCGCTTACGACCGGACCGAGCGCTTCGCCGCCGGGGAGTTCCCGAACCAGTCCACCGGCGCCGATGACGGCCTGCACGTCTGGACCGAAAAGGACCGGAACATCGTGGACCAGGACCTCGTGGTCTGGTACACCTTCGGCATGCACCACGTCGTCCGTCTCGAAGACTGGCCCGTCATGCCCCGCCAGAACATCGGCTTCATGCTCGAACCCCACGGCTTCTTCAACCAAAACCCCACCCTGAACCTCCCCACCGAAACCCGGGGCACCAACGGCGGGCACTGCAGCACAGGAAACGAACAATAAAGGCAAGCAAGCACTAACCGTGGTCCCCGGTGCCGTCCGCATCCGCACCGGGGACCACACCCCTTTTTCCACCCCGATCTTCAGTCCCCGGTGCTGTCCGCATCCGCACCGGGGACTGAACCCATACCCCACCCAAACCCAGCAGCGAGAGCGTGATCCGCGTGTTCAACATCCCCGCAATTACCTGGACCCTCACCGCCGCCCTGCTCCTGGGCGGAAGCTACCACGCCCTGCAAGCGGCACGGTCCCGCCAACACACGGACCGGGTCAACAACATCCTCCACGCCCTCATGAACATCCTGATGGCCGCCATGCTCTGGAACCTCGCCCCCACCACCATGCTGGCCCAGATCGCCGTCCTGGCCGCCGCCGCCCTCTGGTTCACCATCCAAGCCGTCGCCCGCCCCGAATTCAAAACACTCTGCACCACCGCCCAAGGCCAGCTCAAATGCGCCTACCACGCCCTCACCATGGCCGGCGCAGCCCTCATGATCGCCATGATGAGTCAAGGAACCACCCCCGCCCCGGGAACCACCCCCGCACAGACAATGACAATGCCCATGCCAGCCACCCACCACACCATGACAGCAACGCCCCACAGCCCGGCAACCCCACCACTCGATCACTCACCGGCACTGGCGATCCTCCCGGCAACATTCTTCACAGCCGCAGCAGTAATATTCCTCATCCTCCTACTGCGTGCCCGACGACAAAAAACCACCCACCACCCCAAAACAACCCCACCACCCCACACCCGCACAAACCACGGACTCGAAGCCCTCGGCGCCACCACCATGGCCCTCATGTTCGCCACCATGTCATAAACAACCGTCGCCAGGCCGCCAAGGCCACAGGCCACCCGAAAGGCCTAGGCCCGTACGTCGTCCGCCTCGCTGGCTCGGCGCGCCTCGGCGCCCCGCACGCTTTCAGCACCCGAGGACGGCCGCCCTGCAATCCGCGGCGCAATGAGAAGTCCGATGACGGCGATTCCCGCAGTCAGTGCGAACACGCCAGAGAAGGACGCGGCGAAGGAGGCCGCCGCCGTCGTCATGGCACTGAAGACGAGTCCCGTCACGGCGAGCGAGAGGGCACCCCCGAGGGAATCGGCGATGGACATTGCCGAACTGTTGAAGCCCTGGTCCTCGGGCGTGGAGAGAGCCAGGGTCATGACGCTCAGCCGCGGGTACATCAAGCCCATGCCGGCGCCCGCGAACAGCCAGCCCGCAATCGCCACCCCTGCCGGCCACCCGGACACCGTAGTCACGAGGAGGACGGCGATGGCACCGAGCACCAACGCGGAACCGATCCGGACCGCCAGGGGGCTGCCGAGCCTGGATCCCGGCCGTCCTTGGACGGCGGAGGCACCGGCCCAGGCGAGCGCCGATCCCGTCAAAGCGAGCCCGGCGAACGCTGGCGTGAAGGAGTATCGATCCGTGAGGAGGTACGGCACGTACACCTCAGCACCGAAAAAGGCTGCGGAGGCGAATCCGCGCATCAGGATGACGCTCGGCAATCCACGGTGCGCGCGGAGCGTGCCGCGGGGAACCAACGGCCGCACGGCCAGCATGGCAACGGCGAGCGCGACGGCGGCTATCACCCAAGCGACTCCGGGCACCTGGCCGGACAGGTTCAGGCCGAGGACGGCGAGGGCTGCGAGCGCGGCCCATCCCATGCGGCCGATCGCCCAAGGCGCAACGGCGGCTTCAGACGCCTCCCCTGGGCCTCGCGCGGAGCGCATGCCCCGCATGGCGGGGAGGATCATCGCCAACGCCGGGACCACGAGGCCGACCACGCCCAGGAATACCCAGTGCCAGCTGCTCAACTGGGCAACGACACCCGCGGCGAAAGGACCGATCATCGATGGAATGACCCAGGCAGCCGAGAACGCGGCGAAGACCTGGGCGTGGAGCCTTGCAGGGTAGACCCGGGCGATCACCACGTAGAGCGCCACCGTCATCGCGCCACCGCCAAGGCCCTGGACGAGCCGTCCCGCCACGAGCATCGGCATGGAAACCGCGGTACCGGCGATCAACAACCCTGCCGCGAACAAGGCCACGGACGCGTACAACGGGGCGGCCGGGCCGCGACGGTCCGCCCAGTTCCCCGCGACGACCATCCCGATAACGCCCGTGGCGAGAGGCCCGGCGAAGGCCAGTGCATAGAGCCCGGCACCATCCAGCTCGCGACTCACCAGCGGCATGATGGTGGTGACGGCCATCGATTCAAACGCTGCCAGAAAGACCAACGCGCAGGCACCCGCCGTCGCTAGAAGATAGGGGCGTTGCAGTATGCCGGCTGTTGCGTCGTCGCTCATCCCTCCAGCCTAGAAGCCCAGACGGGTTGGGGCCACGGAGCCAGTGCGCGCCGCCCACGACAACGGTCCCGGGGGAGGTCCCCGAACATGCTTGCGGGCCGAGACCGTCCTCAGGATGCTCCACGCAACGGCACCACCAACACGGGGACGCCCGAAAACTCCAAAACCCGCAGGGTATGGCTTCCGATATATGGTGTTGCGCTGCCCGGACGGTCCACAAGGGCAACTACTATCAGGGCCGCCCCGACGTCACGGGCCTCGGCGAGGATTTCGGCTGCGACCCGGCCCGAGCGATGGGCGGGTGAGACCTCCACTCCTGCCGCGGTTGCGAGCGCGGCGACATGCCGGAGGGCCGCGTCGGCAGCGAGGTCCGAACTTCTCGCCATGGCGGTGGGATCGATGCTGCCGGGATGCCTCTCCAGCGCCCTCGCATCCTGGACGGTCAGGACCCTCAGGCTCGCATTGAGCCGACGGGCATAGTCAACCGCCACTTCGGCGGCCCGGAAGGCTGCCCGTGAGTCATTCACAGCCACCAGGATCACGTCGCTCATGAGTCCCTCCCCGCATCGGAATCCGGCACGGGTCGCCCCCGGTTCGCCACCGACCGGTCCGCCGCCCAGCGCAGGCGCAGGCTTTCTTCAAGTTCCTGCGCTTCGAGCTGACGCCGGATGGCCAGCAATTCGTTTTCCAGTTTCGGAATCCAGCGGTTCTCAACTGCACGCTGGCGGATTCTGGTGGCAGCGAGTTCCGCGGTCAGCAGCATTTCCGCACGCTGGACGGCGGCGAAGCGAACGCCGGCTTCGAGTGCCTTGCGATGAACGACCGCGGCGTAGGAGAGCGCCGAGCTTCCGCCCGCGTTTGGCGCCGCCGGGAGCTGACACTCCGGATCTTCGGGGTATGGCACACCCATGGCGCTGGCCCACCGCATCTGCACCTCGGCGGCTTCCGACGGTGCAGCCGCCTCGATCTGCCCGGTTCCGTCCAAAGCGGCAGCCCGGCGCAGCCAGAGCGCAGCTTCCCTTGCCAGCGCTTCCCACTCCGAACGGGTCAGTTCTTCGCGCAGCTGGAACCGTTCCAGCTCGTCCGCCAAAATGTGCTGTTTCCGGTCCAACAAGCGTGCGCCGTGGCGGGCTGTGACCAGCCGCCGCTCAATCCGGACCTTCGCTGCCCGTCCCGTGCCACTCACGGATTGCCATCCCGGTGGGGCAGATAGCGCTTCAGGAAATCGGTGGACACCATTGTCAGCTCTTGTTCCGGTAGCGCAGCCAGCGCAGCCCAGGCCCGTGCCAATGTATCGTCCAAGGTACGGATTTCGTCGCGGCCCTGGTTGAAGAGGCCGTTTTCCACCAGAGTCTGGAACTCGATGTAACTGCGGTCGGTTTCACTCAGCGCCGCCGCGCCGACCAGCTCGGCCAATTCGGTGGCTTGCCGCGCCCGCGCCATGGCGGCGAGAACCTGGGCGGCAACGTCGAGGTGGTCTTCGCGCGTCCGGTCTTTACCAGCACCGCTGCGCATCAGCCGCGACAGGGAGGACAGGACGTCGACTGGCGGGTAGATGCCACGGGATGCTATTTCGGGGGCAAGGACAATTTGTCCCTCGGTGATGTAGCCGGTCAGGTCCGGAACCGGGTGGGTCATGTCGCCGCCCGGCATCGTCAGCACTGGGATGATCGTGACGGAGCCATCGTGACCCTTGACCCGCCCACAGCGCTCATAAAGGGTGGCAAGGTCGCTGTACAAGTAACCGGGGTAGGCCCTTCGCGCCGGAATTTCCCGTCGCGCAGCAGAAACCTCACGGACCGCCTCGGCATAACTGGTCATGTCTGACATGATCACGAGAACGTCGTGGCCCTCGGTATATGCAAGGTGTTCGGCAATGGTGAGGGCGATCCGGGGTGTGAGTATCCGTTCAATGACCGGATCGTCGGCCGCATTGAGGAGGAGCACCAATTCTCCCTCGGCAGATCGTCCTTCAAGGCGGTCCCTGACGTATGCGATATCAGCGTGGGTCAGGCCCATCGCGGCGAACACCACTCGGAAGGACTGACCGCTCGAGGTCGCTTGGGCTGCAATCTGGGTAGCCAGCGTCAAGTGCGCAAGACCGGGCACGGAGAAGATGGGGAGTTTTTGTCCCCTGACCAAGGTGGTCAATCCATCGATCACGGAAATGCCGGTCAACACAGGTTCTTGCGGGGGTTCCCGGTAGACGGGGTTCAGCGGCCAACCACTGACAGGAAGCGTTGCCGTCCCCGAAACGGGGGGCCCGCCGTCGAGCGGTTCACCGCGTCCGTTGCAGACACGTCCCAGCCATTCGGTTCCCACTTCGATGTGCAAGGGACGTCCCTCGAAACGGATCCTGATGCCGCCCAGCGACATGCCGTCGGTGCTTTCAAGTACCTGCAAAGTGGCGAGGTCCTGGTCCACTTCGAGGACCAGGCCGTGCCGGCGCTCACCGCCGTCCATATCGATCGTGGCGAATTCATCCCAGCCGACTCCTTCTATCCCGCCGGCGATGAGCAGTGGTCCACGGAGCTCCCGAACATCGCCGTGGGAGATCTGCGCGGCGAAGGCCGGGGGTAGCGGCAACGGGCCGGCTTCGCGGGGCTCCGCGGCTTGTGAATGGATCATTGCAAAGCCTCCAATGCCTTGAGCATCTCACTGCTGCGGGCTTTGACAGCCGCCGCGTCCGCGGGCCCCGTTTCTTCACGTGCCCGAAGAACCAGTCCGAGATCGGCTCGCTCGATGGTGGTGGCTGCAACCCCCCGTTCCACAAGCCTCTGGCAAGCGTCGACGACGTCGAGCACGAGGTCGAGCAATGCGGCGCCTTTTTCCGGGGAACAGAATCCGTCATTGGCGCTAAGCGCGTTTTGCATCAGCACTCCGTCACGTAACAGGCGACCACCTAGCAGCACCATCCGTTCGTGGCCTGGCAGCGAGGAGGTCCCGATGATCTCCGCCAATTCGGCGAGCTGGTCCGCCTGGGCCAGCAGGGTGGCTGCGCGGGCCCGACGGGCCGCCCAACCGGACTGCCCGTTGGCCTCATGCCAAGTGCCGAGGGCTTCCGCGTCGCGGGCGAAGGAGCTTGTCCAGCTCACTGCGGGATAGTGCCTTGAGTAGGCCAGATCCCGGTCCAACATCCACAAGGACCGAACAAACCGCTGGGAGTCCGTAGTGACCGGCTCCGTCATGTCGCCCCCGGGCGGGGAAACGGCCCCGATCACCGTGACGGAGGCTGTCTTCCCGCCGAGCGTCGTTACAGTGCCGGCCCGCTCGTAGAAGGAGGCCAGTTCCGAGGCGAGATTCGCCGGGTAACCCTCCTCGGCGGGTAGGTCACCGTTCCGGTTGGCGAATTCGCGCAAGGCCTCTGCCCAGCGGGAGGTCGAATCCGCGATCACGACGACGTCATAACCCATGTCCCGGTAATACTCGGCAACCGTGATCCCGCTGAAGATGCTTGCCTCACGCGCCATCATGGGCATATTCGAGGTATTGGCGATAATGACGGTACGGTCAATCAGCTTTCCCCCCGTGCGTCCGTCCTCAAGCTGCGAGAGTCCGTCCAGGACATCAGCCATTTCGTTGCCGCGCTCCCCGCAGCCCACATAGACAATGACGTCGGCGTCGCTCCACTTCGCTATCTGCTGCAGCATCATGGTCTTGCCGGTCCCGAATCCGCCCGGAACCGCCGCAGCCGTTCCCCGCGCCACCGGAAACATCAGGTCAAGGACTCTCTGGCCCGTATGCAGGGGCTCCGTGCTTGTGTGCCTGGTCCTGAACGGCCGCGGGCGGCGCACCGGACAGCGTTCGGCAAGGGTCACCTCGTGGTCTCCGACCACAGCTACGGTGTCGAACAGGTGAACCCTGCTCTTTGGAGCCAGCCAGCCGAGCTTGCCCGATACGCCCGCCGGCACCAGAACCCGGTGTACCACCGATCCCGAATCCGGCACAGTGCCCAAGACATCGCCGGAGGAGACACTCGTCCCGGGCACCGCCTCCGGTTGGAAGGTCCACTCGCGGGCCAACGACGTCGGGTCTTCCGCGGATCCCGACCGTTCGGGCGTCAGCCACATCGGTGCCGAGGAAAGCGGCCGCATGAGCCCGTCGAACACCTGCCCGAGCAAACCAGGCCCCATCAGTCCGGAAAGTTCGCCACCGGTAGGGGCAGCAACGTCGCCGGCTTTCAGGCCGCCGGTGTATTCATAGGCCTGCAGGGTTGCCCGGGTCCCGGTTATGGCCACCGTTTCGGCGCTGATGCGGCGAGGGCCGACGGCGATCAGCTCAAGCATGGACAACCCATCAACTCCCTCGATCTCGACGAGGGGTCCGCTGACGTGCACCACGGTGCCGTCCTTCCGTGCCGCTACCGGTTCCACAGCTCACGCGCCCCGGGCATGGAGTCCAGGGCCATCTCGGCCAGCACCGGAAGGGAAAGGTCCAGACGGCGTGAGCCTGCATGGGCGATGACACCGCCTTCAGGGCTCTCGGATACGCTCGCATCCGGGCCGAGTAGCTCCTTGCATTGCGACGTGAGCCGGATCATCATCCCCGCGTACCGGGAATCGGAGGTGAGTCCCGCCGCAGCTTCCCGTACCCGGCGATGGAGTTCCACACGGAGGGAATTCCGCTGTGCCAAGACAAGTTCGTGCGCCTGGCGGCGCACCCGCGCTGAACGCATTGCCGCCTCCAAGCGAGCCGCAGACTCGCCCTCTTTGGCCGCCCCTGCGAGGATGCCTGCAGCTTCGGCGCGCGCGGCATCCAACAGGCCTGCGGCCTCCCTGGCAGCATCGCCGCGGATCCCGGAGGCCAGTTCCTCGGCCGCAGCGCGCAGCGCCTTCCGCACTGGTTGCAGGGCGCTTTCGGATTCCGGGCCCAACCCGGTCACGAGGGAAGCACCACGCTCATGGGCGAGCGGGGATCAGCCAGGAATTGGTCCAGTGAGCGCGCAGCGGCGGGCGTGAGCACCACCACCGCAGTTCCCTCGGGGAGCGCCCTCCACGCATGGAGGATTTCTTCATCGGTGGAGCCTGCGAAGACGCTGACCCCCGCAAGCAGGAATCCGTCCAGCAGAGCCTGTTCACCGATCGCGGCAATGGTGTGGGACATCGTTCCAACCACCTGCTCAGGCCTTGCCGATGAGGATGATGGCGATGATGAGGCCATAGATCGCGATCCCTTCCGCCAGCCCGACCACAACCATCGCCCGGCCGAAGATTTCCGGACGTTCACTCATCGCCGCGAGGGCGGCAGATCCGGTATAGGCAACGGCGAATGCGGCCCCAATCGAGGAACCGGCGACGGCGATGGCCGCTGCGATCAGCGCGGAGCCGCCGGCCCCGGGTGGCGAATCGGTGGCTGCCGCGGCAAGCGCTGGAGCCACTCCCCGGAGGCGGCTGCCGGTGCTGCGGTCAGCGCCCCTGCCAGCAGCGCCAACGATCCGGCCATCACCGCGATGTTGAGGGCCGCCAGGATTTTGAACGCGGGCTTTCGCCAGCGCCTGAGGAGCAGGATGGCCCCCGTTGCAGCGATGAGGAAAACAGGAACGGTGCCGAACCAGAGGTTCACGGTAGTTGCCTTTCAGCCGGGGTGCCAAGGGGGATGACTGGGAGAGCGGTGGCCGCATCTGTCGGCGTGGGCGCCAGTTCCGGTGACCATGGCCTGAACCGGCGGCCCTCGGACTGGAAAATTCGTGAAAACAGTTCGTAGTATTCGAGGCGCAAAGCCTGGATTCCGGCTACGAGCGCTTCAAGCGCGAAGGTCACCACATTGCCCACGAGGAACAGGAGGACCGCCGCAGCAGCGCGCCAATCCGGCGCCCATAACGCCGTCGTGCCGTTCCAGACCACCATCAGCAGCGCGGCGTGGGTCAATCCGAAAGCGGCAAGACGGGCGAAAGAAACAAGATTCGAGCCCAGGCGGATGACCGTATCAACAAGTTCGACGACGGCCTGGAAGATCGCGGCGGCACCTCCTCCGGCCTCAACAAAGAGGCCGATGAAGATAATGACCAGCGAGCCGAACGCGAGGAGGACCGCCGCCGCGGTCAGCAGCCCTGTACCCGTGCCGAGGCCCCAAACGAGCAGCCCGATTGCAAGGAACAGCAGGGATCCCGCGACGCCGGAGCGGGCGTACAGGGCAAATCCCCATCCGCCTTCCCGGACGCGGTTGATGGTGCCGATGGCATAGGCGCCGGCAAGCAGGAACGCTCCGACCCCCAATCCGGCCACCAGGAGCGGAACCGGATTCGAAAGCGGTTCCAACCACAGGACCGGCACCAGGCCGGTGGGGCCGAACGCCTCCCCATAGAGCGCTCCGAAGAGCATGGCGGCCAGACCTGCTCCACTCACGAAAAGCCACGCCCTTTGCAGTTTGGCCAGCTTCTTGATGCGGCCACCACGTAACAGGAGACCGGCGGCCAAGAGAATCGCTCCGTGTCCCACATCGCCGAACATCATCCCGAACATCAGGACGTAGGCAATACCTGCAAGGCGCGAAGGATCCACGTCGGCATACGGAACGGTCCCGTAGGTGTCCACCAGTGTCCGGGAAGCGCGGGCTTGGCCCTGACCACCGAGCATTGTGGGCGGTTGGATCCACTGTGGCTGGGGCAACGGAACTACCGCAGCCCCTAGCGGATCCAGGGCTGCCGAGAGGTCCGGAATGTCTCGCCGGGGCACCCAGCCCACGAGACCCGCCAGCGGCCCGGAGACGATGGCAGCGGCCGATGCCTTGTCCAGTTCCTCAGCGCCGTTGCCCGGCACGTACGGGAGGTCCAACTCGACCATGCCCAGGCGGGCGAGTTCGACGAGCACACGTCGCCGATTCCGCTCCGGTGCCAGCAACGCTACCCGCGCCATCCGAACAGGGGCCGCCGACTCACGCCGCCTCATCGAGCACCTCGCTCGATCCGGCGCCCGCCGCTGCGGCAGTCAGCGCGGCACGGATCCGCCACGCATCGGTGAACAGCACCGCGATGGCGCCTAGCACGACGTCGGGTCCGGGCATCGGACGACGAAGCAACTGGAAAGCGTCCCGCTCCACCACGACACGCGCCCGGGCCTCGGCGCGCCACAAATCTGTCGGTGACTCAATACCAACGACCACGTTCCGCAGTCCCGGCGGGAGCGCCGACGAGAACTCGGCGAGCCCCTTGGCGTCTTGCCACGACCGGCCGATGACCGGCCCCAATAAGCGAAGGACGGGGGCCGGCGTCGTCGCACCGTCGACAGTCAGGATCCTGGCTGCCACCAGGACGCATGCCGCTCCACACCACGGCCGTGCGGCGGGCGCCACAGCGGCCAATCGCCGTGCCCACACAACGGTCAAAGCATCCTTAAGGTCGCCTGGACGCGCAACACCGACGTCCCCCCAGGCTGATGCGTGCAAGGCCGCGGCCAATTCTTCGCTGGATCCGGCCGACTGCAGGCGGGGCCAAGCGGTCGCAAGGGCTCCCAAGTGATAGGGCTCGGGTGCCTCTGCCCCGCCAGCAAGCCGGCGGGCCAAAGCCATGACGTTTTCAATTTCAAAAATTCCCGCGGCTGCTCGCGCAAGCGAGGTGCCCGACGCCGGAAGCCATCCGGCGAGGACCCGCAGTTGCCAGAGGACCGACTCGTGGATGGCACGCTCAGCTGCCAGAAGTCCTGGATTTCCCCTGAGCCGTTCCGCGTAGCTTGACTCCTGAAGCAATGCCAAGGCATGGTCCAAGGTCGGTTGGGCAGCCATTTCCCGGCTGCTGCCGGCACCAACGCGGCGCTCCGCCATGGCTCGGGAACGCACAGACGCAGCCACCCAGTCGGCCTTCATTCGTGTCCAGCGCCTTGCGGAGCCAACAGGCTGTCCATGACCTCGGTAACGACGCCTGGAATGAGTGCCAGGCCGGTCTCTTCCACGGCCGCGGCCTCATGTCGAGCCTGTTCCAGAAGCTGTGCGTCCCTCTCCGATGCTGACCGTCCGGCCCGCGCGGCGGCGTTGGCTCGCTCGGCACCGGCCTCGAGCCGCGCCTGGGACAAAAGCGCAGCCGCTTGCCGGCGGGCCCGGAGCACGTCCTGTTCCGCACTCTTGCGTGCTTCCTCAACAAGTGCCGCGCACGATGCGACGTCGCCGGCCAATGCGGCGAATACGGCTCCCAGTTCCGCGGCCGGCCCCTGGGCATCAGCGGACGGCACGCCGGCGGGGCCAGCGGGCCCCGGAGCACCGACTGGCCTGAATCTGTCAAGAAAACTCAATCGCGCCATGGCACCCATCTCGGAGACGTCCTCAGAGCCACAGTCTAGGCCTGCGGTTTCCCGTCTGACGAGCCGTGGAAGGATCCGGCCGCGTGAGCAAATCCGTGGGTCGCTCCCCCAAGCCGTGGGCCCGCCGTCGTCCGCCCTAGATTACGGGGAGCAACTCACCCGCAGCCGTCGGCACGACGGCGCCAGTCGCCGTCGAGTCCGGGTTCAGCATCCAGCCGACCCGCTTGGCCGTGCTTAACATGACGACGCTTTCAACCAGTTCAATCCTAGGGATGCGCTGTTGGATGGCGAGTTCCATTTCCATGACCTCGGCCAGCGAACGCAGCCACATGATGATCACAAAGTTGGTGCTCCCGGTGGTGGAGGCCGTGAACCTGATGTTCCTGATGGTCCGCAGTTCGGCCGCTGCAAAGCTGTGTTGGCCGGCCGGAACATTCGCGAACCATTGGCACGTGATGGGGTACCCGGAGAATTGCTGGGCAATTTCGCACCGGAAGGACAGCATTCGGCTCGCGAGCACCCGGCCGAGCTGCCGCTGCACGGTGGCAGGGTGTCGCCCCAGGGCGCGGGCGATCTCCGCGGCAGAGGCTCTTCCATCCCGGGCGAGGAAGGGAAGGAGTGCCAGGTGGCTCTCCGGCGGCGGGATGACGATCTGCTCGGGGGCGTACGGATTGGCCGTTTCCGGCCCGGCGAGGGCGCGCAGCGCTTGCTGCTCGGCCCGGCTCAGCACGTTGAGCCGCCATGCGTAGCCGCTCGTGTGGATCCGGGTGCAGAGCGAGGTCCGGTACTTGGTGAGGCCCCGGATTTCCTTCAGTTGCGGCAAGAGCCGGCTGCTGAACTCGCCGAGGTCCCGGGTGATGACCGTGAGCATCAGGTCCCGGTTGCTGGCGGCCTCCTCGACCGTGATGATCTCGGGAATTGCCGCGAGGGCAGCCGTGACTTCGGGCCTGAGGTGCATTTCGCAGTCGACGTCCAGGAGGGCCAGGCATGCGTTCTTGGGATGGCCCATGAGGTGGGCGGTTGTCCATGCGGCTCCGGACTCGCGAAGACGGTCCCAACGCGCGGCCAAGGTGGTGGCATGGACGTTCAGGACGTCGGCGGCATCGGACCAACTGATCCGTGGCGAGATCTGGAGGGCATTGATCAGGCGGAGGTCCTCTTCACTGAGTTCCATCAGCGATCCTCTCCTAGGTGATGCGTGGATCCTGTTAATTCTGGCATGCTTCTGAATTTTTCCATGGCTTTGGAAGATTGTGAGTCGAATCACTCCACAATGGCTATGGATACTTACCAATCGTTCAGGAAACAGGAGAACAGATGTCGATCGCCGCAGACGCCCAAGAGATGCAGGGAGAAATCGCCCGGTTCCGTCACGAGCTTCACCAGGAACCGGAAATCGGCTTGGACCTCCCACGCACCCAGGAAAAGGTACTCAAGGCGCTCGACGGACTTCCCTACGACATCACCCTCGGTGAGAGCACGACGTCGGTTACCGCAGTCTTGCGCGGGGGCGCCCCTTACGCCTCGGCGGACAAGCCCGTGGTGCTGCTGCGCGCCGACATGGACGGGCTCCCGGTCCAGGAGCGCACCGGCGTCGGGTTCTCCTCGAAGATCGACGGCGCGATGCACGCCTGCGGCCACGACCTCCACACCGCCATGCTCGCCGGAGCCGCAACCCTCCTGGCCGAACGTCGCCACCAGCTAGCCGGCGACGTCGTCCTCATGTTCCAGCCGGGCGAAGAAGGCTTCGACGGCGCGGGCCACATGATCCGCGAAGGTGTCCTGGACGCCGCGGGCCGGCGCGTGAACGCCGCATATGGCATGCACGTCTTCTCGTCCTTGGAACCGTATGGCCAGTTCTGCACCAAGCCGGGCGTGATGATGAGCGCCTCGGATGGTCTCTTCGTGACGATCCTGGGGGCCGGCGGCCACGGTTCGGCACCGCATGCGGCCAAGGACCCCGTCACGGCGGCCGCCGAAATGGTCACGGCACTGCAGGTCATGATCACGCGGCAGTTCAACATGTTCGATCCCGTAGTCCTGACCGTTGGTGTGCTGCAAGCCGGCACCAAGCGGAATGTCATTCCCGAATCTGCCCGTTTCGAAGCAACCATCCGTACCTTCTCCGAAGCCTCCCGCGACCGGATGATGACCTCGATTCCGCAGCTCCTCAAGGGCATCGCCGCAGCCCACGGACTCGAGGTGGACGTCGATTACCGCGCCGAATACCCGATGACTGTTACCGACGAGGACGAGACGCACACGGCCGAGAACGTCATCTCGGGCATGGTCGGCGATTCCAGGCTCTCCCGCTGGGCCACGCCTCTCAGCGGCTCGGAAGACTTCTCCCGCGTCCTGGCCGAAGTACCCGGAACCTTCGTGGGCCTCAGCGCAGTGCCACGAGGTGTGGACCACGCCACCTCACCGTTCAATCACTCCCCCTACGCCACCTTCGACGACGGCGTCCTGGCCGACGGCGCGGCACTCTACGCCGAGCTCGCTCTCTCCCGCATCGCCACGCTCGCCGCCGGCAACTAACCACCACCCCATACCTTGGAGCAAGACATGACCGCTACCGTAGGCGCTTCAGCCACCGTTCAGATTCACAAGTCCCATCTGCGGACACTCATCGGCACCGGCATCGGCAACGCCGTCGAATGGTACGACTGGGCTATCTACGCCACGTTCTCGCCCTTCATTGCCAGCGCCCTCTTCAGCAGCGCCGACCCCACCTCCGCGGTCCTCTCCACCCTGGCGATCTTCGCCGTCGGATTCGTCGCCCGGCCGTTCGGCGGCTTTGTCTTCGGCTGGATCGGCGACAGGATCGGCCGCAAGACGTCCATGACCTTCGCCGTCGGCCTCGCAGCTGTCGGCAGCCTGCTGATCGGCATCGCGCCCACCTTCCAAGCCGTCGGCGCCTTCGCTTCCGTCATGCTCCTCGTGGCCCGCCTCATCCAGGGCCTCGCCCACGGTGGCGAGCTGCCGTCGTCGCAAACGTACCTCTCCGAAATGGCGCCCAAGGAAAAGCGCGGCTTCTGGGCCACCCTCATCTACACTTCCGGCACCGCCGGCATCCTCGCCGGAACCCTGCTCGGCGCCATCCTCACCGGAGTGCTGAGCAAGGCCGACATGAACGCCTGGGGCTGGCGCGTTCCGTTCTTGGTGGGCGGCGCCTTGGGTATCTACGCCTTGGTCATGCGGGCCAAGATGAAGGAAACCGAGGCATTCGAAGCCGAGGCGCCGAAGGAAAAGCGCGAGCCCATGTGGCCGCAGATCGTCAAGTACCGCAAGCAGGCCCTGCAAGTGATCGGCCTGACCGTCGGCCTCACCGTTGTCTACTACATCTGGGGCGTCGTGGCGCCGAGCTATGCGGCATCCACCCTCAAGATGGACCGCGGAGCAGCCCTGTGGGCGGGCGTCATCGGCAATATTGCGTTCATCGCTTCGCTGCCGTTCTGGGGCAAGCTGTCCGACCGTATCGGCCGCAAGCCAGTCCTGATCGTTAGCTCCGCAGGTGCGGCGTTGCTGCACTTCCCGATGACGTGGCTCCTGAAGGACTCCCCCTGGCAGCTGGCCGTATCGATGTCCGTAATGTTGTTCTTCATCGCCGGCAGCGCCGCGATTGTCCCGGCCGTGTACGCCGAGCTGTTCCCGACCAAGATCCGCACCGTGGGTGTCGGCGTCCCGTACTCGATCTGCGTAGCGGTCTTCGGCGGGACTGCTCCGTACCTGCAGACATGGCTCGGCAGCATCGGCCAGGCGAACATGTTCAACGTCTACGCCGTGATCCTGCTGGCGATCGGAATCGCGTTCGCCTTCATGATCCCGGAAACCAAAGGCAAGGACCTCACCCACTAACTCCCCGGACCCGGGCCCAACTAACTCGCAGTTAACGTCGTTTAGAGCCCGGAGAACGACAACAACTGCGAGCTAGTTGGGCTAGCCGACGTAGCGGTTCCGCCCGGCGCGGAAGCCGAAGAAGGCCGCCAAGGATCCCACCACGAGGAACAGGATGCCGGCCGCGGCGAAGCCACCCGTCGCTTGGTGCAACTGGCCGACCATCAGCGTTCCAGTGGAGCCCAGCCCGTAACCGACGCCCTGCATCATCCCGGAAAGGTGCGCCGCGGTGTGGGAATCGCGGGTGCGCAGCATGATCATGGTCAGCGCCGCGGCCGTGAGACTCCCCTGCCCCAGACCCAACAGACCGGTCCACACCCAGATCAGTTGCGTCGGGCCGAAGATGCTCAGGGCGAAGCCGCCACCGGTCATGAGTGCCACGACAGTGTTGATGACGCGTTGATCCTTGAACCGGGCCGCGAGCCCCGGGGCAATGAATGATCCCAGCATCTGCAGCACGATCGACACGGACACAATCAGGCCGGCCGTTCCGCCGTCGATCCCGCGTTCGCGCAGAATCGGCGCCAACCAGGCAAACACGCTGAAGGACATCATCGACTGCAACACCATGAAGACGGTGACCTGCCAGGCGACGGCGGAACGCCAGACGTTCGCACCGCCGTCGGCCGCGTTGTGCCGGACGGGATGCTGGCGAATTGCCAGCGGCAGGAAAAGCAAAAGCACGACGACGGCGGGCAGCGCCCAGAACCACAGCGCCGAGGTCCAGTGCCCGGCTGCCGTGAAGACGGGGTAGGTGAAACCGGCGCCCAATGCGGCGGAAGCGCAGATCGCCGTCGTATACAGGCCGCCCATGAGCCCCAGCCGGTGCGGGAAATCGCGTTTGACCACCCCGGGGAGCAACACGTTGCACAAGGAAATCGCAGCACCGCACGCGGCCGTTCCCGCGAGCAGAGCCGGCAAATGCCCGAGTCCGGCGAGGTCCACTGGACGCAGGAGCAGCCCGCCGGTCAGCACGGCCATCGCACCGAGCAAGACCCTCTCGGCACCGAAACGACGGGCCAGGATTGGAGCCAACGGCGCGAAGACCCCCAACAAAGTCACCGGTACGGTAGTGAGGACCACCACGGCCCAGCCCGGCAGTCCGGCGTCGGCAGTGACTTCCGGAAGGACCGCCGAGAAGCTCGAAAACACCGTCCGCAAGTTCAACCCGATGAGCACGAGGCAGATGCCCAGGAGGACCGGTCCGCGGCGCGCCGTGACCCGGGTGGGCTCCGCGGCGGGAAGATCGTCAATCTCGGCGTCGACGAGGATCTCGGCGACGCCGAAGTGCTGGCTGGTGTTCTTGGGGGCGCTTGAAGCAGGGGTCACTACCCCATTCTGGCAGTTTGTCCACATACGCAGGTTCCGCCCGCCGGCCCTTCTCCCGGCGACGGTATTCTGGAGTGGATGAGTGAAACCCCAGATTCCCCCGAAACTTCCCACGAAACACCGCAGTCCTCGCGCCCTGTGACCCCTGGCACCCAAGCCTCCTTCGGCACCTATGGCGGCCGGCCGGTCAGTTTTGTGCGCCGCGGGACGCGCCTTCAGGGCCGCCGCCAGGCCGCGTGGGAAGAGCACTCGGACCGCTGGGCCGTCCAGGTTCCACGGCATGTCGCCAACACCTCGGTGCACCCGGATTACGTGTTCGACGCCGAAGCGGAGTTCGGGCGCGAGGCGCCGCTGATCGTCGAAATCGGCTCGGGACTTGGCGACGCCGTGTGCCATGCAGCAGAGGAAAACCCGGACAAGGATTTCCTCGCCGTGGAGGTCTACACGCCCGGACTAGCCAACACCATGATCAAGATCAACAGCCGTGGCCTCAGCAACGTGAGGGTGGTCGAAGCCAACGCCCCGGAGGTCCTGGCCACCATGCTCCCGGCGGGCTCGGTCAGCGAGCTGTGGGTCTTTTTCCCGGACCCGTGGCACAAGTCGCGGCACCACAAACGCCGCCTCATCCAACCGGCGTTCGCCGAACTCGCGGCACGGTCCCTCAAAAAGGGTGGCCTGTGGCGGATCGCCACCGACTGGTCCAACTACGCCGTTCACGTCCGCGAAGTCCTCGCCGGCTCCACTGAGTTTGAGAACCTGCACGACGGCGAGCGGACCGGCGCGGAAAGCCCCCTTACCCAGGTCTGGGAATCCGGCGTCGAATCCATGGTGGGAGGGGCCCCCGTCAAGGAAGGCCGCGCACCGGTCAGCACCGAACATACGGGCCCCAATGAGGGTGTGGATCACGTGGGTGGGTGGGCTCCGCGTTTCGATGGCCGGATCCGCACCAGCTTCGAAAACAAGGCCCACGAGGCCGGACGCATGATCTTCGACCTCAGCTACCGCAAGATCTAGTCACAACACGATGCGGGCTAGTCGCGAGCACGCAGTCTGGTCACCCTCGGTCCCCCTCATTGCGTGCCGTCCGGGCACCGGATACCATGTGAGACGTGTCACCGAAGGGTGGCACGTGCTTATGATCTGCGGCGGGAGAGTCCTGCCGGTACGTTCAGCAGGCGCCGTAGGAGCAAATCCTCCCCAGGAATCTCTCAGGCCCACGTACCGCCGCGGCAAGGCAACTCTGGAAAGCAGGCCGGGCAACCGGACTCACCGACGGTGCAAGCGGGCGGCTGCGAAAGCAGCGGACGCGGAATCTCTCAGGTCCAAGACAGAGCGGGGAGGGACCGAATCATCGTGGTGCGTCCGCGCCACCTGAATTATGGAGTTCCTCATGACCCTGGCACCTGAAGGCCGTAAGCTGCTGCGCGTTGAACAGCGCAATAAAGCCGTCCCGGTCGAACGCAAGCCCGAATGGATCAAGGCCAAGGTCCAGATGGGCCCGGAATTCGTGGGCCTGAAGAACCTCGTGAAAAAGGAAGGCCTGCACACCGTCTGCGAGGAAGCCGGCTGCCCTAACATCTTCGAATGCTGGGAAGACAAGGAAGCGACCTTCCTGATCGGCGGCTCCGAATGCACCCGCCGCTGCGACTTCTGCCAGATCGACACCGGCAAACCCTCACCGGTGGACATGTTCGAACCCACCAAGGTCGCCCGCTCCGTCCAGTCCATGGCCCTGCGCTACGCCACCGTGACCGGCGTGGCCCGCGACGACCTCGCCGACGAAGGCGTCTGGCTCTACGCCGAAACCGTCCGCAAGATCCACGAACTGAACCCCGGCACCGGCGTCGAACTGCTCATTCCGGACTTCTCCGGCAAACCCGAACACATCAACGCGATCTGCGACTCGAACCCGGAAGTCTTCGCGCACAACGTCGAAACCGTGCCCCGGATCTTCAAACGCATCCGCCCCGCGTTCCGCTACGACCGCTCCCTGGACGTCATCACCCAGGGCCGGGCCCGCGGCATGGTCACCAAATCCAACCTGATCCTGGGCATGGGCGAAACCCGCGAAGAAATCTCCGAAGCCCTGGCAGACCTGCACGCCGCGGGCTGCGACCTGATCACCATCACCCAATACCTGCGCCCCTCCGAACGGCACCTGCCCGTGGACCGCTGGGTCAAACCCCAGGAATTCGTCGACCTCGCCACCGAAGCCGAGGAAATCGGCTTCCTCGGCGTCATGTCCGGCCCCCTGGTCCGCTCCTCCTACCGCGCCGGCCGCCTCTGGGCCACCGCGATGCGCAAGAAAGGCCGCGAGATCCCGGTGCACTTAGAGCACATTGCCCACATCGCCGAAGGCATCCAGGACTCCGGCACCACCCGCCAGGAAGCCCGCACCCTCCTCGCACACCATGCGACGGCCTGATCCGTAAGGACCCCAGCATGTTCCCCACGCGGATTGAAATCATTCCCTCAGACGGAATCGTCGAGAAAGTCCAGGCCGAGGTGCCGCTTTCCACAACGCTCACCATTACGTGCTTGCCCCATCACGGGATCGCACAGACCATGGCGACAGCGGTCCGGCTCGGTTTGCTCGGCTACAACGTGATTCCGCACCTCGCGGCACGGCGGCTGGTGGACCGGGCTCAGCTTTCAGGCATCCTCCGGGACTGCGAGGCTGCCGGGATCACTGAGGTCTTTGCCATCGGCGGAGACGGACAGCAAGGCGCCGGCCCTTATGCGTCCTCCCTCCCCCTGTTGGAGGACATCGCGGAACATTCCGGCGGTAGGATCACGGCGGGCATTGCCGGCTACCCGGAGGGCCACCCTTCAGTGAGCGGGCTGGACCTGCTGGATGCCTTGTTGACCAAACAACACTTGGCCACCCACGTGGTCACGCAGATGTGCTTTTCCGCCCCGAAAATCCTCGACTACGCAGCACTCTTGCGTCGCGAGGGCGTGAAACTGCCGGTGTGGGCAGGGGTGCCCGGAGCCGTTCCGCGGACCAAACTGCTGGCCCTGGCAACCCAGATCGGCGTTGGGACCTCCCTGAAGTTCCTCAGCAGCAAAGGAACTCTTGCCCGCAAGCTGCTGAGCGGGGACAGGTACTCACCGGGAAGCCTGGTTTCCGAGCTCATGGCGCAGCCTGAAGGTATCTCGGGAATCCATCTCTATAGCTTCAACCGACTGGACATGCCCGCCTGGGAGCGAAGCGATCTGCCCGATCCGGCTGCCAGCGGAGCAGCACCCTCGTAGCCGGCTGGGAGCCGCCGGCCGACCAGGTCCCGGGAACCCCTAGCTTCCCGGGACCGAAATGACGGCGACCGTCTTTTGGGCATCGTCACGGAGTTCCACACCCGAGATCCCGGCGAGCTGGACCGGCGTCGCGCCCGTCACCTTGATGTGTCCGCTGGACGTCGCGGTCCAGCCGCAAGCCATCTCCTCCGTGCCATCGCGGCCCTTGACCCACAGGTACATCGTGCCTTGCAACGGCATGCTGCGGCCTTCCAGCTGCAACTCGGTTCCCCACGATTTCCTGACGAGCCCCACTGAGAGTTCCAAGCCGTTGTCGGTCTGCACGGAGTAGCTGGCGTCAGGCTTGGGTGGCTGGTTCAGCGCCGGCCCGGCCAGGATGCCCAAGCCAAGGCACGCGGCGGCCACCCCACTCACCAGGGCGATCCACCGGCGTCGGGATTTCCGGCGTCGCGCGGCCATTTTCAGAACGATCGGCTGCGGGAGCGTTTCGGAAAAGGCCCCCAAAAGTGAGCGAGCGTCGGAGGGGGCCGGCGTCGACCAGGAGGGCTGTGCAGCGGATTGCGCCGCGGCAGGGGGCTCGAGGGCGCTGCGCCCGGCGGCGAGCGCGACGGCGTCGGGCACGGGGACGGCATCGAGGAGCGCCGGGAGGCTCTCCAGCTCGGCCAGCTCGCCCCTGCAATCCGTGCAGGCTTCCAGGTGCGCCTCGAAGGCTCGGGCTTCGGAGGGCTCCAAGCCGCCGAGCAGGTAGGCGCCCAGCAATTGGTGACGTTCCGTCTCGTTCATCGCTGCACCCCCATTTCATCCAGAATCGTGCGAAGCGCCCTGACGGCGTAGAAGGCCCGCGACTTCACGGTTCCGCTGGGGATGTTGAGCCTGAGTGCGGCTTCGTTGACCGTGAAACGTTCGTAGTGTAGTGCTACCAGGACCTCCCGGTGTTCGGTGCTGAGCCGCAGGAGCGCTTCTTCCATGAGGACCCTGTTGAGGAGCTCGTCTACGCGTTCGGTGGCTTCTTCCGGATCCGCCATGTCGCGTTCGGAGGCTTCGGCCGGGCGCCGCTGGGCCTTGCGGTAGTTGTCGATGATGACGTTTCGGGCTGTACGGAAAAGGTAGCTGCGCAGGCTCCCGGTGATCTGCGGGGCGTGCTGCCACACGCGGAGGATGGTTTCCTGCACCACGTCGTCAGCCAAGTGCGCGTCGGGCGTGCAGCTCAGCACGAAGCGGCGCAAGGCTGTGCCGTGGTCGCGGTAGATTGCGGCCACCACGTCCTCGTCGAGCGGCATTGGCGCCTCCTGTGTGCTTCAGCTTCCCCTTCTCCTGCGATACGACGTGCCCGCCACGAAAAAGGTTCAGCCCCGTGAACCATTCTTCACCCCGCAGCGTCGTAGGGGTTAGTTTCCGGCACGTCCATGGCCGGCGCAGCAAAGGAGAGCACCCCATGAAGAAACAACTCAGCACCGGTCTCGGCGTCCTTGCTCTGGCCATCGCCCTGGCTGCCTGCGGAGGAAGCCCCGGCGCGTCCTCCACGTCCTCAAGCGCCGCCAGTCCCAGTCCTACTGCATCCAGCCCGGCGGCATCGAGTTCAAGCGCTCCGAGCCCGACGGCGATGAGCCCGGCACCGTCGTCGAGCGCTTCCGCCGCCTATGATCTGGAGACCGCGACGTCGAGCGCCGGCCAGATCGTGGTAGCTGCGAACGGCATGAGCGTGTATGTCTTCACCAAGGACGTCAAGGACTCCGGGAAGAGTGCCTGCACCGGCGGTTGCGCCGCTTCGTGGCCAGCCGTGACTACGACCTCGAGCAAGCCTGCGGCTGAGGACGTGACCGGAACTCTCGGCACTATCCCCACGGCAGACGGCAAGATGCAGATCACCCTTAACGGCATGCCCCTCTACTTCTTCGGGCAGGACAAGGCTCCCGGCGACATCAAGGGCCAGGGCGTCGGTGGTGTCTGGTCCTTGGTCAGCCCGTCCGGCTCCATGGTGACCCCGAGCAGCAGCATGGGCTATTAAACCCTCCCTCACTTTTCCACACCAAAAGGCAAACGCTCCTTCAGGTCTTTCCGGGCCGGCCGGCAGATCTGAAGGAGCGTTTGCCCGGGAGGCCTATAGGTGAGCGAGCGTCTGCCCGGGGAGGCCTATAGGTGAGCGAGCGTCTTAGGCGTCTTCGAACTCAACAGCAGCGATGATTTCCTTTGTCTCCGGGTGGATCATGAAGGCTTCCTCTTCCTCCTCGATCATGATGAATTTGCCCTGGTCGGTGGTGAAGTGCCAGGCGAGGATGGTCTCGCCGTCGTGTTCGTAGTTGGGATCACCCATGGTGATCTTTTCCAGCGTGTAGCCTGCAACGTCGCACAGTTCACGGATGATGAGCTCGAATTCAGGGGCGTTCTCGAGTTCGGCCTCGGCCGCCTCGGCCTGGCGCTCTTCAAGGTTGGGAATGAGGGCCACGCGCTCGGCGATGTGGGCCTTGAGCTGCTCCTCGTCCAGGTAGAGCACGCCGTCCTGGCCGCGGAGCCAGGCCGCGTTGAGGGCAATGATGTCCTCGATTTCCAGGAGCGACTCGAACTCGCCGTCGAGGGCCTCGAGTTCGGCTACGGCCTCCGGCGCCTCCTCGGACTCGTCAAGGTCGCCATCCAAGTAAGTTTCGACGTCGTCCTCGGAGAGGGAATCGAAGGCTGCAGCGGTGCGGTTGAACAGCTCAAGGTGGCCGGTTGCGCCCATTCCTTCGAGTCCTTCGCGGACAAACACGTCCACCTCTTCGCGCTCCGGGACAGTGAACACGTACTGGGCGAAGCCGCCTGCGAGTGCCTGGGTCAGGTAGTAGTCCACAAAGTAGCTGCGCAGCGCGTTGGTGGCGATTTCCTCATGGTTGAGGAGCTCCTCGTACATCTCGTTGACCACGGTGACGTTCGCGTCCACAACGTCTGCGTCGGCGGCGTCGATGCTGTCCTTCGTCAGAACTGTCACGTTCCTGAAGATGGTCTCATTGCTCGTCATGGGATTTCCTCACTGCTAAGAAGCTTGTGCTGCTCCGGACCCTTTCAACGTACGCGGGGGCGGCAGCCGGGCAGGCTAGGCCGAGGTGAACGTCCGGCAAAGTTTCAGGGCCGCTCCCGGCTGGCTAGGATTCATAGATAGCCTCCTGCCGAAAGTAGCCCCAACGAATGCCTTCCCGCTCAGACGACTCTTGGGAACTGGCGATTCAGACACCCGCCATCAACGACCGCTCCTTGGCGGCCGGACTCGCCTACGCCATGGGAAGCCGGGTCGGCAGCGTCACCTTCGACTCCTCCACCGGCTTGATGATGGGGAAGGTCCGGGGCAGCGGCCCGTCACCGTATTCGACCTCGGCCAAACTGGTCCGTAAACCCGGTGGCTGGAGTTGCACCGTCGGAGTGTGCAGCTGTCCGGTCCGCAAGGACTGCAAACATGTTGCTGCCCTGCTCTTCGCCGCCGAAGACCTTCCCACAGTGCGGGCGCAGCTACTCAGCGCTCCTGCTGCCGGACAGACGGCCCAGCACGGCGGAATCGTGCAACGGCCCGCCTGGGAGCAGACCCTCAGCAAGCTCATCGCCACTCCGGGAAACACCCCGCAGGGCCAAGGCCTGCCCTTGGCGCTGGCCTTCGAGGTGGAAGAACCGGCTGCGCACTTCTCCTACACCGGCCGCCGGGATCCCCTCCGGAGCGTGCGCCAACTCAAAGCCCGCCCCGTGATGATGGGCGCCAAAGGCAAGTGGATCCGCGGCGATGTCTCCTGGACCAACTTGAACTACCTCGGCTACAAGCGCGAGTTCAACGAAGCCCACATCGAGTGGATGCAGAACTTCCTCGCCGCGCATTCCACCACGGACTACCGGCAGCTCACGTCCAGCATGTGGATGCTGCTCAACGAATTCGCTGGCAAGAACCTGTGGAGCCTGCTGGCTGAGGCCTCGAAAATCGGGGTATCGCTCATCCACTCCGGCGGGACCGAGCCGGTCCGCATTGCCGCGGAGCCCGCCGTCGTCGGGCTTGACCTCAGCCGCTTGGGCATCGACCCTTCAAACAGTGGCCAGCCCGACGACGGACTCCAGCTGGCGCCGTCAGTGACCCTGGGCGGGGACGCCCTCGATCCGGCCGCCTTGGGCTTGATCGGCCGCCCGGCGCATGGCTTGTTCTTCACTGGCCCCGACGAGGGTCCGCTGCCCGGTGTTCCGGCCCCCGGGAACCTCATTACCCTGGCCCCCTTGGAGGGCGGCGAGTCCCAGGAACTGCTGGACTTCGTTATGAGCGCGTCCCGGCTCCAGATTCCGGCGAAGGACGAAGAGCGATTCCTCACGGCGTTCTATCCGAAGCTTAAGCAGTCCACCCGGGTCACGGCAGCGGACCATTCAGTGGAGCTGCCGGTCCTCGCTGTGCCCACGCTGTCCCTGCTGGCGAACTACGGCGCCGACCACCGGGTCCGGTTGCACTGGGAATGGCACTACAAGGCCGGCAAGCTCGTGACGGCCCAACCCCTCTGGCGGTACCCTGACGATCACGGCTACCGCGACGACGCCGAGGAAGCCCGGATCCTGGAGTCCCTGGGCCGGCCTTGGGATGTGGTCCCGGCGCTCGGCGAATCCTCCAGCGGCGGATGGGGAGCCCCGCGACTTGCCGACTCGGTGGAGCTCGACGGCCTGGACACCCTGGCGTTCACTGAAGAGGTCCTCCCCCGGCTCCGCGAGCTGGCCGACGTCGTGGTGGAGACCTCCGGCGACATCGCCGATTACCGCGAAGCCACCGAAGCTCCCGTGGTCTCCATTTCCACCAAGGCCACGGACAGCCGCGACTGGTTCGATCTCGGCATCGTCATCACCCTCGAGGGCGAACCGGTGTCCTTTGCTGCCGTGTTTTCTGCGCTCGCGGCAGGTCAGAGCCGCATGTTGCTGCCCAGCGGCGCCTACTTCTCCCTGGACCTGCCCGAGCTACACCAGCTCCGCGCGCTCATTGACGAAGCGCGGTCCCTGCAGGACAACCCGGACCGGCACGGCACCTTGCAGATCAGCCGTTTCCAGGCCGGTCTCTGGGACGAGCTCGCGCAATTGGGAATCGTGGATGAGCAGGCTGCCGCATGGCGCGAGGCCGTAGGCGGCTTGCTCGACGACGGCGTGACCGGGCTGCCGCTGCCGGGCTCGCTTAACGCCGAGCTCCGCCCGTACCAGCTGGAGGGCTTCAACTGGCTGAGTTTCCTGTACCGGCATAGCCTGGGCGGGGTCCTGGCAGACGACATGGGCCTCGGCAAGACGGTGCAGGCAATTGCCTTGATGTGCGCCGCGAAGGAGGCCGTTTCAAGTGCCGGGGACGCCGGTGGCGCTGGCACCGGGCACCGCCACGCCCCGTATGCCCCTTTTCTAGTAGTGGCGCCCACCAGTGTCGTGGGAAACTGGGCGGCCGAGGTGCAGCGCTTCGCTCCCGGGCTGGCCGTGAGGACCATCGGCGAGACTTTTGCCAAGAGCGGCGCGGATCCGCTCGAAGCGATGGCGGAGGCCGACGTCGTCATCACCTCCTATGCTTTGTTCCGGATCGACTACGAGGCTTACGCCGCCAAGGAATGGGCCGGGCTGATGCTGGACGAGGCCCAGTTCGTGAAGAACCACCAGTCCAAGGCCTACCAATGCGCCCGGAAACTCCCGGCATCCTTCAAGCTGGCCATCACGGGAACGCCCTTGGAGAACAACCTCATGGAGTTCTGGGCGTTGACCTCGATCGTGGCCCCCGGGCTGTTCTCGAGCCCACGGCGCTTCGCGGAGTACTACCAGAAGCCGGTCGAAAAGAACGGCGACAAGGCCCAGCTCGCCAAGCTCCGACGTCGGGTCCGTCCCCTCATGATGCGCCGCACCAAAGAGCAAGTCATCAAGGACCTGCCGCCCAAGCAGGAGCAAGTGCTCGAAGTGGTGCTCAATCCGCGGCATCAGAAGGTTTACCAGACGCACTTGCAACGTGAACGGCAGAAGATCCTGGGACTCATTGACGACGTCAATAAAAACCGCTTCACCATCTTCCAATCGCTCACGCTTTTGCGGCAGCTCAGCTTGGATGTCTCACTGGTGGATGAGTCCCTGTCCGCGGTGCGTTCGTCCAAGCTGGATGTGCTGTTCGAGCAGCTCGAAGACATTGTTGCCGAAGGGCACAGGGCGCTCATTTTCAGCCAGTTCACGGGATTCCTGGGCAAGGTCCGCCAGCGTCTTGAGGAAGAGGGTACCGAGTTCTGCTATCTCGATGGCAGCACCCGGAACCGGGCCGACGTCGTCAGCGAATTCAAGAACGGCGCGGCACCTTTGTTCCTCATTTCCTTGAAGGCCGGGGGCTTCGGCCTGAACCTGACCGAGGCCGACTACGTGTTCCTCCTTGATCCGTGGTGGAACCCGGCCTCGGAGGCACAGGCCGTGGACCGCACCCACAGGATCGGACAGGCAAGGAACGTCATGGTCTACCGCCTCGTGGCCAAGGACACCATCGAGGAAAAGGTCATGGCGCTCAAGGCCAAGAAGTCGCAGTTGTTCGCGGACGTCATGGAAGGCGATGCCCTGACTGGTGGCGCCCTGACGGCGGAGGACCTGGCGGGCTTGTTCGCGGAGTAGGGGGGGTGCCTGAAGCAACTGCTTCGAGGTGGCTTAGGCTGGACCGCATGGCTATTATCCATCGAGCAACCCTGCGTCCGAGCAAACTGGAACTCATCGAGAAGTACCTGCCCCAGCAGCCGTGGTTCACCAAGGATGGTTCCGCGCAGCCCGAGCTCCTCGGCGCCTACAGGTTCGAGGATCCGGACGGCGAAGTCGGACTTGAAACCCATCTGCTCTCCCACGGCGGCAAGGTCTACCAGATTCCGCTGAGCTACCGCGGTTCGGAATTGGTCGGCGCGGGAGACTCGCTGCTGGGCACCATGGAACACTCCGTGCTGGGCAGGAGGTGGGTGTACGACGCTTGCGCCGATCCCGTTTACGTCGCTGCCTTGGCAACCGCCATCCTTACGGGCCAACGGGAAGCCAAACAGTTTGTGGAGGTGGACGGCGCTTTGGAGCCGCGCACCAGCTCCGTCAAGGTCCAGGGCAGTGGAGCATCCGGCACCGACGTCCCGGTCCTGAGTCCGGCAGTCCCGAGAACCGAAGACGGCATCACCAGCATCGACGCCGGCGAACTCACGTTGCTGGTGCACCGCATTCTGGATCCAGGGGCCCAGCGCGGGCCTCTCAACGGCAAGGAAACTTTGAGCGGTACCTGGGCGGATCAAGGCAGCCCCGTCCTTCTGGCGACCCTGTCACTGGCTTAGGGGACTACTCCCCCGGACGCGGCTGCCACACCACCACTGCTTGGGACCGCGCCCGGGGCCGCTGCCCACGGGCCAGGCTGACGACGTCGCCCGCTGCTCCGGCCGCAAAAATGCGGGCCTCCATGGGGCTCCGCCGGCGTTCTAGTTCCTCGTTCAGCTCCGCCACGCGGAATTGCAGCGCTGCCACTTGGTTTTCGAGCTCGAGGATGCGCTTGATGCCTTCGAGGGAAACGCCCTCTTGGGAGAGCCGTTGAACCTCGCGCAAGCGGTCGATATCGCGCTGGGAGTAGCGCCGGGACTTGCCCGGGGCACGGCTCGGCGACACGATGCCGAGGCGGTCGTATTGGCGCAGGGTCTGCGGGTGCATGTCCGCCAGTTCGGCCGCGACGGAGATGACGAAGATCGGCTCGTTGGTATCGATGCCCATGGCTAGGTCCCTCCCGCGTGCTGCTCCCGCTACAAGCGGGCCTTGGTGGCCAGGTCGTGACGGGGATCGGCGTCGGAAGTGGCAGCGGCAAATGCCTTGACAGCTTCCTCGGCCTCTTTGTTGAGGTTCTGCGGGACGGCGACGTCGATCGTCACCAGCAGATCGCCGGTGCCCTTCGACGTCTTGACGCCGCGGCCCTTGACTCGGAGCGTGCGGCCCGAGGGGGTGCCGGCCGGGACGCGGACGGTGACCGTGTCGCCGTCGAGCGTTGGCACATGGATGTTGGCACCCAAGGCGGCCTCCGCGAAGGTGACCGGCACGTGGATGCGGATATTGTCGCCGTCGCGGTGAAAGAAATCGTGGGACTTGACGTTCACCGTGATGATGAGGTCTCCGTTGCCCGCGGTGCCGGGATTGCCTTTGCCGCGCTGACGTACCTTCTGGCCGTCCCTGATGCCCGGGGAATCTTGACGTCGATGACGTTGCCGTTGCTTTCGCGCAAGCTCACCGTGGTGCCATGGATGGATCCCGCGAAGGATATCGAAGTGGATGCCGTGCGGTCGCTGCCTTTCTGTGGGGCGCGCTGGAAGCCGGTCTGTCCGCCGCCGAAGCCGCCACCGAACAGGTCAGCGAACTCGGGAGGGATGCCACCGGCTCCGGCCGGCTGACGTACACCGCCGCCGAAAAGCCCGCCAAAGAGGTCCTCGAACCCGCCATTGGCAGGTCCGCCGCGGCCGGCACCAGGGGCAAATCGTGCCCCGCCCATGGCACGAATGGCATCGTACTGCTGACGTTCCTCGGCATCCGAGAGCACCGAATAGGCCTCGGAGATGTCCTTGAATTTCTTCTCCGCGGTAACGTCACCGGAATTGGTATCCGGATGGTACTTTCGCGCAAGCTTGCGGTACGCCTTCTTGATGTCAGCGTCAGGGGCGTCCTTGGCGACACCAAGGATGGCGTAAAAATCCTTCTCAACCCAGTCCTGGCTGGCCAAGGGCGTTTCCTTTCGTTGTGTACCACAATGGCAGTTCGCGACAATGTCCTAGCGAATCACTGCCGCGAACTGCCATGTCGAAGAATGCTAAGCAGGCACAGCCACGATTACCTGTGCGGCACGCAGGACGCGGCCGCCGGAACGGTAACCGGAGCGCAGCACTTGGCTGACGGTGTCCACGTCGATGTCTTCGCCCGGTTGCTGGATGAGTGCTTCGTGGATCGTGGGGTCGAACTCGACTCCGGTTTCCGCGATGCGTTCCAGGCCGTACGTCTTGAGCGCGGTCTCCAGCTTGGCGGCGATCGCGGCGAACGGGCCGTCCACGAGGTCGCCGTGCTGGCGGGCGGCGTCGATGTCGTCGAGCACCGGCAGCAGAGAATTCAGGACGCCGATCACGGCCATTTCCCCTGCGACGGCGCGGTCGCGTTCGACCCGCTTGCGGTAGTTGACGTACTCAGCCTGCAGGCGCAAGAGGTCATTGCGGAGTTCCGCGGCCTCTGCTTCCGCAGCGGCACCGGGGGCTACCGACTCTTCAGCCGGAACCTGTACGCCGTTGAGGATTTCCTCAGCTTGGGACAGGGCGTCGCCCCCGGCGGCAGCGGCGTTGGAATCAGCTGCCGATCCTTGGGGGTGCCGCGCGGCCCCGGTCTCCGGGTCAACCTTGCGGTTGTCACGAATAATTGGCTTCTGCTGACCGGCTCCTTCACGCTCGTCGTGCTTGCCCTCGTTGTTGGAAGGTGAGTGCTCTGCGTCATTGCCGTGGTGAGGCATGGTTACTTCTTTTCGTCTTCGTCAATGATCTCGGCGTCGACGATATCTTCATCCGAAGAACCAGCCTTGGCGCCAGCGTGAGCTCCCTCAGCACCGGCAGCGCTGCTTGCGCCATCCGGGGAACCGGCCTGCGAGTAGATCGCTTCGCCGAGCTTCGACTGCGAGTGCTGCAGCTTCTCGAAAGCGGTCTTCACTGCTGCGTCGTCGGCGCCTTCGAGGGCCTTCTTGAGTGCGTCGACGTCGGCCTTGACCTCGGTCTTGACCTCTTCAGGCAGCTTGTCTTCGTTTTCGGCGATGAGCTTGTCCACGGAGTAGGCGAGCTGCTCGGCAGTGTTGCGGGTGTCGGTAGCCTCGCGGCGGGCCTTGTCCTCGGCTGCGTGCTCCTCGGCTTCACGGACCATGCGGTCGATGTCTTCTTTGGAGAGCGCGGTACCGCCGGTGATGGTCATCGACTGTTCCTTGCCGGTGCCCTTGTCCTTGGCAGAGACGTGGACGATGCCGTTGGCGTCGATGTCGAAGGTGACCTCGACCTGGGGGACGCCGCGCGGTGCCGGAGCGATGCCGGTCAGTTCGAACGTGCCCAGCGGCTTGTTGTCGCGGGTGAATTCACGCTCGCCCTGGAAGACCTGGATGGCCACGGACGGCTGGTTGTCGTCAGCGGTGGTGAAGGTCTCGGAACGCTTGGTGGGGATGGCCGTGTTGCGCTCGATCAGGTGCGTCATGACACCACCCTTGGTTTCGATGCCGAGGGACAGCGGGGTGACGTCGATCAGTAGGACGTCCTTGCGCTCACCCTTCAGCACACCAGCCTGGAGTGCGGCACCAACGGCAACAACTTCGTCCGGGTTGACGCCCTTGTTGGGCTCCTTGCCACCGGCGAGTTCCTTGACGAGGTCGTAGACAGCAGGCATACGGGTGGAACCGCCCACCAGTACGATGTGGTCGATTTCGGAGAGCTTGATGCCGGTCTCGGCGATGACGTCGTGGAACGGCTTCTTGGTGCGCTCCAGCAGGTCCTTGGTGAGGTCCTGGAACTTGGCGCGGGTCAGCTGCTCGTCCAGGTGGACCGGGCCGTCGGGGGTGACGGAGAGGTACTGGAGGGAAACGTTGGTGCTGGTGGAGGAGGAGAGTTCCTTCTTGGCCTGCTCCGAAGCTTCGCGCAGGCGCTGCAGGGCGATCTTGTCCTTGGAAAGATCGATGCCCTTGACCTTGAGCTGGTTCAGAAGGTAGTCAACGACGCGCTGGTCCCAGTCGTCGCCGCCGAGGCGGTTGTCACCGGCAGTGGCGCGGACCTGAATGGTGGAGAAGCCGTCTTCGTCCTTGCCGACTTCCAGCAGGGAGACGTCGAACGTTCCGCCGCCGAGGTCGAAGACCAGGATGAGTTCGTCTTCCTTGCCCTTGTCAAGGCCGTAGGCAAGTGCAGCGGCCGTGGGCTCGTTGACGATACGAAGAACGTTCATGCCGGCGATTTCACCGGCTTCCTTGGTGGCCTGGCGCTCGGCGTCGTTGAAGTAGGCCGGGACGGTGATGACAGCGTCGGTGACCTTTTCGCCCAAGTAGGACTCGGCGTCGTTCTTCAACTTCATGAGGATGCGCGCGGAGATTTCCTGCGGCGTGTACTTCTTGTCGTCAATGGCGACCGACCAGTCGGTGCCCATGTGGCGCTTCACGGAAGCGATGGTGCGGTCGATGTTGTTGACGGCCTGGCGCTTGGCGATTTCACCGACCAGAACTTCACCGGACTTGGAGAATGCAACCACCGACGGCGTGGTGCGGCCACCCTCGGCGTTGGCAATGACGGTGGGCTCGCCACCTTCGAGAACAGAGACGACGGAGTTAGTGGTTCCGAGGTCGATACCTACAGCGCGTGACATATGTTGCTTCCTTTCAATGGCCGACGATCGAGATTTCACCCGGCAACCCCCGTGGAGGGTGTGGAGCCGGGGAGCACTCAACCTTCGGTTAGTTGAGCGTTCTGCACTCAACTGTACTCAGACCCTCTCGAATGTCAATCTAAAGTTGAGTCGGTTACGCTCAACTTTGCCTATCTGGGGTCGAGAAACCGCGGAAACCCTGGGAATTTTGCTCGATTTCGCCGTGGGAGAACGCCGGCCGGCGTCGAACTCGTGGGAACGGTGCCGGCTCGCCGGAAGGCTCCGACGACCCCGCAGCGTTCCGGCGACCCCGCAGCGTTCCGACGACACCAAGCGCCAGCCATCCAGCTGGAACGACAGGAGCAGCGGCATCCGGAGCCGACGCCGAAACACCCGAAAGTACATAACGCACCGGCTTCGTGGCGACCATCACGATTTGGATGACGACGGCGGCGATCGTCATGAAATCGTTTCTGGCCAGGGCGGCGTCGGCGGGATACCAAAGGTGGGCAGCAAAGATGACGGCAAGGAGCGAAGCGCCGAAGACGCACGCCCACGCCTGCTTGAGGCCGAAGACGGTGAACTCAGTGAGCCTGGATCGAAGTCCTTGGGCAGGGGAATGGCCTACGAAACGGGCTGCGCTCCCGTCGATAAGTTCCTCTATCGCGGTGAGTTCACGCATCGGCCCGTCGCTCGCCGAGCTGGCCAAGATAGTAATTCTTCGGCCAGTGCCGGACCCCCTGCGGCAGCTTCGGATAGGCCGCGGCCAGAAGACGCATGGTGCCGTCAAAGCCGCGCCGATGCCGCGCGTTCCAGGGCAGTCCGAATCCCTCGCGGAGCTGCGAAGGCAGCAGACCCGCCGTGAGCAACCGGGCCAACGGCATGGTGAGGCGCAATAAAAACGGGCCGCCCGTGGGATACAAGAGCTCGCGGGCAACCCGCAAAGCGGCGGCATCCGGTTCCAGGTTCCGCAACGATTCGTCCCAGTAGCGCGCAAACGCGGAGCGGTCGGCGGGCCAAAGTTCCGGAGGGAGCTGCAGGGCTGTACCGATCCGCGCATACTCGCTATAGATGCGATCCGCAGTGTCGTCGTCGAGGGCTCCGTGGACCTTTTCGTAGACGGTGACGGCAGTGTCATACAGGGTTGCAACGACCCAGAGCTGGGATTGCGCGTCGAAGGCGTTGTACCCCTTGGACGCGTCGTCCGCCGCCCGGCGGACAGGGGCGTGGGCACGGTTCACGGACCGCCGTACCTGGGCCAATTGCTCCTCCGAGCCGTAGACCACCGCATAGACGTATGTCATCGTGGCCCGCAGTCGCTCCAGGGGCCGCTCGGCGAAGTTGCTGTGCTCCGCGACGCCGTGCCCCACCGCCGGATTCGCGATCTGCATCAGGATGGCGCGGCCTGCCCCGGCGAGCAAGACGCCCTCCGCTCCAATGTCAGCAAGTCCACGGGCCATGAGGTCACTGTACCTTTCGGGCACTGTCATTCACGCGTGTTGCGGGAGCGGCTACAGCCCCACGATCCCCAGCAAGACCTCAAGTTGATGCTCAAATAACTCGTCCCGCGCAACGAAGGTGTCGGCCCCGTATTGGCCGAACACTTCGAAGCTGACCGCGCCGAAAACCGACGTCCATACCAGCACCCCCCGCGCCAGCGTGGAGTCCGGAACGGCAACGCCCAGTTCGGCCCGGATGGCCGCAAAGTCTGCCGCAAGGGCAGGAGGTACGACGACGGCGGGCGCCACGTCGGCGGCCAGGGCGCCTGCGCGGTGGGCGGCGTCGAAGATCCCCACCATCCGGTAGATCACTCGAGTTCCAGGTTGGGCGGTGCGCTCTGCGGGCGCTTGGTATCCGGGCACCGGGCTGCCGAACAGGAGGGCATAGCTGGCTGGCTCGCGCAGGGCCCACTGACGAACGGCCAGCCCGAGCGCCAGGAACCTGCCGCGGTAATCGTCGGCCGGGAGGGCGTCGACGGCGGCATCCACTTCGTCGCCGAGCTCGCCATAGGCGTCGATCAGCAGGAGGGTCAGCAGTTCGTCACGGCTCTCCACGTAGCGGTAGACAGCCGAAGACACCACGCCAAGATCCCGCGCAACGGCGCGCAGCGACAGTGCCGCCGCTCCGTGCAGCGCAAGGTGCTCACGGCCCAAGCGGATGATGTCAGCCACGGTTTGGGCCCGGGCACGCTCCCGGGAGTCGATCGTTTGGCCTCTGCGGCGGGAGGGAGGTTCATGCACCCCAGAATGCCATAAGGGAGAGCATAGGCAACAAATGTGAGCAGCGCTCTTGACATGCAGTCCAGGAAGGTTCATCCTGAATTCAGAGAGCACTGCTCTCTGAATGGATTCCCCAGCAGAAAGCGAGCACCACCATGTACGTCGTCACCGGAGCAGGACCTGTCGGATGGACCATAGCCCAGCAACTTGCCCAACGCGGCGAGCGGGTGCGCATCCTGACGCGCTCCGGCAGTGGCCCGGAGCACGCGCTGATCGAGAAACGCCGTGTGGACGTCTCGGATCCGGCCAAAGTGGCTCAAGCCTTGGAGGGCGCCACAGGCGTTTTTCATTGCATCCACGGCTCGGCCTACCGCGCCAAAGCCTGGGCAGCCGAGCTTCCACAAGCAGAGCAAGTGGTGATGGACGCCGCTGTGGCGGCAGGCGCCGTCGTCGTCTTCCCCGAGAGCCTTTACTCCTATAGCGAGCCGGACAAGATCATGACCGAAGGCAGCCCGCGCGAAGCTGCCGGAGGCAAACGCGGGATCCGCTCCGCCCTGCTGAAGGCACGCGAAGGCCACGCGGCGAACACCGTCAGCGTGGTGGCCGGCGACTTCTTCGGACCCCTGGTCCGCATGGCGCACGCCGGCGAGCGCATGGTGCCGCTGGTCCTTGGGGGCAAAACCGTCCAAGTCCTCGCAAGCGCCGACCAGCCCCACTCCTTCACCTACGTCCCGGATCTCGCCGCGGCCATGATCGCTGCCGCGCACAAGCCGGAGCTCTGGAACTCGGTGCTGCACGCCCCCACGGGACCGGCCATGACGATGCGCGGCATCGCGCGAAACGTCGCCCGCTCGGCCGGCGCTCCAGAACCGAAGCTGAGCGTGGTTCCGAGCTGGCTGCTCCGGACCCTCGGCCTGTTCTCGATCGACATGCGCGAGCTGGCCGAAATGCTGTATCAATTCGAGCGGCCGTTCATCATGGACTCCACGGCGAGCCAGGCAATGCTGGAACTGGAGCCGACACCGTTTGCAGACGCGATGGCGGCAACGGTCGCTTGGTGGCGGGATCAGGAAGCCGCGGTTGCCCGCTGAATCTCTTTTACCGCGGGAACCGTGCCGAGACGCCCGGGCCACCAAATCCGCCGGCCGATGTCATAAGACAGGGCGGGCACCAGGAGCGAGCGAACGATGGTGGTGTCGAGCAGCACGCCGAACGCCACAATGAAGGAGATCTGCGCCAGGAAGAGGATCGGGATGACCCCGAGGGCGGCAAACGTTGCGGCAAGGACAATCCCCGCGGAAGTAATCACACCGCCGGTCGCACCGAGCCCCTTCAAGATACCGGGCCGGGTTCCGGCCCCCAGCGACTCTTCCCGGACACGGGTCATGAGGAAGATGTTGTAGTCAACTCCAAGGGCCACAAGGAACACAAAGCCAAAAAGGGGAACCGAGGCATCCGCGCCGGGGAATCCAAACACATGGTTGAAAACCCAAGCCGAGACCCCCAACGCTGCCGCATAGGAAAGCACAACGGTGCCGATCAGCAATAGTGGCGCCAGAACGGCCCGCAGCAACGCCATCAGCACCAACAGGATGACGGCCAGGACGATCGGAATAATCCGCCACAAGTCGGCCTGCGCACTGGCATTGGTATCCGCCGCGGTGGCCGTCGTTCCTCCCACCAACGTCCCGGGCGCCACGTCATGCAGTTTCTGCCGGAGCGTTGCGATGGTCTGTTCAGCCTTCGCCGAATCCGCCTCCGAGGACAGCGTGGCGTTGATCAGCACCCGGCCGTCCCGCACCAAGGGCGCATTGTTCGACTGGGGTTGGCCCGGCGGGCGCTGGCTCGCACCGGCCTGAGCGCCCACCATGGCGGCATCCGAGATGCCTTCCTGGCCTACGACAGCCGCAAGGACCGCATCCGCAGCCTTTTCGTCGGCGACAACCACCACCGGACTTCCTGCCCCGGCGGGATAATGCCGGCCGAGCGCCGCCTGACCGTCCACTGCTTCCGATTTGCTCAGGATGAGATCCGATTGCGGAACCCCGCTGGCTTGGAGTTGGAGGAGGCCCGAGGCGCACACCACCAGAATGGCAGCCGCGCCCACCCACACGGCCCTGGGCCGCTTGCTGATGGTGTTGGACAAAAGCCTCCAGACGCGCGGGATGTCGGAGTTGGCCGGATTCTTCCTCGGTGTACGCGGCCAAAAGGCGGACCTGCCAAGCAAGCCAAGGGCCGCAGGAAGCAGCGTCAGGCTGGCCAACATTGAAAAGCCGATTCCGATCGCGCCGATTGGCCCGAGCCCACGGTTCGAGTTCAATTCCGAGAAGAGCAAGCAGAGCAACGCCAAGGCGACGGTTGTTCCCGATGCCAGGATGGCCTCGAAGCTACCCTTGTACGCGCGTCCTACTGCCGACCATTTGTTGGGCAGGTAGGCCAAGGCCTCCCGGTATCGGGCCACAAATAGAAGGGCGTAGTCGGTAGCCGAACCTACCACCAAGATGGACAGGATCCCTTGGCTCTGGCCCGTCAACTGGACCACGCCTGCCTTCGCCAAGGCAAAGACCACCAGAATGGAGCCACACAGCGCGAAGACAGCGGTCAGCAGGACCACAAAGGGCAGCACTACGGATCGATAAACGGCCAGCAGGATCACCAGGACTGCACCCAAGGCCGCGAAGAGAAGTATCCCGTCGATGCCACCAAAGGCGTTGACCAAGTCCGCGAGGAAGCCTGCCGGTCCCGTCACGTAGGTGGCCGTCCCGGCGGGAAGACCGGCCTCCGCCACATAGCCTGCCACCTTTGCTCGAAGCGACTGGATACTCCCTTTGACTCCGTTTCCTTGCTCAACCGGGACGATGAATTGCGCAGCGTTCCCATCCGCGGACGGAATCGGCCCAGCAACCGACGCCGAAGGGCTGACTCCGTTGACAGCCGTCAGTTGGGCGCCAAGGGACGCCAGGCCAGCCAGTTGATGGGGTGAGAGCTTCTCCGGCGACTCGATCAACACCACCGCTGGAACGCTCCCGCCGGAAGTGAATTTGCTTTGCCATTCACGGGCTTCCGTGGATTCAGCGCTGGCTGGCAGGAACGAGGCTTGGTCGTTGCTGGATACCTCGCTGAGCTTTCCAAAAGTTGGTCCGCCCATTCCACCGACCGCCATCCATGCGATCAGCGAAAGCACAGCCACTCCTATCCACCACCGCGAGCGGCCTCGATTGCCGGCTCCTGGTTTTTTGTCCATCATCCCCACACCCTTTCCAATTACTTCCACGATGAAATATATCTATGATGGAGATAATTGGTCAATGGCACATCAGTGGGATAATTTGAGGCTGAAGGAGGCCTCATGGATGACAATCAGCACGTTCCGTCCGCTGCAGCGCTCCTCGGGCTACTCCAACAATTCACGGTCGAAACCGATCGCTACGTAGAGGCCGTCAGCAGCAGTCACGATCTCCATCGCACAGACCTGAATGCGTTGGCTGCCATGGTCGCCGCTGCCCGGGAAGGCAGGACCATGACCCCCGGCGCCCTCCGAACAGCGCTCAACCTGAGCTCGCCGGCAACAACTGCGCTCGTGGACCGGCTGGACCGGGCGGGCCATCTCGCGCGCCACCGCAGCGAAAAGGACCGGCGACAGGTTCATCTGGAAATGACGGAGTCGGCACGCGCCACAGGAAGTCAACTGTTCTCTCCCCTGGCAAGCGCCATCGGCCCGGTCATCGGCGCACTTTCACCGGAAGAACTTCACACCGTGATGACTTTCCTGCAGGGCGTCATCGAGGCCACCGTGGCGGCCCGCAAAGACGTCACGCCAAGCCATGAACCATCGACTGGAGTTACGCCCGATGTTCCGGTGACTCACAGGGCGGTGCAAGAGTAACCTTGACCACATCGGCTGTGCTGGACCACTTGGTGGGGTGACACCGTGGGTGTTGTGCGATCATCGTTGACCGAACTCCTCGGGATACTTTCCGACGCCGTTTCGCCAGAGCGTGTCCGCTTCGACGACGGCTCCGAACCCCTCGCCAGCCAACCCACCGATGCACCTGTCACCGTCCACACCGTCGCCATGAACAGGGTGGGCCGATCCCGGCGGGAAGGCCCCTTGCTGGACCTTGAATTGAAGGTAGCCGTGGAATGCCATGGCCCCACCCAATTGGACAACATGGAGAAGCTCCTTCTGGCCGTCGAGCATCACAACCAGTACTCCGTGGTCTCCAGCGGCGAGTTCCAGCCAGACGAATACGATGCAGGCATCCGCCAGGGCCTCGGTTTCCTGGTCCGCATTCCCGTCGGGATCCGCTTCGAGGAGCCTTCCGACCCTCCAGCCGCTAAACCACTCGTCGCGACCACCACGGTGTCCCGCCGGATCCACGGCCGGCTGGTCGATGTCCACAACAAAGGCATCCCAGATGCCTACATCCGAGCGCATTCGTCAGCCACCGCCGTCGTGAGCGATCCCACGGGCCATTTCGAGGTACTTGCCTCGGCGGACGACCTCCAGCACTTTGTCGTCGCGGTCCGCGGCACTGAGCGTGAAGTCCCAGCCAACACGAGCAGCCTGCCGGTCATCATCCGGTGGGAGTGAAAAGGAAGCAAAACTCCAGCAAAACGTCATCACCGGGCGGTCAGACGCCAGACATGAAATGATCAACCATGCGCCCGATGCAGCACTCCAGCAAACTACAGAACGTCCGTTACGAGCTCCGCGGTCCCATCCTGCAAGCCGCCAAGACAATGGAGGCCGAAGGGCACCGCATCCTCAAGATGAATCTCGGGGACACCGCACCGTTCGGACTGGAGGCGCCGGAGTCGGTTGTGGTGGACATGATCCACCACATCCGCGGTGCCCAGGGGTACAGCGACTCGAAAGGGATCTTCACGGCGCGGACCGCGATTTCGCAGTATTACCAGACCAAGAACCTGATGAATATCGGCGTCGAGGATATCTTCATCGGCAACGGCGTCAGCGAACTGATCTCCATGACGCTGCAGGCATTCTTGGAGAACGGCGACGAGGTCCTGATTCCCGCGCCGGACTATCCGCTGTGGACCGCAACAGTCACCCTCACGGGCGGCAAGCCCGTGCACTACCTCTGCGATGAGGGCCAGAACTGGTGGCCGGACATGTCCGACGTCGAAGCGAAGATCACCAAGCGCACCAAGGCCATCGTCATCATCAACCCGAACAACCCCACGGGCGCGGTCTACCCACGCCACATCCTGGAGCAGTTCGCGGCATTAGCCCGCAAGCATGATCTTGTCCTGTTTTCAGACGAGATCTACGAAAAGATCCGCTACGAGGACGCCCAGCACATCCACACCGCGTCCGTGGCGGACGACATTTGCGTCCTGACTTTCAGCGGCCTTTCCAAGGCCTACCGCATGCCGGGCTACCGTGCCGGGTGGGTAGCCTTGACCGGCCCGCATGCCGCCACCGCCGAATACCGTGAAGCACTGGAGCTCCTGGCCTCCCTCCGTTTGTGTTCCAATGTTCCTGCGCAGCACGCCATCCAGACCTGTTTGGGCGGCTACCAGAGCATCGAGGAACTCATCAAGCCAGGGGGCCGGCTCCGCGAACAACGGGATCTTGCCTTGAAGCTCCTCACTGCGATCCCCGGCGTGAGTTGTGTCCCCGCAGCCGGGGCCATGTACCTGTTCCCACGGCTGGATCCCGAGGTTTACCCGATCGAGAGCGACGAGAAGTTCGTCCTGGACCTCTTGCAGGACCAGAAGATCCTGGTCTCCCACGGCACGGCCTTCAACTGGCCCACCCCGGACCACTTCCGCTTCGTCATCCTGCCGTCGGTCCGGGAAATCGAGGAAGCCGTGCGTAGGGTTTCGACGTTCCTGGCCGCGTATCGAAGCCGGCCTGAGGACCCCAGCTAGTCCCCACGCCGAGGAACCCTGGCGGCGCGGGCACCAACTAGCTCGCATTTGTTGCCGTTATGACGCCTCATAGCGACAACAAATGCGAGCTAGTTGGGCAGTTCCGCCCGCTTTCGAGTCTGTGGGGTAGCGTTTCCCTATGAACGAGCAGAAGCCCGAAGACGTCTACACACACGGCCATCACGAATCCGTCGTACGCGCCCACGCCTCCCGGACGGCCGAGAATTCTGCCGCGTTCGTCATCCCGCATCTCACCGCCGGAACATCAGTGCTCGACGTCGGATGCGGACCTGGGAGCATCACGTGCGACTTCGCGGAGCTGGTGGCCCCCGCAAAGGCAGTCGGGCTGGACCGGTCCCCTGAGATCGTGGCCCAGGCTGCGTCGCTGGCGTCCGGGCGCGGCGTGGAAAACGTGGAATTCGTGACCGGCAACATCTACGATCTGGACTTCGAGGACGAGACCTTCGACCTCGTCCATGCGCACCAGGTCCTGCAGCACCTGACCGACCCCGTGGCCGCATTGCGCGAAATGCGGCGCGTAGCCAAGCCCGGTGCCATCGTTGCGGTGCGCGACGCCGATTTCCACGGCATGAGCTGGTACCCGGAGGTCCCCGAGCTCGACGACTGGATGGAGCTCTACCAAAAGATCGCCCGACGCAACGGAGCAGAACCCGACGCCGGGCGGCGACTCGTGTCCTGGGCGCAGCAGGCGGGCTTTACCGACGTCGCGCCCTCCAGCAGCAACTGGCTGTACGCGACCGCCCAGCAGCGCCGCTGGCAATCGCGGGTGTGGAGTGAACGCGTCCTGCACTCCGCCTTTGCCGAGCAGGCGCTGGAATACGGGCTCGCCAACGAGGCAGATCTGGCCCGGATTGCCGCCGGTTGGCACCGCTGGGGCTCCACGGATGATGGCTTTTTCCTGATTCCGAATGGAGAGGTCATCGCGCGGGCCTAGCGCCTGCCAAAAACCCGCGGGAAATTCCCTTAGCCATGTCGAAAAGCGTCATGCAGTTCCGACCCATGAACGAAAGCGTCCGCACGGGGCGCCCACATAAGGAGTTCGAGATGAAATACATGATCATGATGTTTGGTTCCGCGGAAGGCATGATGGAAACCGCCGATCCCGAATGGATCAGGGAAATGATCGGCTTCATGATCCAGATCGACAAGGATCTCAGCGATTCCGGCGAGATGGTCTTCAACGCGGGCCTGGCCGATCCTGGCACCGCCAAACTCGTCAAGCAGACGGACAACGGTGTCATCACCACCGACGGGCCCTTCGCCGAGGCCAAGGAATCCCTCATCGGCTACTGGGTGGTGGACGTGGCCAGCGAGGAACGGGCAGTGGAAATCTGCTCCAGCATCGTGAAATACGCGCCTGTCGTGGAGCTCCGCCGCGTCCAGGACGAGCCGCCGGAGGTCTAGCCTTTGGCCAAGCCTTCCCGGGAGTCCATGCTCGAGGGCCTGCTGCACCCTCGCGCCGCAGGTCCTCGGCGTGCTCGTGCGCAGGCACGGCCAATTCGCCGAATGCGAGGACGCCGTCCAGGAAGCGCTGCTTGAGGCCGCATTGCAATGGCCCGATTCCGGCGTTCCGGACAACCCCCGGGCGTGGCTGCTCACCGTCGCCACTCGCCGTTTGGTGGACCACTGGCGCAGCGAAAGTTCCCGGCAAGAGCGCGAAAAGCGGGCGGCAGCGTTGGAACCGCCGCCCAGCGAAGCGCCTTATTCGACGAGGGACACGGGCGGGTTTGCAGAAGATACCCTCGCCCTCCTTTTCCTGTGCTGCCACCCAGCTCTTTCAGCACCCTCGCAGCTCGCACTGACTTTAAGGGCGGTCGGAGGGCTCACGACGGCGGAAATCGCCAGTGCGTTCCTGGTCCCGGAAGCCACGATGGGGCAGAGGATCAGCAGGGCGAAGCAGAGCATCAGAAAGGCGGGAGCCCATTTCGAGCTCCCGGAAGCCGGGGAGCGAAAGGCGCGGCTCGGCGTCGTGCTCCATGTCCTGTACCTGATCTTCAACGAGGGCTACGCGGCGAGTTCCGGGCCATCCATGCAGCGCGAAGAGCTCACCCGGGAGGCGATCCGCCTTGCGCGGCTCCTCCGGAGACTGGTCCCGGCCGAACACGAGGTGGGCGGACTGCTTGCTCTGATGCTTCTCACTGATGCCCGACGCCGGGCCAGATCCCTGCCGGACGGGGTGCTCGTGCCGCTCGCGGAGCAGGATCGCAGGTTGTGGGACTCGGCGCAGATTGCCGAGGGCTTGGAACTTCTGTCATCAGTGCTCGGCGTGGGGCATCCCGGGCCTTATCAATTACAGGCCGCCATTGCCGCGGTCCATGCCGAGGCGACCACCGCGGACCAGACCGATTGGCCGCAGATCCTGGCGTTGTACACGGTTCTCGAGGCCATGGCCCCGAGCCCGGTCGTAACACTCAATCGCACCGTTGCCGTGGCAATGGTGGATGGGCCGCAGGCCGCCCTTGAGCTACTGGACGGCCTTGAGGCAGAGCTGAAAGACTGGCACAGGCTCGACGCCGTCCGCGGGCACTTGCTCGAAATGTCCGGGGATCGCATGCGGGCCCGGGAGTGCTTCCTTGGCGCAGCAAAGAAGACCAAGAGCCTCCAGGAGCGGCAGTACCTCTTGGTGAAAGCGGCGAGTCTGGGGTAGTTGTCCACATAGGCAAAGTGGCCTCTGTCTGCGGTTCATGGCCGCGAATAGCCTCAAAACATGATTTTTCAAGCAGGCTTTGACCTTGAGCTTCTCGCCCGTCCGCTTATCGTCCAAGAAGGAAAGCTCTGCCCGAGGCTCGTGGTGATCGGAAGCGAAGCTTCTGTCAGAGGTAGCCGCAGAGCGAGGACTCCACATGATCGGCCCTTTTGGCCTCGACGAAACCGGTTACATGTCCGCCGGGCCGCACTCCTACTTTGACCAATATGCATCGGGACATGATCTCCCGGACACCATGACTCACTGGGTACATTCGAAGTTTGGCAATTGTGAGTGAGCTTCCCCGGCTACGGGTTGCGGGCGTCCACCGCGCCACGGAGCCTTACCAGACTGAGGTTGACCAACTAGACTTGGTCAACCTGGCACAATACAACGTCCAGGAAGCAAAGACCCGCCTGTCTGAACTCCTCCACATGGTTGAACGGGGCGAAGAGGTGGTTATCGCCAAAGCCGGTACGCCCGTTGCCCGGCTGGTGATGATCGAGCGTCCCACCACACGCCGCCTCGGATTCGTCAAAGGACAACTTCCGGACAATTTTCTTGAGCCCCTGGATGAGGAGGAACGTGCGCTGTGGGAAGCACCCCTTACCTCCTCGACACGCACGCCCTGATCTGGGCCCTCACCGAACCTCGAAAGCTCTCGTCCAAGGCGAGGCGCGTTATTCAGTCATTCGACAACCGTCTCTTGGCGTCGTCAGCCAGCGCCTACGAGCTCGGCTATAAACACAAATTGGGCAAGCTTCAGGGCCTTGACGGACTTCTTCTGGGTTACGCCCGGCACGTCGCCGAACTGTGCAACGAGGAACTGCCCATCCGAAGCGTGCATGCGCTCGCGGCCGGATACCTCGATTGGGAACATCGGGACCCGTTCGACAGGCTGATCGCTGCGCAGGCAATCGTGGAATCCATGGTGGTCATAACGGCCGACCAGGAGTTTCATAAGTTTCCTCTGGTCGAAACGCTTTGGTAGCCGCACCAGCCGCGCATCCGGGCACCGCATCCTACGGGCATAAGCTGGATCGGTGGAGATTTCACTTTGGCTGGCCCTGGTAGGCGCCGGCACCCTGATCAGTTTCACTCCCGGCGCTGGCGCCATCTCCACCATGAGCAATTCGCTCACCTCGGGATTCCGCCGCTCCATCTGGGGAGTTCTGGGACAACAGGCGGCATTGATCGTCCACATCCTGATCGTGGCCCTCGGCGTGGGCGTTCTGGTCTCCAGCTCGCCGGTGGTCTTCAACAACGTAATCCGCTACACGGGAGCGGCCTATCTGGTCTACATGGGCATCCGGCAGTTCCTGCACCGGCCCGACCTGGACAAGGAAAAGGTCGAGGCGCGGCGGAATGAGCCGGCTTGGTCCATGTTCCAGCGTGGCGTTTGGGTGAACCTGCTCAACCCCAAGGCGATCGTTTTCTTCCTGGCCTTCATGCCGCAGTTCACCCGCCCCGAGCAGCCTTTGATTCCGCAATACCTGATCCTCAGCACCACGATCGTCTTCATCGACATCTGCGTCATGTGGTTCTTCTTCGCTTTGGCAGCCCGTTCCTTCCAACGATTCACGCACAACGAACATGGCCAGAAGGTCCTCAACCGCACTTTCGGGTGCTGTTCATGTCGGTGGGCGTCCTGCTGGCCGTCATCCACTAGGGCGCGTTTCTTAGGTTCTAGCAGCTGCGAGCAGCGGGACAGATAGCAGCGGCGATCCTAGGGTGTCCAGGCCTAAGACCTAAGCGGCATTCAGCCTAGTGCGGAGTTCGATGGCGCGGCCGTATTTAAGGGCTTTGGCTTGTGCTCGGAGCCAGCGTCGGTGGCCTCCGGATTGGGACGCCCCGGCCAGCTGGGCGCCGGGCAAGTCAATGCCGGGTTCGTCGGTGGCTTTCGGATGGGCACCCGGAAGTGGCGGGGCTGTTGATTGGTAGCGGTGGCCGGTGGGGGTGCGGATGTCGAAGACATGCCGTCTCCCCATGCCGGTTCGTGCTGCCCAGCCGTTGAGTTCTTTGGTGTGGTTGCAGGCTTCGCACAAGCCCGCCCCGTTGCTCAGGCTGGTGGGTCCTCCGCCGTGCCGGGGGACGATGTGGTCGAAATGCCGGATGGGCGCGTCGCAGTACGGGGTACGGCAGGTGTCGTCGCGGGCTTGGATGAAGCGCCGCAAACCCGCCGGGAAGAAGCGTGCCCGGGAATCCACGCCGACAAGCTCCCCGGATCCGGGGGCGGTGAAGAGACGCCGGAGCCAGACCTTCAGATCCCGGTGCTGCCCGGCTTGGTGGTTCCCGGCGAGCATTGTCCTTGCCCAACCGGCGGGGACGATGCCGTAGCCGGGCAGACGGGCGGGTTCGCTGTCGCCCTGGAACAGGGTGCGGTCGGTCATGACGAGCTGGACTTCGACGCCGCAAATCCCCGCGGGGGTGCCGGTGGTGCGTTCGACGAGGGCGTCGGCCATGATCTGGCCGCGGCTGCGAGTGTCCCCTGCCGGGCGGAGGGTGTCGGCGTGCCGGCTCAGGGCCGCGTGCACGGCCACGCCTTGGGCGACGGGAAGCAGGGCGGTCAGGTAGGTCATGGTGTCCGGGGCCGGGCGCAGGCTGACGTGCCGTTCGGTGGCGGCGTGGCTGGCGCGCTGCGTGACGGAGCGCGGGTCCCGCCGGTAGGCCGCGGTCAGGGCCGCGGCGATGATGGCCCGGTCTCCGGCGCCGTCAAAGATCCCCGTGTCGGCGGCGAGCTCTTCGTCCACGGCGCAGCGGTCTTCGGCGGCCAGGCACGCTGTTTCCTTCACGAGCAGGGTGGCGCGCCACTCGTTCAGCTGCCCGGTGTCCAGTGCGGCCAGGGTACGGGGCATTTCGGTCACCAGGGCTTTCGCGAGTCCCAGGAGCCGGGATCCGCGGGCCGGGGATTCCCGCCGGGCCAAGGCAATTTGTGCTCCGACGCCGCGCCCCTGTTCTGCGACCGGGACACCCAGATCTGACTCCGCGCTGCGCTGGGCGGCATCGAACGCGACGGTGATCCGGGCCTGCGCGCCCGCGACAGCGGACTTCAAATCCTCTAGGGCCCGCAGCTGGTCGATCAATTCGGCGCGGTCGGTCAATTCGGCGCGGTCGATCAATTCGGCGCGGTCGGTCAGTTCGGTACTGCCGGCCGATGCCGTGCCGTTCGCCAGGCCTGGCCGGAGTGAGTTCACGGCATGGATCAGATCCTGCAAACGGAGGCACGGGACTGCGTCATCCAAAACCGCGTCATCCAAAACCGCGTCATCCAAAACCGCGTCATCCAAAACCGCGTCATCCAAAACCGCGTCATCCGGAACCACGTCATCCGGAACCGCACGGCCGGATGCCACGGCCTTCCCCGCCCACTGGATTTCCCGATTTCCGGCCATAACTAAAGCATTTCAGGGACCCCTGACATTTTTAGCTCGGCAGTTCGATGGACCTCACCAAACCAGCCCGCTCCCTACCCCAGTGGAGCCCCGCACCACCAACGAGCTCTCCAGCGTCAATTGCGGCTGCTCCAACTCGCGGCCTTCCATGAGCCCGCGCAGTTGCTTGCCCGCTTTGAGTCCGAGTGGAGTGGCCGGCAAATGCACACACACTGTCAGGCTCGGGTTGCTCGTGGCCGAATATGGCAGGTCGTCGAAGCCGGCTACTGCCAGTTCCTCCGGAATCCGGACGCCGGCCACACGGGCTTCCTGCAGCACACCGTAGGCGTGGGTATCGGTCCCGCAGACGACGGCGGTGACCCCGGCGCGTTGCCAGTCCGGCCAGGCGGCAAAGGCGGCCGCGGCAGCGCCGACGTCGATGGTGGTACTGATGATGTGCGCGTCGGCCACGGAAATCCCGCGCGCGTGGGCCTCGTCCAAGAACGCCGCCCGGCGCACCTCGAACGTTGCCGTTCCGGTCACGCTGTCCATGTAGGCAACCCGCTTGTGCCCCGAGTCGGCAAGATGTGCTGCCAATTCACGGGCACCGTGCGCGACATCGAGATTGACGGACGGGGCGTAGGACTCGAGGCCCGGGGCATCGAGAAGGACCAGCGGCCCGGCAACGGAAAGCTCCTCCAGGAAGGCTGCGCTGGGTGCATCCACCAAGAGGCCGGCAGGGCGGAGGGCCAAGAGCCTCCGGACATCGTCAGCGCGGGGGAACTCACCGGCGTCGGTCACGGAGAGCAGCAGCTGGTAATCGGAGCCGAGCGATTCCCGGACCCCGGCGATGACCTTGGCGAAAAACGGGTTGGAGATATCCGGCGCCACGAGGATCACAATCGAGCTCACGCCTTTGGCCAGGGAACTGCCGATTCCATCTACCACGTAGCCAAGCTCGGCAATGGCCTTGCGGACGCGCGAAATGTTGTCTTCGGAGACCCTGCCTTGGGTTTTGCCGTTGGCGACCAGGGAAACCGTCGCCGTGGAAACCCCTGCCAGCGAGGCCACCATCGCCGCGGTGACGCGTTGAACCCGGTTTGGGGCTTGGTGAACTCGATTGGCGGATTCCATACATCGATCGTAGCGGTGAATCGGACCTTTCCCCGCGGCAAGGCATCAAGCGCTTGACACCACGAACGTTAAGCGCTTGACGTAACCCCTGCACCAGTGCCAGAATTTCTCTGAATGCTTTAGCGCCCTGCCTGCGCAGGCCCCAATGACGTGGAGATGAACATGGACCCCAACACCATGACCCGTGAACGCAAGAAGATCATCCTGGATTGCGATCCCGGCCATGACGATGCCGTAGCCCTGCTGTTGGCTCACGGCAACCCGGACATCGAGCTGCTGGCCGTCACTACGGTGGTTGGCAACCAGACCCTCGAAAAGGTCACCCGCAACGCCCTGTCGGTAGGCACCATCGCCGGCATCACAGGCGTTCCCTTTGCCGCCGGCTGCGACCGTCCCCTGGTCCGGTCCATCGAAACTGCGCCGGACATCCACGGCGAAACCGGCATGGACGGCCCCGAACAGCCCCAGTCCACGATCGAGCTCGACCCGCGCCACGCCGTCGACCTCATCATTGAGACGATCATGGCGCACGAACCGGGCACCGTGACCCTGGTCCCCACCGCGGGACTCACGAACATCGCCATGGCGGCCCGCAAGGAACCGCGCATCGTTGAACGCGTCAAGGAAGTGGTCCTCATGGGCGGCGGCTACCATGTAGGAAATTGGAGCGCGGTGGCCGAATTCAACATCATCATCGACCCCGAAGCCGCCCACATCGTGTTCAACGAAAAATGGCCCGTGGTCATGGTCGGCCTGGACCTCACGCACCAGGCGCTGGCCACTCCGGAGGTTGTCGAGAAGATCGCTGCCGTGGGCACCAAGCCTGCCAAATTCGTGATGGAACTGATGGAGTTCTTCACCAAGACCTACAAGGACGCCCAAGGTTTCGACTATCCACCGGTCCACGATCCCTGCGCCGTGGCCTACGTGATCGATCCGAGCGTCGTGAGCACCCGCAAGGTACCCGTCGACATCGAACTGCAGGGCAAGCTCACCCTCGGCATGACCGTGGCCGATTTCCGCGCCCCCGCACCCGCTGACTGCAACACTTCCGTCGCGGTCGACCTCGACCACGAGAAGTTCTGGAACCTCGTCACGGACGCGCTGGTCCGCATCGGCGAACCCGGCAATGCGGCCGCCGCCGTCGAACCGCACGCTCCCGCCGCCGTCGAACCGCACGAGCCCGCCATCGCCGGAGCCGGCAGCATCGCAGGAGAGGCCAAGTAAATGACCACCCTTATCAACGAAACCAAGACCAGCCGCGGCAACGTCACGGCCCTCATGGTCGCCTTGCTGGCCGCCTGCGTGGCCTTCCAGCTCAACGCTTCAATGCTCAGCCCCGCCCTGGTCACCATGGGCAACGAGCTCCACACGGACCAGGCCGTCATCGGCCTCTCCCAAACCTGGTTCTTCACCGCCGCGGCGTTGTTTTCGCTCTTCCTGCCGCGGCTCAGCGACATCGTGGGACGCAAGAAGATCCTGCTCGGGATGATGCTCCTGATGGCCGTTGGCTCGGTCATCGCGGCCATGGCCCCGGATGTCACGTGGCTCTTCGTGGGCCGCATCATCCAGGGCGTCAGCGGACCCACCGTCCCGTTGTGCCTCATCATGCTGCGCTCCGCGGTCAACAACCCGCGCAAATACGGGGCCTTGATGGGACTCATCACCGCAGTCAATGGCGGAGTGGCCGGCGTCGACTCCTTCGTGGGCGGCTACTTCGCCGAGCACTTCGGCTTCCGCAGCATCTTCTGGCTCATGGTTGGCCTGGCAGTCGTGGCCACGGCACTGATCGCCCTCTTGGCCGGCGAAAGCAAGCCTGCGGCCGGCACCACCATGGACTGGCTCGGCGTGTTCTTCATCGTGATCGCGGTGGGCGCGCTCCTGACGGCCCTCAATGAGGGCTCCAAGCTGGTTGGCGCATTCTCGTCCGGCACCCTGATGCTGGCCATCGGGCTGATTGTGGTCGCCGTCGTCGCGTTCGCGGCTTTCTGGACGGTGGAAAAGCGCTCCAAGGCGCCGATGGTGGAAACCATCCACCTTCGCCAGCGCTCCACCTGGGCACCGCTCCTGACCACCACCCTCGCCATGACCGGTATCTTCGCCGTCATCAACGGCATCGTTCCCGCCTACGTCCAGGCCGCCGCACCGGGATTCGGAGTTGGCCCCACCGAGATGTCCCTCATGATCCTCACCCCGTATGCCCTCCTCGGCTGGGTATTCGGTCCCATCACGGGCCGGCTCGCCCCCGTCCTCGGCTACACCAAGGTCCTGCGCATCGGCATGGTAGGCAGCATCGCGGCCCTGGCCATCATCGCCTTCTTCGGCCTCAGCAGCCTGCCGCTCATGATCGCCGGAACGGCCTTGCTCGGCATTATGTACGCCGGTACGGTCAACATCATGCTCAACGGACTCGGCGTTGTCCTCTCCCCCGCAGGAAACCCCGGATTCCTGCCCGGCATGAACGCCGGCGCATTCAACCTCGGCGCCGGCCTGAGCTTCCTGGTGCTTCCAGCCGTCCTTGTGGCGACCTCCGCCCTCGGCGACGCCAAATCCTCCTACTTGACGGTCGTCGTCGTCGGTCTGGCCATCACGGTTGCCGCCTTCGCGGCGTCGCTGCTCATTCCCAAGCCCCTCGAAGCCGAGGTTGAAAAGTGACCCGCCGGATCGTCGTCGTCGGGTCCTTGAATGCGGACCTGACCATCTATTGCGAGCGGCTCCCGCTTCCGGGCGAGACCGTCCACGGCAACGGCTTTGCGGTCAATCCCGGTGGCAAGAGCGCCAACCAGGCCGTCGCAGCGAGCAGATTGGGCGGTACGGTGAGCCTGATCGGCGCGGTCGGAAATGACCCGAACGGCACCATGCTCCTCGATTCGACGGAAGGAGCGGGCGTGGATGTTTCCCGGGTCCGCCGTTCCTCGGACGTGGCTACGGGCGTCGCGGTCATTGCGGTGGACGCTCACGGCGAGAACAACATCATCATTTCGGCCGGGGCCAATGGGACGCTCGCCCCCGCAGACATTTCCGCGGACGTCTTCGACGACGCCGCGGTGCTCTGCCTTTGCCTGGAGGTCGGCCTGGAGACCGTAGAGGCGGCTGCCAAAACAGCGCACGACGCCGGTGCGACGGTTTTGTTGAACCTCTCGCCTTACGCCGAAATCCCGCAGAGCTTGGCCGCCTTGAGCGACGTCCTGCTGGTCAACGCCCACGAGGCTTCGATGTTCCTTGGCGAGGCCGAGATGCCCCACCCCGGCGCGCATGCAAGCGCTTGGGAACCGGTCCGGAGCCAGTTCGCCGAGCGCGGTTTGGAGCGGGTCCTGGTTACCCTCGGCTCACATGGCTCGGTGGTGTTGGATTCGCTCGCCGTTCCGGGGAACAAATCTCCCGGATCGCACCCACCAAGGTCAACGCCGTCGATACCACCGGCGCGGGGGACGCTTTCACCGGCGCCGTTGCCGCCCGCCTTGCCGCAGGCGAAACCCTGGCCGAGGCTGCGGCGTTCGCTTCGGTTGCCGCGGCGCTCGCCACCACCAAGAAGGGCACTCAAGCCGCCTACCCTGGCGCCGGGGAAGTCCTGGAGCACTTGCGGATTTCCTGACTCAGCTTGCCTCAACTTCCTACCTGTTTTCGGGATCCGGACCGCGGAATCCCGGCAGCCACGGCCGCGATTCCGGGCATAAACGGTAGGAAGTTGAGGCACTTTTACCCCGCCATCAGCGACTTTACAAATTCTGTAATTTTGACTAGCCAAGTCGGGGACATCCCCCATGCTTGCTCCATGTACTCAGCGTCGAGCCCATACCGCATCATCACCGTCTGCACGGGAAACATCTGCCGCTCACCCATGGCGGCGCTGATGTTGACCGAAGCGTTCGACGCCGGAGGGCTGGGCGGAGCGGTTGTTGTGGACTCCGCGGGAACCACGTCATACGAGGCCGGGCACCCCATCGATCCGCGCGCCGCCCGTGTCCTGTCGGCCCACAGCATCCCTTCCGAGAAGCACATAGCCAGGAGCTGGCGGCAGGAGTGGTTCCGTGAGCGGGACCTGATCCTGGCCCTCGACGTAGACCACTATGGCTGGCTCCATGAGGCTGCCCCGGACTCGGAAACGCTCGCCAAAATCAGGATGCTTCGCAGCTTCGACCCCTCCGTGGCGCGCCGGAGCACTTTGGACCTCGGCATCGAGGACCCTTGGTACGGCGGCCACCACGATTTCGACGTCACGTGGACCCTCATCATGGCTGCGGTCCCCGGGATCGTCGCCCACACCGGGCTGCCCTCGCTGCTGCGCACCAGGGGCAGGACTACGGCCCACAGCAGGTACGCTCTATTTCATGACCCCAGCACCCGTGATCATCGCCATCGATGGCCGCTCCGGCGCGGGAAAGACCACCCTCGCCGTCGAGCTTGCCGCCCGACTCCGCATGCATCACAAGGTGTCGCTGTTCCATCTTGAGGACATTTATCCGGGGTGGAACGGACTCGCCGCCGGCATCGAGCGCTACGTCACCACTGTCCTGGCACCGCTGCGCAAAGGTGACGCCGCCGAGTGGTCACTGGGACTGAAAAGCACTACGACGGTCGCAGCAATGTGACCCTGCCCGCCGAAATCGTCATCGTGGAGGGCGTCGGGGCCGCGGCCAGCGACGCCCGGCCCATGCTGGACGCCGTGGTCTGGGTGGACGCTCCCGACGACGAACGCAGGCACCGTGCAATGGCCCGGGACGGCAGCAGCTACGAGCCGTTCTGGGATGGCTGGGCGGCGCAGGAAGACAAATGGCTGGAGACGGACGATGTCCCGGGCCACACCGATATCAGGGTGCTGAACCGTGCCGACGGCAATGCCCCGGATGACGTCCTGCAGGCGCTGAACTATCTCCCTTCGCTCTCCCCGGTGCTGTCCCCCGAGCTCTCGGCACGCCGCGGCTTACAGCTCAAGGCCGAACGGATCGCTGCCGCGCCGGACCCGGCGGCCCTGTTCCAAGCGCTCTACGCCACGTCCGCCAACGCCGTTTGGCTCGATTCTTCCAATGCCGCTGTTGCCAGCGGCGCGGCTGCCGAGCGCAGCCGCTTCAGCATCCTGGCGGACGACGGCGGCTCGTTCGGCCAGTCGGTCATGCACAGTTCCGGGGCCACCAGGCTCAGCATCGGATGCGCCACGGTGGAGACTACCGGCCCCTTCTTCCGTTGGCTGGACACCGTGTGGGGCAGGAAGGCCGTGAGGCCACCAGCCGGCTATGACTGCGAATTCACGCTCGGCTGGCTGGGCTACCTCGGCTATGAACTGAAACGGGAGACCGGTGGCAGCGACGTCCGGGCCGGCACTCCGGATGCGGCGTTGCTCTTCGCGGGCCGGGCCGTGGTCCTCGACCACCGTGACGCCGCGGTCTGGCTGCTCGCCGTTGAAGCCCCCGACGCCGATGATTGGCTCGGGCGCGCGCGGGGGCCGTGCAATCCGCGGCCCCGGTAGCCCAAGCAGCCGGCGCACCCCAAGCAAGCGGCGGCCCGGCGCACCCGGCCGGGGACCCCGGCGTCGGGCATCAAACGCTTGAGTTCTCCAGCCGCGACACCGAGGACGAATACAAGGGCAAGATCGCCATCGCCCAGGAGCAGATCGCCGAAGGCAATACCTACGAAGTCTGCCTGACCACCACAGTGACTGCTACGGATCCCGGTCTGGATCCATGGGAGAGCTACCTTGCGCTGCGCAAGCGCAACCCCGCGCCGTTCGCGAGCTACTTGCGGTTCGGCGAGCTGACGGTCGCCAGTACCTCGCCGGAACGCTTCCTGCGGATCACCTCCGACGGCGGCATGAAGGCTGAGCCGATCAAGGGCACCAGGGGCCGTGCGGCGGATCCCGGAATCGACGAAGCCCTGCGGCGCGGCCTTGAATCTTCGCTCAAGGACCGCGCCGAGAACATCATGATCGTGGATTTGCTCCGCAACGACCTCAGCCATTTCGCGGTGCCCGGATCGATGACCGTCAGCCGCTTGTGCGCGGTGGAAAGCTACGCCACGGTGCATCAGATGGTGAGCACTATCGACGCGCGGCTACGGCCGGGGGCGCCGCGGGCCGAGGCCGTTGCGGCTGCCTTCCCGGCAGGATCCATGACGGGCGCTCCGAAGATCAGCACCATGGGCATCCTTGACGGGCTGGAGTCCGGCCCGCGTGGGGTCTACTCCGGCGCGATCGGCTACTTCTCGCTCAACGCGGCGGCTGATCTCGCCGTCGTGATCCGGACTTTGGTGATGAGCTCAGACGGCGACGGCGGCCGCACGCTCAGTCTCGGCGTCGGGGGCGCGATCACGGCGGACTCCAATGCCGGCGAGGAATACGAGGAGGTCCGGACCAAGGCCTTCGGCGTGCTCTCGGCCCTAGGGGCGGAGTTCCCCGAAGGGTAAGCGGTCAGTCGTGCTCTTCGGTGCGTGCGCGGGCCGTTCGCGCGTCGTTACGGGTGATCGCGTAGTAAATGGTGCTGGCCAGGATCGCCCCTACGAACCATGAATACGGGCCCAGGCCCGAGCCTCCCGGGAGGAAGGTCTGCAGGGCCGGGACCAGCGCCAGGACACCCGCGACGACGGCGGCCGGAACCAGGGCGGCGATCGCTTTGAGGTTCCAGCCCTTGGTGTAGAAGTAGAGGCCCTTTTCGTCTTCGTGGTACAGGTCCGACACCTTGCAGCGCTGGTGCCGGATGCGGAAGAAGTCCGTGAAGATGACCCCGAACAGCGGACCAAGGAGCGCCCCCAGGCCACCCAGGAAGTACACGATCACCACCGGGCTGCTGAAGAGGTTCCACGGCAGGATCACGATTGCCATGACCGCGCTGATGAGGCCGCCGCGGCGGAAGTCGATGCGGTGCGGGGCCACGTTGGCGAGGTCGTAGGAGGCCGAAACGAAATTGGCGACCACGTTGATGCCGATCGTCGCCACCACGAACGTGACCGCAGCGATGATGGTGATCCACGGATTGTTGATGGCCTGAACGATCGCCACGGGATCCGTGATGACCTTGAACATGTCTTGTCCGCGGTATTGCTCTGCCGTGAAGTAGGACGCTGCGCCCGCTGTGACCACCACTGTCACCAGGGCGAAGGCGATGAAGTTCACGGGCAGGCCCCAGAAGTTGCCGCGCAGAATGGTCTTGCGATCCGGTGAGAACCTGGAGAAATCGCAGAAATTCAGGAGCAACGCCGCGAAATAGGTGACCGTCAAGGCGATTGCCGAGAAGAACTGTGTCCAGGCTGCCGGGCCATCCAAGGGCGCGACGCCGGGGATCGAGAGGCTGAATTTGTCGCCCGCTTGCGTCAGGATGTAGATCGCGAGCGCGAACATGGCAACCCAAATGGCAGGACCTGCCCAGTCCTGGAATTTCCGGACCGTCTCCATCCCCCGGCGGATGACCAGCAACTGGACCGCCCACAGGACCAGGAAGGCGCCCCAACCGAGCGGCGTCAGGCCAAGGATGTGAGGCACATCGGGACCGTCAAGCGGGGTCAGCCGGGGCCACACCGAGAACAGCAGCACCAGCACAGCTTCGGAGGCGAGCCAGGTCTGGATCCCGTACCACGCAATGGCGATCAAAGCCCGGATCAGGGCGGCCAGGTTGGCGCCGAAGAGGCCGAAGGACATGCGCGCCAGGACGGGGTATGGGACACCGGTCTTCTGCCCGGCTGTCCCGGCGAAATTCATGAGGAAGTAGACCAAGGTGATGCCAAGGACCAAAGCCAGGAAGACTTGCCAGCCCACCAGCCCGGTGATGAAGAGACCGGCCGCGAAGGTGTAACCGGCAATGCTGTGGACGTCGCACATCCACAGGGCGAAGAGGCTGCGTACCCGCCAGTTCCTTTGCCGGGCCGGCGCCAGGTCGGCGTTCCACAGCCTATCGCTGACCAATCGTCCCTCGGCCAGGATCCGGACCTTCTCAGGATATTCGTCGCCCGGATCGCTCGGTGATTGCACCGCTGGGGACTGGTTCTTCCGCGTCATGATGCCTCCGAACAACGCTTCCAAACATGCTTGGAATTACAGAATCGCCCCATTGCCGCTAGAAGGAAAGCCCCGTATCCTGCGGGCACAGTTTGGCTCCGCAGGCTACGGACATTTGAGTCTGATCCGAATCGTGCAGCTTCTATTGGAGCCTGCGGGGTCGTTTGATGGCCCAGAGGACGATCCCGAGTGCGAGGAGTCCCAGTGCGGCTGTGATCAGGCCGACGCGTTCGAACCCTGTGGCGGCAAGGTCCTGACGCCGTTGGTCCGCTGTCGACGCAACCGCAGCGGTGGAACTGGACTTGCTAGGGTCCGGCGTGGTTTCCGAGGCCGGTGATGCGGTGTGGTCTGCGGGGTTCGTGACGCTGCTTCCCGGGGCGGTTCCCGGGGCAGGTGGCGTTCCCGGGGCAGGTGGCGGGGTCGTAGCAGGTGGTGTGGGGTTCTTTGCCGGGTCCGGGTAAGTGTGGCCGCGCCGGTGAGGGTGCAGCCCTGCCCGGTCAGCTCGAGTTTGGAACCCGAGGTCAGGCAGGCCGTGACGGTGTTTATTTGCTGACCGTAGGCACGGCCCTTCACGGCTGTAACGGTTCCATCGTTGGCCACTTCACAGGGATTGTTCTCGGTGCATTGTTCGCCGTCACGATTGTGCGTGTTGTTGATTCCCATGACGGTGAGACCGTCAGGGGCGAGCAGTGCCGAGCCGGAAGTTCCGGGGTACGGGTTGCAGTCCTTGCCGGGGGCGTAGCGGATCGAGTCGTTTTGTTCGTAGCCGCCTTCTCGCAGCTTTGTCACCACGGCCTCGGCTGTGCAGGCGAATCGCCGGCTGGTGTAGGCGATGGTCAGTGAGTCGCCTGCACGTGCGGGTGTGGAGCTGAGTTCGAAGACTTTCGCGTTCTCCTGGGCTAGTTGTGCGTAGCTTTTGTCCAGCCGGTAGAGCGCGACGTCCGTGCCTGTCATGGTTGCGTAGATCAGGCGGTTGGCCCGTGCCGTGGCTTGCGGGTAGCCTTGCGGGTTGGCAACAGGGACGTCGAAGTCGGCGGGTTGGTCCGTCAATGCTTTCCCTGGGGCGGGCCGGTCTCCTTTCACGCAGTGGCCGTTAGTGAGCATCATTGCTGGATCCTCCGGACGGGACGCTGGACCCCGCACAACCGAGCCCGCGCAACCAGGCAATTCCGCGGCACCCTCAACGTTGGGTGCCGGGTCATCGGCCGGGACATTAGTGCCGGTAATGATTCCGTTGATCCAAGCAGCGTGTTTGCTGACGTCGGTATACAGCACGGGTGTGTTATCCCCGCCCGGGCCGCTGAGGACACCGGCCACAACCCACTGGTCGCCCTCCTGGACCAGTGCCGGTCCGCCCGAGTCCATGTTGGTTGCCGCGACGCTTCCATCGAGGGCGCCTACGCATAATTCTCCGGGCGCAGCTTTCGAACAGGCTGAACGTGGTTGAATGGCGGTGTCGGCTTCCCTCAGCCGTGAAGGAAAGCACGAGGCGTTGTTACTGTCATCGCAGGTCATGCCCCAGCCCAGGATACGGGTAGACGTATTCTCTGCTGGTGTGTTGGACGCGATCTTCACGGGTTGTGCTTTCACAGGGGTGCTCAGATGGAGCAAGGCCAGGTCCCGGCCCCAAAGACCGCCCTTTTCGATCGCCAGCCGATAGAAGTGATCCACCTCGGCGACTTCCCCGCCCGAAGTGGTGTCTGCTGACCCGACCCGTACTTTCCAGCCTTGCGGGATACCGGCCTTGGACATGGTGGGGTTCTTGCCGGCGCAGTGACTGGCGGTCAGTACCCACTGCGGCGCGAGGACCATCACCCCGCACCCATGCCCGTCCGCCCGGGGAGGAGCGGGATACGCTGGCTGGAACGAACCCATGAACGGATACTTCTGGGTCGATTCAGAACCCCCCTTGAGCGCCGTCGCCGGGAAACTCCCGTCAAAACGGCAAGGAGCCCGAGCAAGACAAGCACCACTAGAGAACGAATTCGCCATATACGCTGCGGGGTGTGGAATCGATTTCCGTGGCTGGCGTTCGCAGCAGGCTTAGTTGCTTCCGGAGCCCGCGCGTGCTCTTCGCGATAGGCTGAATCGTCTCTAACGGCCCGGCCTCGTTCGGCCACCATCGTTTCAAGGCCTGATTGTTTCTTCGGGTCATGGTGTTCTCTTCTTCCGATAGTGAGAGCTCCAGCCGGCTGTACTGCGGGCCGGCTACCCCCGCGGATGGCGCACAGCAGTTAGCTAGGGGCATGTCCGACTCGACCAGATGCGGCGTTAACTTGGCGTAAAAGCCTTGAGGGGTCGCTGCAGAAGAAGGACTTTATTGTTGCGTTTGCGATGGCGTGCAGTATCCGGGGCGCGGAGGCGGACGGACGGCCCGCTCACGTACGCTCAGGAACCCAGGTTCAACATCTCGACAAAGCGATCGATCATCATGTGTTGCCCTTTGATCTGGGAGATCATCTCCGGGCTGGCGATTTCGCCGTCGGGCAGTTGTCCCGAACCACCCGAGGGCCCCAAGGGAAGGATGATGACCGGCCGCGACGGCGTATAGGCGTCCAAGCCGGCGGAGCCGTCCAATTGGGCCTGGATGTTCTTGGCAACCACCGCAGCCTCGCGTCCAGCGACGCCGGCCTTATTCACGTCGATCGCCGAGATGTCGCCCAGGGCATAGACATTCTCGAAGCCCGCCACCCGGAGTTCGGGCGTGACTTGCAGATAGCCGTCGGCGGTCCGGGCGGCGAGCAGCTCCCCTGCAACATAGTCGGTCTGCGGGGCTATCCCGTAGCAGCGGAACCAGATGTCCGCCTCTATGGCAGTGCCACCTGCGGTGTTGACCGTGAATGTCGCGAATTCCCCGGCGGGAACCGAAGGCAACTGCACCAAGGGGCTGCCCATGATTCGCCGGATGCCGATGCCGTCCAGCTGCCGATTGACCTCGGCGCGCAGCCGTGGATCGTATGGTCCGGGAAGGATGTCCGGGGCCAGATCCACCAGCACCACGTCCTTGTCCGGCCATGCGGCGGCAATCTCGCCGGCAAATTCAAGGCCCACCGCCCCGGCGCCCAGGAGCATGACCCTGCTGGCACGCTTGAGGTCATCATGTGCGGCTTGGTAGCGCGCGATGGCATCGGTCGTGACCATACGATCGCTCTTGGCCGGGAACGGATAGCTTGAGCCGCTTGCCAAGACGATGTAATCGGGCGTCAGCCGGGTTCCGGAAGCCAGCTCGACGGTGTGTCCATCCACCCTCACGGCACGGTCCCGGAGCACGGTGCCGTGCACTAGAAGGCGGTCATACGGCAAAAACATTCGCGGCAGGAAATCGGGTTGGACGACGGAGCGCAGCGCCGCGATATTGTGCACGAAGGCGTCCTTTGGCTCCACCAAGGTGACGGCCGCCTGTGCGTCGAGTGCTTTGGCTACGGCGATACCACCGTAGCCTCCACCGACAATTACTACAGAGGCGTTCGAAGCGTGGTCATTCATGGCAACTCCTTTGGATCGAATGGGCCGAAGAAGCTCACGCTGCCCGGCTCCGCGCCGCGCAGATCGTTTATGAATGACAACGATTCCTAAGGACCGATAATTTCCTCAGTGATAGGATTTCTCGATGAGTCCGTCAGCAGCAGGCAAGCAACTGGGTTTCCTCCTGGCGCGCCACGGGCGCATCATGAACACCCGCCTCCGCCAGGCGCTGGACTCCTCCGGACTCAGCCCAAGGCATGCGGTCCTCCTGTGCCGACTTGACGAGTCCGGTCCCATCAGCCAGCAAGGCCTCATCGATATCCTCTCGATCGACGCCAGCGCCCTCGTGGCCGTCTTGAACGATCTCGAACGCCGAGGGCTGGCCGACCGTCGCCGGGACCCTGCAGACCGCCGTCGGCATTTCGTTGAAATCACTGCGGAAGGCAAGCGCGCCGTCGCTTCGATCGAGATTGCCGTGGCCGACGTCGAACGGGAAGCCTTCGCTGGATTCTCCGCCGAGGAGATCCGGCAGCTTCATGGGCTCCTCTCGCGGATCCACGCCGAACCCGCGGACGAAGCCTGCGCCGAGGACTGAGCCTTATTGCAGGGTGGCCGTCAACCGCGCCACGTTGTCCACGTATTTGGCGAGCATCGGCCGGCCCAGCCAATCGTTCAACGTCAGCTCTTGGCACATGGCCCTGTACGCCGACTCCACCGAACGCATGCTGTCCACCGCCTCAGCACCCAGCAACATCACGGACACCTCCATGTTGAGCGAGAAGGAGCGCATGTCCATGTTGCTGGAGCCGAGCACCGCCACTTCCTCATCGATCGTGAAGTGCTTCGCGTGCAGCACGTACGGTGCGCGGTAGAGATAGATCCGCACCCCGGCCTCCAGGAGCGCTTCGTAATAGGAGCGCTGTGCGTGGTGGACCAGGAACTGATCGCCCTTCTCGGAGACGAAAAGCTCCACGTCGACGCCACGCTGTGCCGCCGTCGTAATGGCGTACAACAGCGAATCGTCGGGCACGAAGTACGGACTGCAGATCGAGATGCGGTGCTGAGCCGAGTAGATCAGTGTATTGAACAGACGCAGGTTGTTCTCCGTGACAAACCCCGGACCGCTCGGGACCACCTGGGCCGTGATCGGCCCCGCGGTGGCCCTGTCGGAGACCTGCAACTGGTATTCGAGAGACTCATCGGTCTCGCTCAGCCAGTCGGTGGCGAAGACGACGTTGAGGGTGGCAACGATCGGCCCCTCCATACGGACCATGAGTTCCACCCACTTGCGGCCGGCGCGTCGGTGCTTGGGGTTGTTGTAGGAGGGCTCGATCAGGTTCTGGGAGCCGGTGAACGCGATTTCGCCGTCGATCACCAGGATCTTCCGGTGGTTCCGCAGATCCGGGCGGCGCCACTGGCCGTGGATCGGCAGCAAAGGCAACATGCGGCGCCACTGGATCCCGCCGCGCTTCAGCCTGCGGACCAGCCGTCGGTAACCGGGGATCCGCAACGTGCCGATGTGATCGAACAGGAGCCGGACGTCGACACCCCGGTCGGCAGCGTTTTCCAACTCAGTGAGGAGCTCGTCGGTGACCGAATCACTGCTCATGATGTAAAACTCCGCATTGACGAAGCTCTTGGCCCCCCGAACCGCTTCCGCCATGGCCTTGAGCGATTCCTCATAGCCGGCGATCAACTCCGCAGAGTTGCCGTCCACCATCGGCAGGGAGCCGAGGCGCCGGTTCAGTTCAGCGGCCGACGTCACCCATTCGGGACCGGAGTAGGTGCTGACGACGTCGGCGAGCGCCGACGTGCCGGCACGCACCCGTTCGTTGACTTGCTCCTGCTGTTCACGACGACGGCGGGACAACCGGAAATTGCCGAACAGCAGGAACAAGACGAAGCCCACTGACGGGACGAGGAAGACGGCCAGGAGCCAGGCCATGGCCGTGGTGGGACGGCGGTTTCCCGGGATGACGCCCAGCAGCACAATGCGCAAGATGATCTCGAAAATGGCCCACGCGGTGAGGAGCCAGGTCCACTCCACCCCGAACGGAAAAGGAAACGGCACTCGACAACCCCCCAGTCAAAGAACTAGTCAAAGAAGTAACAGTCAGCCCAGCCTATCTGGCGCACCGCTCCCGACCGCTCGTCCTGACCATCCCTCTGGGGCCACACTAAGCTGGAAGCATGACTCTTCCTGCCTCGACAATCCTCGTCTTCCTGGATCCAGCGTTCGAAAACGGCCGCATCGCCGATTCCAGCCAGCCGCAACTCATGGCAACCGACCTGGGCGCCACCCGGGTGACGGCGTCTTCGAGTCGCTCCTCGCCGTCGGGGGCCGGGCACGGAAAGTTCAAGCGCACCTGAACCGGCTTGAGAGTTCGGCTCGCGCCCTGGACCTCAACATTCCCGAGCAGGACGTCTGGCGCCGCGCGATCGACACGGCCATCAAGGAATTCCGCGACGCCTTCCCGGCGCCAAGCCCCGCCGAGGACGAGGTCGTCGTCAAGCTCTTGGTGACGCGCGGAGTGGAAGGCGCTTCGGCTCCCACGTGCTGGATCCAGGCTTCGCCGTCCCCCGCGGGCAGCCGCCGGCAGCGCGAGACGGGCATCGACGTCGTACTCCTTGACCGGGGCTTCGACACGGAGGCGGGCGACCGCGCGCCCCTGGCTGCTGCTCGGAGCCAAAACGCTCTCCTACGCGGTGAACATGGCCGCGCTGCGGTACGCACACAAGCAGGGCGCCGACGACGCCATCTTCACCTCCACCGACGGACGCGTCCTGGAGGGCCCGACGTCGACCGTGTTGCTGGCGCATGTTGAAACGGTCGACGACGGCACCGGCTCCGTGCGCTCGGTCAAGCGCCTCATCACTCCGCAACTGGACAGCGGCATCCTCCCGGGAACGTCCCAAGACGCTCTTTTCACGAAAGCGAAGGCGGCGGGCTGGGAGCTTGGCTACGGCCCACTGGTCCCGGAGGACCTGTTCGACGCCGACGCCGTGTGGCTGATCTCGAGCATCCGGCTCATCGCTCCGGTCAACCACGTTGACGGCAGGGAGATCGGCACCCCGGCAATGCGTAAGCAGCTCACCGCCGAGCTTAACGAGTTGTTCGCGGGGATTGAGTAGGGCTTTGCCGGCGGTCCTGGCTGAGTAGCTGCTCCCGCAGGATGTCAGCGTGCCCGCAGTGCTGTGCAAGCTCGCGCAGCATGTGAAGGTACACCCAGCGTAGCGGGAGCGGTCCGCGTCGGTTGCCGTTGAGCAAGTCGTCGAGTCCCAAGGATGAGGTCGCGTGCTTCACCAAGCCCAGCAGGGTGGTCCGGGACGGCACCAATGACCGGCGGACCTGTTCCTCAGTCAACCCGTTCAAAGAGTCATTGAGCGCACGGCGGTGCTCGTCAATGAATGCCTCGAACTGGATCCTGATAGGCCGATTGATGACGTCCTCGGCAAACGTCACAGGAAGAGAAGACACGCGTGGAGTATGCCAAGTCTCTCGGCCGGCGGCAATCCGCCAAAGTCTATTGTGCCGCCGTCGCCGCGGTAGTTAACTAGTTTCCGTGAACCTTGTTGGGGAAAGGTGATCTGCCTTTCGGCCCAGCGGGCACCTGATTTCACGGTGCCGTGGAATCAGCAAGTCGATGGAAGGCATCATTGTGAGTGCAGTTTCTTCGTCCCAGAATTTCAATCACGGTTTTCCCACGCCCGGTCCCCAGGATCCCTCACCCCAGAAGGTGATGGATCATGTCTTCTTCGTCTCCGAGGGAGAATGGAAAAAAGTCCGCGAAGAAGAACAATTCGACCACATAGTCATCGGCAGCGGGTTCTGCGCCTACGCCTTTGCTGAGCGGACACTGACGGTCAATCCGCACGCACGGATCCTGATCATTGAACGGGGTCCCTTTTTCTTGCCGCAGCATTTCCAGAACCTGCCGTTGCCGTACAAGGAGACGCTGGGAGGGCTCTCGGAGACCTTCCCCTGGACCTTGGCGGCTGCCACGGCCAACCAGCCGCCAGGCAAGATTTCCTGGCAGCACGGCATGGTCCCTTTCTACGGCGGACGCAGCATCATGTGGAGCGCGTGGTGCCCCCGCCCCGAGGAAGATGAAATGCGGGGCTGGCCGCGGGCGGTGATGGACGCCGCCAAGTCGCACTTCACGTCGGCGGAAGATCTGCTCAACGTGGTTTCGGCGGACCAGATCGACGTCGGACGGTCGGCCGATGTCGTCGATCTCATTAACGACACCCGGCCCGTCTACGGAATCATGCAGAAAGCCCTCCAGGAACGGCTCGGGGCAGGCCTGCATAAGATCGATTCCGCCACCCGCCAGCATGCCGGCCCCGCTCGCTGTGGCAACGGGCGCACGCTCAGGTGTGGACTTCGCGAAGTTCTCCACGCCAGCGGTCCTTCTGGAATTGTCGGACCGGCAGGCGGCGCTCGAGGCCCAAGGCAAGGGCGCGGCTCTTCGCGTGGTCACGGACTGCACGGTGTTGAGTGTGCTCCAGCAGGACGGACGGGCCACCGCGTTGAACACCAACCGCGGAGTGGTAAATGTCGGCGATGCCAACCTGGTCCTGGCCATGGGCACGCTTCCCCCGGCGACCCTGGTTCTCAATTCCTTCCCGCAGGTTCAAGGGGCCGGGGGGCACTTCGCCGCCCACTTCATCACCTCGGTGGTGGCCCGGGTTCCGCGCAAGGATTTTGATTTCAGCGAACAGCTCGGCGAGCTGGAACTGGCGGCCATCTATTTGGCGGGCAAGAGCCCGGCCGGCATGCAGTATCACGTGCAACTCTCGGTCCTCTCGGACCGTTTCCCGGACAAGAACGCCCAGAAGTCCGAACGCTACGCCCCCGACGTCGTCGCCACGGCTTCGCTGGCACAGCTGCGGTCATCGGAGGACTATTTGGTGTTCGTCTGCGCCGTCCTCGGCGAACTGGACGAGAGCAATCCGGAGAACCACTTGCGCTTGTCCGGCAGCGCGGACCCCACTTGCAACGTCACCTTGCAGGTGCTGGCCAACGCCACTGACGACGACACGTGGGACACCATGGACGAGGGAACCTTCCAAATGCTGGAGCGGGTCCTGTCCCCTTCCGGTGCGGAGCGCGTCGAATACTGGCACGGGGATCCCGATGCCGGGAGCTGGGGCGCCGAGCGTCCCGCAATCCCCGAGCGCCGCGTACCGGGATTGGTGCACGAAAGCTCCAGCTTGCCAATCGGCGAAGAGGAGGACGCCGTCGTCGGGACCGACTACCGCCTCAACGGCGTGCAGAACGTCTTCGTCACCGGCGGCAGCCTCTGGCCCACCGGCGGGTCCTGGAACCCCACCATGACCATGGTGGCCCTGGCGCAGGACCTCGCCGAAAGACTAGCGGCCGACGGCGGAACGGCGGCAGCGCCGTGACCTTCGCCCCGCGCTGGACCCGGCGCTCCTTCCCACCGTTCCGCCCATGAGCGTCGCCGATGTGCTGGACCGGCAGGACGGCGTGTACTGGGTAGTCAAGGACGCGAACTCGGTCTTCCTGTGGGTCAACCAGAACTTCGCGGACCTAGTGAGCATGAGCAAGGCGGAACTGATCGGGCACCAGGACTCGCGCGCGGAACACGTTGCCCACGACAAGGAAGTGATGGCGAGCGGAAAGCCCCTGCTCAACTTCCACGAAACGATCGCCGTCCCCAGCAAAGAAGACGGCATGGTGAATGTGGACATCGTGACCCAAAAAGGGTTGTTGCGCGCCCTGGGCAGCAAGGAAATCATTGGCATCACGGTCTGTTTCTCCCTGAAGGACCCGGTCAATGACTGAATCCGCTGAGGACTGGATCAAACGGCTGGACATGTCCCCCGCTAGTGTGGGCGGCTGGTTCGCGTCCGCCCTGGTAAGCAACGAGGACATAACCGGTTCGGCGTTGCCTCCGCGCTTCGACGTCGATCACCCGCTCTACAGTTCCAACTGGTACCTGCTGCAGACCGGGGAGATTCTCCAGCTGCACACCCTGAAGCAGGACGAGTTGTGGTTCTTCCACTTGGGGACGCCCCTCAGGCTGCATGTCTTCTCGCCGGACAATGGCTATTCCGAACTCGGCTATTCCGAAACCCTGTTCGGTCCCAACCCGGAGGCCGGCGAGACCTTGCAAGGAGTTGCCCCGCATTCCACGTGGTTCGGGGCGGAGTTGGCCGGTCCGGGGTTCGCCTTGGTCAGCTGCAGCCTCTCGCCCGGTTACGAGAGATCGGACTCGGCGAAGCCAACGGAAAAGGACATCGAGTCCCTCGTTTCGAGGTTCCCCGGGCATGCAGCGCTGATCCTGCGCTTGGCGTCCGGATAGAAACGTCTGATGCGCCGGTTCTGGGGCCGGCGCATCAGGCTTCTTCCCCAACTAACTCGCAGTTGTTGTCGTTCTGAGGGCTCAAAACGACAACAACTGCGAGTCAGTTGGGTTAATGAGGAAGACGCCGCCCATTCCCCCAGAGGGCCCGAGTCCGTAGGGTATCGACATGAGCATCTACATCAGCCCCGACTCTGCTGCATGGTCGCTGACCGCCATGGCGACTGCCGCGTCAGCGGGATCAATCGATGATGCGAACGGCATGTCCAAGCTGGTGCAGGAAATCTACGAAACTGAAGGTTTCGAGGCCCTGTCCGGCGTGGTTTTTGCCTTGGCTCATCACAACAGCCTCTCGCTGCACGCGCTGGCGACAGCCACCGGGATATCCGTCCACGAGTTACTCGAAATCCGGAAGCATCAAGGCTCCACGTTTCATCGCTCCCCACGGGAGTAGCGCCACGGACTGATGCCCTGCCGCAGCGGCTCCAAGCAAGCCTGGAACAACTGCCCAACCAAACCGAGGCCTAGTCCCCACCACCCACCGGCGTTGCCGCCCGGTTACGGAACATGACGACTGCCGGTAATGCAGGCCGCCGTCATGGATGTTATTTTCTTCTTGAGTAATGAGCACCAGCGCGAAGCCCTGACTTGCTGGTCGGCAACCCTCTCTCCGGCGGGGTGCCTCAGGTGACTACTCGGCGTATCGACACTTTCGAACTGCAAGCGTGACTGAGGAGCACCAATGCCTGAACCCACTGAAGAAAAACTCTCCTACCGTCTCATCACGGGTCCTGATACCAAGGAATTCTGTGAGCGGATCTCTACCGCCCTTGCCGAGGGATACGTGTTGCACGGCAGCCCGGCCGCGACATTCAACGGCACGGACGTGATCGTGGCGCAGGCCATCGTCCTCCCCGCGGCAATCGCCAGCGCGGATGCCGCGGTTGCCAATGCGGTGGACCAGCTTGATGAAGAGTTCGACGGCGAGGGCCACGCATGAGCTACGCCGGCGACCTGAGCCCGCACGACGCCTGGGCCAAACTGGAGCAAGGCGCCATCCTGGTGGACGTCCGCACCGAAGGCGAGTGGGCCCACATCGGCATCCCGGACACCGCGTCTGCGAACAACAAAGGAAACGATCCCCTGTTCATTCAGTGGAACCTTGCCGGCGGGATCCCCAACTCGGGATTTATCGAGCAGCTCAAGCAACAGGCCCCGGAGGCGGATGCCACCGAACTGGTCTTCCTCTGCCGTTCCGGACAGCGATCAATCGCCGCCGCCAGTGCCGCAACACAGGCCGGCTACACCGCCTACAACGTCCTTGAAGGCTTTGAGGGCGAACCGGACCGCTACGGCGAGCGAACCGTGAATGGTTGGAAAAACCGTGGACTTCCTACGAATCTGGGGAAGATCTAAGTGACATTCAATCCTGACGCCGCTGGCTGGAACCCTGAGACCCAGGCAGTCCGCGGCGGCCTTGACCGCACCAATTTCCAGGAGACCTCCGAAGCTGTCTTCCTGAATTCCGGCTTCGTCTACGAATCCGCGGCAGCCGCCGAGCGCGCGTTTACGGGCGAAGACGAGCGCTTCGTCTACTCTCGTTACGGCAACCCCTCGGTTGCAACGTTCCAGGAGCGGCTCCGCCTGCTCGAAGGCACCGAAGCATGCTTCGCGACGGCGTCGGGCATGTCCGCTGTCTTCACCGCGCTTGGTGCGTTGCTGGCCGCCGGTGACCGTGTGGTTGCCGCGCGTTCGCTGTTCGGTTCCTGCTTCGTCATCCTCAACGAGATCCTGCCCCGCTGGGGCGTCGAGACGGTCTTCGTTGACGGACCGGACCTGGATCAGTGGCGCGCCGCGTTGTCCGAACCCACCACCGCAGTGTTTTTCGAGTCGCCGTCGAACCCGATGCAGGAAATCGTGGACATCGCCGCCGTGAGCGAGCTGGCCCACGCCGCGGGCGCTACCGTCGTCGTCGACAATGTCTTTGCCACTCCGCTGCTGCAGCGTTGTGGCGAACTCGGCGCCGACGTGATTGTCTACTCGGGCACCAAACACATCGATGGCCAAGGCCGGGTCCTGGGCGGAGCGATCCTGGGCACCAAGGAGTTCATCGAAGGTCCCGTCAAGCAACTCATGCGACACACAGGACCATCGCTTTCCGCGTTCAACGCCTGGGTGCTGACCAAGGGCCTGGAAACCATGGCGCTGCGAGTAAACCACTCCTCGGCGTCGGCGTTGCGGATCGCAGAATGGCTCGAGGAACAACCGGCCATCAGCTGGGTCAAGTATCCGCTGCTTAAGTCCCACCCCCAGTACGAGCTCGCCGCGAAGCAAATGAAAGCCGGCGGCACGGTCCTGACCTTCGAGCTGCTCCCTTCCGCCGGGCGATCGGCCAAAGAGGCCGCTTTCGCGTTGCTGGACGGACTCGCCATCATCGATATCTCGAACAACCTAGGCGACTCCAAGTCCCTCATCACCCACCCCGCCACCACCACCCACCGCGCCATGGGTCCGGAAGGCCGCGCGGCCATCGGCCTGAGCGACGGCGTCGTGCGGCTTTCAGTGGGGCTGGAGGATGTGGACGACCTCGTCCGGGATCTGGAACGGGCCCTCAAGCAGGTCTAGCTCGGCGCTTCGCGCCAGTCCTGGCGCACCCAGGTGAGGACGGGCTGCGGCTTTGTGTCGCCCTCGTCCTTCTCCGAGCGCATCGTGATCTGAACGGCGTGCTCGACGACGGCGGCCAGTCCGACGGCGTCGGGCGCGCTCCCGTTCTGGCTCCAGCGTTCGGCAACACCCCGCTGCTCGATGGCGCCGTTCCGCGGCTCAGGATGGCTGCCACGCCGGTTTGGACCAAGTCGAATTCACCCTGTTCGGCGAGCACAGGTTCCAGGTACTCCACCAACGACCAGACGACGTCCGCGGCGGGCTCCGGGCGGAATGTTCCGAAGTCCAGCAGTTCGGTGCACAGTCCAAAATTGCTTGCCTGCCAAGACGCCATCCGTAAAGAATAACCGTAGGCACGGCCGCAGGCTCTATTCCGGCATGGTATTCACGTACAGAAGTCTCAACCAAGGCCCTAACCAGCACCGCAATGAGCGCGGCGTCCTCGGCTCGGAGGCAGACATCGGCTACCCGGACCTCCACCGTCGGAACGTGCCTGGACAGCCTGGCATCGAAGTAGACCATCCCCTCGTCCAGCAAGACCCCCGTTTCGATGAGCCTCCTGACAACACGCCGGTAAGAGGCCAAGGAACCGAAGATGGCCGACGGCCCCGACGACGGCCATCGGTTCCACGCCTGCGTCCGGTAGCTCTCAAAACCCGTGGCCAGTCCCCGCCAGTAGGGAGAATTGGCGCTGATCGCGGTGAAGACAGCGAGCTTGTCCCGGATCCGGTCCAGGACCACCACACCTTCTTCGGGGCTCTCGACGGAGGTGTGGACGTGGAATCCGCAGGTGAGCTGTTCGTGTGCCGTGATGCCAAAACGCTCGAGCATGATGGCATACCGGGGATCCGGAGTGGTGTGCAAAGCGGCGTCCACGGGCGAGGTGGCCAACGCGGCAATCCTCGCGCCGTGGCGCCGCGCAGCGTGGCTTGCGAGGCCCCGCGCCCCGGCGGATCTGATGCAAGAGCTCGCCGTAGCTGCGGCACGGCCGGGTTGGGTCTCGATCTGCTCGAGCTTGAGTTCATGGCTGAGGCCGGTCTCGGGCCCTCGATCTCCTCAGGGCTGGAAGCCGTTCCGGGCTCATCCTGGGCCCGGTCGTTTCGGCGATGCCCGAAAGGAGCGCGTCGGCAAGCGCGAGCGGCTCGCCGGTCCACGGGATCGACAATCAGCAATTCCTCTTCCACACCAA